>CAZTQW010000001.1:0-137584 GCA_964616255.1 uncultured Candidatus Saccharibacteria bacterium
CACCGTGAATGTTGCCCTCAGTAGGTGCAATAGCACTGTAAATGTCAAAGTAGTTACTCCACTCTGGGTGTGCTTCTTTCCAGAAATTATAGACCGTGTTTAGAAGACCATAGTGTTCAGTATCGTTGGCTGCATCAAACTCTTCAATGGCACTTGGTTCATTGACGAGTGTAAAGCCTGCGGCTGACATAGCACTTGTTAGTTTAGTTGCGACTGCTTTTTGCGTTGCGGTGCTGGCGGCGGTGTCGCTATCTAGTAATGCGTCCATATACTCATCGCTCCAAACGAGTTTTAGGTATTCGTCGAAAACAGCAGCATACTTGTTGTAGTCTGGTAGTTTCTTTGCTGAGTTAACTGCATCTGTGAGGTCGTTTTTGCTGACCTTGATGCTGGCAAGTTTATCTTGAGTTGTGCCAAGTTTGGTTAGCACTTCGCTGGTGCAGTTTTTGGTCATCTCACTGGCTAAAGCATATGCTGAGCCAGATAGAAAACCAGTTGCGAGTGGTGCCGCTACGAGTGCAGCACAAAAAGCACCTGTGCCAAGCACGGTGCTGAGACTTAGCGGTTGCTTTGTCATTGGTTTCTTCTCCCTTTAGTTTGCTACTTTCGCCAATGACATATAAAAAGCAGCCATCGGCAGGCTGTTCACACTCTTCGCAACCCAAGTTTCAGGCTTAGATGCTAGCACAATGGCTGCTTTTCTCGCCTGAAACTGGCATTATGCTAGTTTCTTGCGTTGCTTAATGAATGTGAACACTCCTATTATACCACCCTGACCTCTATTCTGCAATGTTTATTTTTGTAATAACCGTAATCAGAAAAAGCAGTCTAGTAGCCCTATGGAGTAGGGTTTAGGTCGGTGTTTTTCTTCCCAGACCCACATATGACAATTATGGAACACTCCGCTCTTGTCTATCCACTCTACGCGTTTTGTGCTGGGGTTGAGGTATGGTTCGGTTGGTTCATACTCCAGTGGTCGAGGTTTGATAGGTAAACCTAGCCATGTTTGCGGCTGTCGCCTGACTTTTTCTTCTGGTTGCGTCTGGGGCTTATACGGCTTCGTGTCATAGTAAGGGGAAATGTAGGCTTTGCGTTTGTAGGGTCTGATACCTGCGAGACGGCAAGCCGTCTCGCTCTGCTCTTTCGTAGCAATGTTGACTGCTCTATTGAAATCAGGGTATCGCTCCCTCCAGCGGCTGAGGCTCGCTTCGCTCGCCCCAACCACTTGGGCTATCGCCCTAAGGTTGTAGCCCTGTCTGATTAGTTCTACTACTTCCTCTGCTATCTCTTTGTTGTATTTTGTCGGTCGTGCCATAAACCCATTATATCTGCGTTCTGGCAGTCTCGTTTTTTGGTTTTTATAGTCCTATGAGGTCGGTGCAGTGAACTTGCCAGCAGAGAAACCTATAATGTTCGTCAAAACCCTCATTCTTGCAAAACTCCCAGACAGGGGTGAATGTGTCGTCCTCTATGGAGAAAAGACCCACACCACCCTATTCTGGGTTCGTCATAGCAAGGGTGGGGTGATTAGTTTTGGGCTTAATAAAAATCACTCCTTCCTACTCCTCCATCTTAGTCTGCATTTGTTCATAGTTTTACCATACCAGTTTTTCCACTCCACTTTTTTTCTAGCACACTATCCTAGTCTTACTCACTCAGGCAGTAGGTGTATGTGAGGATAGGAGTATTAGTTCCAGGATGAGCATCGCACTCGCTTTCGCTCGTGCTTGCCATCCCTACTCTCACCCTATCTGACTGTCCTTATTCCCTATGTTCTAGAAAAAAGTGGTAGATTATCTACAAGATGTATTCATACTCATCGTTTAACTCTGGGGCATCAGCTGCATTGAAAGTTGGGAGTTTGAAAATCCTGCCATAATTGCGTGAAACTAGGAGTTTTGCTACAATATGAGCAGGTTCAAGAAGTGTCCCTTCTGGACCACCATTCAGGACATTTCCGAATTTGACGAGGTCTTCAAGCTCCGTTTTACAGAGGTAGGAGACCTCTTTTTTGTCGCCAATTCGTAGGTTCAAGAGTCGTGTTATAATAACTCTGGTAGACGATGTGTCTACCGGGACCCAAAGGGACTATTTTGAGGTTCTGGCTCCAGTACCCGGCGGTTCTCTCATATATAAAGATCGTGAAGTTATCCTCCATATAGCCCAAAAGAGTTATAGAGGCTAGAATGCACCTTGATCTAAGGTTTAAGGTGTCAAAATTAACTTCTAAATCTGACGACCATTCTATTTGTGACCTTTTTGCTGTTGCTGATAGTCCGGCTTCATTACCTTTCTATTGACAGTCTCGCTGATTTTGTTCCAGATACTTCGTCCGTAGCGGGAACGTCAACTTGAACAACGGTTCGCTGAGGAACTCGGGCCACATCGGCTACGACTGGTCGCGTACAGCGGTGGCTTACTCGTCGCCTACGTCGGCTAACTCTTACTGGTTTGAGTTTAATCCGTCGGAGTCTCGCCCGTCGCACGGCCCGAACAATCGTTGGAACGGTCTCCCCGTCCGCCTATTTCGTCGCGGTTCGGTGCCGATCTTTACCCTAAATAGTATTGACATTTCTAAGAAAGTGTGATAAAATAAAGAGATAAGGTAGAAATATTAACTACCTTAAGTATTTCTCCATATCAGAGGAGGTGATTAAATGGAGAAAAAAATTGATGCGAAAGCATTTTTCAAGAGTATTGACCTTAATGAAGTCATTAACCAGATCGTGGATCAGGGTCGGTTGGTCAAGGACAATGTCCCCGTCTTTAAGGAGAGTGGAAATGGCTGCATATTGATTGTGGCGCGTCCGCTTTGTAGGGAAGCTGATATATGGCTGGGTAATCTCAGCCGTTATGATGCAGACGGTAAACCGATTGATATTAACGAGTATGTCTTTGCGCGCACGATCGCCCCTGGCGGTAGCCACACAATTCAGTGGCACTCCCCCGGAGATGGGCATATTGAGCCGGTGAATTGTTTTGCCTATGCAATGATGAAGGTAGCCTATCTGGCACGTCTGGTTAAAAAGGGCATCACTAACGAAGAGGACACCGAAGCTAATAATACCAAGTTCTTCTGCGAGGACAATGGCTATTCGAGACATAAAGGTGCAGTCTGCACAACGGTTCATCTTGATGGAGAACCGTTAATGCGTCTCTATATCTGCTTCTCGGGAGCCAGCTCAGAGGAAGACCTTCAGTGTGCAGAAGCCGTCACGGTGAGCACCAGGAAGTATCTCAGATCCTATTGCGAAGAGTTGGAGTTTGTATCTCGTAAGGTTAATGGTCTGCTGCCCTAAATACTGCGGCTAACGGCCAAATTATTTAAAACCCTGGAGCCTGATGGCTCTGGGGTCTATTTTTCTTTGCGCTTGAAATATTTCTTGCCTAGGCCACAAAGCGGACATTTATAATCTTCGGGCACTTCATCTCCATAATAGACGTATCCGCAAACCGTACAGATCCAAGCAGTTTCGCCAGCCTCAGTCTCGGTCTTGACCAGATCATTTTTATGTTCTTGATAATAAGCATAAGTCATTGGCTGACCATCATTTAATAAATCCCCCTCAATCATTTTGCCAATGTACAGAGTATGTGTCCCGGTATCAATAGTATCAACTTTTTCTAGCACCATATATCCCAAAGTATCTTCCAGAACCGGCACACCTTCTACCTTAGTAGTCTTGACCTGAGATATTTTATCGCAATCTTTTGAACAGTTAAAACCGAAAATTTGGATAATCTCGGGTGAGACCTGTTCTCCTAAAACTGACAAAGCAAATTTTGGATTCTCGGCCAAGAGTTGATGGGAATGATTGGTTTTTGCCACCGAAACTGCAATTAAAGGCTGGTCTCCACTATTACCAACACGCGCCACCGCATCAACCACGCAGCCACCACCTACGGTAGTTAAGACATACATGCCCTGTGTAAGCTTGTGGGTAATTTTAGAGTTTTTCATAATTCCTCCTATAAACATTTTTATTTTAGGCTAAAGATTAAGAAAAGTCCAGCAGTTTAGCCTAACTAGTATACCAAACAGCGGACGGGGTAACCATTCCAACGTCCATAAGGTCCGCCAGAAGGTGTCGTAGTGGATTCATTAATAACTAAGTAATGTGCTTGAAGGTTGCCCGTTGTGGTATCTGACCAATCACTAGCATGTCGACCGCCATATCTTAAAGAAGCATGAGGCAAATCAATACTCCCGCTACGGACGAAGAGCCTAAAATCGAGTACAGCAAACAAAATAACACCATAATTGGTGCCATTTGTAAATGGTGCCCGAAATGGGACTTGTAGCGAAGCGGCGAAGCTTCCCATACGATTTGCATTCACTGCATCATTAAATATGTCGTGGTGCCCGAAATGGGACTTGAACCCATATGGATTTCTCCATTCGATTTTAAGTCGAACGCGTATACCAATTCCGCCATTCGGGCTTAGTTTCATTATAGCACAAAACTTGGCGGTTAACTAGTATCCCAAACAGCGGACGGGGCGACCATACCCTCGGCTAACATTATTGTTGGGCTGCACTCTTGTATCAGAGAACTCAAACCAGTAAGAGAAAGCTGAAGTAGGGGACGAGTAAAATGTGTTTGAACGAGACCATCCGTAGCCAACATTGCCAGTATATTTGAGTGCACCATGATTAATGCAAACATACCCGCTACGGACGAAGTAAACACGTTACTCCATTGAATTATCGCCAACAACAAAAAAGTTTCGCCAAATCTCTTCGGCGAAACTTACTCTAAATAGCACATTAAACTTCACCCGGTGCTAAAATTATTATTTTTGAACTACCGGCATCTCTCAACGTCAGACTTGCCCGAGTTCTTAATTCCATTCTATCATGGCTATAAGCATAGTCAATATTGAAATTCTAGATTTCTCATATAATAATATAAATTAGCGCTACGCAAGATAACAGAGGTAAATTCCAAAAACCGAACAGAATGCTATTGACTATTTTCGTAATCTGTGGTACAATAGAATTAAATTATAACCCTCAGCGAGGGCCAGTTCTTGATTTAGCATATAATCCTCAGCACGTCTGAGGATTTGTGTTATACTGGGTATATGACAAGTGGAGGAAAAGATTGGCGCAGGGGGCTCAGCCGTTGGCTGGACGAATGGAAGCTAGCAGCTTCAGGAGCGGTTTTGGCTACTAGAAACACCCGCTTTTTGATAGTTTTTGCCATGACTTTTGTGATTTTTGGGATACTGATGAATTTGCTCTCTGGAAGCTCGGCTGCCCTAAGCCTTTTCTGGACTACCGATTTATCCGGAAAAATGCAGATTATTGGCCAAGCTTTTTTGGCAATCTTTGGAGTGGGCCGCAACTTCTGGGATTGGATTTTGACCTTCGTAATCGTGGTATTGCAGAGCCTGCTGATTGGCCTGGTGGCCTTAGTCTGGCAAAAGAAACGACATAATCGTAAGGAGCAAGTTGCCGCCACGGCTAGTAACTCAGATAATGTTCAGAGTGCTGGTCTCGCCGCTGGGCTGGCAGTACTGGGGTCTGGCTGTCCTACTTGTGGTACTACTCTGCTTGCTCCGGTCCTCGGTACTCTCTTTAGTACGAGTAGTTATACCTTGGCCAGTGCTATTTCTGCGATTTTGACTGTGGCCGCCATCATAGTTTCGCTCCTGACTCTAAAGAAGCTAGGCAATGATGCTTATGCCCTGATCGTTAGCGAACGTTTTTTGAAGAACCGCTCCCGGCATAAACAAGAAAGTGAGGAAATATATGAATAAAACTATTCGGACTATCGGAATCGTCGCGATTGTGGTGGCACTGTTTGCAGTCATCATCGCGAATTCATCTACTAAGCAAGCGGCCGCCGACCAAGTGTGGAATATGGAGATGACCGTGGGAGATGCTGAATCTTCTAATTATTATGTGATGTATACCGATCTTATGTGCCCGTATTGTGATTTCTTCTCACGGGCCGTGATGGATAATTGGGATAAATTCACTGCCTACCTCGAGGAGCACAAAATTCTCTTTGAAGTACGTTTGACAGATTATTTATATGTCGCCAGTGGCAGCCAGTACTCACGTGATGCTGCCGAAGCGGTTTATTGTGCTAAACGTGAGGATAAATTCTGGGATTATTATCATGCCGCCCTTAAGGCTCTTTGGGACGACTATCATTCTAAGGGGATTGGCGACAGCAAAACCTCGCCGGCGATTAAGGACTTACCGGGCGATTATTGGTTAAAAATTGGTCACAAAGTTGGTCTAGGTGAGCAGTTTGATCAGTGTATTTCTGGCCATGAAACCCAGGAAGAACTCGAGACTAATACGGCAAAGGCTTTGCAAGTTGCCGAGGGTATGCCGTATTTTAAGTTCAACGACTTTACCACGGCAGGATTTGATAGCTCTTGGGGCTGGGACTATGTCAAAATGTATCTCGATGCGGGGCTAAAGAAGAAATCTTCCACTCAGTAGACTCTAGGCTGGTGCTAACCAAGTGCTAGCCAATCGTGGACGGTGTCAGCCAGCAGCTTCCAAAACACTCCTAGAACTTGCAACTTTCTACGTCGCCAGTCTCCAGATTTTTCAGCTGATAACTACCGCTCTCTAATTCTGAGCTACCAATCACCCCAGCATATTGTGCGACCTTGGCGGCATACTTCAACTTATCGCCAATCTTTTTGTCGGTCAGCACTAGATCGACAGTTTTGCCCTGCTGGCGCAAGCTCTCTGCTAATCGCGCCGTCGCTGGCACCTCGGTATTACTTATTGGTATCAAACAAATATCCACCGGCCTCAAGTTCGTCTGCTTAATCAGCCCATATTCCTGCATAATCCAGAACAGCCTCGTTAGGCCAATTGATCCTCCTACACCTGGCAGAGTTTGATCGGTATAATTACTAGCTAAGTTCTCGTAACGTCCTCCTGAGCAAATCGAACCAATAGCGCGATAATCTGGAGCAACCGTCTCAAACACCGTGCCCGTATAATAATCAAGCCCGCGCACAATCAACATATCCGCCACAATTTCCACATCAGGAACGAGCTCGTTCAAAAGTGACAAGACGACCCCTAATTCCTCAATACCGGCCTGGAACATGGTATTCTGAAAGCCTAGCCGTCGCAGCTCGGGTAGTACCTCGTCGGCAGTACCGTGTAAATTCATGAATGTTGTGACTTTTACAACATTCTCGCTGCCAATCCCTAGATCCGTGAGGGCAGATTTAGTTTTCTCCGCTGGCACCTTTTCTGCATGATCAATAATATCAAAAATCTCGCTGGCTTGATGGTCTAAATTCAACTCCGCTAACAGGCCGGACAATAGTTTGCGATTGCTGACTCGCACTACGAAGCTAGGCAGCGGCAAAATCTTCATCGCATCGCAGAGGGTAGCAATTACCTCGGCATCATAAGCCACGGGCAAGCTATTCCAGCCAATCACATCGACATCGCACTGGTAAAATTCCCGAAAACGACCTTTTTGTGCTCGCTCCCCGCGATAATTACGGTTAATCTGAGTGGCCTTAAAAGGGAAGGCTAAATCATTCATATGCTCGACGGTATAACGCGCCAAGGGAACTGTATGATCGAACCGCAGAGCCTGATCGGCATCATCGGCCAGCTCGGCAGTTTTGACTACTTTATAGATCTGTTTCTCTGTGTCGCCACCGGCTTTGGCCAGCAATACCTCAGTGCGTTCAATAATTGGAGTTTCGATCTTTAAGAATCCATGTCGGGCATAAACCTCAGCAATGCCGTCTTTCAGACGGTCGAACTCGGTTTGCAGGCCTGGTAGCAGCTCCTGCGCACCACTAATCGGAGCAGTATTGAACTTTTTCATATTATATATTATAGCAGACTAGCGCACGTAATGGTCAAAAATGAACTTAATTAATCCGAAAAACACCACAATTCCACCTCCAATCAAGGCTAAATCTCCGGCCGTGACTGTTTTTTGATTCGATGTGGGCATCGTCGTATTTGGAAGTTGATAATTCTCGCTTGGTAGCTCCGGAGTAACTTTGGTCGGATTGGAGGGCTGTGGGACTACCGTGTCCGTGTCTGACACTGTGTTATCTGATTCTGAGGTAGCGACCTGCTGCGGACGATCAAAAATCCCGCCCACTGGAGTCTTGGTCGGAGTCCCCGGCTCGAGAGCTGGTGGCCGAACCGGCATAATTGGGGCAACTACAATCGGATCTTCGGTCTTGGGTTCTTCTGGAGTCGGCTCTGGGTCAGGATCTGGCTGCGCTGGACTAAGGATTTCGATTTCTAACTCCAGTTGTGTTTCGTTACCATCGTTATCCATAGCTGTGAGTATCAAGGAATATTTGCCAGCCTTATCAGGATTAATCTCGCCGTTAATCCGAACACGGCTAGCCGCGATTTCACCATCTTCACTATCCGTCACATGCAAATATTTCACTAGGTCAACTTCACTACCTTGCTCATATTCTGTGGGCCCGAGGTATTGAATCACGGGTAACCCGCCCCTACGCAAATGCTCCATGAACTGAGTATAAGGAGCTTGATCACTGATTTCTAGCAAATAATAAGCTAGCATCACCCGAGTTTTATTCGCGATATCAAGGGTTTTATTATTGAGAATTTCCTCGCTAATAGTCGACTGATAGGCCTCAATTATTCCCACGATGTAATCGCGTAGTAGATTATACATCTGTTTCTCACCTTCGGCTTCACTCCAACTGGCTCGCCGCAGGCCGTTCTGCATCACGACATAAGTTTCGGTTTGAGCTTTTGCTGGACTAAAGTTGCTGGCTTCGCGCCGGTCCAAAGTACTATAAAAGCTGCCATTTGCCGTTCGTACTTCAATGATATATCCGGGCTTGAGCGCCAAAGTATAAGATTTATCCTCCTCTGCAAGTAGATAAGTTACCTCAGTAATGTCGCTCGGAGCTGATTCCTGCATGACATCGTCTTCAGGAGGTACTACCGGAGGTGCTTGATCATGCATCGTAGTGTATTCTCCTGCAAGAAGTTGCCCCTGCTCATCAAAAATCCGCACGTAAGCTTCGGCTGCTAGGGGATTATTAGTTACCGTGACATTAGCTCTGGCGAACTCCGCCTCAAAGCTTAAAGAATAGCTGGGCTGCTGGTTTTGCCCGTAAATCACCAAATAAAGACTATTATTGTACTGGGGCTCAGGATTAGCCTCAACCAGTCGGGCGGCTCTGCTCAGTGGTGAAGATGTTACTAGCTGCCTACAAGTCAAGATGGCCGACACAGCCGCCATTATTAGCACCAGCAAAAGCAGCTTTCTCCTCATCAGATAATCCCAAACTCTGCTAGCTCTTCTCATCGGTGGCACACCCTCCATATCTCTTACCTTAATTATATCACAGATAGCGAGAAAATACAAGTATAATTAGGGATTTTTGTTCTAAAAACTAGAAAATGTTATAATACTTATGCTAAATTAGCTATTTTTTGCCCGGAAATCATGCTATAATCACTATTATGGCAGGGAAAAAAGGTGGTAAAAAGGGGGATTTTATTGATCAATTTGTCGCTTGGGGGTGCAAAATTTTGCATCTGGGCAAATATGAGAAATTTTTCCAACAATTAGCTAAATTTGTGATTGTTGGAGTAATCACAACTGTAATCAACTGGAGTATATATGCCATTGGCCTTGCGATCCTACCGGTTACCGAAGAAATTGTCAAAGTCGCCTTAGCTAGCGCGATTGCTTTTATAGTTTCGACGATTTTTGGCTTTTGGGGTAATACTAAATGGGTCTTTGATACCACTACTAAGAAGACTCGCGGTCGCCTTTTTACGGAATTTGCGATTTTTAATTGTATTTCTTTTCTAGTTTTTGATGAAGCTCTGTTGACGGCTCTGGTCTCCGTGGAATGGCACCCAATGATTAGCAAAGTCATCACCACAGCTTGCAGTATGGTCTTTAATTTCATCACTCGCAAAGTTTTCTTAGAAGATCATGGCTCGAAGAAACCCAAGAGAAAGCCGCGGAGTGGCAGATGACCCTCGCCATTGTCCTCGCGATCGTCGCTAGTTTGTTATGGTCTATCACTAATCATACCGATCGTTTTCTTGTAAATGGGATTGACCGAGCCGCGAGTAGTATCAAGACTTTGATGGTCTTCTCAACCTTAATTGCCGGTGCTATGGCGGCAGTTATCTGGCTGATATTTCACAATTGGCAAATCCCCAGCACAAATTGGCCAGCTTTCCTATTAATTTTAGGATCAGCGGGGTGTTATGCCGTAGCCTCTTATCTTTATTTTCGGGCTCTTGATGGCAACGAAACATCTCGTGTGGTCGTATTATATCAGCTCATACCGATATTTAGTTATATCCTGGGCTTAATCTTTTTGCATCAAGCACTGAATTTTCGCCAAATTTTTGGATCGCTCATTATTTTGTCCGCTGCGGTAATTATTTCGACCGATTTTCGCCAAAAGACTAAAGATAACCAGCGCAAAGCTTTTATCTTTATGTTGATCTCGTGTTTGGGCTTCGCGGCATACTATTTGCTGTTTGATCTTGCTCGTGAACAAAGCAGCTACGATAGTTGCGCCTTTTGGTATCAGGTAGGTATGATAATCTTCGGTATCGGTTTTATTCTTCGGCCTAGCTATCGTCATAGTTTCGTGCAGGCGATTCGTCAAAATGGCAAAATTTATGTACCGCTCAATCTCATGAACGAGCTATTAAACTCTGCGGCGGTATTGATGTCAAATTACGCAGTGACAGTTTTACCGCTTGCTCTAGCTAATGTTATGAACGGTTTACAACCCGCCTTTACTTTTATCCTAGGGGCGGCGGGGGTAAAATTATTACCAAAATATTTTCAAGAAGATCTTAGCCGTCAAGCAGTCGTGCAAAAAGTCGGTTGTATTATATTGATTGCGATTGGTCTAGCTGTCATCTTCTTATAGTATAATAAGAAAAAGGAGTGTTTATGCAAGAAGTGTTTAATTTTCTGAAAAAGCTGGAGGTTAATTACGTTGCCACTGTAACCCCAGAAGGTTTGCCGAGCTGCCGCCCTTTTGGCGACCCAGTGCAGTTTGATAATAAAATTTACATGCTGACAAAGGCACGCAAGGCCGTGGCCAAGCAATTAGCCGAGAATAATCATGTTTGTATTGTGGCTTATGATGGCCAGTACTGGCTGCGAATTCACTGTCGTGCGATTGACGACAGTGAAAATCAGGCCGCTAAACAGGCCATCATTAATGAGTTTGACTGGGCGGAGGAGGCGGGGTACACTTTGGACAATCCAGGCTTCAAATGCTATTATTTGGCCGATGCTCATGCCGAGATGCGAGATAGCGACGGGCAAGTGTTGGCGGAGTATGATTTTTAACATAATAATGAGAATATGGGCACCCTTTGAAGGTGAAAATTTCGAGGAGTAAATGGACGATGATAATGCAGAATGGGGGGGGGGCAATTAGCGGCAAAAGGTCGCATAACGGAAGGGCCTGAGCTTTTTGATGTTCTAGATGAAAATGGACGAAAAACTGGCATAGTTAAGGCCCGTAGCCAAGTTCACCGAGATGGCGATTGGCATCGAGCCGTTAATATTTGGGTAGTTAATGACCGTAATGAAGTCTTGTTGCAGCGGCGAGCCGATCATAAGGATAGTTGGCCAGGTTATTGGGATATTTCGGCTGGTGGACATATCGTCGCGGGTGAGGATTCTTTAATGGCTGCCGTTCAAGAGCTGTACGAGGAGCTAGGGCTAGTAGTACGACCGGGCGAGTTAGATTACCTCGGAAGTTGGAAAAGCTCAACTCGTCCTGCACCAGATTTCATTAATAATTCCTTCAATGATTTATATTTGCTTAGAACTTCTCAGGAGATTGTAGACTTAACTTTGCAGGAAGCGGAAGTCTCGGAGGCGAGGTTCCTGCCGGTGGCGGAGTTGCGAAGAATGGTAGAAAACCCGCCAGAATCGGGGCAAATGCGTCTGGTGCCGCATAGTTGGGCTTATCGCAAATTGCTGGAAGTTGTGGGTTGATCCTCCCCTGTTTCCTCATACTATTCATTCTATTCCTTTAACCCTTTTCTGTGCGAGACCCGTAAGTTGTGGTAAGTGGAGCAATAAAGTAATACTGCTCATTCTTAGTTTCTTTTAGTCTCTTACAGAAAAGGGTTAAAGGAACACTACAACTAGTATAAAGTCCTCGAGCCGTAGGCTCGAGGACAGTCTAGCCGCGTTGTCTCGGTAAAAAATCTGCAAGCAGCTTTTTTACACTCGCTAACTAGCTATACTAAACAGCGGACGGGGAAACCGAGCCAACGGTTGTCAGGACCGTAAGATGGACTAATGAATAAAGAACTAAGCTCAAACCAGTAAGCTTTAGTTAAATTAAGAGATGAGTATAGGCCTAAAGTACCTGACCATTTAAACCCATGACTACCAGAATAATCTAGGGAACCATAACCTAAGTGAATTCTTCCGCTACGGACGTTATCCCCTTTGGGACGGATCCCCTGACCGAAGGTTAGGGGCAGTTGGGGTTTATAATTGTGGCATCGGTAGGAGAATGGTAGAACTTTGAAAAAAGACAGAATATTAACTGGTATACTGGCTGGATCTCAGTCAGAGAGTTTTGCATAGGTTCGTTTTTATAGAAGTTATGTTGGATTTGAAGGTGGAACTAGGGTTGCCATCATTGACAAACCTAACAAAGTGTGCTACAATGGTAGCATATGGCATGCACATGCTATATAATTGCAAATTAGACTCGGCTTCGGTCGAGGGTTTTTCTTTTGTGTTGATCAAGAAGAAATGTTGCACGTATTGACAAAACCAGACTAGAATGATAGAATAAAGGAATGTGTGGGGAGTACATTGAAAGAGAGGGTGAGAAAATGAAAAAGTTTTTATTGGTATGCTTCTTAATGATTAACCTCCTGCTTAACGGCATTACAGTTTACGCGGAGGATCCGAGACCGGATTATTTGATTATGGTCAATCGTGCTGCAAATTGTGTGACGGTCTATCAGCGAAGCGAAAGCGGGGAATTTACAATCCCGGTCATAGCCTTTAGCTGCTCTACCGGCAAGAACAACAAAACTCGTACCGGTCATTTCAAGATTGCCAACATGTATCGCTGGCGCAAGATGGACGGAGGGGTTTATACTCAATATGCGGTTAGGTTCGATGGCAGTCGTTTGTTCCATTCTGTGCCATACTATCGTCAAAAGTCCAACCAATTAGAGTGGGAACACTACAACCGCTTGGGCGAACAAGCTTCAGCAGGATGTGTGCGCTTGTCTTGCGCCGACTCAAAATGGATTTATGATCATTGTAAAATAGGCACAGAGGTTGTGGTCTACGATGATGCGGAAAACCCGGGACCGTTAGGCAAACCGGCTACTATCCAAATCGCACCTGATCAGCCTAATCGCGGCTGGGACCCGACGGACCCCAGCCCGGATAATCCGTGGATTACCATATTGCCCCTACTTCGGCCGGTCGATCCTGTTCTTGAGGACAACATACTATCCTTGCCGGTTGGATCGGATCCCGAAGCCTTGCGGTCGTCTATTGCTATGTTTTCGGCGGACGGTAGTGCTTATCTTCCCGATTCATACCATCTGGAGATTTATGGGTATTATGACTTAGGCAAGGCCGGCAGTTATGAGCTCTACGTCCGAGGGTTTGACCAGATGGCGGGTTTGCGTGCAGATCAGACATTTACTTTGATGGTCAATGAGATGCCTAACAATGCTGTGGCTCCTACTGACACAGCGCAAGATCCCAGTAATATCACTGGGCAATAGAACCATATTAAATCACCCCATACAAAAACCACCGAGGAAATCCTGGTGGTTTTATTTTTGTCAAAATCATGGAGGCACCGACCGGAATTGAACCGGTGTACACGGTTTTGCAGACCGCTGCGTCACCACTCCGCCACAGTGCCATGAAACTATTTTAACATAGAATTGGGGGATTACTCAAACATTTTTTGGACCGCCTGGCGGTACATCTCGTAGACGTCCGGATACCGCTCGGGGTATTGACTTAGGAACCTCCTAGTCATCACCCCACTATTGACTTCTAGCACCAACAGCTCATGATTGGTCGTTTCAATTACATCAACACTACAAAACCTTAGTCCAATTGCCTGAACTGCAGCCTGGGCGATTTTTAAGAGTTTTTGATGTAATACCTCATCAGTAATTTCATGCGCAGCCGCACCGTGCCCCAAATTAAATCTCCAGTCGTTACGACGTTCTTTATAATAGGAAATTTTTTCCTCACCGTCTAGCATGATCAAGCGATATTCGCGCTCAATTTCATAAAATGGACACATGCTGGCAGAGTAGCTTTGATGAAAAATTGCCTTGAGAGCTGGTTCAATTTCCACTTCTTGTGAAATTTCGCGAACATTCATACCTCGAGTGCCGTTATTGGGCTTAATAACGATATGTTCGTGATTCTGGCAAAAGAAATCCCGAACATATTCCAGGGTATTTTTACCTTGCGCACATCTGGCATGGTTGTTAGGTTCGTAAAGCAGGGCATGATAGGTCACCGGGACTTTAGCCTTTTTTAAAACATCAAATGTGGCAAATTTATCATCTGCGATGCCGGCTGCGATGGCTGAATTCAAATCAAACTTGTACCCCATGATGAAATGGCGCTGGGCATTTTTCTCCAATAAGGCTAACCAATTATTTGATAGCCAGGATATTTTGATGTTTTCCTCTTGACAAATATCAGATAGTATTCTATGATAAGAAGATAGGCCACTGTGAGCACGTGGGTAAGTAGGACTTTGAAAGGTAAAATTCTTGGGCATTTAGTTTATTCCTTAACAAAAAATAGACTCAACAATAGTCTACTCTTTATAAAATTGTGTGGTGCGAGCTAAGAGACTCTAACTCTCGACCTCTTCCTTGGCAAGGAAGCGCTCTAAACAACTGAGCTAAGCTCGCATATATAACGTATTGTAGCACAGCCAATTATTTAATGCAATAGAAAAATCGGGTATTCGGACATTGCAATTTTAGCCAAAAACATTATAATTATCAATAGATAAACCTAAAAGGAAACAAAAATATGGCAAACAGTAATTCAACACCAAAAATTCCAGAAGAGTACGAGCCGATCTCGATGTGGGGATATTTTGGCTATGAAGTTTTATTTATGATTCCAATAGTTGGTTGGATCTGCATAGCGGTTTTCGCTTTGACCGCATCGAATCATAATTTACGTAATTTCGCCCGTTCGCAGTTCTGTGTTCTAATTATTTGGGCTGTGTTTATGGCAGCAATGTTCGTGTCAGGATTTTTGGCCTATCTACTCCAATTTGATGGCATTAAGCTAGGCTAAAGCAAAATTAGACTAGCCAAAACCCCCTCACAGATATATAATAAAAACATAATTTAGGAGATATTATGCTAATTGCAATTATTGTTGTTGCGGTAGTGGTTGTCTTAATCATTGCCTTAATTTGGGGAACTTATAACGGTCTGGTTAAGACCGACGAACGGGTTGAAGAAGCTTGGTCTGACATTAATGTTCAGTTAAAGCGCCGCGCTGATCTGATCCCTAATCTTGTAGAGACCGTCAAAGGCTATACTAAACACGAAACTGAAGCTATTAAAGCTGTTTCTGATGCCCGAGCCAAGATGATGGGCGCACGTTCTGTGAGTGATAAGGCTGAGGCTGATGGCTCCCTCACTGGCGCTCTTTCGCGCCTGATGGCGGTCACAGAATCTTATCCAGAACTCAAGGCTAACACTAATTTCCAACAGCTAGCTGCCGAAATCTCCGACACAGAAGACAAGATTCAGGCTGCTCGTCGTTTTTACAATGCAGGAGTTAAAGAACTCAATACCAAAATCAAGATGTTCCCATCTAATTTAATCAACGGCATGGTTGGCCACTTTAAGGCTCGTGAATATTATGAAGTTCCCGAAGCTGAACAGGCCAAGATTAACCAAGCCCCAGAAGTAAAATTTAGCTAACGAAATGATGCTAGGTTGGTCACTACGATTAGCCTAGCTTCCCGATGAGGTTACTCTGAAATGTACAAGCAAATTGCCGCCAACAAACGTCACACCGTCTTCATCATGATCGCCTTCGTTGCCTTTATCGGAGCAATTGGGGCGGCTTTTGCTTATTTCTTTAACGATTGGTGGGTGATAGCCTGGGTCTTTGGTATAGCGGCGATTTATGCAATTGTGCAGTATTATTTGGCGAGCTCACTAGCGGTAGCTATGACGGGCGCGAAACAAATTACCAAACGTGATAATCCTCGTCTCTACAATACAGTAGAGAATCTCTCTATTACCGCGGGTTTACCTATGCCTAAAGTCTATATCATTAATGATGCCGCTCCTAATGCCTTCGCTACCGGCCGTGATCCTGATCATGCTATTGTCGCTGCTACTACCGGCTTATTAGATATTATGGATAACAAGGAACTTTCAGCAGTGATGGCTCATGAACTTTCTCATGTCAAGAATTACGATATTCGGGTCTCGATGATTACCTTCGGGTTGGTTTGTCTGGTCGGCTTTATCTCTGATTTGGGAGTACGTATGATGTGGCTCACCAATAGTCATGATGATGAAGATAGCAGTCCAATTGGTCTGATTGTGATTGTCTTGACTAGTCTATTGGCACCGATTATTGCCTCAGTTGCACAAATGGCGGTTTCTCGAGAACGCGAATACTTAGCTGATGCCTCGGCTGCGCACCTTACTCGTTATCCCGAAGGCATGATCTCGGCTTTGAAAAAGCTCGACACACATTCACGGCCGATGAAACATCAAAATCCTGCCACCGAAGCACTTTTTATTAATAATCCGCTCCGCAAGGGTGCAATTAACAATTTATTCAGCACGCACCCTCCCATTGAAAAACGCATTGAAAGGCTAGAACATGGCAAAAACAAGTTCTAAAAAGCCGACAAAATCAGGTAAAAGCATAACTGGTTCAAAGGAAGTCAAGGCTTCAAGGCATGCTAAGAATTCAAAGCGATCCGGAATCTCAAAGGACAATAGTAATGCAAAGCCAACCAAGCGAGCACGGGTAAAAAGCGGGAATCTGCGCACCTTGCGTAGCAAGATTAAGACTTTTCGGGCTCAGCATCTACATTTGCATAAATCCTTTCGGCGCTCGTATCGCGAAGATTACCGCCGCGAAACCGTCACCCCGGGTCTGCTCAGCCATGCTATGATTACTTTTAAGACGATTTTTAAATACTGGCGCACGTTTTTGCCTTTTATCGCCTTGATGGTTTTCTTGTACATCTTTTTCGTGGGGCTCATGAACGAGGAGTTTTATCAGCAATTCCAAACTGAAATTGACCAAACTAGTGAAGAAATCTCGGGGGGTCGGTTAGGGAATTTCGCAAAGTCTGGTCTGATTTTAATCTCAACCGTCATGACCGGTGGGCTAAATACCGGCATGGACGACACTCAAGTGACCTTCACTATCGGCCTCTTTCTTATTATGTGGCTGGTAACGATTTTTCTACTCAGACACTTCTTTGCTGGCGAAAAGCCAAAATTACGAGACGGTTTATATAATGCTCTCGGGCCACTGCTGTCGACTTTGTTAGTCTTCATGATTATTTTCGTACAAATTATCCCCATAATGCTCGTAATTATTACCTATTCGGCAGCCGTTGCCACAAATTTCTTAGATACACCATTTTATGCCTTAGTCTACTTTTTATTTGCTGCGACCATGGCTTTAATTAGCGGTTATCTCGTCTCGAGCTCAATAATGGGCCTAGTCGCAGTGACGGCTCCAGGTATCTATCCGCTGACAGCCTTGTTTGCGGCGGCTGATATGATGCAGGGACGACGTATGAAGTTTATTCTACGTTTATTCTATCTTCTGCTCGTGGTTGTGCTGGTATACATTATTGTGATGTTACCGATTATTATGCTAGATCTTTGGCTGAAGAGCATTTGGACAGCGATCGCCAGCTGGCCAATTGTGCCGTTCTGCTTGCTTATTGTGACCTGCTTCGTCTTTATTTATTTAGCAACTTATATATATTTATATTACCGTTGGTTGCTAGACAATCGAGAAAGGTAGTCGAAGGTCTTTGCCTGGTAGATAGATAGTGCAACTTTTCTATATTAAAATCTCTGCTATAATAAATACAACTGTGGAGGAAAAATGGATAAAAAAGCTGCCGAAGAGCGCATTGCGGATTTACGAAAGTTAATTAATGATTACCGCTATCATTATCACGTTTTGGACGAATCAATTATGTCAGAGGCGGCGGCAGATTCGCTTAAACATGAACTTTCTGAACTAGAAAAAAAGTATCCTGATTTAATTACTCCAGATTCACCCACGCAGCGGGTTGCGGGTCGGCCTCTGGACAAGTTTACTAAAGTCACACATGAGCAGCGCATGATTTCGTTAACTGATGTCTTTTCTGAGGAAGAAATCCGCGATTGGCTACAGCTGAATGAGAAGATTGTAGCAGAAAAGTACCATGGCGCTAAACATATCAAGGAATTCTTCACCGATATTAAGATGGACGGACTAGCCTGTGCCCTGCACTACGAAGATGGGATTTTCGTGCAGGCCGTCACACGAGGCGACGGCCTAGTGGGTGAAGACGTAACTATGAATGTTCGCACGATTGAGAATGTCCCCCTACGCATTGATGAGCTGGGCCATGTCGAGGTGCGAGGTGAAATCGTAATTTTTAAACGTGATTTTGAAGAGCTAAATGCCGCTCAGCGCAAAAAAGGCGAGAAACCTTTTGCTAATCCCCGTAACCTCGCGGCAGGGAGCATTCGCCAGCTAGATCCGCGGGTGGCAGCGAAGCGCCGGCTAAAATTCATAGCTTACGATCTGGTGAGACCGAATTTACCCACTCATGCCGCTGCCTATGCTAAGCTGCGGGAGCTCGGGTTTCGCACTAGCAATGAGGATAAAGTTTTTCAGAGCCTTAACGCAGTCTGGCAGGAAATCAAGCGCCTCGAAGAATATCGCAAAACTTTGCCTTTTAATACTGATGGCATGGTAATTAAGATTAATGATCGCGAGATTTATCAGGATCTTGGCATCGTAGGTAAGACTCCACGCGGAGCAGTAGCTTTTAAATTCCCGGCCGAAGAGAGTACTACTAGAGTACGGGACATTGTGATTAGTATCGGGCGCACGGGCGCTGCTACCCCGGTCGCAATTCTGGATCCGGTAGTAGTAGCGGGTAGTACGGTGCGGCATGCTAGTCTGCATAATGCCGACGAAATCAAGCGCCTCGATGTACGGATCGGCGACACGGTAATCATCTACAAGGCAGGCGACATTATCCCGCAAATCAAAGAAGTTCTAATTACTCTGCGCCCCAAAGATACGAAGGCCTATGATTATCAGGCAGCCCTAAAAGAACAGTACCCGGAATTAGAGTTTGAGCGACCGGAAGGCGAAGCGGTCTATCGAGTTAAGGGGGAAAGTTCAGATTTGATTCTGAAACGATCTCTTGAATATTATGCCTCTAAGTCTGCGTTGAATGTTGATGGTCTAGGCGAGAAGAATGTGGCGGCTCTAGTTGATGCTAATCTAGTTCACAGCATCGCTGATTTGTATCGCCTCAAGCCCGAGCATGTTGCACAGTTGGGAAGATTTGCCCGTTTGTCGGCCCGTAATCTGATCCGTTCAATTCAAGATAGTAAGCACCCGCCACTAAATAAGTTTATTACAGCACTAGGCATTCGGCACGTGGGGGGGCAGACCGCTACGACTCTGGCTGATCACTTCGAGAATATTGAGAATCTGGCTCAAGCTACCGAAGAGGATCTGCTGAAGCTGCCAGATGTTGGGCAGATTGTGGCTGAATCAATTTTAGCTTGGTTTGCTGACGAAGATAATCTAAAACTTCTTGCAGAGCTTAAGGAGCTGGGGGTAGAGCCAGTGTACGAAGACCGCAGTAAGCTACCCCTGGCCGGGCAAAGTTATCTTGTCACTGGTACTCTGGAAAGTATGGACCGTGAAACCGCCGAGGATAGATTACGCGCACTGGGAGCTACGGTCACCAGTAGTGTTACCAAGAGTACGACGGCTCTCGTGACTGGTGCTAAACCTGGTAAAAGTAAGACTGAAAAAGCGGCGAAACTCGGGATTCCAAGTATCAATGAGGCGGAGTTCCTTCAGCTTATTGACAAAAAGTAGGACCCTTGCTAATTATGAACTGAGTTCGTGGTATAATATAATATATATGCCTAAATTTGAATTGGTTTCTAAATATCAGCCAACTGGCGATCAGCCGTTTGCTATTAAGCAACTGACAGACGGGTTGAAGGCGGGGGTGCGCGAGCAGACTTTGCTCGGTGTGACCGGCTCCGGCAAGACTTTTACCATGGCTAATTTGATTCAGAATGTCCAAAAGCCCACTCTAATCCTCGCACACAACAAGACTTTGGCCGCGCAGCTTTATTCTGAGTTTCGTGAGTTTTTTCCAAAAAACGAAGTACATTATTTTGTGAGCTATTTCGATTATTACCAGCCTGAAGCTTATATTGCCAGTACTGATACGTATATCGAGAAGGATTCGGCGATCAATGATGAGATTGACCGTCTGCGCCATGCTGCTACGGTGGCACTGCTGACTCGACCCGACACGATTGTGGTAGCTTCAGTTTCATGTATTTACGGTATTGGTTCACCGGATCATTATACGGAGATGTCGCTGCCTCTGATTAAAGCTGATGGGCAGTGGCGCATTGCTGGTTCGAGCAATTGGTGGGGCGATGTCGAACAAGAGGACAGCAATGGTATCTTCTCGCCTAAGCAGCTAGTGAATTCGCTGACTCAGGCTAATAATTCCTTGAACCAACAAAATTTCTTGATTTACTTGGTGGCAATGCAATATCACCGCAACGATCTAGCTTTTGAACGCGGGAACTTTCGAGTGATGGGCGATACGATTGACCTTTTCCCGGCGAGTGGGGAATGGGCTTATCGCTTCGAATTTGGCTTTGATACTCTAGAAAATGTCAAAATTATCGATCCTCTGACCATGGAAACTCGTGAGAAACCCGAGCGCATTCATATCTTCCCGAACACCCATTATGCCACACCAAAGGATCAGCTGGAGCGAGCTATTGCTGGTATCGAGGTAGAATTTGCCGAGCGCCTAAAATATTTTGAGAAGCACGAGAAATATCTTGAGGCGCAAAGATTAAGTCAACGTACTAAATACGATCTTGAGATGCTACGCGAGACCGGCTTCGTGAAGGGCATCGAGAATTATTCGCGTCATCTTGACGGTCGCAAAGCAGGGCAACCCCCGGCTACGTTAATTGATTTCTTTCCGAAAGATTTCTTGCTCTTGGTTGATGAAAGCCATATGACTTTGCCTCAGGTGCGGGGTATGTATAATGGCGATCATGCTCGTAAAATGACTTTGGTTGAATATGGTTTCCGCTTGCCTAGCGCTTTGGATAACCGGCCTTTGACTTTTCCGGAGTTTCAGCAACATGTTAATCAAGCGGTCTATGTCTCAGCCACACCTGGCCCGTATGAGCTAGAGAATTCGCCGAAGCCTGCCGAACAAGTGATTCGTCCGACTGGTCTGCTGGATCCGGAGATTGAGGTGCGAGGTTCTGAGGGGCAAATCGAAGATCTGATGGAGGAAATCAACCACCGGATTGCTAAGGGCCAGAGGACTTTGGTGACTACTTTGACCAAGCGCATGGCCGAGGATTTGACGGATTATCTGAAAGACCGCGATGTAAAAGTAGCTTATATTCACTCCGATATTGACACTTTGGAACGCGGTGATATTTTGCGCGATCTTAGGACAGGAGTATACGATGTACTGGTAGGGATTAACCTGTTACGTGAGGGGCTAGATTTGCCTGAGGTCTCGCTAGTGGCAATTCTTGATGCGGATAAAGAGGGCTTTTTGCGCAGCGAGAGTGCCCTGATTCAGACGATTGGGCGGGCGGCACGACACGTTGATGGACATGTGATTATGTATGGTGACCATATTACCGAGAGCATGGAGAAGGCGATTAGCGAAACGAATCGTCGTCGCGAGATTCAAAAACAATATAACATTGAGCATAATATCACTCCGCATTCGGTCAAGAAAGAGATTTCGGCAGGGCTACGAGCCATCATACCAGAAAAGGCGGAAGCTGATAGTCTGGACCTCAAGCGCATTCCGGACGAAGAGCTGCCGAGTTTAGTGAAGGAACTGAAATCACAGATGCAACTAGCAGCTGCTAATCTTGATTTCGAGAAAGCTGCGCTGTTGCGCGATCAAATTGAGGAAATTGAAGGGCATAAAGCCGGCAAAAAAGGTAAAAAATCGTCATAGATATTGACAAAATCACAGATCATACCTATAATTTGACACAATGCCAATAGGTATAGCAACTTGACAACTATCACTATAATCGATTGGTAAATACTTGCTAGGAGGGATATTATGAACTACCCTAATACAAATTTACCCAAACCTTATACGGTCGGTATAATTGGCGGAACCAGCTATTCTTCCACCACACCACTTTATGATGGTGTGAACCGCCTAGTTAATCAGCATTTTGGCGGTCTCACCTCGGCACCGATCTGGTTGGCTAGTTTAGATTTTGGCCAGATTGATGCTTTGATGCGACAGAATCAATGGGACGAAATTTTCCAGATTATGCGCGCAACTGTACAGGTCTTTCATGCAGCACGGGTTGACGCGGTGGCAATTGCCTCCAACACACTACATCGGTTGGCGCCACAGTTGGTCGAACAGGCCTTAGATAATGTACCGCTGATTCATATTGGTTTGGCCGTAGCGAACGAAATCGCGAGATCCGGAGCAAAGAAGGTTGCCTTGCTGGGCACAAAAGCCACCATGCAGGGAAATTTCATTAAGGACTGTGTTACGAATAAAGACGTAGCCGTTATGGTGCCGTCAGTAGCTGATCAGGATCGGCTAAATACTCTGATTTTCAATGAATATTGTAAAGGGAATTTTAACACTGCGACGCGACGGGCATTATTTGAAATCGCTTACGGAATCTGTACCAAGGAAGAAGTAGATGGATTAATCTTAGGCTGTACGGAACTCGGCACAGCTTTGAGCGAGGGTTGGCGCGACATGCTGCAACACGGAGAATTCTCAAACCATGATGTCTCGGATCTTTCAGAACAGACTCGTAGGCGGCTGGCTAACTTGCAATTCTTTGATTCAGAGGAAATTTACACCCAGGCGATCGCCGATTTCTGTTGCGAAGGCTGTGAAGACAGCATATTATAGTGATAAGATTTCTGAAATTGGAGTCCCGGTTTTTTCCGAGGCTCCTCTTTTTATCGTACTTGAGCTAATTTCAATAAGTAGTATAATACTATTTCATGGAGGAACAAAAAACTTATCGTGGTCTGAGTGATACCGAAATCGCCAGGTCTCGTCAAATAAATGGCGCAAACGAAATCGGCAAACAGGCTAAGCCGGGCCTAATTAGCAAAATTTTCCATATTTTTTCGGAGCCGATGTTGATACTTCTCTTGATTACTGCAAGTATTTATTTCTTGATTGGCGAAGTTAGTGACGGTTTTATTATGCTGGCGATGGTATTATTCGTCAGTGGAATTGAGTTCTTTCAGGAGCGCAAAACTGACAAAGCTCTCGAAGCACTTGATACCCTTTCGGCCCTCAATGTTGAAGTTATTAGAAATGGTCAAAAACAAGTCATCAGCAGTAATGATGTAGTCGTGGGCGACATTGTTTTGCTGGACGAAGGTGATAAGATCCCGGCTGATGGCCGCATTCTTGAATCGCAGGGGCTCGGGGTGAACGAATCGGCGCTCACTGGTGAATCAGCGGTGGTTTATAAAAAAGCTGATGCGGCATCTAACGAACATTTTCGTCTCGATATGTGTTATGCGGGCTGCGATGTCACGAGCGGATCGGCGACTATTGAAATCGTTGCCGTCGGTCCTAATACCGAATATGGTAAAATTGGAAAATCTCTCGGTTCAATTCAAAAAGAAAAGACCCCACTTGAAGTACAGATTCGTAAACTGATTGTTGCCTGTACAATTATCAGTTTGACTTTTTGCGTGATTGTCGTGGTGGTGAATTTTGTCTATAATCACGGCTTGCCGCTGAACGAACGCATTGTTGAATCAATCCTGCCCGGCATTACTATGGCTATGGCTACGATACCAGAAGAAATACCAGTTGTGCTCACGGTCTTTCTTGCTATGGGCGCCTGGCGCTTGGCTAAACAAAATGCCTTGGTCCGTAATATGAAGGCCGTAGAAACCCTAGGGGCGATTACCGTGCTCTGTACTGACAAGACCGGCACTTTGACGGAGAATAAAATGACAGTCCGGGAGACTTTTTCTGAAGATGGGGATCTGGCTCGGATTTCTGCCTTGGCTTGCCATACTGAGCCGTATGATCCCATGGAGATTGCTATTCAAGAATATGCTTTTAATGAAGGGGTAACTAAGGCGGTTTACGATCACGAATTAATTCATGAGTATATCTTTAATAACGAAGATAAGATGATGGGGCAAATCTGGGAGCTAGATAATCAGCAAGTACTCTGTGTTAAGGGTGCCCACGAGACCGTTATGTCACTTTGTGACCTTAGCGCTAGCGCAAAACATGCGATCGTGAAACATGCTCATGATTTCGCGCGGCAAGGTTATCGGGTTCTAGCCGTAGCGAAACGTGACCATGTTACCAAAATTCCTGAACAGCTTAAAGATAACCGCTTAACCTTTGTTGGCCTGATTGCCCTGGTAGATCCTCCGCGCGAGGGTGTACAGGCTTCTATCGAGGCTTGCCATAGCGCTGGGGTTAGAGTAATTATGATTACTGGTGATAATGGTGAAACTGCCACAGGCATTGCTAAACAAATTGGCTTGAATCATAGTTCTACCGTTATCACGGGCGAAGAGCTGGAGTCAATGAGCGATGAGGAGCTGAAGGAGCGAGTCCGAGAGACTAATATTTTCGCCCGGGTCTACCCCAATCATAAAATGCGGATTGTTGAGGCTCTCCAGAGTAACCATGAGGTCGTAGCTATGACCGGCGATGGAGTTAATGATGCTCCCGCCCTCAAGAAAGCGGCTATCGGGATTGCCATGGGCTTGCGGGGCACTAATGTGGCCAAGGAGGCTTCCGATCTAATTTTGATGGACGATAATTTTAACACGATTATTCAGGCGATTAAAAATGGCCGCACAATTTATGAGAATATTAAAAAAGCGATTTCTTATATTCTAGTGATCCATATCCCGATCATTCTGGCCTCACTACTCGTACCACTGATCGGCCTGCCAATTTGGTTACTACCAATTCATATTGTCTTGCTTGAGTTGATTATTGATCCTACTTCTTCGATTATTTTTCAACGACTTGACCCAGATCGTGATATTATGCAACACCCCCCACGCAGACTTAATGAATCTCTAATCAACCGTTCTATGGTAGTGAAATGTATCCTGCAGGGCACTGTGCTCTTTGCGGTGGCCTTCGCTAGCTATTATTACTTAGTTAAAACCGGTGAGCCTCAAGCCTTCGCTTCGACTTTTGCCTTTTCAACTTTGGTTTTTTCTAATATATTTGTGGTTTATGTCATGCAGTCAAATGACTATGCGGTTAAAAATTTTCTGCGTGATCTGCGCGACAAGGTGATCGTACTGATTAATAGTGCGATTGTGGTAATTCTCCTATTATTTACTTATGTTCCATTTCTAGGTCAACTGATTGGGTCCGCTCCCCTCAGTATTGTGCAGCTTATGATAGCGGTGGGTCTGGCGATGCTAGCCACCTTGGGTTTCGACTTACTTAAGCTGGGCAAAAGACGATAATTTTTTCCATAAACCTCTTTACAATTTGAGTCGAATTAGTTATTATATAAGGGTAGAGTTGGAGCTGGTTGATATTAGTGCTCCGACGTAGAATAATAGGATAAAAGGAGAAAGAATGGCAGAATTTGACCGTTCCAAACCACACATTAACGTTGGTACGATGGGCCACGTTGATCACGGTAAGACTACTCTTACTGCTGCGATTACTAACGTACTCGCCAAGAAACTTCCAACTGAAGTAAACAAAGCCGTCGCTTATGATCAAATTGATAATGCTCCAGAAGAGAAAGCTCGTGGTATCACGATTGCTACTTCTCACCAAGAGTATGAATCTGAAAACCGTCATTATGCGCACGTTGATATGCCAGGTCACGCAGACTACATTAAGAACATGATCACCGGTGCTGCTCAGGTTGATGGTGCAATCCTCGTGGTTGCAGCTAATGATGGTCCTTTACCACAGACTCGTGAGCACGTTTTGTTGGCTCACCAGGTGAACGTACCAAAGATCATTGTCTTCTTGAACAAGATGGATCTCGCTGATCCAGATCTAGTTGAGCTCGTCGAGATGGACGTACGCGAACTATTGAACAAATATGGTTATGATGGTGACAATACTCCAATCATCAAGGGTTCTGCTACAAAGGCTCTCGAAGGCGATGCTGCCAACGAAGATGCTGTCATGGAACTTGTGAAGGCTATGGACGAATGGTTTGATATCCCAGAGCACGATCTTGATAAGCCATTCTTGATGCCAATTGAAGACGTCTTCTCTATTAAGGGTCGTGGTACTGTTGCTACTGGTCGTATCGAACAGGGTGTCATTAAACTTAATGACGAAGTTGAAATCGTTGGTCTTAAAGATACTCAGAAGTCAGTGGTTACTGGTATTGAGGCTTTCCATAAGACTCTCGACCAAGGTCAAGCTGGTGATAATGCTGGTTTGTTGCTCCGCGGTATTGAACGCGAACAAATTGAACGTGGTCAGGTGATCGCTGCTCCAGGTAGCATTACTCCACACACTGAGTTCGAGGCTCAAGTTTACATCTTGAAGAAAGAGGAAGGCGGCCGCCACACTCCATTCTCCAAGGGTTATAAGCCACAGTTCTACTTCCGTACTACTGATGTGACTGGTGAAGTCGAGCTTCCAGCCGACAAGGAAATCGTCATGCCTGGCGATACTGTCACCTTTAAGGTGAAGTTGCTCGCTCCAATCGCTATGAACAACAACGACCGCTTCGCTATCCGTGAAGGTGGTAAGACCGTTGGTTCTGGTGTTGTGACCAGTATCATCAAATAATAGCAGAAAGCTATTGCGTGTAAAAAACTCCCCCAATGGGGGAGTTTTTGTGGCTGCTAGGCCGGTTCGTTAATGTACATGGTTACGTTTTAACCTCATGATTTCGTCACTTAGTTAAACTTCTTTTGCCATCTCGCAAACAGTTTCTCATCGTGTTTAATGCACCGCTCAATAATCTGCAAATCCATGTTGTCCGGAAAAGCCCAGACATCAGTGTGCCGCGTAAAATGGCCTCCCGCGGGAGCATAGATGTTATTTGGCTTAAATGGTGATTGTGGGTTAGATATCTGACGTGATGCTTGGACAAACCGCCTCACAAAACATTTACCAGATAACTCACGGTAGTAATGATAACTATTATCACCAATGTCATCAAGATCGACGTGATATGACAGCTGATTACCAATGGCCTGAGCGCGAGCCTGAAGCCAATCCTGCCACTGCTGTGAACCAGGATAATGGAAAGATGGATCGGTTTTTGAAAAAGACATAAACACACCCCCTTTAAATTTGCTTGCGGGCTTATAATTAATATTCCGCAGCATGATTATATTGTATAATACATACCGATAATCATCAATCAAAAAGTAAAAACCACCCCGTAGAGAGGCGGTTTGATTTGCTAGTTTATAGAGATACAAGATGAGGTCTCAGATGCAGTTGACTGTAAAAGATAAAAATGATACAATAAAAAGATAAAGCAATAAACATAATCGCCGACCGCGGTTTTTAAATTGACTTTAAGTTTTTTAAAGTTTAGGCTTAATTTTTGAAGGGGGGAAAAGAATATGCGGGTATGTACTAACGATCGTCAAGAAATTATGCTCAGACGACTTAGGCTAAGTCGCACACTTAGAACAACAATTTGGATGATTTATGCAGTATGGGTGGCTAGACGATTTAGCCGCTACCTATGTCTGTTCTGGAAGTTCAGATGCTGCCACGATCTAATAAAGGATTATATTCATCAAGGATGTTGGAGTTTAATTCAATCTCTCGTAATTTATTTTGTGCTGCGAGCCTATTGTCGTGTCATAATTGACGAGTTGATTGTCTCGGGGTTACTTAAAGCTCTGCCAATACCTGAGCGCCTACCATCTTGTACAGAAGTAAATTGTCATGGTAATAATATCTTCGAATTCATACGGGGACTTCGTTTCGAAGAAATAGAGTACCTGGGCGAATTTGATCAGCAGGGAAACAAGCTGGCGGAATACACTCAGTACAGTTCAACGCAGGTTTGTGGACCTACGAAGGGTGATGACCAGCCTGGGTTAATTGAGGTACATTGTCATCCTGGGGCAGATGATCTGCCGTTTTCGCCAGGAGATTTGGCGAATTTGCTGAAGTGTAAGGCAAGCATGTCTATCGTAGTAACGAAACGTTATACCTACATCTGGCAAGACCAAAAATATGAGGTATTTTTGCGCGGTTTAACTCCAAAGATTCTCTATCGACAGGTAGACAAATGTTACGAAAATAAGTTCTATAAGGTCCTCACAGAACTAGAGCAGAGCCTAGAACTGGCCTTTGCTGAAGGTACGCGGATTAGCACAGTAATTTTATGTCGTCCCTACCTAGTTTACAAGTTACGCAAGCTAGCCAAATATTATGGTTTTCGGTTCTATGTACGGCCAGCTTGGCAAGATGAGGTCGACTATTTTCTGCTCAAATGTAAGTCTACCAATCATCAGACATCGTTCTTTAAGGTCACTCATTAGGGGTGACCTTCTTTTGCTAGAGGTTTAGAAAAAATAAAATATCCCCCTCAGAAGAGGGGGCGGTTTTGCCAACTAGAAACGATTTAGAACTTTACGGCAGAAACATGCCAAATTCGTGAAGAAGTTACCGTCACTTTGGAGCTTTTTGTACAAATTGTTCAAACCAGCTTCTTTTAACTGAGAATTACCGCGCTGACTGTCGGATAAGGCATAGCACAAAAACTTAAATTCAGGATCAAAGTCTCCATTCTCGCGCATAGCTTTTGAGAACCATAAGAAGACAGCTGTAGTAGCAATCTCGTCCAGAGGCGGGTTATCAGTCTCTAAATCCTCACATGCGTTTTGAACCGCCAGCTCGACATCTTTTTCGTCGAAGCTCAGAATCTCACAAAAATTTGCCAAAGTAGCAACTGGATTCCTCTTAGCCGAAGGCTGCACAAAAAGCTTTTTAATCATGTGTTCAGCTATGCCGAACCTTTCACTAAATGCTTCCTTACCCTCAGCATCCACAGACGGAAACATCCAAGACACCGAAGCATAAATTAAATTCATACTCTCAGCGACATTGTCCTTAATCTTTGATAGTAACTCTGCTCTTGTTAACATAAATCCCCCTATCTCTAAAAATACTTGTAGTTGTCCAACACCCTTCCATTATATCACAGATTGTATAAGAAGTCAATGTAAATTATGCTTTTTTCCAGAAAAACAATTATTCTAACATATCAATACCTAGCATAATATCAAAATCACTGTGTGGCTATTTACTTTCATAATAAACTGTGCTATGACGAAAAGATAAGGGTAATTATGTCTAGTCCACCTATATTGGGTGGATTTCGCTGGTCGTCTCTTGACTTATTCATCTTGTATGGTACAATCGATGTATCAATAATCAATAATATGACTCTAAAAATTCATTGACAGTCCGTCTAGAGACTATCTGAAGTTATAGAGCAGGAAAGGAATTAAATGGCTGAAACTAAAAAGGCCGAGGGTTTGAAGATTCGAATCCGTCTCAAAGCTTATGATCATCGCGTGATTGACCAAAGTGCTAAGCAAATTGTCGATACTGCGATTCGCACCGGAGCTACCGTTTCCGGACCAGTGCCGTTGCCAACTAAGCGCAGTACCTTTACAGTCGTAAAGTCGCCACATGTCTATAAGACTGGCGGTGAAGCTTTTGAGATGAAGGTACATAAGCGCTTAATTGATATTTCTAATGCTACACCTAAGACAATTGATTCTCTGCAGAATCTTGCCTTGCCAGCCGGTGTTGATGCTGAAATCAAGATGTAAGGTAAAAGCGAAAAACCGTGCTTGCACGAGTTTTCCCTTTTGACGAGCATCGTAGATTTCTCCCCACGAGCAATCAAAGCATAAGTCATAAGAGCAAAAAATAAGCCAATCGGCTTATTTTTTTGTCTGCTGTCTCATAATACTATCCATTCCGTTCCTTTAACCCTTTTCTGTGTGAGACTCGCAAGTTGTGGTAAGTGGAGCAGTTAAAGTAATACTGCTCATTCTTAGTTTCTTTTAGTTTCTTACAGAAAAGGGTTAAAGGAACACTACAACTAGTATAAAGTCCTCGAGCCGTAGGCTCGAGGACAGTCTAGCCGCGTTGTCTCGGTAAAAAATCTGCAAGCAGCTTTTTTACACTCGCCTACTTAGTATACCAAACAGCGGACGGGGAAACCATCGTAGCGATAGTAATTATGGGACGGATTTACGATTGAAGGTCGAAAACGTAGATAGTAGGCTTGAGCTTTAGTACTACTACTATTATAGCTTGTGACTGAATTTGACCAGTTTGCTGCATCACTGCCAATACCGCCAAGTGCTGGATCGTAAGCTGGAGACACCCACCCGCTACGGACGAAGTAAAGCGACAGAATTATATTTTCTACCTCTGTTAGATTGTGTTTCAACTTGTATTGCCTTTACAAGTTCGATTGTACTTCGCCCTTGGGCGAAGCTGCCAAGGTGTAAAAGATCGGCACCGAACCGCGACAAAAACAGCGGACGGGGAAACCGTTCCAACGATTGTTCGGGCCATTGGACGGGTTGACAACTGAGGGATTAAAGTAAAGTTGGTAAGCATTAGCGGAGGTAGGAGAAGAATAAGCTACCGCGCTACTCGACCAACCCCAGCCCGACTCACCGTAACCGCGCAAGGCACCGTTGTTCAAGTTGACATTCCCGCTACGGACGAGAAGCACCTAGCACAAAAAAGTGTACAAGGCATATCTTAGGTAGAGAAGTTAACTATTAGAAACGAGGTCGTAACCCTTATTCAAATCTAGCCTCAATAGTTTTCTTTAAAACTTTCAGAGGATAACTTCACGATCTTTATTAACAAGAGAGCCTCGGGGTGCTGGAGCCTTTTACTCAAAATAGTCCCTCTGGGTCCCATAAGCGGTTATGCTTACTGTTTAATTCTATCATATACAGCTAGTGCTAAACGACGATCGTCCCAACGTTTATTGCCGATTAATTAAAACCACCTGTTCAATCAATTTCCCCAACTGAGCAATATTGGTATAAGATGTATTATTGGTCATTACTACAATAATATAAGCTGCTCCAACCTGAGGAAACTCCACAATCGCCGCATCATGATATTCAATCCCGCCAAAACCAGTCTTATTATAAACCGTTGCGGCCGAAAATCCGCTAGGCAGACCTTTGCGATAGGCATAGGGCTGGTTCAAAGCTGATTGTAAAAACTTCTGCCAAGAAGCGGCTGACCAATCTGTATGTCGATAATAATGTTGCATTAGAGTTACGATGTCGTGTGCGCTAGTCGAGAGGCCATTAGTCGCCGTATTACTCAGCCCGAGATTGCGAACGAGCTGCGCCACTCGAGACAAGCGCGCTGGATCTTCCAACATGGCCTCAGCGCATCTATTGTCAGAATGGCTGATCATAATATCTAGACAATATCCCAGACTACGATCCTGCCAGTATAGTGCATTAGGGTCGTCTAAGCCTGCATCAATTTGCGCATAGGCATCATAAACATAAAACAATTTGTATAGAGAACGTGCGCTAAAGATAGCATTAGCATTATAGCTTACCACTGTGGTATTTTGTTTCAAATCAAAGATTTCGACCGCTACTGCCCCATGTCGATAATGACTCAGCCAGTAGTCTATCGCCTCTTGCAGAGTGGCTAGCCGAGCAATGGCTGCTTGCTCGGCGGCAATGCGCGCAGCCTCTTCGGCAGCGCGCTTTTCTGCCGCGATACGTTCCGCTTCTAGCCGCTCCACCTCAGCTTTCTCTGCCGCCAGGCGCTCTTCTTCCGCTATTCGGGCAATTTCCGCCTTGATCCATTCATCATGAATACGTATCTCGTTTACATCTTTAGCAATCATAACATTATGATAAATACACTCTAGAGTCTGCCTCCTCTGCGCTTGCAAATTCGTATAGAAGTCATCAAGCCAGAGTAGAAATCCAAAAACCGCGCCACAGGCCAACAAAAAGATTCCACCCGCAATTCCTAAGTTTTTAAAAACATTTTTACCCATTATTGCCTGCCCTAACATAACTAATTATACACTGATACCTTTAAAAATACTAATGTCTTGCTGGCCTAGAAGTCAGAATGTCCAACTAGAGTATGCTATAATGGTGGCATGACTGCTTTACTGAAATCTCTGCATCTGGATAATCTGTTTGATTATGTCGCTGTTAATTACTTTCGGTTCTTTGCGAATTTTGCTCTGCGTCGCTGGCACCCGCGGATTATTGCAATTACGGGCTCTGCAGGTAAGACTACTATGCTCCATTTATTGGAATATGAGATGGGGGATCGTGCCCATTATTCCCACTCTGCGAATTCTCCCCTAGGCATCTCTTTTGATTTGTTGGGACTGCATGGAGTGGAAGGTTCGCGTTGGCGCTGGCTCTGGCTGTTTTTGGTAGCCCCCTTTAAGGCCATCACTTATCGCGGCCACAAAGAAGAATACTATGTCGTCGAGATTGATGGTGCTCGCCCGCGCGAGGCGGAATATGTGGCCAAATGGCTCAAACCAGAGATTTCATTATGGGTTAGTGTGGGCTTATCTCATGCGCAAAACTTCGCTCATCAGGTCGAGATTGGTAATTTTGCCAGTCTGGACGAAGCTATTGCGCACGAATTTTCCACCATACCGCAGTATACTACCAAACGGGTTTACATTGATGGTAATTCGGCGACCATGCGCGATTTCACCAAGGATCTTAAATCCGAAGTTATCGCTGTTAAGCCCCAAGATTTGCAGCGCTACAATGTTTACCCTACTCGCACAGACTTTATTTTTGAAAATGCTTCCTTTCATTTCTCCGGCCCCCAGCCCAAGGAGCTTGCTATCCAGCTTATGATGTTAGTGGATTTGATGCACTATCTAGAAATCCCGCTGCGCACCGATTTTCGTGATTTACTGGTCGCTCCTGGCCGTAGCTCATATTTCAAGGGTATCAATGGTATTAATATTATCGATAGTAGCTATAATGCTCATCTGATTAGTATGAAGTCAATTCTCGAAATGGCTCAACATTTGCGTACTGGGCACAAGTGGTTAGTAATCGGTGACATGGTAGATGAGGGCAACATTGAGGCCGAAGAGCATCGTAAGCTAGCCGATTTGATTGCGGCCGTTAATCCCGAGATGGTAGTTTTAGTGGGCAAACGCACTAAGGAATTTACTGCACCGCGCCTTAAAGAGCTAGGGATTGATACTCGCACTACCCTAGATCCGAAGAAGGCTCTGAAGTTCATTCAAGAAAACATCTCAGGAGAAGAGACTATCATTTTTAAAGGTAGCCAATACCTTGAGTGGATTATCGAACAACTATTGGCGAACCCCGAAGATGCAGCTAAACTACCACGGCGCGAAAAAGCCGCCGTCAAGCGCCGTCAGAAGAGGGGTCTATCATGAAGAAACCCCGACTATATATTATTCACGGCTGGACTTATACCATTGAACCTTGGACTCAGACCATCAACATCTTAAAGAAACGCGGTCTTGATGTACATATGCTTCAAGTGCCGGGCCTCACTAGTCCATCAACCAAAGTCTGGACGATTGACGACTATGTTAAATGGGCTGATAGTATGATTCCTCAGGGTGCAGTAGCACTAGGGCACAGTAATGGTGGGAGAATTTTACTCAATCTTTGTAGCCGTAAACCCGATAAACTCGGTCACTTGATCCTGCTAGATGCCGCTGGAATTTACGAAGAGTCGACTAAACGCGATGTTTCGCGTACGGTGTCCAAAAAACTGAAATTCCTGAAAAAAATCCCTGGGGTTGAGAAAGTCTGGCATAAGATTTTAGGCGCCTCAGATTATGATCGTGCGCCGGCTAATATGAAAGAGACTTTGTCAAATATGTTAGCTTCGGATCAGCGACTGGATTTTACCAAGATCCAAGTACCAGCTTCGATTTTGTGGGGAGAGCAGGACACCGTTACCCCTGTGCGGCAGGCTCAAGCGATGCACGAGCGCTTGCCAGACAGTCAGCTGAAGATTTTTCCAGATTGGAATCATGCTCCCTATATTCTTCACCCTGAAGAGCTAGCCGAGGCAATTTACCAAGTCTATTTTCACCCGCCCGACAAGGTAGTTAAAAAGGCGGCGGACACTGCGGCTGTGTCAGCAGCTTTTGCCCTAAAGAAGGCTCCTGAACCAGTCCTAAAGGCCAGTGCTCCGGCCAACGTCGTGGCGCCCAGTGTAGCAACGAAGTTGGTTTTGCATCGGGGCGAAAAAATTACCGAAGGATTGGTAGCCTCGGACGAAGAGGGTGCCGCTGTGCGTTACCGGGTAAAAGAAACCGTGGTTCCTAGCAAAAAGACTGATGCTGGCCAAATGTCTGCTTCAGCAACACTGAGGAAAGCGAAGGTGGAAGTGGTGCCGGACATTGATACCGTAGCAGCCTCGGCTTCAGTCAGCTTGAAGAAAGATGTCAAGAACCCCGAGGCGCCTCTCAGTCCTCTGGCTAAGCAACGCGCTTTAATGGAGGCTGGGCCAACGGTAGTAGCAAAACCTGCCGTGATTAGGTCAGAAAATAATGCTGTAATGGGTAATGCGCCGGCGGGAACTTTAGTTCCTCAGGTTACTGAGGGCGCGATTACTTCGGCCTCCGTGGTCAAGGTCGGAAAGCTAGAAAAAGCGCGGCGCAAGATGCGAGCTATAGGCAAAAAGTCCTCAAAATCTCAGAAAGGAAAGAAATGATTTTTCTCGGGCAAGCTTCTAATTATAGCTTTGCCGCTGCTTGGCGCCATCTCTGGGTACATGGTGGAGCATCAGAAGTGGAGCAACTGAAAGAAGATCTGGCAGGGAAATATCAAGTCTCAAAGCAGCAAGTTGAGGTTTACCATACCGGTAGGACGGCGCTCACGATTGCCTTAAAGGCGGTGGCTAAGCCCGGTACTCAGGTCATTATACCCGGTCTGACTTGTATTGCGGTAGTGCGAGCTGTGCGTGCAGCTGGCTGCGTGCCAGTGTATGTTGATATTGATCCAGAAGGGTTAGGGTATGATTGGAATAGTCTTGACAAAAAACTAAAAGCGTGCTATAATGGAAGTATTATACTCGTGCAGAATACTCTGGGACGAGCTCTTGAGATGCAGGAAGTGGAGAAGATTGCTAAAAAACATCAATCCATTATTGTAGAGGACTTAGCACATTGCGCTGGGCGATTTTACCCCGATGGCCGCGAGGTTGGGACGGTGGGTGCAGCGGTCGCCCTGTCTTTTGGTAAAGGTAAGGCATTAGATACGATCAGTGGTGGGGCGGTCGTCGTACGACGAGGTCAAATCTTAGATGACGACCGCCCCACTCGGCGGCCTAGTAGGGGAGACCGCTGGCGCGATCGCTGGTATCCGATTTTGGGCTGGCTGATGCGGGGTGCTAGCCATGTCGGATTGGGCAAAATTGTAACTGGCGGTTTCTTAAAGCTCGGGTGGATCGCGCGGTCGGCCGATGCCGAATTAGCCACTGAAATCGGGTTGACTGGCGGGCAGGCGAAACTGGCGCGGGAGCAGCTCCGAGATTTACCAAAGGGGCTGTTGCGCGAATATTATTATGTGCGCGACCGCGAGGAGCTGCTCCTCAGCCTCGCACGGCGAGGCTATCATCTCCAAGAAATTTGGTATGATGCGCCCGTTTCGCCTGCCCGCTATGCCGATGAGGCCGAATTTCCGGCCAAGGAGTGTCCTCAAACGATTTGGGTGGCCGAGCATATTATTAATTTACCTACCTGGTACAGCGAAGCTCGGCTGCAGCCTGTGCGAGAATTAATTAAGCCGTATTTAATTGAACCAAAAAAGTAGGAGAAAAATTATGCAATGGCAAGAACGTCAACTTGAAGACATCTCAGAATCCGATTGGATCAAGGTGCAAACTCAATATCCAGAGGCCAACTTTTTGCAGAGTCCAGCCTGGGGTAAGGTAAACAGCCTCGTAGGTCATAAAGTCATCATTGCGCAGTTTGACCAAGGTTGGTGTCTCATGATTATTAAGAATGCTAAACGTGGCCGCTATCTCGAGATTCCCGGAGGACCGTTGATGGATTGGCAAGACTCAGCTACCCGCACGGCCGTATTTGAGCAAATCCGCACTGTAGCCAGGCGGGAGAAATGCGTTTTTGTCCGATTGCGGCCACAGCTGAGGGCAAATGCGGAGAATCTGGCAATTCTCAGCGATCTTGGTATGACTAAGGCGCCCATGCATCTTCATGCTGAACATACGGTGATTCTAGATTTGACTAAGGATACAGAACAACTTATGGCAGACATGCGCCGCCAGACCCGCTATGAAGTTCGGCGGGCCGATAAGTTGGGTCTGAAAGTCTATTTTGGCTCAAGCAAGAACCTCTTTGAGGAATTTCATCAGGTCCAGCTAGAAACGGCTCAGCGCCAGCATTTTGTCCCACCTAACCTCAAAATGTTGATGGCTGAGCACGAAGCTTTTGGTGACCAAGCTCGTCTCTACGTCGTGCGCAGTCAAGATGATCAGCCAATTGCTTACGGCTTGATCCTGATTTCTGGCATTGAGGCAGAATATTTTGAAGCCGCGTCCACCGATTTGAATCGCAAACTGCCGGGAGCCTATGCCTTGCTTTGGCGGGCTATACGTGATCTCAAAGAGCTCGGCCTGAAGCAGTTTAATCTCTGGGGTATCGCCCCGGAAGGGCAAAAAGAACATCGGTATGCTGGAGTGACGATTTTTAAGAAGGGTTTTGGTGGTGAAGTTGTAGAATTTGTTCCAGCTCAAGATATTGTAGTGCAAAAATTCCGTTATCAGATCAACAAAATCATAGAAAATGTACGTAAGAAGCGCCGACATCTATAATTTAAGAAAAAAGGAGATAAGGCTAATATGAAGATAATTGACGCAAAAGATCGCAAAGTTTGGGATAATTTTGTTACGAGTCATCCCGAAGCTAATTTTTTGCAATCCTGGGATTTCTATGAGTTTCATCAGAGTCGCGGCAATACCGTAGTGCGACGTTTGGTGTTAGATGGTGACGAGGAAGATGCCCCAATTTTGGCGGCTTATGCTGGGGTAGTGGAAGCGGCCAAACGCGGACGTCACTTGGCAATCGCCGGCGGGCCAATTTTAGATTGGGAGCAAAAAGATTTAGTCACGGCGGTTTTTGAAGATATGCGCGAGCAAGGTCAGGCTCACCACTGTGCTTTTGTGCGGGTGCGACCACAGCTCGAGAAATCGGTTAAAAGTATGGAACTCATGCACCAGTTGGGCTTGGTCGAGGCGCCGATGTATTTGTCGGTGGAGTTTGCCGGGATTTTGGACCTGGAGAAAGACGAAGAGGAAATTTTGAAGGGTATGCGTCAGCGCCTGAGGCGGGCTTTGCGTAAGGCCGAGAAGAATGAAATTACGGTAGAAAAAAGCACAGACCCTGCTGACATTCATGAATTCTATCAAATTCAGTTGCAGACTGCTACGCGTCAGGGTTTTATCGCCTTTTCAGAAGATTTTTTCACTAAGCAATTTACGGCTTTTGCTGGACATAACGAAGCGGTACTCTATACCGCGAAATATCAGGGCGAGACTCTAGCGCAGAACTTCATGATTTTTTATGGCAACGAGGCTTCTTATCATTACGGAGTGAGTTCGGAACTAGGCACAAAACTCTCGGGCGCGCCCCTATTACATATGGAAGCCATGCGCGATGCCAGAAAACGCGGAATTAAGCGCTACAATTTCTGGGGAATCGTGGAGGAGGACCAGACCTGGCATCGTTTCTATGGAGTTTCGCAGTTCAAACGTGGTTTTGGAGTGACGGAATTTAAGTATGTGCCCGCGCATGATTTGGTTTTGAAGCGCGGCCGGTACATGGTAACGAAGCTGATTGAGACTGTGCGCAAGAAAGTGCGTCACGTCTAGAGAAAATGCTTGCTTTTTAGCAGTAATAGGAGTATAATTATCCCAGAGTTTCAGACCGAGATGTGATTGCTGTAACAGATCGGTCACAATATAAAGTTTAATAGGGAATTTTATCGTGCCAACTATCAATCAGTTGATTCGTAAGCCACGTCAAAAGGCCGCTAAAAAGTCTAAGGCTCCGGCGCTTGGCTCAATCGTTAATACACTTAAGACTAAAAAGTACGATCAGGCTGCACCTCTCAAACGCGGTGTTTGTTTGAAAGTTACCACTAAAACACCAAAGAAACCAAACTCAGCTCTACGTAAAGTAGCTCGTGTCCGCTTGACTAATGGTCAGGAAGTTTGGGCTTATATCGGCGGTGAAGGTCATAACCTCCAGGAGCACGCAGTTGTACTAGTGCGCGGTGGTCGTGTGCCAGATCTTCCAGGTGTGAGGTATCATATTGTCCGCGGCACTTTGGACTTGCAAGGTGTGCAAGGTCGTAAACAAGGCCGTTCTAAGTACGGTGCAAAGAAGGGAGAATAATTTATGCCACGTAAAGTTACTAAATCTCTTCAACGCAAAGTTTTACCAGATCGCAAGTATCAATCTGTGCTAGTGCAAAGACTGATCAATAAGTCTATGCTTGATGGCAAGAAGCAAGCTGCCGAACGCGCGGTTTATACCGCTCTAGAAGGAGCTGCAAAGAAGCTAAATAGCGAAGATCCTGTTGCAGTCTTTGAGAAGGCTCTGGCCAATATTAGTCCAGATTTTGAAGTTAAAAGTCGCCGGGTTGGTGGTGCTAACTATCAGATTCCTTTCCCAATTGAAGGACATCGCCAACAGCATTTTGCCTTTTCTTGGTTAGTGCAGGCTGCTCGAGCTCGCAGTGGCATGCCTTATGCTAAGAGGCTCGAAGCTGAGATTATTGATGCTTATAACGAGACTGGCGCAGCTTTCAAGAAGAAAGAAGATTGTCACCGCATGGCCGAAGCCAACCGTGCTTTTGCACATTTTGCACGGGCTTAGGTTAAGCTGTACTAAGTAAAATGAGTCAAGGCAAAACCTTGACTCATTTTGTCGGCTACTACGGTTGTGTGGGGGAGACTAAGCAGCGCACGTGATTGCCATTAAAAGTTGGATTGGCTGAGGCCGGTACCATTGGTCCATTTTGAGAAATACCAAAAGTGATGGTTTCTAATATTGTTTTTGCGTAGGTCGACCAGTATAATCCTAAGTTGCCAGAAAAGATACGTCGGTATTGGCCGTCTTCTAGGATTTCGTCATAAATCTGTGCCGCTATCATTCCGCCTGGGAAAATATATAGCGGCGCCTTATAAGCACTATATTGTACTCCATCTGTCCAAAAACTTTGATTGGCTTCGCTTCCGGTACTGGTCACTTTATCTTCTACACCATAATGCAAGAGTAGAGAATATGCTACACCTTCCTTGTTAACATCATTGCCTCTTTGATAAGGTAGCCTCCAACCTTTGGGACAAATACTACCTGTAGCTACTCCAGGCGCAACCATTGTGCCAGCCGTTGCTGCTGCATAATTATAATAGTTGCCAACTAAATAGTGCGCATCGTAGGTCTTTGACAATTGATTTGCAGCTATGTAGCCATTAAAGTTAGCTCCATCTGGCAAGGTAAAATCACCCATGCCGGCACTATAATCGCCGCGCCACTCCGAATCAGCTACGTTGACGTATCCGAAGTTTTCGCAAGTAGAAATATCCTTAGTTACGGGGCAAGATTTATTATAAAAAGGAATTGCAGTGACCCATTTTCCTAGATTCCAAGATAAGGCTTGAGTAGCGGCTTGCGTGCCACTACCATCGACGTTGATGATGACGTCAGTTGTAGCAATAGGAGGATACTTAGCATCGCTATTCCAATCTTCAGTGATGTCCGTGTCAGACGATCTGAGCCCATCTGCAGGAATATCCAGTGCTAAATTCTGCGTCATCCAACAGTTACCATCTTTGAGTTTTGCTACCCAGTAGGACTTGCCATCGCGGGTATCGGTTAATTGTCGTTGTTGCTCCATGGTAGCATTGGCACAAAGCTCGGGAGTAATATCCTGCATGAAGAAGATCTGATCCATACTCGTAATCTCTACGGGATTAGTGATAGCGGAAATCACTAGGACATTACCGTAAGTACCAGCCGGCAGAGTAGTGCCTATCTTAGTCGCGATGGCAAGATGATAAACTTCGGCCGCTGTCGAGGCTTGATTGGCTTGTTTAATGACCGTGCCAGCACTAGCACCTACGGGGTGATAAGTCGAATTATCCGAGACGACGGCCTGGCCAAAATAGTAGCCCCAAGTATTTTCGGCAAAATCACTCAGCCTAGTATTGTCGGCAGTAGGAGTAATATTGGCTGTCTGGTTCACATTTTTTAAATTACCCGAACCATCTGCAGTATGCATGTAAATTTTGTAGCCACTGGTATTATTGGTATTCACTGTGAGCTGGGCAGCCTGCACAGCGGTCGCCCCCTCAGACCTTGGCACCACTTCCATCTCAAATCGGTCTTGACTTAGGCTGATTGCAATCATAGGGGTGACCGTCACCGTAGTAGGGGCGAGCACTTGATTTGTTTCGGCCGCACTTGCTAAGCTCCGTGCCATAGGATTAAGACAAAATAAGCCTATGGCACCCAAAGCCATCATGCTGCCGATACCTATGGCTTTACTCATGCTTGCTGATTTTATATTCATATATTTACCTCCAATGTGCCACCCGAGGTGGAGCACATTCCTTAGAGTTATTATTATGGCCACCTCGGGTGTCACATAATCATACAGCAAAACTAGTTTGGATATTATAAGGTCTTGCCAAACCAGGAAGGAACCCGCCATACAAAAAGCGACACCGCAAGGTGTCTAACTTCCATTCGTAACCTATCTCTAACATTTTATAGCTAAAGTGAATTACTTATGCGGTGCCGCTGAATGCACTCTAAACCAATAAAACGTCATGATAGGCTGAATGGTATAAATTACTACCAAAAACTGGTCACGATGCAAGTTAGACACTCTCATTATAACACAAAATTCATAAAATAAGCATTTTCTTTTAGAAAAAAGGCACCCCGCAGGGTGCCAACCTCTAATGCCAACCTAAAATGGTATAGGTGACTTGCTCGCCAGCTTCATCGTAGCTCGTAGAGAGCAGCTCGCCAGTATTCAAAGTCTTCACTTCGCCATTTTTAAGCGACATCGTGCAGATGGAGGTAGTTTCTTCTGCATCTGAGCGACTAAGGTAGCCAATGCTTCGGCCATCAGGCGAAAGCACCGGACTCCAAGTAGCCACAGTTTCGTCCTCAAACACCGGAATAGCATATTCGGGTGTCGTAATGACGAAGTTCCTCTGACCGCCGGTTAAGAGCCCATCATCATCATAATCAGATAAAATATAGCGCTGATTAATTACTGCGCTCGGCCGCATCTGATCTTGGACCGTCTGACTCCAGCTCTGGGTACCTTGATAGGCATTCTCCCAGAAATAGACATAGGGGTCCTTCGCGTCTACCGCGATAACTGACTCCGGCTGCAACTCATGGATATTGACCGCATAAAATTTCCAGTCCCAATCTGTTGCTGAGCCGACAGTAGACCTCTGACGATAATAAAACAGCTGGTGATCAAAACCTACCGCACTGTAATCGGTATAACCAGAATCATCACGACGACTCTCGAGGCCCAAAGCCTCCGTTACGTCCGTGAAGTTACCGTCTTGGTCAATCCAGCCGGCATGAGCCAGACCGTCGACGTAGGCCGTTGCTGCCATCTTCGTCCAATCGGGTGTAAATAGATCGCGCAGATTACCATAAACACCTGTCATAGTGATAATGGATTGTCCCGGCGGGCAGGTAAACTCTGCTAAAACATGAGATTTACCGGTTCGAGAGTTCATGAGGAAAATTTCGGTTCGTTTTGCATTGTCGAACCAGCCACTTTTCAGCAAGATCAGGTTCGATTCGTCATTCTTAGACTTAGCCATAGTCACTTCTAACAAATCGTCTGCTGCCTCGCTCAGCTCATAGGACCATGCCTCGCGTGCCTCTGCTCCGCAACCTGTTAATAAGGTTGCTATCAATATCATACATATACATAATTTCTTCATTGGCGCCCCTCCTTTTTGTAATGTACGAAAACTGGATTGACTTTTCGTCTAATCCAGTTCTATTATATCACACAATACTAAAAAGTCAATACTAAACTCGTCTCACCTCAATAAATTCACCTTCGGGCAGCCCCGAAAGCTGATAATTGCCAAAATCTGTCCGGTGTAACCGTACAACAGTATAGCCTAGAGCGCCAAAAGTACGGCGAATTTGCCGGTTGCGCCCCTCGCTCATAAACACTCGCCAGCTTCTGCGGTCTTCACTCTGCTTTTCTAAGCCCAGTCTAGAGATGCCATCACCAATCTCAATGCCAAAATCGCTAATCTCTTGTTGGTGGAGCGGCTCCAGAGGTCGATCTAACTCCACTTCGTAGATTTTGGTTTTAACAAACTTAGGGTGGGTCATGCGGAAAGCAAAATCCCCATCATTAGTGAGAAGAATCAACCCCGAAGTATCACGATCTAGCCGCCCAACGGTCTTCAGGCCCTGATACTTTGGTGGTAACAGCTCATAAATAGTTGGAAACTCACCCTGGCGCCTACGCGAACAGACGTAACCTGCCGGTTTATTTAGGGCCAAATAAGTATATTCCCGCAAAAAAGGTACTACCCTGCCATTGTAGCATACTTTTGGCAATTTGTCAATAGTATGACCATCTCCATCAGGCACCTCTAACCTTGCACCTAGCTCCGCAGCCTCACCGTCCACCAAAACTTGACCAGCCGCAATTGCATTGTCGGCCTCGCGTCGCGATATTCCTAAGCTCTCTGCTAAAAATTTATTTAATCTGACTTTCATCTGCGATCTACATCTGGGGAAGATTGTTGTCTAGGCTACCAAGGCCTGGCTGTGGCGCAGCATTAGGTACTTCAGGTTGTACCGCTGGTTGTGGTACCTCGGCCATGTTGGGTAAAGGATTGGGGGCCGCAGCAGGATCATTAGCAGGGGTAACGGTATTAATCGTCCCGTCAGCTGCTCGGTCGCCCAAAATTTCATGGACTACATTCACCACGTCTTCAATCCCCACTTGAGACTTCACTAAATAGCGATCGGCACCCAAGTTCTCTCCGCGAGTGCGCTGATCTTCACTCGACAAAGCCGTCATCATAATGACTTTGATATTTTTTGTCTCTGGGGTCGAGCGCAAAATATCTAACATGTCAAAACCGGAGATCTTCGGCATCATTACGTCAGAGATAATCAAATCTGGGCGCTCGCGCACGGCCACAGCCAAAGCTTCCTCACCATCTCCTGCTGAAACAATATTATAACCTTCAGCGGTCAAACGAATACTGTAAATCTCCCGAAGCCCATTATCGTCTTCGACTAGCATGATCTTGCTCATGTATCTCCTTTATAGATTAATTATGGTTAATTGATTGATAAACAGGGTTGGTGGCTCCTACCGGTGGTGAGACCCCGCTGCTGGCCGGCGAAACTGGAGCAGTGCTACGAACTTGTAATACTTCCGGTGTTGTATTAACTATACCATTTGTTGCCGGATTTGTGGATATATTCGTGCTGGCATTAACGGTCGAAGCCGCCTCGACTGGTGTCATCTGAATAGCTGGGTTAGCAACTGTTGAATTACTGGGTGCGGGGCTAGGGATCGTTGCTGGGGTAGTAGTTACTGCCTGTGCAGCCGCTGGATTTATCGCAGTCGGCGGGGCTAGATTCTGCGGTTGGGGAGCTGCAGCTGCTGCCACTGCGTTAGCTCGGGCTGCATTAGTCTCGGCAAAGGCTTGCATGATTTGTTCATTTTGATAAGCGATGCGTCGTTTTTCGTATTCAATGGCGCTTAGCCGCGGCAAAGACACGAAGAAAGTCGACCCATCACCAAAAGCACTCTCTACCCATACGCGACCACCCATCGCCTCAGCGCGCTGCTTCACTAGGTATAATCCCAGACCAGTACCGCCAATTTGTCGGGTCTGAGAGTTATCTACCCGATAAAACTTTTGAAAAATATGCCCAGCATCCTCAGGAGACACTCCGATCCCTGTATCAGTCACGTTAATCAAGACTTTGTCCCCATCACCTCTTGTCCCTACCCAGATCTCACCACCTTCTGGAGTATACTTGATGGCATTATCAATTAAATTGTCTAAAATCTCGCGCAAGAAATCCAAATCCACCGCTGCATAAACCACCTGATCAAGCAAATGACTATGACCAAATCCTCCACCCGAACCAAAACTGTATTTCAGGTGTTTGGCCAGCATGTCTTTTTCGCGGCTACCAGCCATATCTTTTACTACTGCGACCATCTCTACTGGCACTAGATGTAATTTGGCATGGCCATCATCTAACCGAGTGACATCGAGGAGATCCTTGAATAGATGCCCAAGATGTTGACTGGCCTTGTGCGCAGCTTCCAAATATTGCTTAGCGCGGCCATCAATTGTGGCAGTATGCGGATTAAGAGCCAGACCGAGATACCCCTCAATTGAGGCGACCGGAGTACGCATCTCGTGGCTGGCCGTCGAAATAAATTCGCTCTGCTTCTCCTCTTCTTCAAGCTCCTTAGTAATATCACGAAAGGTAATAATCTTGTTGGACTTAGGTCCGCCCGTAGGAGTAAGACTCAGCGAAATCGCCGCTCGCCGCTCGGCCTGCATGGAGACTAAAATATACTCCCGGGTAGTTAGGGGTTGGTTAGCTACAAAGAATTGAGTGAGTTTTGTCTGTTCGGGCGGTACGAGCATGCCCTCGGCATTCTCTAACTTCAGGACAGTCTCGAAGCTCAGGCCCAGCATATTGTTTGGTCTACCGTACCCCACCATCTCCGCAGCCGCTGGATTAGCAAACTTAATTAGGCCATTCTCGTCAACCAATAAAACACCATCAGTGATGGCATTCAAAGTTAGTTCCGCGAGTGCTGAATAATTTGGAATCGCGCCAGCCGGTGCACCAGCTACTGCTAGCTGATTTTTCTTTCTTTTGAACAAACTCATTACGTTTATTTTAACACAAGCTTATAAAAATGTGCTATATTTAATGCATATGAGTAAGGAAGTTATTTATTTGGAGCCGGAAGATGATATCACCGACATCTTGACTAAGCTCCAGCGGGCTGAGCAAAAGCTAGTGGCACTTGTGCCTCCGAAAAAGGCTACTATACTTCGTAGTGCGGTGAATATGAAGCTGGTGGCTCGTGCTGCTAAAGAATGCAAGAAAATTGTCGTGGTTGTGACTGCTGACCCAGCAATTCTCAAAATGGCAATGGCGGCCCAAATTCCGGTAGCAAAAACTCTCCAATCACGGCCAGTGGTACCTACGAAAGAAAGCTTGGCTAGTGCGATGGACAATGAGCAAGTGATTGACGAAGACGGCGAAGATCTACAAAAAAGCTCGGAGAGCGCCAAAAATGCCTCTAAAATGGCCCCAGAGGCCTCTAGCAGGCCGTCTGAGCGCGCCGCGACGAAAAGTGCGGAGGTAATGGACCTCAGCGAAGAAAGCCTAGAAAATGGCTCTAAAGACGGTAAAAAAGCTTCCAATTCTCAGAAAAAGGCTAATAATGACAAAAAAGTGCCTTCTTTTGATAAATACCGTAAATGGATCATTATCGGCGCGGTGGCCGCGGTTTTCTTAATCGTTTTCGGTGTCTGGGCTCTAGTTTTTGCCCCAGCGGTCAAAATTACCGTCGCTATGAGTACTTCCGCCTCTAATTTCTCTGAAGACATCAGTTTTACCACGGACAAAGCCGCCGAGAATATCGAAAACGGTGTCTTCTACGCAGCTAAACAAACCATCGAACGCAAATACGACGGCGAGTTCACTCCGACTGGTCGCGAGGATAAGGGTGAAAAGGCTACGGGCAAGGTCACAGTAACCACAACATTTAAGCCCGATGACTATACTGGCGAGGGCTATACCCTGCAAGTAGGCAAAGGTGAGGTCTTTACTACCAATAGTCTAGAATATGTAGCGACTGATTCGGATTCAATGAGTTGGGACGGCGAAAGTACGACGATTACCTGCGATAATGGTACCCTGACAGGTGCCTCTGGTCTGAAGAAATCCTGTACTTTTTCTGTCACCGTGCCCATTGAGGCCAAACGATCGGGCACTCAATATAATCTCACAGCTGGGCAAACTTGGGAAAGCTTAAACGGCTCTATCGTTTCTAACGGCAGCCCGTTATCTGGCGGCACTACCGAAGAAGTAGTAGTCGTATCTCAGGTGAACGTTGATAAAGTCAAAGATGAGCTCATCGCTACTCATTCCACCGAGGGCAAAGAAATGCTCTTCAGCGACATTAAAGAAGATGATGATTTGATCGCTATTGAGGCCAGCTACGAAACTGAGACTGTAGAGGTCAAATCCGATCCTGCCGTAGGTAGCGAAGTCAAAGATGGCCAGACTCCCAAAGCCACAGTCACCCAGAAGTATTCCGTCTATACTATTGATAAGTCACAAATTGAAGAGTATATCAAGTCAAAAATGCATCTAGCCGATGATCAGAAGATTTATTCAATCGGTGATCCCTATATTGAACGTTTTACCAAAATCGAAGAGGGCGCCCGACTAAAGACCGTAGTTAAAACCGGTCCAACCGTGACTGAAGAGGATATCCTCGAAAAGGTTAAAGGTAAAAAGACTGGGGAAGTACAATCTTTACTGCGTTCGATTAACGGAGTAAGTTCCGTAGAGATTGTTCCGTCCTTCTTCTGGGTCTGGTCAGTGCCAGACGATGCTAACAAGATTACCATTGATCTGACTATGGAGGACAAATAGCATGAAGTTGATCGCCCTGGACGTTGGTACTAAAAGAATTGGAGTGGCAAAAGCCGATTCGACAGTTCGCATTGCCGTGCCGTATGCCGCCGTAGAAGTGGACGGTACCGAATTTCAAAAAATTGCCTCTCTGGCACGTGCCTGGGACATCAAAAGCTTTGTCTTAGGCATGCCCCGCAATGCTCAGGGCGAAGAAACCGAACAGAGTCGCTATGTTCGACAATTTGCCGAACGACTCAAAAAATCCATTCCCGAAGCAAAGATTTGCTTCCAAGATGAATCTTTGACCTCGGTAGAAGCCGAAAAACGACTGAAAGGCCGCAAAAAAGGCTATAAAAAAGGTGATATTGACTCAGAGGCGGCTACAATTATCCTCCAAGATTTTCTCGAGCAGCACGTCGGTAGTCCCAAAAAATCTTCCACTAAGGCAGCAGCCGTCAAACGTCGCAGTGTTAAGGCTAATAAGCCTCACCGTTGGATTTGGGCGATCGTGGCCATCGTGGTCTTGCTCGGAGCTCTAGCCGGTGGTGCTTACTTGTTTTACAACCAAGGCCTGCAGGCTGTGGCCGATATTGATTGTGAAGTTGAGGAAGCTAAGACTAATGCCGCTTGTAAGCCAGTCTTGTTTGTGGTTGATTCTGGCGCCAGTGTCAACGATGTCTCAGTCAACCTCAGCAATGCTGGGCTAATTCGCAATGCTATTGTTTTTCAGCTTTATTACCGCCTCAACTATAACGATGAGACAATCAAACCGGGCGAATATGAGCTTAATCAAGCCATGCTTCCTCAAGAAATTATTGAAGAGATGATTAGTGGTGGAGATAATAATGTTTTTCGCGCGACCTTCTTGCCGGGGTCGACAGTGCGCGAAATCCGTAAGTCGATGCTAGATTTGGGTTATACCGAGGCAGAGGTCGATCAGGCTCTGGCGGCGGACTATAGCGGCAAAGATTTTGCCTGGATTTTTGAGGGGCGACCCGAAGGCGCTGGCCTAGAAGGATATCTCTATGGCGATACCTATGAATTCTACGTAGGAGAGGCTGCGGAAAAGGTAATCGAACGCATGCTCAAAGAGATGGCCGATGTCTTGAAAGCTAATGACTTACAAGCTAAGTTTGCCGCGCAAGGACTCAATCTCTACCAAGGTATCACCTTGGCTTCAATTGTCCAGAAGGAGGCTCATGCCGCCGACCAGGCCAAAGTGGCTCAAATTTTCTACAACCGCTTGCATGCAGAAATGAATCTTGGCAGCGATGTTACTACTCAATATGCCCTTGATTTAGTTGACCCTAACCGCGAGACTTACACTAATAATGCTGATGCCCTAACCATTGACTCGCCTTATAACACGAGATTACACCCTGGGTTGCCCTATGGCCCGATCTCAAACCCCGGTTTGAGCGCTTTGACGGCGACTGCTACCCCTGATGGCAGCATGGAAAGTTACTTATTCTTCTTGACAGGAGACGATGGTGTGATGTATTATAGTACCACAGAGGAGGAGCACAATAATAATATCCGTGAACATTGTCAAGAAATGTGCGACATACCCCTGTAAGTTTGTTCCATAGGCTATTATAGCCTAGGCAATACATTTTAATTATGAGTAAGAAAGTTAAAGAGCATAAATTCAACAGCTTCATGGGCAAAATTATGCCCTATGTGGCAATGTTTTTGGTGATTTTAGGAATAGCTAAGGTTGGTACAGATAGCAAAAATGCTGCGGCTAGCAGTGACATCAACATGAATACTATCGCCGCTAATGACTACAACGTCTCGGTCGATCAGTTGACCGATCTCTATGTTGTCGCTAGTGTCTCGAGCAGCTTTGACCTAGTCAGCGTCGATACTGTAGCTGGCAACTACGTCGTCGCGTCAGTGATGAAGGAAACTGGCCAGACCAGCTCAGATAAGATTGAGAAGCCTAACCTCATCAACACGAATATTTCTCGTGGGGTCGATACCTACGTCGTAAAAGAAGGTGACACGATGGAGAAAATCGCCTGGGCTAGAGGCTTGACTACTGATCAGATTCGGTGGTCTAATGGTCTGAAGACCACGGATGTCAATGTAGGTGATATTCTGAAACTTCCTACCGTAGCTGGAATTGTCTATACTGCTAAAGCTGGTGATACCCCAGAGAGTTTGGCGGAGAAATACGGTTCCTCGGTAGAAGGCATTGTGGCCCGTAATGACCTCGAATCACAAGGTCTCATAGAGGGGACTCAGATTGTTTTGCCAGGCGGCGCCCTACCTTTGAAGGAGCGCCCAGAGTATGTGCCGGTTTATACCTATTCATATTATGGATCTACCTCTGATCGTCGTGACATGGTGGTCGTACATGATAATGTGGTGCGTAGTGCTAGCAACCGTATGACTCCGGGCCAGTGTACCTATTATGCTTGGTGGTGGCGCGAAGCCAATGGTAATCCGTTGCCAACCGCGCTAACTGGTGATGCTAAGTACTGGGCTAGCAATGCTCGACGCCTAGGAATGTGGGTTGATAATAATCCTGCTCCAGGTGCAGTCTTCCAGACCGTGAACGGTTGGTATGGTCACGTTGGAATCGTACTCAGAGTTAATGACGACGGTTCTATCCTAGTGCGCGAAATGAACTACGGCTATCGGGCTTGGGTAGTAACAGAGTCAACTATCCCGGCTAATATCGTGGGTAACTTTAACTATATCCACTAGTGATTGACAAAAATGATAATCTATGATACAATAAGATTAAGGATCCGTTGAGGTTAAGTTTTTGGAGGAAAAAATGTTTGTCGATACGGCGAAAGTAAAGCTACAAGCAGGCAAGGGCGGTGATGGTGCAGTATCATTTCGCCACGAAATTTATATCCCGAAGGGTGGTCCTGATGGGGGAGATGGTGGTAAGGGTGGTAGCATTATTTTTCGGGCCGACAAAGACACTAACACCTTATTAGATTTTCGCTACAATCCAGAGCTCAAAGCCGAAGACGGCAAAGCTGGATCTGGTCAACGCAGCGCCGGCCGCAGCGGTAAAAACTTAATAGTAGAGGTACCCATCGGCACGATTGTCCGGAGAGATGGTGAAGTGCTAGTCGATTTAAATCATGACGGTATGGAAGCCGTGATTGCCAAAGGAGGCGACGGCGGATTTGGCAATGCTCATTTTAAATCTTCTACACGTCAAACTCCGGTGATTGCCGAGGTGGGCGAACCGGGTGAAGCTTTTGAAGCGGCCCTCGAGCTCAAGCTCATTGCTGATGTCGGGTTAGTCGGATTGCCCAATGCCGGGAAGTCGACTTTCTTGTCGGTTGTTAGCAATGCGAAACCAGAAATCGCCGATTATCCCTTTACTACCTTAACTCCACAGTTAGGTGTGGCTACGGTTGACGGACAAGATATCCTTATAGCTGACATTCCGGGCTTAATTGAAGGTGCGGCCGATGGCAAGGGTCTGGGGCATGATTTCTTGAGGCACGTGGATCGTACCGCAGTTCTGCTTCATCTCATAGATGTTTACAATGATGATGCGGGGGTGGCATATCAAGTGATTCGTCACGAGCTTGAGCGCTATGGCGAGCTGAAGGATCGGCCCGAAGTGATAGCTCTGACCAAATGTGAAGGAGTGGATACTGAGATTATTCAGATGCAAAAAGATGCCATTCTGAGAGTTAATCCTCAGGCCGAAGTCTTTGTAATTTCGGCGGCCGCTCGGCAAGGTCTAAAAGAATTGTTAAGGGAATTAGTCAAGGCGAAAAAGGCAACTGCAGATGGTCTGCCAGAGACAGAAGGCACCGCGGCAGATCTAGAACCGATCATGGACGATTTACCAGTGATTAAACTTGGCCCTGAGCAGATGTCACAGGCTTGGAAAGTGGAGAAGCAGGGAGATAAGTTTGTCGTCACTGGTGCTAAGATTGAAAAATTTGCTCGTCGTACGGATCTGGATAATTACGCATCAGTAAACCGTTTGCGTGATATTATGAAGAAGATGGGAATTCGCGCTGAGCTGACGTCACAAGGGGCACAGCCAGATTCAATGATTGAGATTGCTGGTAAGGAGTTTACGTTGGTGGAGGATTATTAGATATCCGTCTCCTGTTTCCTTATATTATTCATTCCGTTCCTTTAACCCTTTTCTGTGCGAGACCCGTAAGTTGTGGTAAGTGGAGCAATAAAGTAATACTGCTCATTCTTAGTTTCTTTTAGTCTCTTACAGAAAAGGGTTAAAGGAACACTACAACTAGTATAAAGTCCTCGAGCCTACAGCTCGAGGACAGTCTAGCCGCGTTGTCGACGCGGCTAGGTGCTACTACCAGCAAGTCGTTAGTTCAATAGGAAAAGCGGCAGCTTTTTCTATATTCACATTCCTCTTGCTGGACGGTCAAAGTTGTAAACAACTTTTACTCTCGCCAACTAGCTATACTCTACTTCGTAGAGTTGTATACTTATGTAGTCTCGGAAGAGAAAAAACATTAATGTTTTTTCTCTTCACTCGCCTACTTAGTATACCAAACAGCGGACGGGGAAACCATGGTAGCGACCATTGGGGCCGAATGACGGGTTAACAGTTTGATAGTCGCTATGTAGATAATAAGCTATGGTTGAGCCAGAAGTTGGTCCAGTATATGACGAAACTGTTTTTGACCATTCTCTACTATCCAATCCGAATCCCCGTAAAGCCCCTCGTCCCAAATACATATATCCGCTACGGACGAAGTAAAGATTTTGTCTTTTGTTTTTATGCTAGTTAAGGCATCGGTAGGAGAATGGTAGAACTTTTGAAGTGAATAAAAGCGCGAGCAAGCTGCTCGCGCAGAAGGAGACACCTGCAAAGGCAGGCTGTCGACTGGTGAACTTAAAAAGTTCTACCCATTCTCCTATATATACCAGAACTAGTATCACCAAACAGCGGACGGGGCGACCGAAGTAGCGCTCTCGCGGGCCGTAGGAGGGGGTGACGTCTGAAACAGTGAAGTAGAGATAGTAAGTGTTGCTTAGAATGATAGAAGAATAGATTGCCGCCGACCGAGACCAGCTATAACCATCTTTACCGATGCGTCTCAAAGAACCGAATTCTAAATTGATAAGCCCGCTACGGACGAAGGACAAACCGTCTTTGGTTGACACTAGTTATCAGAGATGATAAGATGAACGATGATAGGCTGCGCTTTATAGTGCAATCATCGGTTCCTTGACAACGAGATGGCCCATCGGCCGTCCATTTTTCTCATGTAGAAGGAGGAGAATCTATGAATGAGAATAACTTATTACTCGATGTCCACGATCGTCCACCGTTATCAATCTGGATTATGCTGTCACTCCAACATGTTTTTGCGATGTTTGGCGCGACAGTCTTAGTGCCACGTTTGGTGAATGACGGTATAGGAGCACCAGTGCTTTCGGTGGGGGTCGCGATTTTCTGCTCTGGTGTGGGCACTCTGACCTACATTGCCTGTACTAAGGCGCGCTCACCTGTTTATCTGGGTAGCTCGTTCGCCTTTATTGCTCCCATGATTTTGGCTTACAATACTGGCGGTATCGGTGGAGTCATGGCTGGTACTTTGCTGGTGGGGGTGATTTACGTTATTTGTTCTGTCATTGTGCGCTTTGTCGGCAATGGCTGGATTCGGAAGTTACTGCCCGACGAGGTGGTTGGTCCAATGATTATGATCATCGGACTGGGCTTAGCCGGTTCAGCTATTTCGCAAATGGGTATGGCCACAGGGGCAGGCACTGATTTAAGAGGATTGGTAGTTGGATTTATTACATTACTGTCTATTATCCTACTTTCGTTGAAGACTAAAGGGCTTTTGAAGCTGATTCCTATTCTGGCGGGCATTGTGATTGGCTATGTAGCTTCGATGATACTGGGGCTGGTCGATTTTCAGAGCATTGCTGATGCGAAGTGGATAGCGACACCGCAATTCGTCCTCCCGTTTAGAGATTATCATTTCAATTTCAAGGTCGGGCTGTCCATGGCGGCGGTTGCTTTGGTGACTATGTCCGAGCATATCGGCGACCACATTACGGTTGGTAATATTACTGGCCGAGACCTGTTGCGGAATCCTGGTTTATTTCTGACTCTACTGGGCGATGGCCTGGCGACGGCCTTGGCTGCGCTGCTGGGTGGTCCAGCGAACACCAGCTATGGCGAGAATGCCAGTGTGGTAGGAATGACCAAGGTAGCCTCTGTCTGGGTCACTGGTGGTGCGGCTGTGATCGCGATACTTCTGAGTTTTTGCGGCAAGGTGACTGCTATTATTGATGCGATTCCGGCACCTGTTTTGGGTGGGGCCTCCGTCATGATGTATGGCTTCATTGCCAACAGTGGCTTACGGCTGATGATTGATAATAAACTGAATTTCAGCAATATGCGTACAGTTGCGATTGTAGCAGTGATGTTAGTTTTTGGCTTGGGCCAGGCCGAATGGCATATTCCGGTGCTGGGTATTACTTTTTCTGGTATGAGCCTGGCAGCGATTTTTGGTGTATTGCTGAATAAGTTTTTACCGGAAGAGGTTAAAGTAGGCTCAGATACCCCATGGGTCTGCAAAATGAGGGAGCAAATGGAACGCAAGCATTAAGGCCTTAATGCTGATTTTTGCAAAAATCAGCATGTACTTTATTGTTGGGGTATAAAACTGTTGTATTTTTTACAACAGTTTTTGCTTTTGAGGTCTTGACCAGAGAATCTTTATGGCTTATTATAAACATAAGCTGGTACGCTTCACGGGGTTCCACTGATTAAGTTTGGTGGAGTGTGGAGACTTTAACAAAAACAAAAACAGCGGATTAAAACAAACCAATGTGCCCCAGGGTGGGCGCGCATCAGCTAGAGAGGCTGGCTCATCAGGGCCAGCCTTTCGGTGTTGATAAAAAATAGCCCAAAATCCGCCTAAAACATTCCGCCTATGATATAATATAATCATTAAGCAAGTGGTGGAAATTCATGGACGAACAAGAAATTCAGCGCAAACGACGCGATAACGAGGAGAATGCGACTAGAAATCGTGCCCGTATTCTCGGTATCCCTTATCTTGATACCCGAAATTTTGAGCAAACCATTGCACTCATTCCGGATCTGATCCCTCTCAAAGACATGCGCGAGAAAATGATTATTCCATTGCAAGTGGGTGAGGGTGAAGTGCCGTACCGATTTATGATTACGAGCCAGAGCCCAAATAGCCTTTTGCCCAGTATGCAAAGGGAGTATACCGACGATGGTAAACACATCGAATTTTTCCTGATCTCTAATGCGGCTTATCAGGCCTTCATGGAGCGCTATGATCCGCCCGCCCAGATCCACTATGACGATATTCGCATTGCTGGTGAGGGTGATTCCGAGACTATTGCCGAGGTGAGCAAGACCCTTAACACCGTGCCCTCGGACAAAGTTTTTGATTTTCTCATTGATCAGGCTGACCGCTTGCAGGCTTCAGATATCCATATCGAAAATATGCGTGATGAGATCCGGATTCGTATGCGGGTTGATGGTATTCTACATCCCGTAGCGCAAATTAACCGCGATCGTTACCGAGTCTTAATGGGGGAGCTATCTTCGCGGGCCAATGTTTCTTCGGCGGCCACCACCCCGCAATCGGGGCACATGCAACAAGATATTTATCGTGAGGGCTCGTCGCATCTGCTGAATATTAGGGTGGAGACCGTTCCGACGATGTATGGTCAAGATGCTGTCATGCGTTTGTTCAACTTCGATGAGAGCTTACTGAATCTTAATTTGCTGGGTCTTTCCGCTGCGGAGTTGGATACGATTCAAGAGATCGTTTCGCACCCGCGCGGGCTAGTTTTGATGGTTGGTCCAACGGGTTCAGGTAAATCTACGACCTTGTATTCTATCCTCAATGCCTTGAATAATAGTGAACGTAAAATTATTACCTTGGAGGATCCAATTGAATATGGTATTACCGGAATCACGCAAATCCCGATTCATACGACCGAAGGCAAATCTTTTGCTGATGGGCTGAGGTCGGTCTTGCGCCTTGACCCTGACGTGGTGATGGTGGGTGAGATTCGCGATGCCGATACGGCGAAGACTGCGATCCAGGCTTCGATTACTGGGCATCTAGTGTTGTCATCTTTCCATGCTAATTCGACGGCCGCGGCTTTTGCCCGAATGATTGATTTGATTGGCACGAATCCGATTTTCGCTAGCTCAATTCGTATGATCATGGCTCAGCGCTTGGTGCGTAAGTTAGCCGAAGGGAAGGAGCCGTATTATCCTGATGCTAGTACCGAGGAGTATATTCGTCGAGTATTAGACGGAGTGGATGTTGACCTAAGTAATATTGTGTTGTATAACCCAGTGCCCACAGAAGTGGCACCCTTTGGGTATGTTGGCCGGACCGTACTGATGGAGCAAATGGTAGTTTCGGAAGATGTGCAGGCTTATCTCAGGGGTGATATTAAGGACATTAATACTCAGGCAATTGAGACGACGGCTCGGGCGCAGGGAATGTTGACTCTAGAGCAAAAGGGTGTGCTCGCGGCTCTCCGCGGCGAAACAACTCTCGAAGAAGTTTCAAGGGTGATTTAATGTTAAAGTAGTTGACTTTTAGTAGAAAAACATAAAAGGTATTGACTTTCTCACAAATCTGTGATACAATGAAGGTATAGGGAATATTCTGAAAGTATATACCTTAAGCACACCAAAACTAGGACTGAACTATGATCCAATCAAGAAAAGAAAGGGGGATCTTTTATGAAGATCAAGAAGTTATTTGTAACACTGTTGACAACAGTTGTGCTCGTAGGATCGAGCACAACGGCTCATGCTAGCGGAGATAGTAACCAGAATTATACCTATACCGATAGTTCTGGAGACGCACAGCTCAATAGTGATCGTGATGATCCAGAGTTTGGCGACGAGCGCGCATGCATTTGGCTGACGGAAGTCGGAAGCAGCGAACGGGTTGATCAACTGATCGTTGGGGAGACGTATCAGCTGCATGTGCGGATCGTGAACGATGGTGCTGAGGATCAGTCGCTCGAAAACGTGCAGGTAAAAATCGGACACTGTGAGAGCGGCCGGACATTTAGAGTGGAGAGCGACGGACAGATCAGCTATACTGCTGGTCAGAAATATGTTGTCAATGCTATCATCGAATATAGTGAGAGCGGACGGATTTCTGCTGGTGCGAAGTATGATTTGGTCGGACACGACAGTCAAACCATGGCTAATCTACGACGTACCGGTAAGGCAAAGCTCTACAATGCGGGACGACTCAACGGCGCTCAGGTAAATCATGCGCAGTTATTGTTGCCCCTGGGTGAGGGAATTCTAATTGGTTATGATGATCAGGATGGTAATCTGCCGTATGGCAAGGAATATGCCTGCGAACTGAAGATTAACTTTAAGCTGGTCGAGGAGGCTGTGCCGGAAAAAACGATGGCAACACCAGAGCCTACCCCACGGCCGTCCGTAGAAGAATGTGAACCTACTATGTCTAGCTCAACTGAAGCATCTGAACGGGGCATTATGGATACACCTATGCCCTCCGACGACAGGACGACTGATTTTTGGTTCTAGGCAGGCTGCCGGCATTAGTCCGGCAGTTTTTTCTATGTATCGTTTCTTAAAGGATATTCATTTTATTTTTCTAGCACTATAACTATTATACCAAACAGCGGACGGGGAAACCGGACCAGCGAGTGTTTTTCCGTGAGGGAAAAGTATCTGAATTATAAAATTCAAAATCGTAAATCCAAGCTCCCCAAGTGCCAGTTTTGTAAATTTCGGTAGAATTTGACCAGCTAAAACCTTGCGTGCCTTGATGCCTAATGGAGCCGTAGTCCAAATTGACGAGTCCGCTACGGACGAAGGCTAGTGTAGTAATGAGCTAAAATCGTTAAAACATCACGGATATGCTTGTTAATTTCTCTCAATTTATGTTAGTCTAAGACTCAGGGTAGCCGAAACTTGACAAAGAGTCTTAGAAAACTATGCAGGGGAAGGGAGGAAGAGTTTGTATGGTAATACATTTCCGTGTATGGAAACTTGCCTTTAGTCTCACAGTTTTGAAACTAAAAATTACTTACGTCCCAAAACGGAAACGTAAGTAATACATAAACTTTGTAATTCCATTCTCGCACATCTTTTAAACCTAGTCAAGGGTTTGGCTGCCCCAGGTTAATTACTTCGTCCGTAGCGGGTGGAATAAACTCTATGCTAGCACACTAGCTGACCTCGGCCGCAATAGCTACGAATGGTCAAACACCTCTAGCTTCTTAACTGGGTGTCGAATTACTGTCTTTAATTTATTGACGTCGCATCTTCTGGGGTCGCTCAAATAAATCTCGTGATGGTAGCGAGGATTATTAATATTCAGCTCGTAGCCATGTTCAGTCATATATTTGTGCATTAGCTCTATCGTGGCTGGTTCGTCATCATAACTCCCGTGATGCATACATTGAACACAGGTGCCCTCATCATAAGTCAAAAACTCCACCCGAGAAAAATCCTCTTTCTTCTTTTCGGTCGCCTCTGTGACGGCCCACCGAAAATCTGCTTCACTCACGAAATCTGGCAACCTAATCAAGGAAATGAACTGCATCGAGCCTTTGTCATTATAGTCAATCACCCCCTTCGCTCCGTCTTGCCACCATAATCCTTCTAGGGGCGGCACCACATAATTAAAACACCCCTCGATTTGGTGTGGACCCTTGTAACTCATTTTAATCGTGAAGGCAATCGTATATAGCAGCCCAATCGACCTTTGATAATCCCCATTTTCTTTATTCGGATTTCCCGCTCCCCTTACCGCAAGATAATTCATCGTCGGGACTTCTATGAGGCTTGGCCTACTCTTTGGGAGATAAAGCTCTTGATACTTCTTCTTAAAATCCACTTTCTCGCTCGCTCCAGGCATAAAATCTCCTCACTTATTTATTCCATTATAGTATCGTCCTGGTCGCAACTACGAAATGTGTTATAATCTAGCTATGTTAATTAAATTTACGATTATTACTCTCTTTCCTGAGGCGCTACAGCCGTATTTAGACAGTTCTATGCTTTATAAGGCGCAGGAGCGAGGAATTATAGAGGTGGAATACGTGAATTTGCGGGATTTTGGCCTCGGCCCGCACAAATCTGTCGACGACACACCTTATGGTGGCGGCGATGGTATGCTTCTGCGTTGCGAGCCGGTTTTTGCGGCGATTGAAAGCATTAAACAGGGGTCGCCGGAGGCGGAAGTGATTTTGCCCACTCCGGTAGGTATGGTCTGGAACCAAGCTTTAGCGCGGCAATTTGCAGGAATTATGTGTCCAGAGGCTCTAGAAGGCCGTTCTGAACACGAAGGGCCATCAGATGAAAGCATTAGCGAGAAGCCCCTAAAACAGCCCGAGACAGGCGCGAGGCGGCATTTTGTCATTTTATGCCCTCATTACGAAGGCTACGATGAACGCATTTTAGCCTTGGTGGATCACCAGATCTCTCTAGGTAATTACGTGTTAACTGGTGGGGAGCTACCGGCTCTGATTATTATTGACTCGATTACGCGGCTCTTACCAGGGGTATTAGGGGGTGAGACTTCAGCTGAAGTTGAGAGCTTCTCGGAAGGGGAAAATTTGGAGTATCCTCAGTATACTAAACCAGCGGAATTTCGGGGTATGAAGGTGCCAGAAGTTTTATTGTCGGGCCATCACGGTAAAATTGCTGAATGGCGCGCCAAGCAGAGTGCAGAGCGCAGTGCTGGTAGACAAAAACCATGTAATGAGTAATGGTTGTTGACAAAATAAACAATCTGTGATAGAATGAAAATATGGGGGTTGTATTCTGTGGACCCTTAAATTTGTCCATCGGACGTTAAAAAGGAGGTCAATTATGACCAGTAAGCAGAGATGTTTAGGAAACGATCAGGAATTGTTTCAGAAAATCCAGAAGCAGGTCGAGCGCGCCAAAGATTTGTTCGCAGTAGTGAATTTGGGCGAGGATGCTCTCGAATTGATGCTCTTCAAAGAGGATCGAACAGGGATTGAAGCGGTCACGAATTTTTCGGGCTATACACAGCATAGCTATGAAGCACTGACTAAAATGCTGGATGCTCGAGCGCATAAGTTGAGGGAAAAGTGGCTGCCGGAATTTCGGAAGCTGGCAACAAGCATCGCTAGACCGGCAGACTGGGGACTGGATTTGACTAAGCTGGACCACGCAATCTTGGAGGTGGGGCCTGTGACTAGTTGTGATCGATATCGTCTGAAATGGAGCTTCGGAGACTTGTGGTCGGCGGCGCGTTATGTCTCAGACCATTCCAATCCGGATATTCTGGAAGACGAGCAGCCAGCAGAACAGCGGCCGAAGATTATGGTCGGCTAGAATTGACCCTTTTGGACAAAAATCAGCTGTCTAGACAGCAACCAAGCCGCGACATTTTGTCGCGGCTTTACTCATTTCTAGGGGATTGTTCGGTGCTATAATATACTTATGGATTTGTCGGCGAGCATTGAAGAGGTTAAAGGGGTGGGCCCCAAGACGGCGGAAGCCCTGAAACGGGTTAATCTCTGTACTATTGGCGATCTGCTCTACTGTTTGCCTCGGGTTTACGAAAACTACCAGACCACGGTCAAGATTTCGGATTTGCGCCCGGGGAAGGTGGTGATCCGGGGTAAGATTAGCGACTTACATGTGACCCGCACTAATCGGCGGGGATTAACCTTGACTCACGGAGTAATCCGTGATGATACTGGAGCAATTCGCACCATGTGGTTTAATCAGCCTTATCGCGCCAAACAATTTGACGAACAGCGCGAGTATTATTTTACCGGTAAATACGAACTTAAAAACGGCCGCTACCAATTAATGTCGCCTTCGGCTACTCTGGTTCAAGATGTAGAAAAAGATGCGAGCGCGGGGTTTCAGCCAATTTATTCGGCCAAAAGTGTGATCAAACCTCAAACTTTTCATAAACTCATGGAAGGTCTGAAACCGTGTTTTGCCGAAATTCCGGATCTATTACCTCTGACTGAAGGCAAGCCGGATTTTTTAGTGGAGGGGGCACGAGCGGACGCACTTTACAATTCGCATTTTCCGGACAATCCCGAAGAAGCAGAAAAGGGTCGGCGCTATTTGGCTTACGAAGAACTTTTTGAGCTGATTCTCGCGGCCAAGCTCAATAAACAAGAAAACCAGCGCCTCAAGTCTATTCCTCTCAAATTTTCTTCGGAGTTCACGAAGAAGATAGTGGAGCATCTGCCTTTTGCCTTGACCGGGGCGCAGCGGCGCTCGACTTGGGAGATTCTGCGCGACATGCAGCGCGGAGTGCCGATGAACCGGCTCTTGCAAGGCGATGTAGGTTCAGGTAAGACCATTGTGGCGGCGCTGGCGGCGGCTCAAGCTACCCTGAATGGTCGGCAGACTGCCCTTCTAGCGCCCACGGCTATTCTGGCCACCCAGCATTTTGAGAGTCTGAGTAAACTTTTTAAAGGGTTAGAAAAAGCCTTTCCCGAAGGCAAAAAGTATCGTCAGCCGGTTTTTGATGCAAAGGGTCAGCCTCGACTGATTCCGCGCATGCCCCGCATTGCTCTTTTGACTGGTGCGACTAGGGGTAAACGTCAGCTGAAGGCAGCGATTCGGCGCGGGGAGATTGACTTCGTGATTGGTACGCATGCACTCTTGACCGATGATACTAATTTTCACTCCTTGGCCTTTTGTATTATTGATGAGCAGCACCGCTTTGGAGTGGGGCAACGGCAAAAGCTCTTGCTCAAATCTCCGGCTCAGACCGCTCCACATCTGCTTTCGATGACCGCTACCCCGATTCCGCGCTCTTTGCAGCTAACGATGTTTGGGGATTTGGACGTGTCCTTGCTTAATGAATTGCCCCCGGGGCGCCAGCCGATTGAGACGAGAATCTTAGCCGAAACTAGTCAGGCTGAAGAGCTTTATCCCAAAATGCGCGAGTTGCTCGCGAAAGGTCAACAAATTTATTGGATTTGTCAGGTGATTGAGGAAAAGAATTCTACCACTGCCACACCAGTGAAAGTTCAGGCCAAGAAGCTAGTGAAGCTATTTCCGGACGTCAAGGTGGGACTTTTGCATGGCAAAATGACTCCCGACGAGAAAGATGCGGTGATGAATGCTTTTGCTCAGGGCGGGATCCAGATTCTGGTCTCGACTACGGTGGTGGAGGTAGGGGTCAACGTGCCTAATGCGAACATGATTATTATTCAGGATGCCGAAGGCTACGGCCTGGCACAGCTCCACCAGTTGCGCGGTCGGGTCGGACGGGGCGACCAACCGGCGAGCTGTTATCTGTTGATTAGCGGCGAAGCTAAACCAACCAAGCGTCTGCGCGAAATGGAAAAATCGACCGACGGCTTTCATCTGGCGGAGGTGGACCTGAAGATTCGTGGCCCTGGCGAAATCTATGGCTCGCAGCAGCACGGTGAGCTAAATTTGCAGGTGGCCAATTTGACCGATGCAGAATTGATTACTCAGGCCAGTTATCATGCGGGGGAGTTTGCCAAGGATCCCGAGCAGTTGAGCTCTTATCCCGAGCTTGCTCTGCGTATCAAGAAATATCAACAGCTCACGACTTTAAACTAAACGAGTTTTGTAATATAATATAAGGACCATATTATGTATTCTACGACGACTTTAGCGAAAGATCCTAAGCTGAGCGGCAAGATTATGGGGACGCATCAGCTGCTCGATCAAGCGGCCCGGCAGACTCTGGAGCAATATTTGCCAGCGGGAAGATATTTTCCTAGTAGTAAAGAGATTATCTATTTCGAGGGCATGCGTGGGCCTGATGGCCTGAAGCGCAAAAGTCCGGAGCAGGATGATCTCTCACATATGTTCGATGAGCCGAACGGGGAACAGCTCTTGACTCAGATCAAAGATCATTATCATAATCTAGTGCAGTCGCTGAGTGATTGTAATCATGTGCGGGCGGCTTTTGAGGCGGCTTGGCTAGCCCATATGCTGGTTGATGGATTGACCCCGGCACACCATTTTCCGCTGGACGATGCTAAGGAAGAGCTGATGTCGAATAAAGATTTTGTCAAAGTCTTCGGCGAGCCGATCAAGGGAGTGATGCGTGGTCGTACTCCTCTCGAAACGATGCGCAATAATTGGCTGTATTGGGGAGCGGGCGGTTACATGTCTAAGCATATTGCTTACGAATACGGAGTTGCGCTAATTATCGCAGTGCTACCACACAAGACTTTGCGGCCTCAAATCGCGCCCGCCGATCTGCAAAATTTGGACATTCAAGAGATTTTTGACGAGGCCTTGCGGGAAATTAAACCTAAAGAGACTTATAATCAATTTCGCAAAGATGGCTGGACTACGGAGCTGGCCTTTGCTACCAAGGACGTTTTGGCCCCGCAAATGGTGCGCACAATCGTGCGCTGCTGGTACGCGGCCATCGAGGAAGCCTATGCTGGCCATGCGGGGCCAAAAATGACCGGTGGTCAAGAATCGGCAGAGCAAGGCCCAGGACAGGGGTTAGAAAAATGACCAACGGTCAGATTTTGCGGGTAATTGCCGGAAAATATAAGGGAAGGGCCTTGCGTTCTCCGAGTAGCAGCAAGACTCACCCCATGGGCTCACGCGAGAAGTTAGCACTCTTCAATATGCTCCAACCTTGGCTCCTAGGGGCTAAAGTGCTAGATATTTATGCTGGGTCCGGGGCGCTGGGCATTGAGGCGTTGAGTCGCGGGGCCAGTGAAGCGGTCTTCGTCGAGCGCGACCGGCCGGCCGAGCAGGCCATTCTCGTCAATCTGCGCTCGATCGGGCCGGGTGACCGCGGGCAAGTTTACCGCGACTCAGCAGCTAGTTTTGCCCAGCGCCCCGAATTTACAGAATATTTTGACATGATTCTGGCTGATCCGCCTTATGATAATTTTCGCGGTGAAGAAGTTCAAGCTTTGACTAGGCTACTTAAAAGGGGTGGAATTCTGGCTCTTTCTTACCCAAAGGCGGAGCAGCTTGAGTTTACTGGCTTAGAGGTAATTTCGCAGCATAGTTATGCAGCTGCCGGAATCGCCCTGTATCGCAAAGCTTAAAAAAGGGCAGCCGAGGCTGCCCCGATTCGTATATATACGAATCTTTCTCTAGAGTGTAATCTTATCGCTGTCACGTGCTCCGAACGAAATCATCTTCACCGGTATACCTAGCTTACTTTCAAAAAGATCATTTACCGATTGATTGAATTCCTGACTGCCCACTGGGGCATACTTCAGATCATACAGAGCAGAAATATAGGGCAAAGCTTCATCTATTGTCCCTGCGACGGTTCTACCATCTTCGCTCACGTGATATGGCTGTAGATAACGGTCGCAATACTGCCAAACTCCGTCTTTCAGAATCTGATCCATCCAGGTGACGCAGATTCCGTCAAACATTTGCGGTCCTCCGCAGAGGTTGATTGCTCGCTGCAGCAATACGAAATCCAAGGGTCCGGCCTGCAGTTTGCTGCTCCAGCGCTCTCGAAAGGCCAACTCGTCCGGATCTGCTATTACTAAATCACCCGTAATCTTGCCATCATCAAAGTCCTCCGGATCCTGATTCTGTACGGTAGGCGAACTAATACCGCCGTGACGAAGTAGATAAGCTTTCGTGACCCCAAGACGGGTAATTTTACCCTTAAACCCGGCCTCGCGCAAAGTATCTTCGGCAAATTTCGGCAAGGTTCTTAGAGCTCCCTTATCGGGCTGCAAGCCCTTTTTAGCATCAGCCAAAACTCCCTGCGAGAATTCAGCGATAGCAATGCCATCATAATCCCGAATGGCATCAGCTGTAGTCTTGAGCTGTAATTTGCTGTTGCAGATGATGTCTACATTTGTTAGAAATTCCTGACAAATCAAGTCAAAGTCACAATGTAGGTCATGCAGTAAATCATTTGCACGCTCGCGATCGGCTGCTTCTGCTATCTGATTGATGTCGTAATCCATAAACATCAGCTGATAATAGCGCATGATTTTGTCCAGCTTCACCTGCAGGGCGACGTCGTTATACAAATCGACAAAGCGAATGGCATATCCGTCTCCCATCTTCTTGCTGAGACAATAAGCTGCCTTGGCTCCTGATGCCCAATCGGTACTTGAGGGTTTTTCGCCCGCTAATTCCTGCAACTGCTCGGCAATTTGATGAAAATTCGTCACGCAGAGTACCTGCGGATCGACTGATATCAGCTCGTAAGGGTCCTCTATGCCCAGAAGCTGCAAGGCCTGGCCTTCATCTACCATTGTTCCCGGCAAAACTCGGAACTGGGACGTGAGGTAAGTCGGTACACCTTCCATAGTGGCGCAGCCCCAATGAGCAAAATTGAATCGCTGCCCATTTTTTCCGACTACTCCATGAGAACTTTGTCCGCCGCCAAACTTAAAAACCACACTCCTCTCTTAATTTGCGATATGGGGTTCCCCATATAATTATAATGTACCGCATAATTATAGCATATACAATTATAGAATGCAAGGGTAATAACGAACTTAGCGCGGAATAATGGGAGAAATTTAGAAAAATAGTGAAGTTGTGCTATAATTAAAGTATTGCCCGAGTGGTGAAATTGGTATACACGTATGCCTTAGGAGCATATGTCGCAAGACGTGCTGGTTCAAGTCCAGTCTCGGGCACCAACGTATTATAGAATATAATATAGATAAAGCCAAGGAAAACTGCCGTATAGTCGGCGGTTTTTGTATTCTTAGACACGTAGATTATATCCATATGTTAGCAGAAATACCACCAAAGCTCTCCGTATCAAGTTTTATGGGTTCCCTCGAAAGCAAATCTTATTGCCATGGCTCCAGGGTTAAGCTTAGTCTGTAGAGGCTTAGATACTGCGTATCAAAAACCCTTATCTAAGATGAGCAATACAGCTGTTGCGTGGCCGTGTTTAAATTTATCGTACTCTGACTCTCTAATAAGGAGCTTGATAAGCCGTTTTTCTCTCTATATTTTGCTATTCTTTCGGTTAGTATATGAAAATAATCATCATTAATCTCAAAGCCACTAAAATGTCGATTTGTCTTCAAAGCAGCAATAGCAGTAGTACCAGAGCCCATAAAAGGATCAATTACTAGATCGCCAGGGTTACTGTGAATGGTAATCAGCTTTTCGATGAGCCTAACCGGTTTCTGAGTGGGGTGATACCGCTTAAAAGCTCCGCCACTTTCTGATGCTACCTCAATAATTGGACTTTCATAGGAAGTATCCTGCCGATTAAAGGTCCATTTATTTTTCTGTTTTTTTACAAACCAAACCATGCCCTCAATTGAAGGGGCATATCGTCGGTCACGATTGCGCGGCATTGGATTGGTTTTTTTCCAGATAATTACGTCTTTATATTCTAAGCCGCAATTAGTCGCTATCTTGATTATTTCGGAGATTTTCTTGAAATCATTAAAAATGATAATTGAGCCACCATCTCTTAAATTCCTTGCAGCAACTTGTATCCAAAGAGTATTATCAAATTCCTCATCCCATTCACCGAAGCTCGTACCAGTTCGAGCATTTTGCCTATCTTTCATGGTATGAAAATTTGATTTTCTAGATATTACATAAGGCGGATCGGCTATAATTAAATCTGCATGAATATCTTTCTTGATTAAAACAGATAGGCCGGCTACACAGTCGTCGTGTAAGACATTATCAATATAACCTCCATCCATACCATATATTATAGCATGTTTGGATCTGATATCATATTTAAATATGATAAAATTAATATAAATTATGTGTATAAAGAGTAAATTCCGAACTATTTGGATCTTAACTGAAGAGAGACCCAAAATTGAAGTGTTGCGCCAGATTTTAAAAATAATTTCTAAAGATTATTGCATATGTGGTTCTGTAGATCAGCTCCGCCTCATACCATTAGTTCAAGATAAGAAGTTTCTCTTCACTTACCAACTAGTAGGTTTCCGATTAAGGCGAATTCGAAATATTTACATCAAGACGGTAAGCGGATATTCTGCTTTTATAGATTATCTTGTTTTTCTGCAAGATCACGAGCCGCGACCGGAATCTGATGAGCCAGCCTATGCTATAGAAGAAACAAAAACGGATGACAGTGAGAGTCGTAATACAGGAGTGTACCAGAGATGCACAAAATTCGTTTATCTGGATAGCTTTTATCCTAATACTCGAAAAATTATGCTTTATAACTTGCAGATTGACGAAAAAGAAGATCCTACAGAAACCAATATTTTTGGAACGAAAATGCTTTTGACAAACGGAGTGAGAATATATGGTAAAAAACATCGTATTGATCAGATCAAGCCATTTTGCTCAGTTGATGAGCTAATTCGTTTTAAGAAAAGCATGCGCCGAGCACCGGCTGGTAATGTTCCTATACTTATCGAAAAATCTACTGAAGGGAATATGATTTATATTTCTGGCCGTTTGGAAAAAAGTGGGGGATTAAATCATGATCCAAATATTGGAGCATTAAGTATAATATCAGCCACACTTAGAAAGTTAGGCTGGACTGGCAAGATTATTATTCAGCAGCATGGTTTAAACCAAGGGCAAGTTAGGCCTGGGAACAAGTTTGTGCGAGTTGCAAATCTTCTGAATATAGAATTATCAAATCTAGAAATGCCAGAGGCTAAAGCAAGCAACGGCTACTGGTATTATGATAGAAGTGGCGAGAAAATAGGAACTATTTTTCTACATATCGCTATCGAATCATTTTCTCAGGCATACTCAATTTATGAAAACCATGCTGGTTGTGAACGGGGCTATTTTTTGGACAAAGATGGTAAACGTGTGACTGTTGGGAAATATATCAATCGTGATTCGTACAAAGCTGGAGATAAGAAAGCGATCATTAATTTGCCAGATTTGACTATTCTAGACATCAGCCGTAAGGAAATTATTGATATTGAGGGCGAGACCTATAAAAACAAGTTGAATGGCATCGCTCAGTTGGAATTATTTGATGCATTTGAATCTAAGTATATTGGAAAAAGCTATCAAGACTGTAGTATTTGCAGAACGGTAGTACTTTATGGAGGAGATTCGTCATTGCCGAAACCATTAGAAACTGAGGTTAGCTTTATCTTGTATCAAGACGGTAGCATATATTTAAGTGCTGATGCGCCAGCGATCTTTAAAGACGTAATTTCTCGGATACCTGGTTTTGGAGCTAAAAAAAGATGGATTTTATCAAATCTCCATTAAATTATACAGGCGGCAAATACAAAATTTTGTCGCAGATTTATCCCTTGTTTCCAAAAAAGATTGGTTCATTTGTTGACCTATTTACTGGAGGAGCGAATATTGGCATCAATGTGAAAGCACAAACGATTGTTCTTAATGATAATCTCTTTTTTCTCATAGACTTATATCGGGAGCTGCGCTCTCGAACAATGGACTATACTATCTCATATATAGAAAAAACAATTATGAACTACGATTTATCAAAAACGAACACAGATGCTTATTATGAATTTCGTGACGATTATAACAGAGAGCAGAATCCGCTCGATCTCCTGATTCTTATATTCTTCTCTTTCAATCATCAGGTGAGATTTAATAGTGATCACAAATATAATGTGCCGTTTGGCGCGAATCGAAGTTACTACAATGCAAGGATCAAAAAAAACTTACAGAGTTTTATATCTGCCCTGCAGACAAAAAATATAGTATTTAGCAAAGACGATTTTGATAAATTTGACTTTGGTTTTTTGAACTCTGGGGATTTCGTGTATTGTGATCCGCCATATCTAATTACTACAGGAACTTATAATGATGGTAAAAGGGGCTTCACTGGCTGGAGTGATGTGCAGGAAGGTACTCTTCTGAAGCTGTTATCGGATCTAGATCGGCAAGGTATTAGGTTTGCACTCTCAAACGTCCTTACGCACAAAGGCAACCAAAATGAGCTACTAATTAAATGGCTTAAAGATAATAAGTTTAATGTTTATCATATTAGCAACAACTTTACCAACTCTAGCTATCATACCTCTGACAGGAATGCGACACACACGGACGAAGTTTTAATAACAAATTATTGAGAGGGCATAGGATTAGTTTTATTTAGCCAAATACTAATACCTCGGCGGCAACTCGCGGCTGTAACTTTCCGTATAACTAGAATCATATCTACCAGCTTGAGCATAAGCCCAAAGATAAGTATCCGCACGCAAGTTGAAGATTTCGGCGGGAGCTTCTTTAGTAGAATCATCCGTACTATTAGTCTCGAAGGTTGCTTGGTAATTCTTACCGATAGATGCTAACGGGTCCGCCCCGAATGTACGATTGAGTTTCAAGCCATGCGCAATCACCGGCCCATTGAAGACGAGTTGCTTAGAACAAGTCTGAACACCCCCAATGCCATAAACGGTTGCCGCAGCATCATAGTGATTGCTATCAGTCTGCTCTCCCATATAAATTGATGATTTATTACTGCAGGTATCAAGTGTTCCATCGGTAATTAACCAAGCATCGATCCGAGTTACGTCATCGGTAATCTGAATATCTTTGTTGCTAAAAATCAAAACCTGTGGCAGGTCATAAATATTGCCATAACCGTTAACTGGATTGTGGTAGACAATATTCTTATCAATTTTAAGAGGCTCGCTACCATTATAAACAATAATGGTAGTATCGGTCATATTGCTATTTACCTTGTTCATAACTTCGGCGCTCGTAGATAATTTATAACGACGAACTGGGCTAGTGGTCTCAGTGAAGTTCACATTATCGCGCAAGAACGTGTTTAGCTTCGTATGATATGCACTATTCTTTTGAATCTGGGAGAAGCCTAGCTTAGCTTCGCCTTCGGAATCTGCGTTGGATATAGTCAAGTTTACATTATCAGGGAAGAGTGTTAGTTTCTGTTCACTCCCTTTGTACAGGGTCGAACCTGAACCATGCCCCACATCTAACTTGCCGATGACATCCAGATGTTCGCTCCAAGAACCATAGAGGGTGCGGTCGCCGCCACTACTGGTAGGTATGAGTTCATCGTTACCACCCACACCATTGTCGTTCATCGCCTGTGTATTATATCTTGGTGATAATGAAGTTTTAATTCCGCCCATTGTCATCAAACTCCCATTCCAAACTGCGGCTGATGGTTTCTTGGCAATGGTACGGCAAGAAGCATTGTAAATCCGCCAATAATCTTTATCGCTTTTATGAGTATAACTCAAAGGTGTGGTGGGGTAATTAGTGCTTTTTCCATACCAGAATTGGTAAAAGTAGCCAAATGATAGACAGAACTTAGAAGCAGTATGATCGGGTACGACATACGTATCGTTCTTGGTCCAAGTATGAGTGTTATTGTAATATTGTTTCGGCCCGCCAGCATCATGATTGCAATAATATGTATTTCCACCATAATACACGCAGGGGCGACTATTCACTCCCCAAAAGCGATTATTACCTACGGTATGTTGACCGGCAGATTCCGTAGTAAGCCAAGCGACACCTTCCCAATCGTACAGCCTTCTAGTGGGTGCAGTTTCTCCGAGTGTATTCCACCTAAAAACAGTCTCTTCTCCTGCATACATAGGGCTAGCATCTACATCACCAGCTGTACCAGGATTAAAGGTCACTCCATCGGAATCGGCTGGTCGATAAATCACGACGCAGGCCTCTGAATTGCCGGAACCATCGCTATTATCAATTGTCCACTTCCATTTGAGATGCCTATACATGGGTGTTCCATCAGGGTTGGTACCTATTTGTTCACCATCTTTTTCATCAACCTCCGCTTTATATTTAAAGTTCTTGTTTGAATAAGAAATTCTTTGACAAATAGTTTTCTTTTGATTTGGTTGCATGCTGATATGTACAATCCCAGTATCGCCTACCTTACTGCTGCCATCGGACTTTGGTTCATAATCCTTACTACGTGAAGCAGTGCCACTTCCGCTTCCTACATTCGGCGCGGAAGCAGTACTGCTACCTTTCGAGATGGTAAAGCTAGTAGTGACATTATCATCAAAGTAATCATCGTCCTGTTTATAGCTGGCATCGTGATATGCATCCCAATTAATTTGACCAGTATTGTTCCCGTTCTCATCCAAGAGCGGGTAATCTTCAGGTTTAACATCGGTAGTGACGTAATACAATGTATGCCAGAATTGAATTGCAACAGAGTCTTGGTCTGTACTTATCGTTAACCTTACGTTTTTATCCTCCGCTTCTGATTGCAGAGCATTATCGCCTTCCATTTTCACTATACCATCCTGATCATATGGTATAGAAATTGTCGAAGTAGCATAAAAATGAGCACTGCCGCTCGCCTCGCTTACTGAGGGAGGAGGTGTGCAGGTGGGATAATATGGATCGGTCGGGGGACATTTCTCTAGCTTAGAACTCCAGCAGAACGCACTCACATTCGGCCAATTAAGACCATTGTTCATGTTGTGCTCTTGTGTTTTGGCGAAATATGCAGCCGCAGTGCCGACATCAATAGCATTACCTCCCCAGACTGAATTCAGCTCGCCAATCGGCCAATAAGAGCTAATCTTGCTGGCTGGTACTAAACCGGCTTGCTCGGCTACGGGATTACCTGTACTACGATCAAAAACTTGCAGACCCAAACGGTAATAATAGTCCGCTCCGTCATCGACACAGCCTTTCAATGTACCACCCTGCACACTGCCTCGAGCTGGGATTGATATACTATTATTACCATTCACTGGATACTTAACCCACGATGCTCCATGACAAGTATCCCACCATTTGCCAGTGCCACCGGTTTGGTAGCCATGGCCTCCTCCGAACCCACCTTCACCGGTTGCCGCGCCATAGACTGTTTGGGTCAATGTTGCCATTATACTCACTATGGAGAATATGCCGAAGGCAATTTTAACGAAGTTTGATTTTATGAGTCTTTTGTTCTCACTTTTCATGGCTATCCTCCTATACCACCCGCTGTGACTAATATATCTATCGACGTCTTAAAATATTCCTGAGATTTTTCACTATCTCCCAAAACACTATAAGTTTGAGCAAGAAAATTATAATATGTACCCCGTTGTTCCAGAGAGAGTGCATCTGTATCAATTTTTCCATCTAGTTCCGAAGCTTCAGAATAAAGGCTATTCTCCACAAGGAATTGTAACTGAGCGAGCAGAATTTGGTTCTTGTATTCTTCTCCGCCGGGTTCGGCTAAAACTCTATCCAGGGCAGCCTCTGCTTCATTGAGCTTTGTTTGAGCTTCTGGTGAGTTATTGTCAGCACTTACTGTGGCCTCTCCATAATAAGCTTGCAAATATTTTCTTACCTCACTGATCTCCTCATTGCTTCCATCTGTCATAACCGGAATAGGAACTTTACTAGTGGGCTCATCAACCGGCATTATCTTAATCACCACAAACCAAATCAGACCAATCAAGGCTAAGGCACCAAGAATAGCCGCACCAATTATAATAATATTGCGGCGGTTCTTGGTATCACGTTTCTTCTTCTCTGCATTTTTGCGGTTTTGTTCATCAAAGTATTCTTTTGGTCTAGTAGCTTTCGTATGTTGGATCTTATCCGTGGTAAATACTGGAGTGTAAGGCTGAGGACCGGAGCCGCCAACAGGGACGTTAGGAACGTTCAATGGATTTATCCCTGGGCTTTTTGAAGCCGAACCGGGATTATTGCTATTGCTGCCGCTGGGCGCTTGGTTCATTCTACCTCCAGAATTTTACCGCGCATCTTCGTCATAAAACCAAAAATGCGACTATTTACTAGTCGCTAAACCCTACAATCCGTATTCCGTATAAACGTAATTGCGTAAATAGCCGCATTTAACCCTTATACGAAATGAGTGAGTTGCATATTTTGAATTGTAGTGTTTAGCATTTTCATTATAGCACAAAAGCTTTCTAAAAGTAAATATTTTTTTCTAAAAACCTGAGGGGTGTACTTTGTCACAGGGGTGTGATAGGGTGAAGTAGTGAATAAAAAGAGGATTAATCAAATTAACAATGTGCGCATGAACGGAGTGGCTTTGGCTGCGCACGAATGTGAAGCAGTATTGCTTTTGGCACAATTTGGTAAAAATTGAGAGATGAAGAGTCCCATTGTAGATTCTAGGCGCGCGATCGGGCGGTTATTTTATCGCGCCTCGGGGCAATCAGGCAATCTGAAATTCGATTTACGCAGGCTTACAAGTGATGATACGAGAGTTATTGATGTAGTAGAAGGATGTTTTCGGACGACTCTATTCCTCAAATTTGATATTTCCTGATACAATAAAATTATGCAACGCGAAGAATTTAAGATTACTAGTCAACAAGATAATTTGGAGCTCGGGGTGAGCCTGCGTATTCCTGAGCGGCCTCGTGGTATTTTGCAACTCGTGCATGGCATGTCGGAACACCGTGAGCGCTATCACGATTTTATGGACTATTGTGCGAAGCAAGGTTATGTCGTGCTTATTCACGACCATCGGGGGCACGGCGCTAGCATTCGCTCCGATGACGATCTTGGCTATTTTTATGAAAACGGTGCCGAAAATATCATAGAAGACGTTCATCAGCTCACCAGTTATCTTAAAGAACGGTTTCCCGATTTGCCCTTCAATCTCTTTGGCCACAGCATGGGTTCGCTAATCGTGCGCTCCTATATGCAGAAATATGATTACGAAGTGGATAGCTTGACCGTTTGTGGTTCGCCTAGCAAGCATGTCGGTGCGGGCATGGGAAAAATGCTCGCTAAATTTCTCAAAGTTTTTAAGGGCGATCATCATCGCAGCCAGTTCATTCAGAACTTAGCCTTTGGTGATTTTGTGCGTAAGCATACTAGCGAAAAGAGCCCTAATGCTTGGATTGCGACCGACGAAGCCGTGGTGGCCGCTTATGATGCGGACCCGCGCGACGGTTTTGTCTTCACTCTGAACGGTTTCGAGGTCCTGTTTAGCCTCATGCGGCGCACTTATCGCAAATCAGGTTGGACTATGCAGAATCCTACTGTACCTATCTTCTTTATTGCTGGCAGTGACGATCCATGTATTTTAAGCGAAAAGGATTTTTACTGTGCGGTGGATTTCATGCGGGAGCGCGGTTATCAGAATGTGACGAGTAAGTTATATCCTGGCATGCGCCATGAGATTCTCAATGAAAAGGGTAAACAAGCGGTCTGGCAGGACGTGGTCGATCACCTCGTGAGTTTATAGACAAAACTGCCAATCGCCTTTATACTGAAAACATGGGCAGATACTATAATCAAGCCGCCAAGGAGGTATTAGCTGAGCTAAAGGTGGACCCGCAGCAAGGTCTAAGCGAGTCAGAAGTTTTGCGCCGTAGAGAAAAATACGGTGCCAATACCTTGCAAGTGCGCGAGACACCGCTATGGCGCAAGCTGCTAGAGCCGTTTATTGATATTTTTATGATTATTCTGCTAGTGGCTCTAATCTTGTCGCTATTCCAAGGTGATTGGATCGAGTCAATTGCGATTGGTGTAATTATTATTGCCGATGCAGTTGTCTATTATATCCAGAAGTTTTCGACGGACCGGATTCTAAAATCTCTCAAAAGTACTACCGAGCATACAGTTGCTGTGTTACGCAGTGGTACAGAGAAAGCTGTAGAAGCGACAGAGCTGGTGCCGGGCGATATTGTGATTTTGCGCGAGGGCGACCGTATTCCGGCCGATGGACGCATTGTCAGTGAATCGGGCTTATTAGCAGATGAGGCGATGTTGACCGGCGAGTCTGAAGCAATTGCTAAAGACGCGCGGGCCATTGCTGAAAACAAAAAAGTCTATGAGCAGCGCAATATGGTTTTCTCTGGGTCGTTTGTCTTAACGGGCAAGGCTAAATTTGTCGTGACAGCCACGGGTAATAATACCGAATATGGCAAGATTGCCTCGCTGGCTTCATCTGTGGAAGAAACCAGCCCTATTTCTGAAAAAATCAATAAGCTCGTCGCTCGCATTGCGATTGTCGTAGTAATTTTGGCTGGGTTAGTCTTAGCTATCCAGATCGTAGACGGAATCGGGCTAGTCGATGCTCTGAAGTTTACTCTAGCGATGATTGTTTCGGCAGTGCCAGAAGGGCTACCGATTGCTATTTCGATTATTCTTGCTCTCTGTGCTAAGCGCATGGCAAAGCAGCAAGCCCTGATTAAAGAGCTGAAAGCTATTGAATCGCTCGGCATTGTAACGACACTGGCTAGCGACAAAACTGGAACTTTGACCGAGAATCGCCTAGAGCTCAAGGATAGCTGGTCGACTGAGCCAAAAAAGGCTTTTCGCGATCAACTAGCGCGGGCGGTTTTGCTCGAATCGAGCTTACTAGATGATGCCGGGGATTCGTCGACAGCTGATCCTCTAGATACCTGCATTCTCAGCTATTTACGCACAAATAATTATGATTTCGGTCAGAATGAGCCAATCAAAACTTATGCCTTTGATCAAGATCTAAAACTATCAGGTAATCTTTATCGCTGTGAAGGTAATCAACGCATGCTCTTCGTAAAAGGTGCTCCAGAGACAGTCCTAGCTCGCACTAAACTCACTGAGCAAGAGCGCGAGGCCGCGGAAATGCACCTGGGCGAATTAGCTGGCAAAGGATATAAAGTAGTGGCTATCGCTAAGGCGAAAATCAACCGCGAGATTAATGAGCTAAATCGCTTAGCTAAAACAGACATCTTTGAATTTGGTGGATTTATTGCCATCGCAGATGCCTTGCGCCCCGGAGCGAAAAATGCCATTGATCAAAATGCCCGCATGGGGGTCCAGACTAAGATGATTACGGGCGACCATGCTGGCACGGCCTATGCTATTGGCAAAGAAGTTGGGCTGGCTAAAAGCATGTCAGAAGTCCTGGATTGTTCTAAGCTCGGCAACATCACCGACGATGACTTGGCAGATCTTGTTAAGACTACTACGGTTTTCGCCCGAGTGACCCCTGAAGATAAATTTCGGATTATGGAGGCGATTAAACAAAATGAGATTTGTGCGATGACTGGTGATGGGGTGAACGACGTGCCCGCTCTAGTAGGAGCGCATGTCGGTATTGCGATGGGTGATAGCCCCTCGATCGTACAAGATGCTGGCGATATCGTGCTACTTGATAATAATTTCAAAAACATTACCGAAGCTATCAAGGAAAGTCGGACGGTTTTGGCTAATATCCGGCGCATGTTGGGCTATCTGCTGGCCACGAATGCCGGTGAAGCCTTGACGATGATGGGTGCCCTACTACTCTTCGGCGGTCAGATGTTGACACCGATTCAGATTCTCTGGGTTAATTTAGTTACAGATTCGCTCTTGGTAATCCCTTTGGGGCTGGAGCCGGTAGAAGCCAAGGTCTTGCGTCGCAAACCCGATCCGAAAAATGCTCCGATTCTGCCCGGCAGTTTGGTGATGCGAATGATTCTGATCGCGGTAACTATGGCAGTTATTACTATTGGTACTTTTGCGGCTAGTTGGTGGATTCTTGGGTCGATCGAACAGGCAAATACTTTGGCCTTTACGGCCTTGGTGGTCATGCAATGGAGTGGTGCGATTTCTGCCCGGGGATTATACGAATCGGCCTTAGAGCGATTGAAGGCTCGGCATGGCAGCTTTTATGCTGCGCTAGCGGTGGCAGTAGTGCTGCAAATGTTGGCTATTTTTGGGCCACTATCCACCATTACCGGTACTGTAAGTGTACCTTTTTGGTCGCTCGCGGTAGTAGGGGCAATTGCCTTTATCGTACCGCTAGTGGTTATAGAGGTATATAAGCGCTTACAGAATGAGGATTAGAGGAGAGATAAACATTGTAATAATTACAACGTTTATGTTATTGACACACTATATATAGTGTCTTAGAATAAGGATAGACACTAAATGTAGGGTCAGACAATAAATCTAAATAAAATAAACATGATGAACTAAGAAAGAGGAGGTATATTTTTTATGTTCAAAAAAATTGTAAAACGCGATGGGGAAATAGTTGATTTTGACCCACAGAAGATTACTGATGCCATTGCTAAAGCTGGGCTTGCTACTGAAGAATTTAAGTATGATCGTGCTAAACAATTGGCCGAGAAAGCCGTAAAACGTGCCAGCGAGACTATTAAGCGCCGCACCCCAAATGTAGAGCAGATTCAGGATATCGTCGAGAATGTCTTAATGGAATCGGCCTTCAAGAAAACTGCCAAAGAGTATATTACTTATCGTCAAGAGCGCAACCGGATTCGCGAAGCCAAAAGCAATCTCATGAGCATCTATAAGACCATCGCTGTGGCCGATGCTTCCGAAGATTCTGATGTGAAACGCGGTAATGCTAATGTCGATGGCAACTCTGCCATGGGTAAGATGCTGCAGTTCGGAGCAGAGGGCGCCAAGATCTTCGCTAAGACGATTCTAATGAGCCCTGAATATGCCAAGGCTCACGACAATGGTGATATTCATGTGCATGATCTAGACTTCTATGCCACTGGCACTTTGACTTGTTGTCAGACTGATCCTTTGCAACTGTTCGCCGACGGCGGGTTCAATACCGGCCACGGTCATTTAAGGACCCCTAATAGCATTGGCAGTTATGGTGCACTGGCGGCAATTATCTTGCAGGCCAATCAAAATGAACAGCATGGTGGTCAGAGCATTCCGAATTTCGACTATGCTATGGCTCCTGGAGTAAATAAGAGCTTTCGCAAGGCTGTCAACCGCGCTATTAGGCAGTATAATCGCTTTAGTGGAAAGAAAGAAATTACCGTCAAAATTCCCGAAGATCTAGCTTATGGTGACGAGAAGGCCATTAAGAAATTGAAACTGCCAGATGGTATTGTTGAAAGTGCCAACGAAGACGTAGAGCGGCAGACTTTTCAAGCTATGGAAGGTTTTATTCATAACCTTAATACTATGCACTCAAGGGCCGGTGCACAGGTGCCGTTTACGAGTATTAACTTCGGTACTGATACGAGCCCAGCTGGCCGCTTAGTCATAAAATGTCTGCTAGAAGCTACGGAAGACGGCTTGGGCCACGGTGAGACACCAATTTTCCCAATCTCGATTTTCAAAGTTAAGGAAGGCATTAATTACAATCCTGAAGACCCGAATTACGATCTATTTAAGAAAAGTATGGAAGTTAGCGCCAAAAGGTTGTTCCCGAATTTCGTCTTTATTGATGCACCGTTTAATCTTAAAAGTTATAAGCCTGGTGATTACCGCACCGAGATTGCTACGATGGGCTGCCGAACGAGGGTCTTTGGTAGTATCTTCCCGGAGAGCGACGGTATCGCGACTGGTCGTGGCAACATCAGCTTTACCACTATCAATCTCGTACGACTAGGTATTAAGCATGGTATTGCTTTGCAGGAGCGCAAGGAGGCTGATTGGTCTGGCTTCTATAAGGATCTAGACGAGAAGATGGATTTAGTCGCGGGTGAATTATTAGAACGATACGAGTTCCAGGCTAGCCAGCATGTGAGAAATTTCCCCTTCCTGATGGGAGAAGGTAACTGGTTTGGCAGCAAGAAGCTAAAGTGGGACGATGAGCTACGCGATGTGATTAAACATGGCACTTTGAGTATTGGTTTCATTGGGCTAGCAGAGTGTCTAGTGGCAATGATTGGTAAACATCATGGCGAAGATGAAGAGGCACGCGAACTGGGCCTAGATATCGTGACACATATGAGGGAGAAATGCGATGCCTTTAGCAAGAAATATAAGCTGAACTTCACCTTGCTGGCGACACCGGCAGAAGGTCTGGCTGGTAGATTTACTAAGATTGACCGCAAAGAATATGGTACTATCAAAGGTGTGACGGACCGAGATTACTATACTAATAGCTTCCATGTGCCAGTTTATTATCCGATTGGTGCATTTGAAAAAATTGAGATCGAAGCTCCATATCATGCTCTCTGCAATGCTGGGCACATTACTTATATCGAACTAGATGGCGATCCGAGCGATAATATTGAAGCCTTCGAGGCGGTAATTCGTAAGATGAAAGAATGTGGTATTGGCTATGGCTCTGTCAACCACCCAGTTGATCGTGACCCAGTCTGTGGCTATTCTGGCATCATTACGGGTGACCGCTGCCCAAGCTGCGGTAGGCACGAAGGCGATGTACCATTTGAAAGATTAAGGAGAATTACTGGATATTTGGTCGGCAGCCTTGAACGCTGGAATGATGGTAAAAAAGCCGAAGAGCACGACCGAGTAAAGCACGAAGTGCGTTGTGACCTAAACGGAGTATATTCTGCAGACGAGAAGGCCGAGCGCGAAGCCGCTAAGAAGAATAGTAAATGTATGACAGGAAAGAAATAGCAGTGCCCACGATCAGGCTTTCTGGACCACTAGAGCGCGACAATATCGTTAATGGCTATGGGCTTAGGGCAGTGCTTTGGACACAGGGTTGTTATCGTCACTGCCCTGGCTGCCAAAATCCCGAAACCTGGGACTTCGCCGGTGGCTTTGAAGTTGAAATAGACGAAGTGAAACGTAGGTTGCGCGAGTTCAAAGGTCAAGCAGGGATTACCTTCTGTGGGGGGGAGCCCTTTGAACAACCTGAAGCCTGCAAAGAGCTAGCTGATTGGTGCCACCAAGAACTCGGCTGGAATGTCTGGAGTTTTAGTGGTTACACTTACGAGCAGCTGCAAGAAATTGGTGGAGCCAAGTGGGAACTATTGAAGAGCCTGGACGCACTAATTGACGGCCCATTTATCTTGGGGGAGAGAGATTTAACACTGAAGTTTCGGGGCTCGAGGAATCAACGATTGCTGCATTTAGAGAATGGAACCGGTAAAATTTTGGAGGTAGAATAATGGCACAAATAACAATGATTGCTTGCGTCAGTCGCGATCGCGGATTAGGCAAAGATGGTAAGCTGATCTGGCAAATTCCAGAAGACATGAAATTCTTTAAAAAAATGACCACTGGTCATATTGTGGTGATGGGGCATGGCACTTATACCAGTATCGGCCGACCTTTGCCAGAACGCGAGAATGTTGTCTTGTCACACAGCGCAGTTGACGGTGGGGTAAAATGGGTGCATAGCCAAGCGGAGCTAGAAGAATATTTGTCTAAAGTTAAGGGTGAAGTTTTTATTATCGGCGGAGCCTCATTATACGAGATGTTTTTGCCGAAGTGTCAAAAGATCTATCTCACCGAAGTAAATGACGTCCGGCCAGCTGATGTCTATTTTCCGAAGTTTGATTTCAAAGAATTTGACTGCCATGTTCTGCAGGGCGGGTTCTATGAAGGTCATAATTATGACATCGTAGAATATACCAGGAAAGAGAGCTAGCCATGACCAAACTTAAGGCCAAGACTAAAGATGCGGATTTGTCTGAAGCTCTAATGGTCGCAAAGATTGAAGATTGGATTAAACGTGATGCCGCGGCCAGTGTATCTTGATTATGCTGCGAATGCACCTTTGCTCCCGTGCGTTAAAGAAAAGCTGAACAAAGTGATGGAGCTAGGCTGTGGTAATGCTGCGGCCTTGCATACTTGGGGCCGCAGAGCACACGAGGAAGTTGAGATGGCACGATGCCAGGTGGCGCAGCTGATTCATGCTGAGCCGGACGAAATTATTTTTGTATCGGGTGGCAGTGAAGCTAATAATACTGTCATGGAGACTTTTCGGGGCCAAAATATAGCAGTCAGTGCAGTAGAACACCTCAGTGTGTTGGCTGCGGCGCAAGCGCGAGCTAAAACTATCCAAGAAATCCCAGTGGACAAATGGGGTAGAATCAAGCTCGAGATGCTGCCCACAAAAGTCGATTTGATTTCCGTAATGTTGGCTAATAACGAGCTGGGCACCATTGAGCCTGTGTCAGAAGTGGTAGCGCATGGTCGTAAACATGGTATCCTCGTACATACAGACGCAACTCAGGCAGTCGGGAAGATACATATCAATGTGAAGGAGCTGGGAGTGGATTATCTGACCTTGTCCGCACACAAACTGGGCGGACCGATTGGAGTGGGTGCCCTGTATATAAAGAAGGGTGCACCGTATCGGCCGTTAGTTCTAGGAGGGCATCAAGAAAATAGTCGCCGGGCTGGCACTAGTAATGTACTAGAAATTGCTGGACTGGGGGCAGCGGCGAAGTGGTGCTGGGACGAATGGAGCTGCAAAAAATGGCAAAAAGTAGCGAAGCTGAGAGATGAGCTTAAAGAGAGAATACTAGAAACGGTGCCATATAGTAGCTGTAATTCGCCAGCGGAAGGCTGCTTGCCGAATTTGCTTAATCTTAGCTTTCGCGGAGCAGAAGGTGAGAGTATTCAGCTATATCTGGACACGGAGGGAATTGCCGTCGGTACGGGCAGTGCCTGTGCGGCGGGAGATATTAAGCCTAGCCATGTCCTAATGGCGGCGCGGGGCGATGCCGAAATAGCGCATAGTAGTATCAGATTTTCGCTCGGTCTAGAGACCGAAAGATCCGATATTGATCGGGTAATGGAGGTGCTGCCCGGTATTATACAGAGATTGCAGGGAATTAGTACAGTAACGTTAAAGGGGAATGATTAAGATGGAAAATTGGGTGTATTCCGAAGCAGTCAAAGACCATTTTCTAAGTCCGCGTAACTTCATGATGGGTGATGAGAGCCAGTATCACTATGATGCTAAGGGTATTGTCGGCAACCCGGTTTGTGGCGACCAGATGAAAATGTATATTACTGTAGTTAATGATAAGATTACTGATGTGAAATGGAAGACCTACGGCTGCGCTAGTGCAATTGCCTCGACTTCGGCACTTTCGGAGTTAGTTAAGGGTAAGAATCTGGACGAAGCTCTAAGGGTTGGCCCGGAAGAAATTGCTGAATATCTGGGCGGTTTACCGAAACACAAGTTTCATTGCTCGGTTTTGGGTCACGAAGCTCTGGCGGCCGCAATTGAAAAATATCGTCAATTAACGTAAAATATAATCATGTATATCCAGAATCGTTTGGCTAATGGTATTAGTAAGCTCGTTATTACTATACTGGGTGCGGCAGGGCTATGGTTGGAGTTTTCTAGCTTTGGCCAGCAGGCTTGGAGACTTCTAGATACTTGGTTTCTTTTGCTAGTAGTAATATATTATGGGATTAACACTGTAGTAGGGATCTTCCGAAAAGATTTGCAAGGTCGTATACTTTGCCCGATGTTAAACGGAGCGGTGATCACGACTGGGATCGGATTACTAATCGCACGAATTGCCAGTGCGACTGGGGCGATCAGCCTCGTAGGTCTAGAAGGGTTTGGCTGCTTCTTGGTAGATTTTCTTTTGCCAATTGGAGTTTTTTTGGACTGGCTTATCTTAGTACAGAAGGGCTCTTGGTATACAGTAGACCCCTGGTATTGGTTGGGTCTGATGATTTGCTATGCTGGCATGATGATTTTGACCGCTAGGTCGGCCGGCGATTTCGCTTATCCGTATAGCTTTTTGGACTATGAAGAGATTGGGATTGATTTGATGGCCTGGTGGGTGATCTTGGTTTCACTGGTGATTTTGCTGATTGGCTATGGCTTATTTTTGTTTGATTTTAGCTTGAGTGGTGAACTACGACGTCATATCGTCATGCCGCGAATTAAGACCATTGTGATTGAAGAAGTGATAGATGACGAGACGGTGTGCGAGGAGCTGCCAGCAGCACAGGGGCATAAGGAGGCTAAGACGGAAAAAGCAGCAAATGCGGATAAATCTCTATCAGCCCCCAAGAATAAAAAGCCGGCTCAAAAGATTGTAGTAGAAGATTTGAAGGATAAGAAAGCCGCTCAGAATCTCCATGGTACTAAGAATCGTAAGCCTAGTAAGACGAAGCCGCGCCCGAAGAAGACTGGTGCTAGCTCAAGTAAGCCAGCTAAGAAGACTGGGGTTGAATCAGCTAAGTCCGACAAACCAAAGTCCGACAAGCTAAAGGTGGACAAACCGAAGGCTGATAAGCCAAAAACCAAATAGTCATGCCAATGTCACTTTGACTTGCTAAGATAATGATATTAAGATAGTCGATTATGTTAAGCAAGGAGAATTCATGGCAATTTTAGAAGTCAAAAATTTATCAAAAACATATGGTAAGGGTACAAACTTAGTCCGCGCCGTTGATGATGTTAGTTTTGCCGTCGAAGAAGGTGAGTTTGTAGCAATTGTTGGAGCTAGCGGTTCTGGGAAATCAACCTTGCTACATTTGCTCGGTGGAGTCGATCGCCCCAGCTCGGGCAAGGTATTAATTGATGATAAAGATATCTACGAACTGTCAGATGATGCTCTGGCGATCTTCCGTCGACGGCAAATCGGTATTATTTATCAATTTTACAATTTGATTCCCATTCTAGACGTAAAGGAAAACATCACTCTGCCCTGCGATCTAGATAATAAACCCGTCAGCAAAAAACGTCTCAACGAATTGCTGAACACTTTGGGATTAGAGCATCGCATCACCCATTTGCCAAACCAATTATCTGGCGGTCAGCAGCAACGGGTTTCGATCGGGCGAGCACTCATCAATGACCCGGCTCTCATTCTGGCTGATGAGCCAACGGGTAATCTAGATTCTAAAGCGGGCGATGAGATTGTGTCGCTGCTTAAACTCTCGAACCAGAAGTATCATCAAACCATTGTCATTATCACTCATGATCTGGAAATCGCTAGCCAGGCTGATCGGGTCATCACCTTTGAAGATGGTAAAATCATTAAAGACGAGCGCATGTAGGAGATCCGATGAAAGTCTTACAACGTTTAACTATCGCGAATTTACGCAAAAATCAACGTCGTACCATCGTCACTGTTATTGGTGTGATCTTGTCGACTGCTCTCATTCTGGCGGTCGTAGGCATGGTGACTAGTTTTCAAAAAATGATGGTCAATTATGCCATTGCCGAGACGGGCGATTATCATGAGATGTATCAAGAAGTCCCGGTAGAAGCAATTAAGCAGATCGAGAATAATACGCATGTCGAAAGTCAATACTATTCTCGGCCAATTAGTGTGGAGGACATCGGCGAGGATAATTATGAAACTTATCAACTCTATCAGCATATCCCCTACCATGCCAGCAGTTACGAAAAACTGACGGCCCTACCGAGTGATGCTAAAGGTAAATATAATGTCTATGTCCGTTATGATGCACCCAAGCAGTACACAGAAATCCGCCAGGGAATTTTGGCTACTTTAGAATCAGAGCTGGGCGAGACTATTAATTACCGCACCAATAATGAGCTGCTGCGCTACGAATCGCAAGTCATGAGCGATAGTGCCTTGGCCACTCTTTATAGTATGGCAGCAATAGTTATCCTGATTATCGTGGTGACTAGCATCTTCGTGATTCGCAACAGCTTTAGCATTTCTGCTACGGAGCGAGCGAGGCAATTTGGTATGCTCGCTAGTGTGGGGGCGACACCTCGACAGATCCGTTACAGTGTTTTCTTTGAGGGTATGGCGATTGCTGCCATGGGCATTCCGCTGGGGATTTTGCTCGGAATCGCCGCAGTGGCGGTATTGGTTGTGGTAGTCAATATTTTGATGGAAGGAATGATGGAGGCGCAAGTCGAGTTCGCCATGCCGTTCTGGATCTTCCCCGTGACCATTGCTCTTAGCCTCATTACGATTTTCCTCTCCAGTTTGATGCCGGCGGTCCGGGCCGCTCGCATATCGCCGATCGAAGCTATTCGTGGTAATCAAGATATCAAAATCAAAGCAAAAAAGCTGCATTCTCCGAAGTTGGTCAAGAGTGTTTTCGGAATTGGCGGAGTAATTGCAGATAAAAATCTCAAGCGCAGTCGCAAGAAATATCGCACGACTGTGATCTCGATTGTCCTATCAGTTGCGACTTTTATCGGTCTGTATAGCTTCATTGGTTATGGCAAAGACATGGTTGGCTTGCAATTTAGCGATTCTCAGGTCGACTATGCGATTTCTGGCGCCTCCGCAGAATTTTATCGGGAAGTTCAGAGCAAGTTTAATCTCAAAGATTCGGCCTATTATCTCCAATCTACCACGGATAGTGTCTATGTGATGGAGCAATCGGCTTTTGAAAAATTTGCTCAGAGCCTAGGGATTAAGGAGAAAGATTATAGACGTGTCGCGATTATGAATCCCTATCACAGTACTCGCGATGAGGCGGGCAAGGTGCAGATTGAGAAAGAAGATGTTAAATCTGGTCAGAAGGTCACCTTCACGCGCGAGCCGGTGGGGGCTATGCCAGACAAATGTGTCAAAACCGAAGAAATTGAAAATATCGGCATGCAACAAGCCACTGACATGGAGTGTTATTATGCCGCCGTTGGTCGCCCTAAAGATATCGAAATTACCATTACTAAGGTCACTGACCAATATCCGATTGGCTTCGACTCACAGAAATATTGGACTTTTGTAGTGGTGCCGGAGAATTATTATCTGCGCTCCGAACTAAACGTCGTGACTGATTTGGAGGAGAAAGAGAACCATCTCGGCGGGCGCTATATTGAAACTAACTTCTATGCCGAAAAAGTGGAGAACGGCAAAGAAATATCGCAGTATATTGACGACCAGATTGATGCTGGCAAGCTGGATAATGCCGTAGGGTATGTTGACGTGCATGAAGGCATGTCGCAGATGCGCCGTATGTATCTCTTGATTTCAATCTTCCTCTATGGTTTTGTGATTGTAGTGACTTTGATTGGTGTGACTAATATCTTTAACACTATCACCACTAATATCGCTCTGCGCGCGAAAGAGTTTGCTATCTTAAAGTCAATCGGTATGACTAGTCAAGAATTTAATCGCATGGTACGGTTGGAAAGTTTAATGTATAGCCTAAAAGCTTTGATCATTGGGATTCCGCTTGGCTTACTGCTCTCTTACGGGTTCTATCAATCGGTTGCTAATTCGGTAGACTTCGGCTGGAATATTCCTTGGATCGCAATCTTGATTTCCGCGGCGGCCGTCGGCTTACTCATTGGAATCATTATGCGTTACTCGGTGCGCCAGGTAGAGAAGCAAAATATCATCGAAACTATTCGCCAAGAAAATATCTAGTATATAATATTGTACATGAAGGTCAGAGTTTTAATCGCCGAAGATAATCAGCTCACTGCGCGCGGCTTACAATACTTATTGGAACGCGAGGGCTATCTCGTCACCACCGTAGCTGATTTGAAATCCGTGCGCCAAGCTCTGACCGAACAGGACTACGAGCTTTTAATCCTCGATGTTGGATTGCCGGACGGTGATAGCTTCAATCTCTTAGAACAGCTTCAGGATCAGCTCCAGGGCAAAGCCGTGATATTCCTGACTGCCCGGGATCAAGAGGAAGATGTCATACGGGGGCTTGAACTCGGAGCAGAAGATTATATCACTAAGCCCTTTCGCAACCGCGAGCTCCTGCTGAGAATTAAGAAGGCTCTGCGCCAACCCCAGAGCCTGAGTAAGAAACTGACCATTGGTCATTTTTCGCTGAATACTGAGGCGCATGAGCTGACCTTGCAGAGCAAAGTAGTGCCGCTGACGGCTCTGGAGTATCGCATCATCCTCTGCTTAATGGAAAATGCTAACCATATTGTTACCCGAGAACGGCTACTCGATGAGATTTATGATGCTTCCGGTCGAGTAGTAAACGATAATACTTTGTCGGTTTACATTAAGCGCTTGCGCCAAAAGCTTTTGCCCGAAGACGTCATCATCACAGTCAAGAATCTAGGCTATCGCTTTCAGGTAGGACAGGATGATGCAAAGTCCCTTTAAGAAAAATTTTAAGCAGGTGTTTCTGCCGATTTTGACGGCAGGAATCGTGGCGATGATTTTTGGCGCGGGGATAATTAATCACTCCTTGGCGCAGTTTCGCACCCAGTCTAATCGAGAAGCGGCCGCCTGGGTTGGCTTCGTTCTCGAACAAAATCCTGAGATAGATCAAGTCGAAATCGCTCAGGCTTTGCACCAAATGTCCTCGGATGCCAGTCTAGAAGATCAGATCCAAGCTGGCATGGCCTTGCTAGCAAAGTATGGGTATCTAAAAGAGGATTTTGTTAGCCAGAGTGCCGAGCAAGTTTGGCAGACCGCTCTGCTCAGTGTGACGGTTTCTGTGCTGGTGGTCGGACTAATCTTAACGGTTTATTTTTGGCTCAAAGACTGGCGCTATGGTCGCCAAGTCCAGCGCTTAATCGTATATCTACAAGATTTGAGCACGCATGCCTATGATTTGCGCTTAGAATATAATACTGAAAATGAGCTATCCTTCTTAAGTAATGAATTATACAAGATCACCGTCTTGTTAAAAGAAGCCGCTGATCTGAACCGTCAGGAGCGCCAAAATCTCGAAACAGCTTTGGCAGACATTTCGCACCAACTTCGTACTCCTCTAACTTCTCTGCAGGTCACTCTAGATAATTTGTATGACGATCCGGAGATGCCGCGGGAATTACGGCAGGACTTCTTGCGTTCGGCTGGGCAGCAGGTAGAAGCCATGTCGGATTTGGTGATGACTTTGCTGAACTTGGCTAGATTAGATAATAAGACTATTCAGATGCACAATGAATCGTTAACTGCTAGGGATTTATTGATGGCAGTGCGGCAGAAAGTCGAGGTCCTAGCGGACATCGCCGAAGTCGAAATTATCTCATCCGGCGATCTAGAAGGCAAAATTGATCTAGACCTTAAGTGGCAAACCGAGGCCTTAGCAAATATTATTAAAAATTGCATCGAGCACAGTCCTGCTGGCGCCGTAATTAATATTAATGTCAAAGTTTCTCCACTTTTTGCTAAATTTGTTATTACGGATCATGGGGAAGGTATTCCGGCGGGAGAAGTCCGCCACGTTTTTGAGCGCTTCTATCGTGCTTCTAATGCAATCGATGGCAGTATCGGAATCGGCCTGTCCTTTGCGAAGGCGATTATTGAAGCAAATGGAGGACAAATCACGGTGAAGTCCACCGAGGGTGAAGGTACGGAGTTTTGCGTGAAGTATTTTCGGCATAGTTAAATGGTGAATGTTATAATGGAAAAAAGGAGTGAAGAGATGACGGTGATTGTAGGTGGAGTAATTGAGCAAGCCGGTAAGTACCTTTTGGTGCAAGAGGCGCAAGCTAAATGTCGGGGACAATGGAATCTGCCCGCAGGTCACTTGGACCCAGGAGAGTCTCTAATGGCCGCTGCTAAGCGCGAAGTTCGCGAAGAAAGCGGTCTAGAAGTGGAGCTAACTGGTATTTGTCAGATTGGCAACCGCATTCTTGAATCGGATACTTGGGTTTCAGTCATTTTTACAACTAAAATCATTGGTGGAAAAATCAAAATTGATCCAAACGAAATACTTGACGTCAAGTGGTTTTCTTATGAAGAAATCCTAAAAATGCGAACCGAACTTCGAAATGAGACTATGATTATGGGAGCAATCAATAATGCGAGGTCGGGCATAGTTGCACCGCTAGACCTAGTAGCGATGTATGGGCCTGTTAAGTAACTATTATACCAAACAGCGGACGGGGAAACCGAACCAACGATAGAAGTTGTCACGATTGGCAGTAACTCCGGCAGCACTGAAGTATAATCCGCAAGCATTTTGGGTACCGGAATTTAGTTTATTTGCCGTACGTGACCATGTGAAATTTTGATTACCACTACCGCTAATTAAGCCACGGTTCAAGCCGACGAGTCCGCTACGGACGTAAAATAGGGCTAAAAAGTAAATCTATCCAGGCTATCATTTTTAAAAAAATGATAGCCACACTTATTACTCGTAACAGGGGTGGAAGATAAATTTTAGGCTATCAAAAATCGATCTTTGATAGCCTAAACAAGTTCTGCTTTTTGTTCTTTTTCTTAGCTTTCAACTGCCCTGACCTTCAGTCAGGGGATCCGTCCCAATGGGGATAACCGTCCGTAGCGGGGACGTCAATCTTAATAATGGCGCCTTGAGGGTCTTCGGCATCAATGGCTACGGTTGGTCTCGTATCTCTACTGCTTACGGTACCGGTACCTGGGATGCTAAAGCTTACTACCTTAACTTCAATGCCTCTGGTGTTAACCCGTCGGATAACTATGTTCGCTGGGTCGGTTTCCCCGTCCGCTGTTTGGTATACTAAGTAGGCGAGTGAAGAGAAAAAACATTAATGTTTTTTCTCTTCCGAGACTACATAAGTATACAACTCTACGAAGTAGAGTATAGCTAGTTGGCGAGAGTAAAAGTTGTTTACAACTTTGACCGTCCAGCAAGAGGAATGTGAATATAGAAAAAGCTGCCGCTTTTCCTATTGAACTAACGACTTGCTGGTAGTAGCACCTAGCCGCGTCGACAACGCGGCTAGACTGTCCTCGAGCTGTAGGCTCGAGGACTTTATACTAGTTTGTTGTGTTCCTGTCCCCACTTTTGAAGTCATGACGGCTCACCCGGACTGAGAAAGTAGGGACAGGAACAAATTGGACATTATTAGAAAACAGCAAACAAAAAAGCCCCAACGGGCTCATCAAACCACAACCTTGGCTGGGTCGGCAGGGATCGAACCTGCGAATGTCGGGACCAAAACCCGGTGCCTTACCACTTGGCGACGACCCATTACACTGATATTTTAGCACACTCTAACGATTTTGGCTAGCCGGCTTTTTGTGCACGGTTTCGTGCACACTGGCCTCATCGGCATTCTCAGCATCTCTGATATTGGGCAACTCTTCAAACACGACCTTAATACAACCAGCAATTGGTATTGCGATAATCGCACCAACTAACCCAAAGACATTCATGCCAATGATAATAGCAATAAGAATAATAGTCGCCGGTAGATTCAGTGCACTACCCTGAATCTTAGGGGCAATCACATTGTTCTCGATTTGTGCATAGATGATATAGAACACAAGAAAGACAGCCGCGGCAATTGGCGAGCTAAATAATAACACAAGGGTAATCAATACGCAGCTGATAATTGGCCCAAACATAGGAATCAGATAAAAGACCATGGCTAATAGCCCCATCGGTAAGGCTAAATTGCCCGGAAAACTACATACCAGTGCTAGCAACAAAACTGCAATAGTTACCACACAACCATCAAGAAATGCCACCATAACCTGATGCGAAACATACGTAGATACCACATCTACCATGCGTCCAGCTAAATGCTTAAAGGCGCGAACGGAAGTATTTTTTCTATGCCCTTCTACAATATTCCAAAACGAGTCCACGATTTTTGGGCCCTCCAGAGAAAAGAATAAGGTCAAAACAATCGTCAGAATCACATTCGTCAAGACCTGGGCAACCGTGCCTACTCCAGTCATCAAGAAATTACCCAAATTTGACAGAAAGCTGCTAGAAAAAGCCTGTAAGCCTGCTGCTATCTCCGCTTGCAGGTTGTCAATTCCAAAAGCTTGGCCAATATTATTAATGCCGTCCCAACCGCCCAGTGTATGATCAAACATAGTCGGAAGCTGCTGCACGAATTGTGTGGTCTGCTCGATCACTGCTGGACCCACCACAGATATAATCACTCCTAAAATACCAATTACCAACACGTAGGCCAAAACCGCTGAAGATGTTGAATGCTCCTTGCGGGTCAGGCGGTCGATGCGCTGAGCCAAAGGACGAATCGCCAAGGTCAAAAACAAAGCAATACCAATAATTAGTAAAGCCCCCCAAGCCTTCCAGACGAATAACCCGGCTAAACCAAAACCCAAAATCACCAGCCAAAAACGCACAAATGTCTTCGTGTCAACTTCCACACTGATAGTCTTACTCATATGGCCTCCTTTTAATCAATTTTACTATGGTTCTTTAGTCCTGTCCATGATAATAACGTGCTAGAAAATCAGTCTTGTATGATTGGAAACTGTCGTTTAGAATGGCGCTGCGAATTTCTTCAGTTAGACGCACGATGAAGCGCAAATTATGGATAGAAGCTAAAGCATAGTATTTGCGTTTCTGGGCCATATCTCCCGAGCGCCAAAGGGCTCTGAGGCTACCCTTCGTCCAGCCCGCCTGGCAGGTGGCACAGTCACAGCCTGGGTCTAAAATCTCTCCGCTGTCGGCAAATTTGCGCAAATTGATATTGCCATCACGAGTATAAATCTTGCCGTGACGAGCTTCTCGGGTAGGGGCTACACAATCAAAGGTGTCCGCTCCCATTTCTACACCTATTAAAATATCATCAGGGTGAGACAAGCCCAAAAGGTGACGGGGTTTGTCCACCGGTAATTCTTCATTGCACCAACGCAAGATTTCCCCTAGATCCTCCTTCAGAAAGGCCCCGCCTAAGCCAAAGCCATCAAACCCCACACCGTCGACTTGCATCAAGCCTAATTTCTGGGCAGTCGCTCGCCGCAAATCTTCCCAGCGCCCTCCTTGGAGCACACCGTAAAGATTTTGGCGATAGCCCAGTTGGTCACGCAGCTTTAAATGCTCCCGTAAACTACGTTCCGCCCAGCGCTCAGTGCGCTCTAAAGCTTCGACGTTGTATTCGTAAGTATCGGCCAATGAGGTTAACTCGTCAAAAGCCATATGAATGTCAGCGCCAATCCGACATTGAATCTGCATTGATTGCTCTGGGCCAATAAAATCTGGTTGATGATCGAAGGGATCAAGGAAATTCACCCCATCTTCTGTCACCTTGGCCAGGCGCTCTTTGTGCGCAGTGTTGGTCACTCCACGTTCGCGCTCCATGGAGACGACTTTGCCGAGTCCTGATCCTAGAGACATGACTTGAAATCCACCAGAATCGGTCAGGGTTGGGCCTTGCCAAGGTGAACTTTCTAGGCCATCTGCCCGCTCGGGCTGCCAACTTGCCAGCCCCCCATTTGTAGCAATTTCTGGACTTCGTCGACGAAGATGAAAACCGTTTGAAAGCATGGCCTGAGCTCCCAAATTGTGCAAATCTGCCGAAGATACAAAGCGCACATAACCACTAGTCCCCACTGTCATGAAGGCCGGAGTTTTAATCTCGCCATGCGCTGTCTTGATTACACCAGCGCGCCCCAAGCCATTAGCTAACTGTTTTTCAATTCTAAATTCCATTTACCATCATATTATACCATAAAAAGCCACCCCAAAGGGGTGGCTCATCTAGAGCTCTAGATGTCATGCCCATGGCGATACTGCAAGTGCTCGGCCAAGCGATTTGCTAAATATCTTGTCAGCGGCAATAATGCCGTCTCTAGCAACAATCCGGCCACGTAAGCAAAAGCAGCTTGCGCGATAAACTCCCAGAAAGGCAGCCGTCCATAGAAAGCGACCGTTTCAAAGACCAGCGAATCTACCAAATGCGCTGCACAAGATGACAAAAAGATCCGCCTCAGTAACTGATATTCCTTAGTGCTTTGACGAATTTTTTCAAACACGTAATTATTAGTTAGCTGACTAGCCAAAAAGGCCAACAAACTGGCCAGAAAAATCCTCCCCACCATGCTATATGACACCTCAAAGGCACTGTTGTCAACTCCTGGATAGTCCGGCAATAAATGGGCAACCAATAGAAAAAATGCTGTGAGCGCCCCAAAAACACTGCCATACCAGGCGACTCGATTGGCCATTTTTTGACCATAAATTTCCATCAATAGATCTCCGATAATATAAGAAATCGGAAACAACAGAATGCCGGCATCGACCGGTATACCGCAAAAATTCCAAATTTTCATCGCCATCAAATTGGCTACCACCAAAATGATACTAAGCATGCTGGCGAACAAAATTAGAACTGATACGGCCGTTGTGGGCATAGATACTGACTCTCGAGTTTTCATCTAAAACTCCTCCTTTTTTGTAAAATGTGCGATAATCCCGCATAGTCCAGGTCTCATTACTCATTATAGCACACATTGCTATAAAAGTCAATAGACGAGAAACCGTTGTGAAAACTGCCCGTACTCATCTTGACTTCCCTAAAAATTAGCGGTATCATGGATAGATGTTAAAGTTGTTCAAATACCTCAAACCATATCTTTGGCAAACGATTTTGCTACTAGTCGCCATTGCGGCGCAAGTTTGGACTGGCTTGCAGCTGCCGGCAATGATGGCCGATATTATTAATAATGGCATTGTCGCGGGAGACCTCAATTATATTTGGATTACGGGAGTTTGGATGATTGGCTTTGCACTCTTTTCGTCCGTCTGTGCTTTTACGGCGAACTTTATTTCGGCTTGGTTAGGCGCTCGGATTACTCGTGATATTCGAAATGATTTCTTTGCTCATGTACTCAGCCTCACGACTTCCGAAATCGATAATTTCTCTACCGCTTCGCTGATCACCCGGACGGTTAATGATATTTTTCAGGCGCAGCAAGCTATCACTATGACCCTCTCCATGGGTCTGCGCGCTCCGCTGACTTGTATCCTGGCAATTGGTCAAGCCATTACGACCGCGCCAGACATGACTTGGATTATTGCCCTCGCAGTGCTGGTGATTATTTCTCTGACGATTCTGATTATGAGTATCGTAATGCCCAAGTTTAAGGTTATTCAAAAAATGGCCGACCGCATTACCTTGCTAACCCGGGAGAACTTGACGGGCCTACGAGTGATTCGTGCCTTCAATAACGAGGCGATTGAGCAGCGCAAATTCAACCGCACTAATGATAGTTATTCTAAACTTAATGCTTGGGTTGATGTGGTCCTTTCACTGGAAAACCCATTAATCAGTTTAATTTTTAACGGCACAACTTTGCTTTGTATCTGGATTGGTATCTCGCTGATTACTCGAGATTTTGCCTACCTTGGCAACATGATGGCCTTCATGCAATATGCTATTCAAGTCGTCATGTCATTCCTCTTCCTCACAATGCTCTTTGTCGTCTTGCCACGGGCTAGTGTGGCCGCGAAGCGGGTGAACGAAGTCTTAGAAACTAAGTCTAAAATCGCCTGGAAACCGCAAACAGTCGGCAAGCCTAGCCTACAACCGTCCGTGGAATTTTTGCATGTCGATTTTGCTTATGGTGGAGCCGAAGAGAAAGTTTTGCAAGATGTTTCTTTCACGGCTCGAGCCGGTGAGACTACGGCCTTCATTGGCTCTACTGGCTCTGGCAAATCAACTCTGATTAATCTGGTGCCGCGTTTTTACGAAGCCACTGGAGGAGAAATCAAAATTAACGGCATCAATATTAAAGATTATGCCGAGCAAGATCTCATGCGTCGCATTGGATATGTGCCACAGCGCGGAGTACTCTTTGCTGGTACAGTGAAGAGTAACATTCTCTTTGGAGCGCCCGAGGCTGATGAAAAACAGCTGAAGCTAGCTGCGGAAGTTTCACAATCGGCCGAGTTTATCAACAAGTTGGATAAAAAATACGATGCCCACATTGCTCAGGGTGGCACTAATGTTTCGGGCGGTCAACGTCAGCGGCTTTCGATTGCACGGGCGATCGCGAAGGATCCAGATATTTATATCTTTGATGATTCCTTCTCTGCTCTGGATATGAAGACCGATGCTAAGTTAAGAGCTGCCCTGAAGCCGATTACTCAGGACGCAGTGACCCTCGTGGTGGCTCAGCGCATTAGTACAATCCGCGATGCTGAGCAAATTGTCGTATTGAATCAAGGCAAAGTTGTCGGTAAAGGCACACATTTGGAGTTGATTAGTAAGTGTAAAGTCTATCGCGAAATTGCTAAATCACAGCTCTCAGAAGCGGAATTTAAGACAGAACTCAAAAAGAGCGAAAAGGAGAATAGTCATGCCTAGATCAAACCATGCCACAGAAAAGCCCAAAAGCTTGGCTCTGGCCACAAAGATGTTCATGCGATCCTTACGACCTTGGATTTGGCCGATTGTGATTGCGATTATTCTGTCAATTGCCGCGACTGTCTGCATGATTTTTGGTCCAAATATCTTGGGGCAGATGACCAATTCCGCAGTAGAAGATTATACTCAGGCAATCATAGCTAATGGTGGAACTGTGCCCGAGCCTGATCAATTGGCCGAAGCTATCAATTGGGGTAAAATTGGTCAGCTCGCTCTGATTCTAGTAATTTTGTATTTGGTCTCGGCGATTCTAAACTATATTCAGGGAGTAATCTTCTCGATTGTCTCTGCTCATTATGCTCAAAAAATGCGGGCTGAGATTGTGGCTAAAATTTCGCGTTTGCCGATTTCGTATTTTGATCAACATCAAATTGGCGACACTTTGTCGCGCATGAGTAATGATGTAGGCACGGTCGCGAATACCTTAGCTAACGTCTTAACTCAGATCACTACCAGCATCACGATGGTGATTGGCATTTTGATTATGATGCTAACAATTTCGGTCTGGCTTTCCGTAATTGCTCTGATCGCGGTTCCGCTTTCGCTGATTTTCGTCAGTCTAATTGCCAAGAAGTCCCAAAATTTTTTCCGTACCGGGCAAGCTACTTTCGGGGTGCTAAATAGTACTATTGAAGAAGATTATTCCGGTCAGTCTATCATTAAAGCCAATAGCTATGAGGCTACGGCTATTCAGAAATTTAACCAAACCAACGACCACTTATGCGAGCTCACTTGGAAAGCCAACTTCTTGGCCCAGCTGGCTTTTCCGATTACCAATATGTTCACGAATATTAGTTATGTGGCGATTTGTATCGCGGGCGGCCGCATGGCTATTGAAGGTACCTTGTTAATTGGTAGTGTTCAGGCTTTTCTGCAATACACCAGCCAGTTTAATCGTCCGATTACAGAAATTTCGCAGATTACTTCTAGCATTCAGCAAACTCTCGCAGCAGCGGAACGAGTTTTTGACTTCTTAGAAGAATCGGAAGAATTGCCAGATTATGAGCCAGCCCAAACCATTAGTGATGTTAGGGGTGCGGTTGAGTTTCATCATGTTAACTTTTCTTACACCAAGGACCAACCAATTATCAAAGATTTTTCTGTTAAAATTAAGCCGGGTATGCAGGTGGCGATTGTTGGGCCTACTGGAGCAGGTAAAACCACTATTATTAATCTTTTGATGCGGTTCTATGATCCAGATAGTGGGTATATTTCGATCGATGGGGTGCCGACTCGTGAAATGAAACGTTCCGATGTGCGCAAGATGTTCGGCATGGTCTTACAAGACACCTGGCTATTCTCGGGCAGTGTTGAAGAAAATCTAAAATACGGTAATTCTGGAGCGCAGCACGAAGACATCGTGCGGGCGACCGAGGCCAGCCACACTCATCATTTTATCGAATCTTTGCCGCACGGCTACCGAACACAGATAAACGAAGACTCGGATAATATCTCGGCCGGTGAAAAACAGTTACTCACCATTGCTCGGGCCATGGTGGCAAACCCACCAATGATGATTTTGGACGAAGCGACCAGTAACGTCGATACTCGTACCGAGCAGTTGATTCAAGATGCTTTTGCGAAGTTGACCCATGGGCGCACTAGTTTCGTGATTGCGCATCGGCTGTCCACGATTCGCAATTCTGATTTAATCTTAGTAATGCGGGAGGGGAATATTGTTGAGCAAGGCACACATGATCAACTCTTGGCCCAAAACGGTTTCTATGCCGAGCTGTATAATTCGCAATTCTCTGAGGCTGAAGTAGAAGCATGAAAAGCGGCGCCAGTTCAGGCGCCGCTTAGGGGAGAGGGTTAGTAACCATATTCCAAATAAAATTTGACCCTTTGATAAACATAATTATTAATCTGCCGCAGATTATCTAACTGGGTAACCGGTCGGTTACCCAGTATCCTCCGGCCTTCTATGGAAGTATTCCAGGGGCACTTAGGCATTACATTAAATCTAGCTGTCGAGTTAACGATGTGATGAGGATTGTCATCAACAAAGGCCACCGTCTTATCGCTCAACTTTTTCACTGTCGGTTGATTGGGTATGATAAGATTAAAAGTCATGTCTTCATCGCGCAAGCCTGGTATGGCTGACATAAGCTGTTCGCGCTTTAGATCAATCATAGTCTGGACAGTTGAATTAGAATTAAATTCAACTTTTACCCCTAGGTCGTACCTCGGCCGCAGAATATCTTCAATGCCATTGTAAAATTCTATATTTTGATATAAGCTTGCATCTACCAAAAGTTCGCAGGCTCGTTCGACTATCTCGGGACCAAAAATGCTATTCTCGGAGACATAAAACGACCTCCAGGCATTGTATTCAATCCCCAGTATCGCGCATAAGCGGCCTACGAAATCCCAACAGACGTCATCTACGTCGTATACCACTGTAAGATCTTCAGGTGTAATTTTATAGTGCTTTGGTACGAGTACCTCGAACATAGCATCACTCTCCTTTCAAAGTACTCTCCCCCTATCATCATTATTGCATACTTAGACCCTATCTCCAAGCAGTATCTTTATGCTATAATCGAAATATGAGACAGAGAGGTTTTGAGATTGCGCGAGGTTGGGAAAAACAAGATATTAACTTGCCAGTACGTAGCACTACTCATGCTGCGGCTTATGATATTGAGGCGGCGGCTGATATTACCGTACCGCCCTTTCGCCCGGGTACGAAGCCAACCTTGGTCCCGACTGGATTAAAAGCTTATTGTCAACCTGATGAATGTTACTTCGTCTTGAATCGTAGCTCGGGAGCCGGCAAAGGCATCGTCTTAGCAAACGGTGTAGGACTGATTGACGCGGATTATTATGGTAATTCCGAAAATGACGGACATTTTTATATATTAGTCTTGAATACCCTCAATCATGATCTTAAAATCAAAAAGCACGATCGTATTGCCCAAGTGGTCTTTCAGAAGTTTTTGTTAGTAGACGACGATCAGGCTAGTGGAGTGAGGTGTGGTGGACTAGGGTCTACCGACCGGCCGAAATTGCAGATTGTTTATGACGTAGACGATGTGCTCTGGCCTTGCACCGAGACGGTTTATCGTAGATTGGGCATTAAGATTGAACGGCAGACTAATTTTCGGATTCACGAAGACTCAGCTTTTTCGCCAGCCGAACAAGAACAAATCGTTGCCGCCTTTTCTAATGTAGAAAACTTTGAAAACATGCAATTTTATGATGGAGCTGAGCAAATTCTCGAAGTTGAGCAATTGAATGCTAAAGTTGTGATTAATTCCAACAGTTTTTCCAAAGACATTCGAGAAGCAAAACGTCGACAAATTTTAAAGCTCCTGCCTAGTCTGAAGGCTAGTCAGCTGCAGCTGAATTTGGTTGGCAGCAAGGCCAACCATAAACAAATTAGTGCTGAAGTCTTTGCTTTTGTTGATGATAGTCCATATAATATTGCGAGCTCTAAAGCGAAATTCAATTTCATGCCTAAGAAACCCTGGAATACCACTGCAGCTATGCGCGAGATTGCCTGCGAGAACCATAAGGTTATCATAGACAACGTGAAAGGGCAGATGGCGGCACTGGTTGAGCGGCCAGAATGCTTTGTGATACCAGTGGATAACTTAGAAGAGGCACATGACTTAATTTATCAGGCAGTTAAATTAAAACAAGAAGGAGCATAATATGGCAAAAAGTAAGGTTTATTTTACAAAAGATATCAGCCCCGCGGGATTAGTGCGGGTCTATGAGGCTTTGAACACCCCGCTGGTGGGCAAAGTAGCTGTCAAAGTTTCGACTGGGGAACCGGGTGGTCACAACTTCCTTGACCCAAGGCTTATTAAAGATTTAGTAGAAAAAGTCCAGGGAACGATTGTGGAATGTAATACTGCCTATACGGGCGAACGTAACCAAACTGAGCAGCACTTACAAACCGCTCGGGAGCACGGTTTTACTGAGATCGCCGACGTTGACATTATGGACGCAGCCGGAGAAATTGAACTCCCCGTAGATCATGGCAAACGGCTCAAAGTCGATCTGGTAGGGAAGAATCTTGCTAAATATGATAGCATGATTAATCTGGCACATTTCAAAGGGCATCAGATGGCTGGTTTTGGCGGTGTGATTAAGAATCAATCTATCGGTATTGCTTCGGCGGTAGGAAAAGTCTATATTCACACTGCGGGCAAAAGTCGAGATTTGGAAAAGTTCTTGCACTGTTTTGACACGGAGGAGAGTATGGCCGAAATGTTGCCAGCTCAAGATGAATTCTTAGAGGCCATGGCCGAATCAGCCAAAGCGGTAGCGGATTATTTTGCTAGCCGTAACTGCCCAATTCTCTATATTAATATTGTGAATAATTTATCGATTGATTGTGATTGTTCGGCAAATCCCGAAGCGCCATGTATGGCCGATATTGGGATTGCTGGTTCGCTAGATCCAGTCGCTCTAGACCAGGCTTGTCTCGATTTGATTTATCAAAGTGATGACAAAGGCCGAGATCATTTCGTGGAACGCGTGGAGCAACAGCATGGGCGGTACACTGTGGAGTATGCTGAGCAACTTGGTCTGGGTTCACGAGAATATGAGATAGTGCAGCTTGACTAGCTGTGTCTGTGGGGGTCAGTGAGCTCTTCAGGGAACCGTAGTCCGAGGTGACTATCTCGCTACGGACGAGAATTGAGGCTAAAAACCAGATTTATTTAGGCTATCAAAAATGCAAAATTGATAGCCTAAATTTTGGCCTCTACCCCTGTTACGATGAAAAAACCAGGCTATCACTTTTTAAAAAATGATAGCCTAGATGAATTTGTTTTATTGTATTTTTCACAACATTTTCTCTAGATGGTATGCTCGGTCTATGATATACTTAAGAAAAGCACGAGTGGGAACAAAAAGGGAAAAATAGCGCTCTTGGGCAAAGCGATAACATAACGGAGAGTGGAGGCCCCGATGAGCAAAGAAGAAAAGCAAGCCGATTCAGCTGCTAGTAGTGCTGACATCGCAGAAATGAGCAAGGCTCTAATCAAAAAAGATAATAAGATTACCGATTTAGAGCAAAGATTGCTGCGAATTGAAAAACGTACTAAAAATAATGAGCGCTTCGCCCGTACATTTGCCAACTCTTTATCTACCCAGGTGTTGGCGGTTGATGCCGTTACCGATACCTTAGTCCATGCTCTTCGCGAAAATGCCGCAGTTCATGATGAGCTCAGTATGGCGATCAAAGAATACGACAAGCACAAAATTCGCCGGTGGTTTTCTGGTTTCTTCGGAGTGCTATTATGGGTCGCATCGGTGACTGTAGCGGCGGTCGTAGGCGCATTTATCTATTGGATGTTTTCTGGTAAATAATACCTGCTATAATATAGAAAAGTGGAGGAAAAGATGGCGGATTATATCGAGACGAAAGAGCAACGTCTATTTGGGCTAGTCCCAATTTGGAAAACAACCAAAACCAAAACCACCGTTCAGCAAAACGACCAGCCGGCACCTGCTGATGTGCCTGAGCCAGCAACCATTACGGGAACCAAGGGTGATCGTTATACCAAGACCATTGTAAAACGCATTCTGGACGAGGGTTGCCTAGACCAGTGGCCAAGTTCTAAATATGAAGATGGTGCACCAGCACATACCTATAGCATCAACCATGTTATGACGACTTATGATCTGACCAAGGGTGAAATGCCCCTCATTACTCTGCGCCCGATTGCCGTGAAATTTGCCATCGGAGAGTTGCTTTGGATTTATCAAGACCAATCAAACGACCTAGATTTATTAAAAGAAAAATACGGTATTACCTGGTGGGACGAGTGGGATATTGGTGACCGAACGATCGGAGCGGTTTATGGGGAAACTGTCAAACGTCACAACTTAGTTAACGAACTTTTAGACGATATTAAGAACAATCCGGACGGTCGGCGCCATATTATTAACATGTGGCAAGTCGATGATTACAAGGACAAACATGGCCTGAAGCCCTGCGCTTACCAGACGGCCTGGAATGTCCGCCATGGCAAAGACGGGGTGGACTATCTAGATATGTGTTTGTATCAACGTTCTAGCGATTTTATGGCAGCGGGTTGTATTAACCAAGTGCAATATTTAGTATTCTTACACTTGGTGGCACGACACTGTGGCTATGTGCCCGGGCGCTTTTCTTGGTTCGTGCAGAATATCCAGATTTATGATCGGCACGTCGATTTAGCTAAAGAGCTAATTGCTCGCGAGCCGGTAGACTGTCGGCCAGAAATTTGGCTAAATCCAGAGAAAAAAGATTTTTATAGCTTCACCGTTGATGATATTAAGATTAAAGGCTACCCACGTAAGGTAATTGCCGAGAAAAATCCGCAAATGCGCTTTGATCTTGGGCACGAGAATATCGATACAGAGGGCTTTGACCTCAAGGAATTCCTATCAGAGTAGGGTCTAAAATGTCGCCAGAAGAGTTACGTGCTGACCTGTTTGATTTAGAAGATGTAGCTTATCGAGAGTTTCACCTGAAGACTTGCCCACAGGCCCAGCGCGTAATTGGTGTGCGCATGTCCGAGCAGCGCAGGCTGGCCAAGATGATTATCAAGGGAGATTTTTGGCAGTTTCTGGATGAGATTAGGCCGTATTATTACGAAGAGATTTTGGTCACTGGGATTGTGATTGCCTCAGCCCCGATGTCGTTAGATGATCGCTTGGGCTATGTCAGCTGGTTCATTCCGCTAATTAATAATTGGGCGATTTGCGATTGTTTTTGCGCTAGCTTTAAAATAGCTGAGCCGGATTTAGAGCCAATGTGGCGGTTCTTGCAGAGCCTCGCTGAGAGTGATCAAGAATATACCCAGCGCTTTCGATTGGTTATGATGTTAGATCATTTCTTGCTCCCCCAGTATATCGAAAAGATTTTTCGGATTTTAGACCAACTCAAGACTAATTATTATTACGTTGATATGGCTATGGCCTGGTTAATTGCTGAAGCTTTTACTAAGTTCCGTGACCAAACTTTAGAATATTTGCGGCACGACCAGCTCACGGATTTCGTTCACAACAAAGCTATCCAAAAAGCCCGCGAGTCACGTCGAATCAGCGCGGAGGACAAAGTGACCCTAGCGGCTTTGAGGCTGTAGCTTTACTTATAACATCTAAGGGTAGCTCAAGACGACAGAATGCCGGTTGGCCCTCTAGTACACGGTTCTCGGAAGATGCAGCATCTGATATGGCCGTAGCATTCTCCTCTACGGCATGCCCGCCAAAGGCTACCAAAATTCCCGGTAGTAATAAACATTCTAGAATATGAAACAGAATATGCAGCCCCATCAGCACAGCCCCAAACAAGCCAAATTTCTTGGCCAAAAAATGCTGACGATGGGCTTCTAATCCACAGTGACATTTATGTTTCATCTTGTACGTATTATAACACAGTGATTTTGCTCATGCTTGAGTTTATGGTGCGAAATTGCTACACTTAGAATCAGAAGGAGGTGTGCATGAAATTGTACTTTCGTGTTTGGTTGATGTTGATGCAGAAATACCTTTTGCGTCGTAGCACAGGCCGGGTGATTTGTGACTTCGCTGAGAAAATGGGAGTGGTCTATATTAAAATGGCACAAATCCTCGCCATGCAAAACGTCGGCAAAGTCTTTACTGAAGCCGATCGTTTACGTTTATCGCAAATATGCGATCATTGCCAGCCGATTCCTTATACCAAAATCGCCAAGATTTTGCAGCAAGAATTATCGCTTGATCAACTGGCCGAGATTAAAAGCATCGATCATGAACCTCTAGGCTCGGCATCAATATCTCAGGTACATCGTGCTACTCTGGTAAATGGCGATGAGATTGTCTTAAAAATTAAGCGCCGCGACATTACGAAGGACGTAGAACATGATATTAAACAGCTGAAGCACCTGATCCATCGATTTGGCCGCTTCACTCCCTTACGCAATCTGATTGGCAGCGATAAAGCTTTAAGCCTCTGGGCGGATTGGATTTATCAAGAAACCGATTTCCAGAATGAACAAAAGAACCTCGAGCACTACCAGGGGTTTTGCCGTAATGTCAATGGTCGGATACGTGGCACTAAACATCTGCAGGTACCGCGAGTTTATCCTCAGCTTTGTACACAAAATATCATCGCCATGGAATGCATAGCCGCACCTACAATTAACAAAATGGAGCTGAATGCCGAGAACAAAGCCCTGATCAGCCGCGGTCTTAATGATTATATTAGCTTGTCGTTTTGGGCGCTCCTACATAGTCAAGCCGTAGTGTTTCACGGTGATCCGCATAGCGGTAATATCTATATTGACAAGGACGGTAATGTTGGTTTTCTCGATATGGGTTTAGTTTTTGCTTTCGATGGAGAAGAAGCAGAATATGTGCGATCTCTGTTCCTGAATGCTTATATGGGTAAGGCAACCGAAATCGTTGACATGCTAATCGCACGAAGTCAATATACTACTTATAATCGCGCGCAACTTATTGCTGACGTCGAGCTAGAGACTGCTAAATTCCGCCAAGTTAGTGTGACCCAATTTTTTATTAACATGATTAATACCTTTACGCGCTACGATATTGCTCCGCCCGAGCTGCTTTTTAAAATGGCGAAGGCCTTTCTAGCAATTTTTGGTATTAATAATTTTGTTGGTAATTCGACTGATGTTGAGTCGCTACTCTCTCGACAAATTGTTGAGTTTTATTTGCAGCGCACCTGCAATGACTTACGAGGTTTGCCGCAAGAAGGGGTTGGCTCAATGGTCGAGATAATTAAGACTTGTGCCGGAGATGGCCTACTTTCGGGCTGCAGCTCTGCAATTATTTCGCTAGATAAATTTTCTCAAGATTGTCAGGCTACCTTAACGAACGGCCGTGAGCTCCTAACCTTAATTCGGAGACGAGCAGCATCATGATTTACTTATATTCCTATGAGCTATTATGCTCTTCTAGTTCGATTAGTCCAGACGATTGGCAGGAGCTTATCTTAAAGATTGCACGGTTTTTGACCCCCGGGCAAAAATGGCAGATTGTTGTCAAAATAAAGCATAGTACTCTGAGATATTATGTTCGGACTAAGTCTCGCTTACCAATCAGTATCGGTTCTGATCTGGTACTCTTAAAATCTTGCAAGAACGATGACTTTATCGAATCAGCCATCTCGGGCCTATGCGTTAATCGCTGGTCGGATAATCTAGCTACTCTTATCGATAAAATGTCTAACAAAGGGCTGAAAGTTGTATTTTTTACGATCGACTTGCAGATTTGTGGTCATAAAATTTTTAGCCATGCCCGAGTTACCTGCCAGACAAAATCTGCGCAGCTCACCAAGTGTTTACTCTTGTCGCAGCCGGGGCAGCTGCTATCGATTGATTTTAAGAAACATCAGAATTTAGTTTATAAAAAAATCCCGAAATATACCAAAGTCGAAAAACTTCTACCCATTTTGCATGATCAAGCTAGTGAGGCAATTTTAGAAGTCAACACCTACCCATACACTCAGCAGACACGGTATCTCAAGCTACGAGATTATAATTTTGATAAACATTCTTTTGTTATTGGTGGTAGCGGGGTAGGAAAGTCAAAGTTTATTGCTAGTTTTGTCCATCAAGTTTATCAATTTTCATCAGCGCCCTATCATCTAGTAATTATTGATCCTCATGCCGCCTTGAAGGACGATCTTATTGATCTGCCGCGCACGGTGGTAGACTTTATGAGTTTGGAACACAGCATTAATCTTTTTGGGTCCACTACTAGTAATATTGGAGTTGCAGTCGAGCTGCTGTTAGGCTTGTTCAAGACTTTAATTGCCGACAATTATAATAGTCGGCTCGAGCGCGTTTTGCGTTATAGCACTTATGTCTTATTAGCGCATGATAGTTTTTCTTTTATTAATCTACGTCAGCTGATCCTTGACCTTGATTATCGGAATCAACTTCTGTCCACAAAAGAAATTAAATTACCCATCAACGTTCAGCAATTTTTCTTAACCGATTTCCAAGAGCTGAGGAGTCAAGCCTACAATGTGGCCTTCGCCCCAATTATCTCCTTTGTCGACGAAATGCTCATGATGCCAGTTTTCAATACTAGTCCGCCACCCCAGACTTTGGAAAAACTTTTGCAAGAGAATTTTCTGACAATTTTTTCGCTAAACCGTCTTGAGCTTGGCGACAAAGTAGTGCGAACAATAGCAGGATTAGTCATGCAGCAACTTTTCAGCTTGGCTGAGCAACAGATTCTAGGGCGACAACTGATCATTATTATTGATGAAGTTTCGGTTGTGGAGAATCCCATTTTGACTCGCTTTCTCGCTGAACTAAGAAAGTATAACGTCTCAGTCATTTTGGCAGGACAATATTTTGCCCAGATTACCCCAGAACTGCGCTCTGCTATTCTGGCTAACACTAGTAATTATTATATTTTTCGTACTTCCAAAGCCGATGCTGCAATTCTAACAGAGAATCTAGATATTAAGCCAGCGACAAACAACGATCCTAATGAGCAGCCCAAGCTTATTACCGGACTCAAACATCGTGAATGCATCGTACAGATTGACTATAATGGGGAGATTCTGCCTGGGTTTAAAGCTAGAAGTTTAGATTTAGCATTGAATGCTCCAATTCCAGAAAAAATTTATCACGTACTCGAAGAACCTCTAGCTATGCAGACAAAGGCCGTAGCTTTTGATTTTGTTTTAGACGATATTGACGTCTATACCATTATGAAACAAAATAGTACTAGTCGGAAAAAGTTTTAAGGAGTTACATGGAGCCAAGCGATTTTAAAAATATCAGTAACCAAATCTTTCAAGCAATTTTTGAACGAGATTGTCCGTATGACTTAGCCCAGCTCAAAGAAAAGTTTGCCTTTGATTTGAAGTTGCCCGAACTTGTGAAAGATTCAACTACGGGCGAAGACACTTATTCGGCGGTTGTTAATGGTAAGACTTATATCACCGATCGTAATTCTCAGAAACGAGGTAACGAACAAGGTTGGATGTTACCTAAACAAGAAATCCACAGTTTGAAGGATTTATTAAAAATTTGGGATTCTATCAATTATGTTACGACCGAACGTGCCTATGATAGCGAAAACGTTGTAGCTAGCGATCCGATTTATAATTCGATCAATGTTTATAACTCTACCAATTGTGGAGAATGTAAAAATATTTTATATTGTGATGGCACTTATGAAAGTAATTTCTCGATTGCTTGTCAACGTAGTAGCAAAGTTAATTATTGTCTACGTGTGGACGATTCTAATACTTGTTCCAATTCTTACAATGTAATTTGTTCGGGAAATATTAGTAACTCCTTCTTTATCCAGGATTCCGGGCATCTGCATGAGTGCATGTTTTGCAGTCACATTTCTAATCATGAATATTGCATTGCAAACATGCAGTTTGACGAGAAGGAATATTTTGCCTATAAAGCAAAAATTATTGATTGGATTTTATCATGATTTACACGGTCTTAGTAAAACCTGGTTCAAAGAAGGGTCCCTTGGTCGTGGTAGATGGCAATCAGCTGACGGTTTTCTTGAGGGAAAAGCCCGTTGATGGGATGGCTAATCAGGCCTTGATCAAAGTTCTGGCTGAACATTTTCGAGTTTCTAAAAGTCAAATCATCATCAAAACCGGCAGCAAAAGTCGACACAAGCTAGTCGATATAGTATAATGAAGGTAATTACGACTATAAAAGGGAGAAATTATGGAGGTAACCTTTCGGACTGCTACTCGCGCAGACCTCGAAGACATTATTACTTTAACCAATATATGCTTTGATGAGCAGACCCCACTAGCATATGCCCAGAAGATTTGGGACGAAAATGCTGATGATTCAAGGCAGATTTATCTTAACGGCTATCTAGACGGCGAGTTAGTAGCACATACTAAAATTACCATTATTCCAACTATCTATGAAGAAATGAATACTTTTGCGATTCTGAACCACGTTTGTGTGAAGCCAGATCTGCGCCGCCATCATCTTGGCACCAAGCTACTCGACGAAGTCTTTAGGATTTGTCAAGAGCATCAAGTGAAGAATGTCGAGCTATGGTCAAAGAATTTCCGCACGGCGGCTCATGGTCTCTATCATAAATACGGGTTTGAGGTGGTCGATGCTAAATTCTTTAGTAAAGACGTATAAAATGGACCAGAAAGGGAAGGCAAAATATGAAAATTGATAGCTTATATATCGGTGGCTGGTTCCAAAGGACCATGTTACAGTTGTCGGAAGTTTATGATTTCTTGCGCAGTGGCGAGTCTCAGCTCAAGCTGAATAAGAAGAAGCTGCTTGAGCTACGCAAGGCCTTGGATATCGGCAGTATAGAATACGGTGTAGCTGGCGAAGAATTCGTCGCTTTTACTACCAGCGAGTTGCTCCGTATCAAAATCTTTGAAGATGGTTTAATCGTTGTCGGTAGTGATAATGTTAGCGAAGAAACTTTATTCTCTGATGTCGAGCATCTTAAGGATTATTACGAACAAAAGCTTTCTCCCGCCTTTAATTATATCTTCAGCCTAGGCGCGCCGGTACCCAAAGAACTAGCCCATATCGAAAACATCTTCCCGTATTTCGTAGTTTGTAATAATGCCACTCGTGATGATATTGCTGAGCTTCTATCAAAAACCGAACGGCAGAAGTATTTTGAGTTCGATAACAAAAACTACAGTGTGCTGCGCGGAGATAAATATTATTTTATTAATAATAAGAAAACCTCCAGAGCCAAGATTGAACGATACATCGAGGAACAAATTTTCATTCGTGAATTTAAGGGGCAGCTGCATCGTTATTTGAACCTACACCGGATTATTTGGGAAAAGATTGACCATGTAAAGGATCGTGCTAAAGTCAGAGGCAGTGACGTAGTGAAGTTCTCTACCAAGCTAGAAGGCTATGCCAAGACTGTAACTCTAATCGACGGTCGTATTCGCCAAATGTCTACCTATATTGCCACTCGAGAACGCATTGCGAAGCAGGATAAAGAACTAGAAGACTTTTTGGCAATTTCAGGATTTAGGTACGAGACTCTGCGTAATACATTAGAGTATATTAAAGATTTGTGGGATATGACTCGCAATTATGTACAGTCAGCCCAAAAGTTGTTTGATGGGATTAAACAAGACGTCACCTCAAGCTCGATCAATAGTTTAACGATTGTGACTTCTATGTCAGCCGGTGCAGCAATCCTCGATTTGTTTACCGAGTCCGAGCCTAGCTTCACGTCTTTTGGTTTTATGTATTTCTTCGTGCTAGCTATTATCGGGTGGACGGCAACTAAGTTGCTAAGTTGGATTGCTCGGAAGCGCAAGTATGAGATTTCCGATGTTGATTACGACAAAAATATTAAATAAGGAGTAGGAATGAAAAAACTTTTAGGAATTACCATTGCTGTTCTAGCCGGTCTAATGTTTAGCTTGCCGGTTGGAGCTATAGAGGCAGAGAAATCCAATGCCGAGAATACACCAGTAGTTACCAGCGTCGGCGAAAATGAGGATCAAGAAAGTGATGCTGATGATCTCACCACACCTAGTGCACCAAAGACCGAAATTGTCCCGACCTTTAAGGCGGAAAGTCTAGAGACAGAAGAACTAGCCCGCCTGTGGGCCGGTCAGAATTTGCTCGTGGCTGGCAATAATATTAATACCGACATTCAGGTTCCTCGTGGTCTGATGCTAGTAGCCGGCAATAACCTAGAGCTCCAGGGAAGATCACAATACGGCTTTATTTTTGGTAATAATATTAACTTTGCAGGTACGACAGAGCATGATCTTTTCGTAGCGGGCAATAATATCGTTTTGCAAAAATCCGCCAAAATTGGTCGTGATGTCTATACCAGTAGCGCCAGTCTAACAGTTTCAACAGATATACCTGGTAGTGTGAGCGGGGTGGCGGCTGTCGTTGAGCTAAAAGATATAATTATCGGCGGAAACCTCAACTTGACGGCTGACCGCATTAAAATCACCGGTAAGGTGAAAGTTGCTGGGGCCTTTACATATAACGATAATGCTGAAGTGCAAGGTTTAGAGAATCTTACGGCTGAGCGCACAGAAACCTTCCATGTCGAAGAGCTCAATCAGGCAGCCGTAATGCTAGCGCGGGTCTACGGCAAGATTATGAGCATTACTGCCCTCTTCTTGGCTATGGCCATTATCTTCGGTCTTTTTCCTCGCCTGCACAGCCAAGTCGAAGGTACTACTACGACCGATCGTTTTGGCAGTATCCTCGTGAAAGGTCTGGGAGTCTTCTTGGCAGTGCCTCTGGTGGCGATTTTAGCCTTTTTGACATATGTGGCCGCTCCGCTGGGTATCGTGGCTATTTTACTCTATCTTGTACTGATTTATCTGTCCCAAGGTTTTGCTGGCCTGTGGCTTGGGCACGTCATTGTTGAGAAACTCTTTAAGACTAAGACCCATGTTCTAGTAGAGGCTTTAGTTGGTATCGTGACTCTGGGTGCTCTAGCTCTCATACCGTATGTTGGATCTTTGACTGGTTTTGTAGGTATGATCTTGGGCCTAGGACTGATCTTCGAGTCTATTCGGCCTCGTAAAGATAAAATCACGGCAGAAGTGACAGAAGCCAAAATTGAAAAACCCACCAAGAAAACGGAATAGTTTATGCACGAGAGCTGGAAAGAATTTTTGAATTCTGAATTTAGCAAACCGTATTTTCAGGAGCTCAGTCAGTTTCTGCACGAAGCTTACGCGAATACCACGGTCTTTCCGGCTAAGCCGCAAGTATTTCGAGCTTTTACGACTGACCTTGGGCAAGTGAAGGTAGTAATTTTGGGCCAAGATCCTTACCATACACCCGGAGCCGCGCACGGCCTCGCTTTCTCGGTACCTAGCTCGCAGCCAGTTCCGCCTTCCCTAGTTAATATCTATAAAGAAATCGACAGCGAGTATGGACATCATGCGAATAAAAGCGGCAATCTTAAGCCCTGGCAAGACCAAGGAGTGCTCTTGCTTAATAATGTCTTAACGGTGGAAGCGCACAAGGCGGGATCCCATCGTGGCAAAGGTTGGGAGCAGTTTACAGAAGCTACCGTGAAATATCTCAATGAACAAGCCGAGCATCTGGTATTTATGTTATGGGGACGTGATGCTCGTAGTAAAAAGTCTCTCATAGATAGTGCTAAGCATCTGGTGCTAGAGTCGCCTCACCCTTCACCGTTATCTGCGCATAGTGGCTTCTTTGGTAACGGGCACTTTCGGAAGGCTAATGAATTTTTGGAAGCGCAGGGGTTGACAAAAATCGAATGGTAGCTCAATAAAAACAGGCTACGGGTTGACAAAAAATCCATGCCTGTTTTTTGATGCAGCTGATATAAAAACTAAACGGATATGCTTGTTAATTTTATAAAAATTTTGTTATACTCGCGGGAATTACTAAATTTAACCCAAAGTAAAGGAGAAAATGATCAAGATTTGGAGAATTATATTAGCAGCTACATTGATATTGGCTGGGCTAGTGAGAGACCAACCAGTACAAGCCATAGCCTGCGATGACGTTAAATTTGTTTTTGCGCGCGGTTCCGGAGAATCGCTGGGCGATCGTAATGCGCAAAAATGGCAAGCAGAAATCATTACGCGAATTGCGGGATCTGGCTTAACGTACGGATTTTATGAACTTGGAGCCAAAGCTCATGGCGGTTACCAGTACAAAGCCGTAGCAGTCAGCGGCTCGCTGTCTGGTCTTGCTACTCTCGTAGGTGCCAAAATCAGTGCTGGCGAATCCTATAAATTTGGCCAAAGTGTCAAAGAGGGAGAGGCGGAACTATTAGCCTATCTAAAATCCGTAACTAGCAGTTGTCCGAAAACAAAATTTGTCCTGGGTGGGTATTCGCAAGGAGCCATGCTGGTCTCCCATGCTCTGAACTATATTAACCCAGAGCAGATTATCTACGTAACCAATTTTGGCGATCCTAAGACCTATCTACCCGAAGGCAAAGGCAACTTTCCCGATGCCTGTCTCGGCAAGAATCTTTCTAACTACCGTGTGCATGTGGCGGATTGCCATGCTTACGAAGGCATTCTGGGGAGTTATCGCCCATACCAATTAGAGGGTTATTATAATAAGATTGGCCTGTGGTGCAACGGCCAAGACGCAATGTGTAGTAGCGGCCTGAGTATTAATGCGCACGTGAGCTATGTTGAAAATGGTATGTACGAGCGAGCCGCGGCCAAAATTACACAGCGCCTGCATGACTCTTTCCCGGAGTACCATGATTTGAAAGTTGATACTACCAAAACTTCTGCGCCAGACGTGGCAATTATTCTCGATACTAGCCCCAGCATGATGCAGGGACCATACGAAGTTTACCTCATGCGTATTCGCCAATTAGTTAACGAGGTCCGGAGCTTAGGTGGGCGAGTCGCCTTGTTTTATTATGGCGATTACCGTTTATTCCAGTCGTACTACCTTTGTGATTTTGAGAGTTGCACTCCCGAGAAAATTAACGAGTTTTATAATCACTATGCTAAAATCGGTATCCTCGGTCACTGGCGATACAACTCGGCAATATCTGCCACCTACAAGGCGATCACAGAGCTCGACTGGAGGGCAGATGCAGAAAAATCAATTGTAATTTTCACCGATCAAAGCCTCTCCCCTATGGACATGACTAGAGATTACCTACTAGAAGCTAACCAAGTGGTAGGTGCAAAAATTTCTATCTATGCGCGGGAAGGATTGAGCTTTAGTGAAAGAATAGTCGAAGCAACCGGCGGTAAGATTTACACTGAGTTGAATAATGTCGAGACTTTAACAATGGATTTGACTGGCCATATACCGGCCGAACTACCTAATGCTCAGTACATCGGCTCTATTCATCAGGAAATATACTTTAATGCTTCAGAAGCGGCGCGCGAATTACAAGAGCAGAAATCTTCGGCCAAATCACGTCTTCGCAGCCTGACCTCGAAGTCGCTCTATTACGATTGGGACCTAGATGGTGATGGGGCCTTTGAAATCATTGATGGTCCCGCTGAGCTTACTAGGCAATATAACCAGCCAATAAACCGGTTCGTGCAAGTTAGAGTGCGTAATAATGCCGGAGATTATCGTATTGCCCTATCGAAACTGCAAATTACCGCTGAGAAACCAGATTCAGCTCAACCGCCCGAAATACAGGCAACCGTAGAGCAAGTCACCGAAACTAGTTACCGCATTAATCTTGAAACATCGGCCCAATATCTACTAGTATCCTTAAATAGTACGGTTGTAGGAAAAATTAATCCGCATAACCCCAATTTTATCCTGGTGGAGAATGTTCAACACCCCACGACAATGCGTCTAGATGTTTATACGGAAGATGAAAAGGGTCGTAGCCCTGGTATTGAGCTGCTACTGGGCGCAGATTTACCTCCGGAAGAGGATCCACTCCCAAATATTAATATCGATCATGACGAGTCGCTCAAACCAGACAAGGACATCACGGTAGGGAATGATGATGTAGTAGGAAATGGCGGCGCAACTACTTCTCCGAACCTGCCCGATACCACTAGACCTGGCATCATTAAGCCACCAACACTGAGCCAAGTCATTGAGATTATACACCCGCACCCGCTTCCGACTTTGCCGAAGGCTCCTAATGCGGGAGCAAGCAATAATTATGAGCGGTGAGAGCTCAAGTGCCAATGGTTACCATATTCGCATTTATAGACCGCCAAATTCGGAGCGCCATAATCATGCTCTGCCACTAGAGCAGCCGCCTCCGCTTCTTCACGCGAAGCATAACAGATTTTCTGGTGCTCCCCCACCCAACATTTCTCTGGTGCCGTAAAACGCATATGCCTCATCTCTCCATTATATCACACATTGCTGAAAAAGTCAAGATTGTTTTCGCCTTTGTGCTCATGCTATAATATATCCAAGTGATAAATAGGTGGGAATGTGAGCAAACTTGCTAATTATTTGAATCGTTATATTATTGGCAGTGTTTTTGATCGCCCAACAGTCTGCGAAGCCTACACCTCAGATCGTTCAATTCTCGAAATGACCCCGCGTCTAATCGCGATTCCAGAGAATACCGACGACGTACATCATCTAGTGACTTTTGCTGATCAGCTAGCTCTACGCGGTTACCGCCTGCCTGTTACGGTTCGGGGCACAGGCCTAGACAAGACCGGTGCGGCCATCGGTGAAGGCATGATTCTTTCCATGGAGCATATGGACCGCCTTGAAGAGATTGACTTGCGTGGCCGCCTTATTAGGGTTCAACCAGGTATCACCCTTGGCGCGCTCAATGCTGCTCTAGGCTTGCACGGTCATTGTCTACCCATTGATTATGACCCTCGTGCTACTCTCGGTGGCCTAATCGCAAACTGTCCTACCGACGATATGATGGCGCATAAGGGAGGAATTTACCATTTTGTCGAGCGGGCAGAAGTAGTGCTCGCGAGTGGGGAAATTGTGCAGTTTGGACCATACAGCCCCCGGCATATTGCTGCTAAAATTGCCACCCAATCTTTTGAAGCGAATCTCTATCGGCGCATGGATCATATCCTTGATGAATATGGTGATACAATTGTCGATCGCAGCATGCGCCCCTTCGATGCGGCCGGATATGCTAATATTACCAAAATCAAGCAAAATCGCTCCATTAATCTTTTACCTCTACTCTTTGCTGCTCAGGGTACACTTGGTATCGTGACGGATCTTATCTTGCGCATTGAAGTGCTACCTCCACCCATGATCCGCTTAGCTGTGGTGGTCCAAGATTTGCGGGCTTTGCTGAGATTCGCCAATTTCGTAGTTGATCTCGACCCGAGTATCCTCAAGCTCTGCGACCTGCGACTTTTGCAAACTGCCGCCAAGCAGGGCAAAGAAATTGAACTCTTAAACCATCTGCCCGAGAATGGCTGGCTAATCGTGGTGGGCTTTAACGAACCGCGTCATCGTGCCGGCCGCAAGCTGAAACGGTGCATTGATTTGTTGCCGGTTGGGACCTACGTCGTCGAAGAAACCGCTGATAATTCGGATCGTTTCGACGAGCTAAACTCAGCCGTGTCTTGTTATTTGAACAACGATGGTGATGGGGAACGATTACCGATTGCTGATGATGTGTATATTCCGAATTATAAATTTGAAGATTATATCAAAAAGCTAAAAATGCTTGAGGAGACTTTGGAGCTGTCTCTGCCGCTCTATGGCTCGTTTGCGACATCGAACTATACCGTGCGTCCAGAAATCGATTATACTGCGGTCGATGGTCGGCGCAAAGCCATTATGTTTTTACAGCAATATGGACAGCTGGTCCGCGATTGTAACGGCTCGCTAACTGGCGGAAGCCCGGAAGGCCGCACTAAGGCCTTGCCACTTAATGAGATTTATACGGAGGCGGAACGTATCTTATATACAGAAATAAAAGAAGCCTTCGACCCTAATCATATCTTGAACCCGGGGGTGAAATTAGGAGCCGAGCTCAAAAATACCCTAAGACACATGCGCACAACCGCACAAAAAGGCCTTATTACCTCATAAAGCGCTCTATCTGTGTTATAATATAAGATATGAAGACTACTACAAAGAAATTATCTGACACTAAGGTGGAATTAAAAGTTGTGCTCGATGCTGAGGATTTGCATAAGGCCCGTGAGCAAGCTATTGCTCGATTGGCGGCGAATGTCAAGGTCCAAGGCTTCCGTAAAGGCAAAGCGCCAGCTTCTCTGGTTGAAAAACAAATTTCCCCGAACGATATCTCTAGCGAGACTATTGATTTAGCCGTCCGTACTACCATGGGTGTAGCTTTTGATGAAAAGAAGATTGCTCCAATCGCCATCGAAAAAGTCGACGTTACTAAGTATGTTCCTGGCGAGACAGCCGAGTATAAAGCCATAGCGGAAGTTTTGCCCGAAGTAAAGCTAGGAGACTTCAAGAAGCTGAAGGCTAAGATGGAAAAGACTGAGCCAACTGCTGCTGAGGTGCAAGAGATTGTTGATAATATTATTAATGCTTATGCCGAGAAAAAGGTGGTAAAACGCGCCGCTAAAGACAGTGACGAAGTAATCATCGACTTTGTAGGCAAAAAAGATGGTGAAGCTTTCGCCGGTGGCACCGCTAAGGATCATCATTTGACACTTGGTTCTGGTGAATTTATCCCAGGATTTGAAGAAGGCATCGTCGGGCATGCGGCGGGAGACAAATTTGATCTTGAAGTCACCTTCCCTAAAGATTATCCAGAGAAGACTTTGGCTGGCCAAAAGGTAATTTTTGAAACCTTAGTCAAGCAGGTTAACGAAGTGGTAAAGCCAAAAGCTGATGATGATTTGGCGAAGAAATGCGGAAACTTCAAGAGCATAGCTGACCTTAAAGCCGATATCAAGAAGAATTTAGAAACTCAGAACCGTCATCGTGCCAACGAAAAATATCGTGATGATTTAGTGAAAGAATTAGTAAAAGCTTCTAAAGTCTCTGCACCAGATATATTGATTCAGGATCAACTAAGATTTATCAATGACGATGTGAATCGTAATGCAGCATCTCACGGTATGACCTTAGAACAGTATCTGGAACGCACCGGCCAGACCATGGAAGACTGGCAAAATGCGGCTCACGAATTGGCTGAAGAACGGGTTAAGGCTTCGTTAGTCTTGCAAATTTTGGCTCGTGAGCAGAATATTATCGCTAGTTCAGAAGAGGTTGACGCAAAGATTGCTGAGCTGCGCGATCTGTACAAGAAATCAAAAGAAGCCATGGCTAACCTCAAAAAGCCTGAGGTGCGTCAAGATATTCGCAATCGGTTGATTATTGACAAGACTTTAGACTTCTTAGTTAATGCTAATGAGGGTGCGGGTGAAGCTGATAAGAGTAGTACTAAGGGTGCAAAGACCACAAAGACGAAGAAAGCCCCGGCTAAAGCAGCCAAGGGGACTAAGGCTAAAACTGAATAATACTGAGCTAAATGAGAAAGCCTCAAGGAGATTGGGATTTTCTCGTCCCCTGTTTCCTCATACTATCCATTCCGTTCCTTTAACCCTTTTCTGTGCGAGACCCGTAAGTTGTAGTAAGTGGAGTAATAAAGTAATACTACTCCACTTTTGGTTTCTTTTAGTCTCTTACAGAAAAGGGTTAAAGGAACACTACAACTAGCTATACTAAACAGCGGACGGGGAAACCACGGTAATGATAGTAATAGTCGTTTGGTCGTGTTTCATTGGCATTGAGATATAGATAGCCTGCTCTAGCATTGGTTGGTGAGGTATAGCTAAATGCTGTGTTGGACCAATTGAAGCCAGCAAGACCGAAAGCACTCAAGGCACCAACATCGAGAGGGACGTTCCCGCTACGGACGTTATCCCCCTTGGGACGGAGCCCCTGACCGAAGGTCAGGGGCAGTTGGGGTTTATAATCATGTTATTGATAGGAGAATGATAGAACTTTTAAAGTGAATAAAAGCGCGAGCAAGCTGCTCGCGCAGAAGGAGACACCTGCAAAGGCAGACTGTCGACTGGTGAACTTAAAAGTTCTACCATTCTCCTACATATACCAAAATCTACTACGGACGAGTCCCAATAAAAAAACGGAGCCGATGATTCCTAGCTCCGTTTAGTTGGCTGATGCAACGAGTATTGTTGAAAATTATCTCGCCGGTCTCTTAATCACCTTACGTAATTTCTTACGGAAACTGATAACATCATCATGCATCTGGCCGCAACCAACGATAATCGTCGTGACCACTATTGATGGTATGTAAGATGCTACGAACAGTATTACTATGCCTACAACCAAAAGAGCGCCTACGGCGAAGTCTTTAATTGTCTGCGGATTGTCATACTTTTCGCCGAAGCTTATACCGTCCAGCTCATACATGGGTAGAAATACGGCTTTCCACCAACATCCAGTAGTCATAAGCGCAATATCCGCCCGATCTACATGCGGCAAAAGCTTTTGGATTGATAATATTATCATTGCCATTAAAGTCGGCAACAGTCTTAATGCGAGCCAAGCCAAAAATAACAGTAACTGATAAAAACTTAGAAATAATAGTCATGGTGAGGCCCTCTTCTCTAAACTGATCGCTAAATACCCTGTTAAATCAAATTCCTAAGTATAAGTGGCTTCTGCAAGTTGCTTATACTTTCATTATAGTACACTTTATTAAAAAAGTCAATACTTTTAGCCTTATGCCACTTATGCTACAATAAAAATAAGTATTTTTAGGAGGCAAAATGATAAGATTAGCTATCAACGGGTTTGGTAGGATTGGGCGCTGCGCATTCAAGATTGCCTTTGAACGCCGCGACGCAGAAGTAGTCGCGATTAATAGTCTGGGAGATCCGGGCACCTTTGCTCATCTCTTAAAATATGATTCCGCTTACGGAGTGTATGATCATGAGGTTGGTTTTGACGATAAGCATATTATCGTCGACGGAGTAAAAATCCTGTTTTTGAACGAGCCAGATCCCAATCGTTTGCCATGGGAGCAGTTGAAGATCGATGCCGTAATGGAATGTACTGGTCGGTTCTGCAACCCAGCCGATGCCAGAGCCCACATTAAGGCAGGTGCGCGCAAAGTAGTGATTTCCGCTCCAGCCAAAGGCCCAGGCGCCAAGACCGTCGTGCTCGGTGTGAACGAAGAAGTAGTGACGGCCGACGATGATATTCTCTCTTGTGCCAGCTGCACCACGAACTGTATCGCTCCAGTCATGAAAGTCATAGAAGATAACTTTGGTATCGAGAAGGCCATGATGACCACGGTGCATTCTTATACCGCTTCACAGAAACTAGTCGACGACGCAGCGAAAGACATTCGTGAGGCTCGAGCTGCAGCGGTGAATATTGTCCCGACTACTACTGGCGCTTCTAAGGCTGCAGCTCTGACTATTCCTAGCCTAGAAGGGAAGTTTAATGGCTTGAGTGTGCGGGTGCCTAGCTTGGTAGTTTCGCTGGCAGATATCACCGCCGTGCTTAAGCGCAACGTTACGAAGGAAGAGCTTAATACGGTCTTAGAAAAATCTGCCCGTGAGCCTTATTACGAGGGTATCCTGGACGTGACTCATGATGAGCTGGTCAGTTCGGACTTTCGTGGCAACTCACACTCCGCCGTGGTTGATTTAGCTTTGACCGATGTCGTGGGTGGCAATTTAATCAAATTAATTGCCTGGTATGACAACGAATGGGGTTATTCAAATCGTTTAGTAGAGTTATCGGTTGATTTTGGACGTGAAGTGTAATAGACTTAAGAGGAAAGAAGAAGGAGGAAAATGCCAGAATATCATATCTATCTAGGAGCGGATCACCGGGGTTTTGAGAAAAAAGAAGGGCTTTTCCCGATGCTCAGAGATTGTCACGAGAACGTTATTGTAGAGGATTTGGGAGCGGAGAGCTACAATGAAGATGACGACTATAACGACATTGCTATTGCCGTAGCTCAGGCGGTAGCTAACGGTGAATATAATATCGGGGTCTTACTTTGTGGCTCCGCTCATGGTGTGTGTATGCAGGCCAATCGCATTCGCGGGGCTCGGGCGATTAATGCCAAGGATGCCGAGAGTGCTAAGATTGGCCGAGAACACGATCATGCCAATATCCTCTGTCTAGCGGCTGATGAGCTGAATGTCGACGAAATGGAGAATATAATCAAGGCTTTTTGCCACACTAAGCCATCTCAGGCTGAGCGCTACGTGCGTCGTGTTAAGCGATTAGACGAGGGCGCCACTAGTGAGCCAGAAGGCCTCGAAGTAGGCTTTAGTATGAAGCTAGCAGGCGACGATAACGACGAGAACGAAGACGAGGAGGAGTAAAACACATGGCGACAATTGTGCCAACGATTACGACGGATAACAAAGCGGTCTATGATGAAAACCTAGCAAAATTTAGTCAGTTTTGCAAACGTATCCAAGTCGATATTTCTGATGGTACTTTTGCCCCTACCGCCACGGTACAGCTCCAAGATATTAGTTTTCCCGAGGGGGCTAATATTGATTTACATCTCATGAGCGCCCGTCCTAGCGAGCATTTAGCTACGATCATTGCCTTAAAGCCTAGCCTCTGCATTCTGCATGCTGAAGTTGATGACAACTTAGTCGAGGTTTTTAACCAACTGCGAGAAGCCGGGATTAAAGTCGGAGTCGCTCTGATTAAGACTACCTTCCCAGGCAAAGTAGTCGATCTGATCACTGCTGCCGATCATGCCATGATTTTCGATGGTGAGCTCGGCCGCCAAGGAGGCACGGTCGATATGATGCAGATCGAGAAAGTCCCACTGATTCGCAATATCAAGGCTAATCTAGAAGTCGGCTGGGACGGAGGTGCCAATCTCAGTAATGTCCGCGCGATTGCTCATGCCGGTGTAGATGTTATTAATGTGGGCAGTGCTATTACTCAGGCGGCAGATGCGGCTGCCATGTATCAGTCGCTAGTCACAGAGTCCGATAAGAAGGGTGTACTGATTTAGATGGCGCGCATCGTTTCGCTCGGATCAGCCTTGCAGGATATTTACTTGATTGACCGAGATGATTTTGTTGGCTCAGAAGTAGGGGGGCAATCGATTTTTGGTAAGCTGGTTATCGGTGATAAGATTGATATAGACCGGGTATCTTACGAGGTAGGCGGTGGTGGCACTAATACCGCCGTGAGCTTTGCTCGCCATGGTCACGAGACGATTTTTATTGGCAACGTCGCGCGGGATGCGGCAGGGGAAGCCGTCCTAGCCTGCCTAGATGAAGAATATATCGACAGTAGCTATGTCGAGACACTGCGCGGCAGTACGGGCTGTTCCATCATTTTGCTCGATGCTAAGAGTGGAGAGCGCACGATTCTAACTCATCGGGGCGCCAGCGGTAAATTCGACAATCTAAATGCCGATGATTTGGAGTTGATTTCGCCCGATTGGCTGTATGCCACGAGCTTGCGCGGTGACATGGAGACTTTGCTGCAGTTTTTTGAGAAAGCGCACGAGCTAGAAGCGAAGGTTATGTTTAACCCGGGAGAGAAAGAAATTGAGCAGCTGCCTAAGCTGATGGGCTTGCTCCAAGATGTAGATGTGCTACTGGTGAATCGGCGAGAAGCGGCAAAAATAGTCCCGGGGACATTGCTGACCGAGTTGCTAGCGAGACTCGCTAATTACTGCCAGACTGTGATTATTACAGACGGGGAAATGGGCTCAATCGCCACTGATCATCATGATATATATCGTTTGGGCAGTTATGAGCAAGTCAAGAAACGTGATGCTACGGGAGCGGGGGATGCCTTCGGCTCCGGGTTTTTAGCAAAGTGGGCTACTGGCGCGAAATTCCTTGATGCTCTGCAATTTGGGGCAGCTAATGCCGCCAGTGTGGTACAAAAATACGGCGCCAAGGCCGGAATTCTGACTGGTGAGGAGGATCTACACCCTATGCCCGTCCAAAAAATCGAGGATTTAAGATTATAAAAGGAGAAATATGTTAGACGAAGAAATTCTGAAACAGCTAGAAGCGGCCGATGTTGCGCGCGCTAAAGCTTATGCTAATGATTTGGAACGTGGCCTTAAGATTGTTCGGACCTTTCCGCAGGGTGTGACAATTTTCGGTTCGGCTAGGCTGCCACAAGATAATAAATATTGTAAGAAGGCGCGCGAGCTTGGCCAGTTGCTAGCTCAGAATGGCCATGCCGTCATTACTGGTGGCGGTCCAGGGATCATGGAGGCCGCTAATCACGGAGCTTTTGAGTATGGGGGCCGCAGCATTGGTCTGAATATTACTCTGCGACATGAGCAATTTCCGAATCCGTATCTGACGGATACTCTAGATTTTCAATATTTCTTTGCCCGTAAGGTGATGCTCGCCATGTCGGCCAAAGTTTACGTCATGTTTCCAGGAGGCCTGGGCACGATGGACGAACTCTCCGAAATTATTATCCTCATGCAAGAAGGCAAGATGCCCAAGATGCCAGTGTTCTTGTTTGGCAAGAGTTTCTGGAAGCCACTAGATAAGTTTTATCAAGCAAAGATGATCCCGCTCGGGCTGATCTCGAAGAGCGACTTGAAGATTTACAAGATGACCGATGACATTACCGAAATCGTCAAGGCCGCTAATAAGATTGGCCACCCTGATATTAAGACCAATTATTATGATGGGTTTTCCAGTGCTTCTGGTATGCGCCAGCTGAAACCCGAGGATCAGTTAATCAAATAAAATCAGGCGACTACAAAAGTAGCCGCCTTTTAAGGTGCTGGAGGTCAAACTTTGACTAAAGCATCTCGCACGGGAACGTAATCCACGATGTTAATCTCTTTCAAAATCTCTTCTTCGCGGAATACTCTCAGACGCATTGTGCTCGAACTCCCACTTTGGCTGTTGGAATTAGCATATTCTAAGCGATAGCTTGGTAACAGCGAGCTGCGCGGAGTGACGTGCAGGTCAAACATCAGAGTCCCGCTAGACACAAATACCTTGCTCAGACGCGTTACGTCGTGGACGTTATGATATTCCAATAAAACTCCGAGCGAACTTAGTGCTGGAGACCAAAGTCTCCACTCCGAGTCCGGACCAAAGAGCTGCTCGGCACACATCTTTTGCATTTCTGGCCGATAATCTGCCCACCAGGCCTCCTGCTCTTGCTGTAAATCGTAAGGTCTCCTGATACCAGACCCCAACATTGCCACGGACGGATTCGTCGCTTCGCGCATCGCTAAATAATCTTCATCGGTAAAACAGAATCCCTGCATAAAACAGCGGTGATTCAGCTCGTTCGGAAAGCTAATTTCGTAGTCACAATCAGACAGTCCAGAACTCAGACTGGCGACATTAAACTCTTGTCGAGTTAAGCTATTTAAGACAATTGTTGTGCCGTCCTGAAGTAACAAATCGGTAAATTGAATCATGCTCGTTCTCCTCCCATATAGTAATGTACAACTGTCACCCGACCATTTTAACACGACCAAAATCACATCGCAACCACTAATCTTGGGTAAGTTTCCACAACGCAATTGCCGCCGCAATCGATACATTAAACGATTCCTTCTGCCCACGCATGGGGATTTCCAAGAAATAATCGCACAATTTTCGGATTTCTGGCGGGATTCCTTTCACCTCCTCCCCCAATACCAGAATCATCTCATTTTCATTAACGCGTGGTTCTGTGCCTAATATGACTTTTCGGGGTGTCTCCTCAGCTTCCAAATTGTTCTCTAACCCGATAATCATCAAGCCATGGCTTTTCTTCTGCTCTAACCATTTGGTCAAATCTGTCACGATCTCTTGTTTTACAGTTCTTTCTGCTCCGAGGGCCGATTTTTCGATTTGATGATTTAATTTGGCTCGCACATGTGGCAGAGCGGCTGGGTCATCATATTTGGGTGTGTAGCCTGAGAGCACTACCTCTTTAACCCCTAGACCATCACAAGTTCGCAAAATCGCCCCCACATTATAGACCGAACGAATATTATGCAGAACTGGTGTCACTATCATGCCTAAATTATAAGATGAATTTTCACGAAAATCAACTAGACGGAGCTAAAAATCATGCCAAAACTATTGACAAAATCCAGCTCATGTAGTACAATAAAAGTATGGGGTAGTCTTCTGCCCAAGTATTTTTATTTCGAGAGTTTTTGCTTCCATTTCTATTATTTATGGTGCTGTTCTCTTAGAATTTGCTAATGCTGAGAGATTGCATCATAAACAAAGATAAAAAGGAGGTAAATGTTTATGGGGAACCAGAAAGATTACGAAGTAGCACTTGAGGATCGCGAGTATAAGAAGCACACGGAAAATACGGTAATGTATAGTGCTGAGGCTAAGCTGGCATCATCGGAGGACCACAGTTCTCATTGCTGTAATGGCTGCATGTGCAGAGGAGCCCTCTTCGGGGGCTGCAGTGGTAAATGTGGCAGAACCTGCCAGGCAGACTAGGAGATTCAAGAGTCCGCTGCAAGCTAATGTCTTGATGTTTATTCCTGCATCGTAAAATTCTTGAGCTCAAGAAGCCCGGCCATTTCCAGCCGGGCTTTCATCATCTACTTTAGTTACTAAAATATAGTCAATCTCCAAATCTAAGGCAAAATTATTGTGATCAAAAACATCAAACAGGTAATTTTGACATGATATTATGTTATAATTATCTCCATGGATAGATATGACCCACTGAAAATCGAACAAAAATGGCAAAAAATCTGGGACGAGACCAAGGCTTTCAAGGCTGGCCCGATTGACGAGCAGAAACCAAAGATGTACTGTGCCGAGATGTTCCCGTACCCTTCTGGGGCGGGATTACATGTGGGGCATGTGCGCAATTTTACGATCGTCGACGTCCTAGCGCGATTTTATACCCAACAAGAGATGAATGTCTTGCGACCTTTTGGCTATGATACTTTTGGCCTCCCAGCCGAGAACTATGCCATTAAGACGGGGATTTCTCCGCAAAGTGCTACCGAGACTAATATCAACAACTTCCGCAAACAGGCGAAAAAGTTGGGTTATGCGATCGACTGGGATCGTGAGATTAATACTAGCGACCCAGAGTATTATAAATGGACTCAGTGGTGTTTCTTGCAGCTATATAAGAAGGGTCTAGCTTATCAGAAAGAAAGTTATCAATGGTGGTGTCCGGTTGATAAAACCGTGTTAGCGAACGAGCAAGTAGAAAACGGCCACTGTTGGCGCTGTGGCCACGAGGTCGAAAAGAAAAAGATGAAGCAGTGGTTCTTCAAGATTACTGAGTATGCTGATGAACTGCTGGATGGGATTGATGCTCTGGAATGGCCAGATAAGATCAAAACCATGCAAAAGAACTGGATTGGCCGCTCTCAGGGTGCCGAGGTGAGATTTCAGATTGAAGGTGGACCACATTTCTTTGGCGAACCGCTTAGGGAGGGCAAAAAGAACACCAAGCGGCGCACCGCTCAGGCTCTGGTTCATGACCCCAAGACCGACAAGTGGCTGGCGATTAGCTATAAAAAGATGAATTGTATTGCCCCAGTGATTGGTGGTATTGAAGGTGATGAGACGGCCGAAGCCGCGGCTAGACGCGAAGTATTAGAGGAGACCGGGTACCAGAACTTAAAGCTCGAAGGTATTCTTGGTGATTATCGCGCTGAGTTTTACCATGGTGGCAAAGATGTTAATCGTGATATTGAGGCTACACAAGTTTATTTCAGCCTGATTGATGACACACGTGCAGAGATTTCTGAGGAGGAAAAGGCCACGCAGGATACACTCTGGCTCACCCGTGATCAGCTTATGAATGCCGATCCGAATATGCAGGCTGAGATGCAGTTGGCTTTTGCCCGAATCGATAGACTAACAGACAGTAAGGCTACTAAGCCTCTGGTGTGCGACTACTCGCAACCAGAGGCTAGTGACAACCTTACTGTCTTTACTACCCGTCCCGATACCATCTTCGGCGCGACTTTCCTAGTTTTGGCTCCAGAGCACCCAATGGTTCAATATCTTGTCAATAGTGACACTAAAGAAAAAGTCGAAAAATATTGCGCAGATGCTCTGAAAAAGTCCGAAATTGAACGTCAAGAGAACAAAGAAAAGACCGGTGTTTTTACTGGCAGTTATGCCATTAACCCAGCCACCGGTGAGAAAATACCTATTTGGGTGGCCGATTACGTCTTAAATGGTTATGGTACTGGTGCTATTATGGCGGTACCGGCTCATGATGAACGCGATTTTGAATTTGCTGAGAAGTTTGAGCTGCCAATTATTGAAGTAGTGGAGAAGCCCGAGAATAGTGCCGACGATGAACGTTGTTATCATGGTGAAGGCGAACTGGTCAACTCTGCGCAATTCAACGGCACTCGTAGCGAGGATGCTCGCGAACAAGTTGTAGCTTGGTTAGAGCAAATGGGAGTAGGCAAACAAAAGGTTACATACCGCATGCGCGACTGGCTCATCTCGCGTCAAAGATATTGGGGCTGTCCGATTCCGATCGCTTATGATAAAGATGGCCATGCCCACCCTATTCCCGAAGATCAGTTGCCGGTCATGCACCCCGAAGTAAAAGATTACCAACCTGATGATAGTGGCCGCTCACCACTGGCCAAGGCCAAAGATTGGTTAAAGGTCACTCTGAAGGACGCGGAAGGAAACAACATTGAATGCACACGTGAGACTGATACTCTTGATGGCTATGCTTGTTCTAGCTGGTATCTTTGGCGCTATACTAGCCCCCATGATCAAGAAGCGGCTTGGGACCCAGAAGCCATTAAATATTGGGCTCCGACCGATGTTTATGTTGGGGGTGATCATGCCGTGGCACACCTGCTCTATATTAGGTTCTGGTGCAAATTCTTTGCCGACCAAGGTTATTTGCCCTTCCGTGAGCCAATTAAGAAGCTACTGTATAATGGCTATATTAATGCTCCAGATGGTAAGAAGATGTCCAAGAGTAAAGGCAACGTCATTGATCCGTTAGAGGTGATCGAAAGCGGATATGGGGCTGACACTCTCAGAACTTACGAAATGTTTATTGGGCCATACGATCAAGATGCTGCTTGGAATACCGAAGCGATTGGTGGTGTCTACCGCTTCTTGAATCGCTGTTGGACGTTGTGCTTCGCTGGCGATACTGTAGTTGCGAAGGGTGTGCCATCTGGCAACGTTCTTTCTCAAAACTCTTCGCGTCAGACTCTTCGTCACTCCACGATTAAAAAAGCTACCGAAGACCTCTATCGTCAGAGCTTTAACACCGTAGTGGCTTGTCTGATGGAATATGTTAACGAACTCTATAAAGTTGGCGCTGAGCACGAAGACGTCGTGGTGCTGGCGAAGTTACTCAAGCCATTTGCGCCGCATTTGGCCTCAGAAATGCTGGAAAAGCTGGAGTCGGACGATGTCTGGCCGGTGTGGAATGAGAAATACCTCGTGGCCGATGAGGTGGAGCTAGTGGTGCAAGTCAATGGCAAGCTGCGGGGTCGGGTTATGGTGGCGGTTGATGATCTGCAGGATGAAGCTAACCTGCAAGAGCTGGCTCTGGCCGACGAAAACGTGAAGCGCTTTACTGATGGCAAGGAGATTCGCAAGGTGATTGTGCCTAAGGGCGCCAAATTGATGAATATCGTCGTGGCTTAGCGAATACGACTAAAAATAATACCTCTACGAAGGGGTATTATTTTGTTGCTATTGACAAAATAATAAACCTGTGATACAATAGAAATATGGGAAGAGAGACTTTCGCCCATTGTTGCAAAAAGTCTAGAATATTAATTGAGGGGGAAACATTATGGATAATGGAACTAGAAGGACCGAGAAAGTAGCTGCTCGAAATGAGCGGCAGGACATCGTGCTTGGCGAGGTTGCAAAAAGCTTGGGCTTAGCCCAGGATCTTAAAGTCGAACTGGTAACTCGCGGAGATTGCTGTCAGGCAGAAATCCGGATTCGGGACGGCGAGGCTGTCAAGTTTGTTAAGTTTGAGATTGAAGATATTAACGAAACATGGGATTGGACGAGCCAGATTGCGGCGGCTTTAACCGGCCTAGCTCAAGAGCGAGGCGCCTTGTCTACATCTGAAGAGTTGAGCTTTGAGAGAGTGAATGATGTAGTCTGGAACTTCTCTAAAACCGCAGCACTGAATCTTTCTGAATTTGATGATGATGCTGTCTTAGTAACAGACGACGAAATGCCAGAAGGTACAGTCATTACTACGATCAGAATACCTGATTCAATACCAGAATGGAAAACTTTAATTGAGCGCTTAGCCAAAAGAGCGCTTTGGTGCTAGAATTACATAATGTTTATACAGGGCCCGGTTATACGGGCCCGCTTGCTTTTTATCGACCTTTGTGTTAAAATCATTTATGAAAACAGCTGAATGTTTTGGTAACTTAGAAAATTAGTGTTTTTAAGATCTTCTTTATTGCCATAACACAGCAGAAAACGGAGGAAAGAAATAATGAAACAAAAACTGTTAGTAATGCTACTGTTGTGCTTGATCTTCGCGATTTCCATGGCCTTGACCGTCAAGGCAGATTCGTCAAAAGGAGACATGTCTCCTTTTGACGAAGAACTTCTGGACTTAGACGAGATTCGTGAGGGTATATCCGAGCTTGGATTCAAGGACGGGATTTTCTGGACAACCTTGGTTTACGAAGGCCAGAGCCCGGAAGATATCGCCACAGATGCTCAGATTGACCATGTCTATCTGGAGCCGGGAAAATTTTACACCGTAGAGATTGGATTGATTGCTCTTTGGGACGAAGCGGAAAGAACTCGTAATGCCGAGACTTTTCTCCAGGCCAGATTCCCGCAGGTGATCGTGAATAGTAAACCCAATAGCTTAGGGGCGGCGGTCTTTGGCGAACAAGTCCATTGCATTGCACAGACTATACCGATCATAGCTGCTGAGAATTTGCGTATTCACTACGTAGAAAATTCGGCAAAATTTCTATCTTTGGCCGTCAATAATGACTTTGAGGAGGTCAATGCTGAAGATTTACTGGAATCCGAATCTGGACTCTGCCTTTATCCAATTTTGAGTACCGGAAGCCACACCGATATGCCTATGACGGGGGCATTCGTCGCTTATAGCATTTATACTGAGCCGCTCGAACAGGTTAATGCTAGCCAGTATCAACTCATGATTTGGGATCAGCAGTCACTAAGTGGTGAAGATTACACTCCGGCTCCGGCTACTAAAGTCTCTCTGGTCAATCATCGGGGAAAGCCTATCCGGAATTATCCTGCTATCTTTACGGTGGTCGCCATAATGTTAGGGACCTGTGTGCTGGCGGGGCTACTTCTCTATATTAGACATAAAGAGATTAAGGAAGCAATTGACAAGGCAGATCCTGGTGACACTTTTGGACATTTATGACATTAATTTTTACTATGAGCATAGCGCCTCTCGTGGGCGCTATTTCTGTACGTAAAACCTCTTGCGAGGCTTAAAAAAATATGATAAGATTAAATACAGAATTAGATATTAACAAGGAGCATTATGCCTGAACCTAAAAAACAGAGTAGTCCACGCAAGACTGGCCTCAGAAGGAGCCACCTGCGCCTCAAATTGGCTCGCAGTGTGAATCGCACTTCTCCAGTCAAAGCTTTTGAGACTGCTAAGCAAACCCCAAATGTCAAAGTTAAGACAGTCAAAGCTGCCTCTTCACAGACTATCAAAGAGAAGAAAGCTGTCAAAAAAGCAGCTGGCGCTAAGAAGCGCACTACCACTACAAAAATCACTAAAAAATCTAAATAAAAGGGAAGGTATATGGCTAGTAACCGGCACTTAGGTAGAATTATTGTATTACAAAGTTTGTATGAGTATGAGTTTCGTACCAAAGCCGGTGATGCGACCGCGGATATTGATACCATAGTCGCGAAAAACATTGAGCCTTATACAAAAGCTCTAGGCGATACAGAGTTTGTCTACGGGCTAGCTCGTGCTGTGTCCGAAAGATTCCCTGAGCTTGATACGAAATTACAACCGATGGCTCCAGAATGGCCCCTTAGTACGATTGCTGCCATCGACCGTAATGTCCTGAGAATTGGGCTCTATGAGCTAGAATCTTCCGCTGATACTGTACCACCAAAAGTGGCGATTAATGAAGCCGTAGAGTTAGCCAAGGCCTTTGGGTCTGAAAATTCCTCAAAATTTATTAATGGTGTCTTAGGCACAGCTTATCGCCAAATTTATAACGAAGAACAATCTCCTAAGGAGAACAATTATGAAGAAAAAACACAGTCGAGCGCATCAGCAGGCGACGGCCAAGCTGAAGCTGCAGTCGAGGAGGAAGCCACCGCAGACGCATAGGACGAAAACCCCCAAGGTCAGTCAGCCGAGTGGCCCAAATCGTGCTAAGCAAACTGAGGAAACGGCCAAGACCGCTAAGGTAGAGGCTGTGATGCCAGCGCAGCCGCCTAATGTGGGGAACGGCACACGCAAGATTCCTGAAGCTTTGCCCCTGAAGTCCGAACAGGCCAAGATCGGCGCGCTATCTCGTTTAACCACGCGAGTCTTTAAGAAGCCAGCTATCCAAGAAGTCGTGCGCGAGCCAACTTCAGGTGGAATTGTCTATCGCATGAGCAAAGATCAAAAAGATATCGAAATCCTGCTGATCCAAGATTCCAAAGGGCGCTGGACAATCCCCAAGGGTCATATTGAGCCCGGAGAGAATGCTAAACAAACAGCTGTGCGCGAAATCGGCGAAGAATCGGGACTGTTTCATATTCAGGTCATGGCCTGGCTAGGCAAAATCCATTTTCAGTACCGCCGCGTTGATAAGCTTGTATTAATGACGACGCAGATTTATCTAGTACGGGCCCTCGATGCAGCCGAAATTCCCACTAAAGAACAGTGGATGAAAGGTATTAAGTGGTTTAAGTTTAATGATGCTCTGGACGCGATTGAATATGAAGATATCGAAAAGCTCATGTTGCTAGCTAAAAATAAAATTCGTCAAGGTTTATAATAAAAAGGGAGGAACCATGAATCAAACACAATTAGAGGAGTATCAAAACTTTGCGCGCGAAAAGCTGGGTTTTGAATTTAATGATATTGAGCTTTTAGTCACCGCTTTGACCCATCGCAGTTACGTCAACGAACATCGTCAAAGTGCCAAAGCCCATAATGAGCGACTAGAGTTTCTGGGTGATGCTGTACTTGAATTAGTGACTTCTGACTTTTTGTATCGCAATTACGACGAACCAGAGGGCATTATGACGGCATGGCGCTCAGCTCTAGTACGTACTGAGAGTATTGGCGAGTCTGGAGAGATGTTGGGCTATGAGCCACTAGTGCGCTTGTCACGGGGTGAAAAGCATGGTTCGAGCCGTGCACATGCTGTGATCCTGGCCGACTGTTTTGAGGCAGTGATTGGGGCGATTTACCTAGATCAAGGCTACGATACGGCGAAAGAGTTTATTTCTAAGTGGATTCTGGTCAAGATTGACAAAATCTTGGCGGAAGGCAGCTGGCGCGATCCTAAATCTTATCTCCAAGAGCTAGCGCAGCATAATTATGGCGCTACACCAGTCTACAAAGTTCTGGCCGAAGATGGACCGGACCACGACAAGACTTTTACGGTGGGAGTATTCGTGGACAAGCAAAAGATGGGCGAAGGCAACGGTCACTCTAAACAAGAGGCCGAGGGCAATGCTGCTAGTGAAGGGGTGAAAGCGATTCTGAAGACTCACGGCGGGACCCACAAGCCCAAAGCCACCCCTAAAGCTGCAGAATAATCATTAGCAGTTTGACATAGGTGGCGGGGCTTGCTATAATCGAAGTAATATTCTAATAAACACCAAAAAGGAAACATATGAAAAAGAGTCATGTTTTATTAATGAGCATCGCCGTCGCGTTAGGCATTGCTAGTGTCACAATGGCCATCGCTGTTAATAGCAGTGATGCAGTCGCTGCGGAAGTAGCTAGCCAACTTGCTGCTGGCAGTGCCACCCATATCGCTACCACGATTATTACGGGCGCATTGGTAGTAGCGGCGGGAATCTTGTGGTACCTCAGTTTTCATCGCAAGCATACCGAGCTTAAAGAAGAGAGTCGGAGTGGCCATAGGAGTAATACTAATGTAAGCAAAGCCAGAAGTAGTAGTGCGAAAAAGAGCAGCTCAGTTAAAGCTAATGCTAGCACCGCAGCTAGCAAGGCGAAAAAATCTAGCGCTCGGTCCGCCAGCAGCCAGGCAAGCAGGTCGGCTAAGGGTAAAAGTACAGCCTCTAAGTCTACCAGGAGTACTAAGGTCAGCAAAAGCAGCCGTAAGTAATCTAGGTCTTGACAAATCTGCTAATGTGTGCTATCATGATAGATGATGGCACACATTGTGTTTGTGGGCCATAGTTTTTCGTTGGTTACTTTAGATCTATCTAGAGTTAGTTCCACGGCAAAAGGGGGTTTAAAAATGAAGATAATGAATCAAAAACCACGAGCTATTGGTTTCGCACTCAGAAAGCGGGTGAACGAATATATCGTATGTCCACTAATAAGGAAGGATCCTATTATTTCGCCACCGTTTCTGACATCAAGGCATCCATTCCTTTATAGTCTCACCTCAACAGCGGTAATTTTGTGTGTTCACGTGACGGTGGCTTATTATTCAATTGAGACACCTACCATGAGTCAAAAGATAGGCATAATTCTGCTTGCTCTTGTGTTAGTAGTATTTACCTTTCTGGACACTGTTGAGACTAGGAGACGTGATTTGGATGTTCTGTATTGGTCCCTTAGCCACCACATAGGCAGCTAAGGGATTGTATAGTTTCTTGTTAACTTTACATTAAAGGGGGATAATGTTTATGAAAATTGCGAAAAAAATTATGAGTTTCATAAGATCAAAGATCAGGAAGATCGTGGGATTCATCATAATGGTTAACATATCAGAAGAGCTAATTATGAAGGTTTCTCTTGAAAGAGAAACCTTCAGCACTGAACCACCTATAGCAATGGAACGACATCAGTTTATGACACCTATCATAGTTATGATTATGATGCTACTGGCTAATATAGCGCACTGCATCTTTACAGGAAGTTACTCAGATTTTCCGACAATCGGTGTGCTGGTAATTGCTGTGATGTTGCTGATTACTACCTTTTTTGACGTTATGTCGGCCAGACGTTATGATCAGATAAGAGGTTGGTGGCGAAAACGCATGGACGAACAATTAACCTGTATGGCTATGGATACATTGGATAGATTGCGATATCACACACCTGTCGACACTGACCAGCTACATAAAGCTCTTGAATTGTTTGACGAAGGTTCTCATAAAATTAGCTAGTCCATCGTCTGCCAACGAATTATTTATAAATAACGGTCCTACGGGGCCGTTTTTTATGGTTCAGGCAGAATCATCCTTTACTAATCGAGCCAAATAGAGTATAATGATAGAGATATTAATTTAGGAGAAATCTCATGCTAGCGATTCGCATGCAACGTAATGGCCGTGTGCACGCACCTGTGTACCGGATAGTCGTCCAAGAAGCGCAGCGCCACCCACTTTCGGGTCGTGTTGTCGCCGAGGTCGGCAACTACAACCCCGAAACTAAACAAACAGTTTTGGACAAAGAAAAAATCGAGTTCTACCTTGGCCACGGTGCTCAGCCATCTAGCCGGGTTGCTCGTATTCTTGAGAAAGAAGGCATTAAGTTACCTAGCTGGTACAAAGCTCCCGCCGAGAAACATGCTCAGGCTAAGCACGCCGATAAATTGCGCAAAAACCAGCCTAAAGAAGAGCCGGTTGCTGAAGCCGCCGAAGAGGCGACAGAAGCTCCAGCTGAGGGTGGTGAAGCCTAAACACCGGAGTATGTCTAAAAGCTTAAACTCCCAGTCATACTGGGAGTTTTTGACATGCTGATGATTTAACGTCGATTTTTCGAGAAATACCGCCACAGAGCCAAAGCTATGATGAGGAGCGCCATTGCCGCAATGACTTTGGCCAGAGCACTAAGCACGGATACTAGCCGTTCCGGCTCTTCGTCATTCGCCGCCGAAACTAGCGGGCTCTCAGGCTCAGTTGCATGGTCTCCTTCGGAAGTCGCGACGGTCTCATTTTCTGTTTGGCTGATTTCACTCTCTAGAGCCTCTTCTGGGCTAGGGCTCTCAGAATTTTGTTCCGAGTGTTCCTCCAGAGTGGGCTCCGGAGTACTCCCCGGCCCTACGGGAGCTCCCACCTGTTCTTCAAATCTTTGCCAAAACTCAGACTCCTGATTCTCGCGAAACTCTTGTACATTCTGCTGGGCCTCGCCTAGCTTCTCGACTGCCTTGTCCTTGAGCTCCGGAGCTTTTTCCTTGGCTTTGTCGTAAAGCTCGCCACCTTTCTCCTTCAGGTCATCGTAGACCTCTGGAGCTTTGTCCTTAGCATCTTCATACCACTCTGCTCCCTGTTCTTTGACTTTGTCCCAGAGGGAATCATCAGCGGCCTGCACGGGCTTAACCGGTATTATGGCAAGTAGAGTCACCAACATTAAACATCGTAAAGTGCTAATTTTCATCTTCGCACCCCCTTAAATTTTTAGGGTAAAATACCCTTATTCTTTTATTATAACAATAATATTGAATATCGTCAAGTAACGGCCGGGGCTCTGAAATGACAAAAGCGCCCTGAAAGGGGCGCCTAAAGTCTAGTACGAGGGAGAAACATAGGGTAGTGGCGACAAGAAACTAGCGATCGCCTTTTCCAGAACATCAAGCAGACGCAGTGCATCATCTTTCGAATCAGCAGTTGTAACAAGTTCTACATGCCAGGAAACCTCATCCTCAAATTCGCTAATCTCGTCAAACGACAAGATGCGGCGATAATATGGAGGATTGTTATCGGTATCCCTTGACCACTGATCGAGCAAGTGTGTTCCTGTGGCGGCTGCCAAGTTACCGAATTCGGCATAGTAGAAGAAATGTGCAGATGCTTCACAGCACTGCCTCGCAGTAAAGTAAGGTTTACCGGCAAAGAACTCCGTCTCCGCATCTTCTGCAAAATAGAATTCTAAGAAAGCGCCGGTATTTGCGCTGCGAAAACTCGAGTTGAAGGCATCTTTCAGACACTTGAGCAGATCGCCGCTATCGTGAGAGCGGAAGAACTCTGCTTTAAGCTCGCTAGATTTTTCATAAAAACCAGGCCATTCGTTATCATTCGCTGCAATACTCTCCCCCGAGTTCATTGAACGAATTTTGCGTCTCAGAGTAGCTGCGTCACCGTCTTTAATGAAATCATTTAATACGGACATACTGTATCTCCTTTCCCATAAAGAACAATATAAACTCATCATACCGTTATTAGTATGATGTCTACTATTCCATTATAGCATACATTATTAAAAAAGTCAATAGATTTAATATGCTTTGAGATATTTGCATAGTGCAGATAAAAAGGAGCAGCCATCGACATAGTAACCACCTTCTTTCTAATGTGCTTTCACTATCATATCATAAATCTAAATAAAGTAAATCACACACTCTGTAAATAAGAATAATCAAATTAATTGCGCATATTTTTCATGCTTGTGATATAATGGATTTATAGTATTAATAACTGGAGACCTTATGGCAACCATTGACCAACAATTTGTAGAATATATCGTAAAAACTCTTGTCAACAACCCAGACAAAGTCGTTGTCGAGCGCGAGATTGACGAGCGCGGAGTGTTGCTATCTCTGAGTGTAGATCCCGAAGATGTTGGCCGAGTCATCGGCAAACGCGGTGCAACTGCTCAAAGCATTCGGACTTTGCTCCGGGTCTTAGGTACGAAAAATGGAGCAAGGTACAACCTCAAGGTGGTAAACACCGATGAAGACGAAGGTGGATACCGGGCTGAGCGCGGCAACAGTGCAGCTGAGACCAGGGCTGATGCCGAGGCAGTGAGTGAGCTGCGCGCAGACGAAGCCGAAGGTGCCGCTCCTATGGACGGTGGTGCTAGCGAGAATGAGCTAGCCGAAAAAACTCGAGCTGAGCTAGCCGATTTAGATGATCTAGATATTTAGTGTATACGGTATACCAGTAGGGCTCCCAGGAAACTGGGAGTCTTTTTGAGTAGGATGTGCAGTAGTGATGATGTTTTGGCCTTCACGTCAAATTAGCATTAAAAGTATTGACAAAGTTCACAATCTGTGATACAATGAAGAGGTAGGTAAGGGCGGGATACTAGTAATTTATAATCTGTAAGAACTACTAGCGCTCGATTTTTTGTTTCTTTAGGAGGGAAAGATGATGAAAATGACAAAGAAAATGATAATTGTTGCAGCATGCGTGATCGCGATGGTGGGGGTAATGCTGAAGCTGACTACCCATTCAACTGCTGAGGCTGAGATGACTGGTCATTATTACGACCTGAGCTATAAGGAGCAAGGTACGGACGATGATCCTGAGCTACTGTGCGTCGAGCTGGCAGCGGAAGGTGAGTGCGACTTCAAGGCCAATACGGCCTATGAAATCAGCTTCGACCTGCCGGAGATTTTGCTGGAGGAAATGCAGCAGGCACGCAGGGGTGAATACGACATCAAGCTGGCCTACATCGACCAGGTGGAGGCGGGCGGATATGGCTATATTCGTTTCACGATCGTTAATACACGTACCAAGCAGATGTATATGGCCCATAGCGGCTTTGGTGCCGAAGAGGGGCTCTATCTGCAACATCAGGTGCGCGGTACCGGACTTTCGGAAGATGGCAAAACGATTCGTCTGGTCTTAGAGACTAGCACGATTCCGGGTAACGGAGCCTTTCAGACTACGTTTTCGGACGCAACGGGAGAATGGCGCATTTTGCGCTGTGCGGAGATGGAGGAGTTCTGATCAGAATGGCACACCTATTAACGGGTGTGCCAGTTTTTATGCTAAAGGCTAATTAGTATACCAAACAGCGGACGGGTAAACCGTTCCAACGATTGCTGTTATTCGACGGGTAGACAGTACCGGCATCGAAGATGAGGTCGTAAGCAGTAGCCGAGGTAGGAGACGAGTAAGTACTAGCAATACTCGACCAACCGTAGCCACCGAGGCCGAAGAGCCTCAAAGCGCTATTATTAAGATTAATCCACCCGCTACGGACGAAGATCTAGGAGAACGACATTGACAAATACTGCTATCTGTGATACAATAAAAGGAGAAGGGCAATTAAGCACCTCGGCTGCGACCGGGGTGTTTTTATGTGAAGTGACTTAGGCTAGGAATTTTGGAGAAAATCCGAAAAAACTCTTGATATGCTTAAACTTATGCGTTATACTAAAGACAGTTCGAAAGAACATAAGGCTAACTGCGAGCCAACGTTTAAGTTGAGAGCTTATATGTTCAAAAAGCCACCAGTTGAGGGTGGTTTTTTGGTCGTCCGTAGCGGGCGCATCGACCTCAGTAGTGGTATTTTGAGGCACTTTGGTGACCATGGCTTTGGTAGTTCAAGCATCGCTATTACTTATTCGTCACCGACCTTAGCTTATACCCACAACTTCACATTCACTGCCTGGACTATCTACTCATCGGATAACTACTATCGCTTTCTTGGTTTCCCCGTCCGCTGTTTGGTATACTAGTTACAATTGAAGTAGGGGCCTGAATATAGTGAATAATGCACAAACTTAGTATTACAAAAACAGCGGACGGGGCGACCATATATACGTAGCCAGTCGCGAGAATTATCAGTATCTGTGGTATTAAAGAAAGAGTAATATGCGTGTGATACTGTAGGTAAATAATACATAGTAGCAGTTTTTGACCAGTTGCTACCGGCATAGCCCATGTCTCTTGTTGCACTATTATCAAGCAGAATACTCCCGCTACGGACGGTTATCCCCTTTGGAACGGATCCCCTGACTGAAGGTCAGGGGCAGTTGGGGTTTTATAATCATGTTATTGATAAGAGAATGGTAGAACTTTTGAAGTGAATAAAAGCGCGAGCGAGCTGCTCGCGCAGAAGGAGACACCTGCAAAGGCAGGCTGTCGACTGGTGAACTTAAAAAGTTCTACCATTCTCCTATATATACCGAAACTCGTATACCAAACAGCGGACGGGGAAACCGAACCAGCGAGCATTGATATTCGACGGGTTAACACCAGAGGCAGTGAAGTTGAGGTAGTAAGCTTTAGTAGAACCAGAGGTAGGACCAGCATAACCAGCTGCAACCCCAGACCAACCGATGCCATTGATGCCCAAGTTCCGAGCAGAACCATAATTAAGGTTGATGGCCCCGCTACGGACGAAAATGCAAAAAGCCTGCCACATAATTGCGACAGGCTTACAGTAATACGGAGCCAGTTTATGAAATAACTATTCCAGCAGAAACTCCTCAAAACAGTCCTCGAACCTCGCATAGGGTGACTGCCCTAAAAAAGCTTCCAGCTCCCGCATGAGTAGAAAAATGTTCGACCGCATCGTATAGAGTACGCACTCTCGGGCGAATGAACTGCTATACTCGGATTTACTGTACTTACAGAATACTACCCAGGTGGCTCCAGCTGCCTTTAGACGAATCTCCCCTCTTTGCAAAATCATACCTTCTGACATCTGATCTAACGCGACATCATGATCACCGCTTGCTTCGTACGAATAGCTACATTTGCCGTCACTTAGCATATATGCCAGTTCAATCGTGCCAGAATGCCCGCAAGGATCCCAAGCTGCCGACATTTCAATGTCTTCAATATTCTTTTTGACTAAACCTGTAATACCGAAGCGCTCTGCCAGTACTATGGAAATAGGTGCCCGAGAGAAATATATCGGGTATCTTGCAGACTCGTCGATGGTGATATTGCCGTCCACTAAACGGTACCGTTTCTGAATCTTCTTCAAGGAAGATTCAGAAGGCAAACGTCTTACCAAAATGCCGCCTTCTGCTACCTTAGTGTCCACATGGATTTTGATCTCCCAACCGCCGTATGAAAACTCTGTGTCCTCCCCAGAAGTCGTAATATGGTTCTTTAGATCGTGATTTTCGCCCTCCCGAGCGGAGGTAATCCGACAATCCTGAATGTCAATTGATAATTTCATAAAATAACCCCTTTCTATTAAGCTTCTAATTAGCCACAAGTAGCTAATGCTACCAGGCTTAATTCCTATTTATCAACTATATCACAGCAGATGAAAAAAGTCAAGACAGAGGGTGCCCCAACGGGGCACCCGTAACAACTTGTTACTGATTAGCGGCTGGTTTCTTTAATTCCTAAGTTTTTAATCCAAAACTGCGCCCAAGTATTATCTTTGTATGCTCTTAAGTTCCACCAAATTTGATCCATCGTCCAATTTCTCTTTAGAATTTTCTGAATTTTCTTAAAAATCCAGAGCTCAAAGAAACCGTTCAACTGTAAATCGGTGGCTCCGTTAAAGGCAACAGACACATAACCTTTCGTGTTTCGGACAATTTGCTGAGGTTTGCTGTGAAGGCATAATTCCTCACTGTCTGCGATTTTCGTAACTAAGATGTCGTAGGGCACGAGTAGCATGCCACCATCGCTGGAAGCCCTGAGTAAGACATCGTCTCCTCCGCCCTGATTACTCTGCAAGTCAAGGTGGTAGTAAACGTCATTTTCCTCACGGTCCGTACATACCATCTCAATAATTACGCGCCAGCCCTTTGGTAGAAAAGAGCGATATTCGCAAACCACTCTCTCAATTGCATCTAGGATCTCGGCATTTACCTTCGGTCCATCTACCTCTGGGTTATTGTGTGAAACAAATGGCTCTAAAACTCTCATAAGAATTCCTCCTTGGAAAATCTCTACGAAGCCAGTCGTCCTCGTAGGATATCGGTACACTTCCTTGAAATGATAACGATAACCCACGAGGATATTTTGTAACAAAATATTAAGGTACATATAGTCTCATTATATCACACATGCTCTAAAAAGTCAATAGAGCCCCTGATACGTACTTGCCAACCTGTATGATATACAGTATTATTGCAAGGACGGTAATACACCTGTTGCAACTTATTAATTCATGTTTCAAATTCATTAGAATGGGGGTAGATGAAATGATTATTCAGCAAAAATCTAAGAACGGTGTAAAGTATACCAAGGAAGAGATTGCAACTCTGGAAAAACTTGTGATCGCTATTATGCTCATAAAGTGGGCTAGCACCCTAATTGCCTGTTTAGTATGCGGCATCAAGCTTAGCAACTTCGGCTACTATGCAATCCAATATGTGGATCTAGGGGTAATTGTGGCGATACTTTTGATCTATGTAACGCGGAAACTCTGGTTGATGGCTATGCGACATCTTGGAATCCAGTATCAGTGGTTTTTTGAACGACTCCAGGACATAGGAGATTGGTTAGTCAAGCGGTGGACTGCGATTAAGATGTCACGTTATATAGGTATCAGCTTGCTCATCACGACAATTAATCTCCTGAACATTTACATCGCGGTGGCATACAGTGGCCAAGCAGATGTACCGGTCGCGAGCGAGCCTGTGCTAATTTATCCCAAGCCAAACATGTCCCTGTGGGTAGTAATGATAGTATCTTCGATCTTTTTAGCGAAGGTAATAATCGAGATTGTAACAATGTGCCGCTGCCCTGATAGCGAAGACATTATTGTATTGTCGGTAGGTTCGGGAGAATTATCCAGTCAGGAGGGATAAAAACAGGTAAGACATAAGATTGTTGAACGTGAACAAGCCACGCACAAGTTTAGTGGCACTAAACTTCCGGAAGATGTATTCCGGAAGTTTAGTGGCACTAAACTTCCGGAAGATGTATTCCGGAAGTTTTTAAAGCTCT
>CAZTQW010000001.1:137684-178593 GCA_964616255.1 uncultured Candidatus Saccharibacteria bacterium
AAGTTTAGTGGCACTAAACTTCCGGAAGATGTATTCCGGAAGTTTTTAAAGCTCTAGTAGATTTAACATTCGGCCAAGTTAAAGGGCGCAACAGGTATTGTAAATATTCAAAAAATGTGTATAATGATTTACTAAGAAGTAGTGAGTGATATTTTAGATGCTTCAGAGATGGCGACTTGGGAGCAGGGGTGTCACAGTTAATCTTCGGCGCTACAAACTTTCAGAACCGGACAATGGTTGGGTTTCCCAGCCTTCTGAACGGCCTTGAGTTTGACTCGCTCAGCGAGAGATTATCAACACTAATAGAGAGGAAAAAGTGAGTAAAGCAACTACTAATGCTGGTCGCGTGTTCTTCACGGAGGGCGACCAAGCACTTCCTATCCCTGATCTGATTGCTCATCAGAAGGATAGCTGGGAAGATTTTGTCAAATCTGGTTTAAGAGAGGTGTTCAACGAGTTGAACCCGATCGACGACTATACTGGGCAAAAATTGTCTATGCGGTTTAAGGATTATTATTTCAAAACACCGCTGGAAGACGAAAAAACGGCCAAATACAATCTATCGACCTATGCTGCACCTCTGCATGTACAGGTTGAGCTAACCAATAAAGTGACCGGCGAGGTCAAAGAACAAGATATTTACTTCGGTGACTATCCTTGGATGACAGATCGTGCCACCTTTATCATTAACGGTACAGAGAGAGTAGTAGTCTCACAGTTGATTCGTTCAGCTGGGGTTTTCTTTACGGCCGATGAAGTCAACGGTAAGCGCTATTACGGAGCGAAAGTTATTCCGGGCCGTGGTGCTTGGTTAGAATTTGAGACCACTCCTAGTGGTTGTATTAATGTCAAGATCGACCGTCGTCGCAAGATTCCCGTAACCACTTTCTTGAAGGCTCTGGGCATTGCTAAAGACGATGAGATTCGGGCGAATTTTGCTGAAGTCGATAACGGTCCAATTAGCTACATTAATGCCACTCTCGAGAAAGACACCGCTACCAGCCAATCGGCTGCTCTGCTTGAAGTCTATCGTCGTTTGCGCCCAGGCGATTTGGCGACCGTGGATAATGCAAAGTCAATGATTGAACGGGCTTTCTTTGATTATCGTCGCTATGACTGTTCGAGGGTTGGTCGTTTCAAGCTCAATCGTCGTCTTGGTTATGATACCCCTAACGATGCTGAGCACCGCACTCTGCAGATGAAGGATCTGATCGCCATTATCAGCGAAATTATCCGGCTTAATAATACTCAAGAGCCAGCCGACGATATTGATAGCTTGTCTAACCGCCGGGTGAAGCTGGTGGGCGAATTAGTTCAGCGCCAGTTCCGTCTCGGTATGCTACGCTTGCAGCGGAATATTCTTGACCGTATGTCCATGGTGAATCCAGAAGAAGTCACTCCATCACAATTGTTGAACTCTCGTCCGGTTGTAGCGGCCGTGAAAGAATTCTTCTCTAGCTCTCAGCTTTCCCAGCTGATGGACGAAGTCAACGGTTATTCTGAGCTAGCTCATAAGCGCCGTCTGTCTAGTATGGGTCCTGGTGGTTTGACTCGTGAGCGCGCTGGTTTCGATGTGCGTGATGCTCACCCGACTCACTATGGTCGGATTTGTACCGTGGAAACCCCAGAAGGTGGTAACGTGGGCTTGGTGCTCAACCTTGCGACCTATGCTCGGATTAATGAATATGGTTTCATCGAGGCTCCATACCGAGTGGTGAAGAACGGCAAGGTGACTGATGAAGTCGTCTATGTTGATGCTGCTAGTGAAGATGACATGATTATCGCTGATGCCTCCGTGAAGTTGAATGACAAGGGCGAATTCGTCGAAGATTGGGTCTCTGCCCGCGTGAAGGGCCGTCCTAGCCAGGTGGCCTCAAATCTCGTTACTCATATTGATGCCGCCCATAAAGAGATTTTGGGCACTAGTGCGAGCTTGATTCCATTCGTCGAGAAGAACCGTGTTGACCGTTCTTTGATGGCCTGCGCCATGCAGAAGCAGGCTGTGCCTTTGCTCAAGAATGATGCTCCAATTGTCGGTACTGGCATCGAGCATGAAGTCGCGATGAATACATCGCAGGTCGTGGTAGCCGAAGCTGATGGCGAGGTGAAGAAAGCCGACGGTGTCAGTGTAGTTGTGAAATACAAAGATGGCGAGAAAGAATACAAGCTTGAACACTTTGAGAAGACCAATGACGATCGTTGTTACAACCAACGGGTGAAAGTCGCTCGTGGCCAAAAAGTTAAGAAGGGTGATATTCTGATTGAGGGTGCCTCCGTAATGAATGGTGAGCTGGCTCTCGGTAAAGATCTATTAGTAGCCTTCATGCCTTGGCGGGGTTATAACATGGATGATGCAATCGTAATTTCCCGTCGCCTGGTTGAAGATGACAAGTTAACCTCTATCAATATTAAAGATTTCGATGTCGAAGTCCGCGAAACTAAGCTCGGTCCAGAACAGGTAACCCGCGATATTCCAAATGTCCCAGAAAAGAGCTTGCGTCACTTAGGCGAAGACGGTATCGTCGTAGTAGGCTCAGAAGTACAGCCTGGCGATATTTTGGTAGGTAAGATTACACCAAAAGGTGAGCAAGAACTAAGCTCAGAAGAGCGCTTGCTTCGGGCAATCTTTGGCGAAAAAGCTAAAGACGTGCGTGATACCTCTGTACGCATGAACGGCTCCAGTACGGGTAAAGTCGTCGGTGTACGAATTTATACTCACGAACAAGGTCATGAACTAAAGGCCGGGGTTTTGATGCAAATCAAGATCTACGTCGCAGAGATGCGCAAGATCAGTGTTGGTGATAAGATCGCTGGTCGTCACGGTAACAAAGGTGTGGTCTCTCGGATTCTCCCAGTAGAAGATATGCCTTTCATGGAAGATGGTACTCCAATTGATGTCTTGCTCAGCCCAATGGGTGTGCCAAGCCGTATGAATCTTGGTCAGTTGTTCGAGGTACATCTCGGCATGGCGGCAAGGGCTTTGGGATATGAGGTAGCGACACCGTCCTTTAACGGTGTCAGTGACGAGACTATCTCTGAACAGCTAGAAAAAGCCGGATTCGCCCGCGATGGCCGTGTCCAACTCTATGACGGTCTGACCGGTGAACCATTTAACGAACGCACTAGTGTGGGTGTCATGCACATGCTGAAGCTACATCACATGGTCGAAGATAAGATCCATGCTCGTAGCACTGGTCCATACACCGCAGTTACTCAGCAGCCACTTGGTGGTAAAGCTCAGAATGGTGGTCAGCGCTTCGGAGAAATGGAGGTGTGGGCCCTTGAAGCTTATGGTGCCGCTACGGCTTTGCAAGAGATGTTGACTATTAAGTCTGATGATGTTTATGGTCGTGCTAAGGCTTACGAAAGCATTATCAAACGTGAACCAATTGAAGGCCCGAAGTTGCCAGAAGGCTTTAACGTCTTGGTCAAAGAGTTCCAAGGTCTAGGGTTGAAAGTTGATTTGCTAGACCATGGTGAATCAACTGATGCCAGTGAAGTAATCGAAAAAACCTCACGCGAGATTGAGAAGCAGCACGATGATCGCTTGATTTATGCCCAGCATGGTCATAATGAAATCGTCGATACGGTAGTCGATCTCGATGATGAAGAAGCTAAAGAAATACTTGATGATGAGGGGGTAGAAATAACGGAGGCAGAAGACTTGGATAGTACTGACCTCGGAGAGGAGTTGTAATATGGCCTGGATGGACAATTTTATCAGCGCCAGTGATTTCGATTCAATTCGTTTATCAGTAGCTAGCAAAGAAGATATTTTGAACTGGAGCTACGGTGAAGTCTTGAAGCCAGAAACTATTAATTATCGTACTCAAAAGCCAGAACGCGATGGTCTGTTTTGCGAAAGGATCTTTGGGCCAGTCAAAGATATTAATCCCCATGATTCTAAGCTCAAAGGTGTCCGTTCGCGCGAGGCCGCCATTGATAAGGAGGGTAACCTCGTCACCAAGAGTATTGCTCGTCGTGAGCGCATGGGGCACATCAGCCTAGCAGCTCCAGTAGCACATATCTGGTTCATGCGCGGTACTCCTAGTGCTCTCAGCACTCTACTGAATTTAACCGTGAAGAATATTGAGAAGGTAGTCTACTTTGCGGCATATTTGATCGTCGATGCCAAAGAAGCCGAAATTGCACAGACTCTGGCTGACCTAGAAGCCAATACTACTGCGGCTCGCGAAGCTATTCGCTTGCGTTATGAACAGATGGCAGCTGAGCCTAATGCTAATATTACTGCGCTAGCTGATGAACAAGCTAAAGAGACTGAAGCTCTAGAAGCTGATTATGCTATGCGTAAGAATGCTCTCGAGAAGATGGTCAAAGGTGCAGTAATCGGTGAGCAAGAGTATCGTAACTTGCCCGAAGAATACGAAGAGCTAATTGAAGTCGAAATGGGCGCAACTGCTATTAAACAGTTGCTAGACGAGATTGACCTCAAGAGTATGATTGATCAGCTGCGTGAAGAAGCCGACAACTCTAAAGGCCAGAAGCAGAAACGCATCATGAAGCGCCTCAAAGTGCTCGAAGGCATGGAAGCAGCCGGAATTAAGCCGATTGACCTTATTCTGACAGTGGTGCCGGTGATTCCACCAGATCTACGTCCAATGATCGCTTTGCCTGGTGGTAGGTTTGCTACCTCAGATTTAAATGACCTGTATAGGCGGGTAATTAACAGGAATAACCGCTTAAGGAAACTCCTTGAGTTGAATGCTCCGGCGGTGATTTGTCATAACGAAATGCGCATGCTCCAAGAAGCGGTTGATGCGCTGATTGACAACTCCGCAGTGCACGGCAGCCGTAGTGCTAGCGCCCAGAATGGTCGTCGCAAACTCAAAAGCATCTCTGACCTTCTCAAAGGTAAACAAGGTCGTTTCCGCCAGAACCTGCTCGGTAAGCGCGTAGATTACTCTGGTCGTAGTGTGATTGTGGTGGGCCCTGAACTGAAATTGAACGAATGTGGCTTGCCGAAGCAAATGGCTCTAGAATTATTTAAGCCATTCGTGATTTCTTGGTTAATTGCTAACGAACATGCCGCTAATATCCGTTCGGCTACTCGTATGATTGAGGCTGGCGAAGCGGTGGTCTGGGACGGACTCGACGAGAGTATTAAAGGTAAATATGTGTTATTGAACCGTGCACCGAGCTTGCATAGGCTATCCGTACAAGCTTTCCAGCCAAAGTTGATTGATGGTAAAGCGATTCAGTTGCACCCCTTGGTAGCGAGCGGTTTTAACGCAGATTACGATGGTGATCAGATGGCGGTACACTTGCCACTCTCTGATGCTGCTCAGGCCGAAGCACGTGAGTTGATGTCTGCCGGCAAGAACCTCTTGAAACCAGCTGATGGTGCTCCGGTGCTCGCGATTTATCAGGATGTCGTGCTAGGTATTTATTATCTAACCTATGATAAACCTGGTACTGAGACTGATAAGGTAAAGCCATATAGCTCGGTCTATGAAGCCGAAATGGCTTATGATCAGGGTATCATCGCCTTGCAGACTCCGATTCGGGTGTTCGCTAAAGGCGAGATTCGTAATACTACTCTCGGTCGTGTGATTTTTAACGAGGTCTTACCAAAGGATTATCCATATGATAATTCCGTCCAGACTAGTAAACAACTTAAGCATGTGATGGCGGAGATCTTTGATCGCTTCGGTGCGGAGACGATGGTCCAGACTGCCGATGCTGTGAAGAATTTAGCCTTTGAATATGAGACGGTTGCTTCGGTCTCGACCGCAAAGGACGATTACCCAACTTATCCAGAAATTGACGACTTCATTGCAGAGGGCGATGCTAAGACGGCCTTGATTCAGGAACAATTTGACCAAGGTCTAGTCACCGAAGAAGAGCGCTACAACCTCACCGTAGCCAACTGGCGCGATATTGATAAAAAGATTTCGGATTTCTTGAAGAGTAAGTTGGCCGAGATGGATACTGATATTGCCGTGATGGTGAACTCTGGTGCTCGTGGTAGCATTAGCAACATTAAGCTCGCTAGTGCCGAAATTGGTATTATGGTGGATATTAACAACAACGAAATCGAGCTTCCGGTCAAGAGCAGCTACAAGAAAGGTTTGAATACCCTAGAAAGCTTTATCGCAACCCGAGGTGCTCGTCAAGGCCAGGTGTCTACGGCTCTACGTACCGCCGACTCTGGTTACCTCACTCGTAGGTTGGTCGATGTGGCACAAGACGTCTTCACCACCGACGAAGAAGCTCCAGATCCCGGCTTCGAAGTCTTTAAGAGCGAGAGCGAATATACCGGCATTAGCTTTGCCGCACGCATTGCTGGCCGCTATACTGCTGCTCCAGTGCCAGGCTATGTCGATGCTGATCAGCTGATTAGTCCAGAGATTGCCCAGCAAATTGAAGACGACGAGAATATCGAGAGTATTAAGATTCAATCCGTGCTGACTACGACGGCAATTAGTGGTGTGCCACGTAAGGCTTATGGTGTTGACATGTCGACCCGGGCTTTGGTAGAAGCACATCAGCCAGTCGGTGTAATTGCTGCTCAGTCACTTGGTGAGCCGGGCACACAGCTAACTTTGGATACCAAACACGGATCAGGTGTGGCAGGTTCCGGTGCTATCGCTCGTGGTCTTCCGCGTGTCGAGGAGCTTCTCGAAGCTCGCGCACCAAAGGGTCAAGCTTACATTACTCCAACCGCCGGTGTGATTGAAACCTGGGAAGATGCTAATAAATATATTGTCCAGATTACCCCAGAGACCGGTGCTACCGAGCGCTATGAGCTAGACGGTCGCACGGCCCGAGTCAAGGACGGTGCCAGTGTAAAGGCTGGTGACGTGCTAGCGGACAAGGGTGATGGTAAGGAGCCGCTGGTCTCGCCAGTCGATGGCAATGCTCAGCTAGTGAAAGATGCTATCATCGTGGTAGCAGAAGCTGGTGGGGCGGTGCGGGTAGAAATCCCGAACGATGCGGAACTACTGGTGAAGTCTGGTGACCATGTCGAGGCCGGTGATAGATTGACTACTGGTTCTTTGAACTTGCAAGATCTCTTGAAGTACAAAGGTGCTGAAGAGACGGCGCGCTACATTATGAACGATGTGATTTCGGTCTATGCTGCTCAAGGTCATGAGATCTCGGCTAAGCACTTGGAGATTATTGTCCGACAGATGTTTAGCCGGGTGATGATCGACGAGGCAGGTGATTCGAGCTTCGTTTCTGGAGATATTGTATCGAAGGCGGCGATTATTGCCGAGAACCAGCGCCTCGAAGCCGCGGGCAAGGAACCGGCGACCTATGAAAATCTCTTGCTGGGCATTACCAAAGTGTCTATCTGGTCGGATTCGTTCTTGTCGGCTGCTAGCTTCCAGGATACCACGAGGGTCTTGATCAACGCAGCTATTAACGGACGGGTAGATCACTTGAACGGTCTGAAAGAAAACGTCATCATTGGCCGTAAGATCCCGGTAGGTACCGGGGTAGTGCCGCTAGAAGTGGTTGACGAAGAGCAGGCTGAAGTAGAGGCTGAGACTACTGACCTAGGAAACGGTCCCAGTGCCGAAGATGTAGCTGAGCTGTAAGAAGAATAGCAAATGAGGGGAAAGTAGCTCGGTGGGGAGCTACTTTTTGCATTTTTGATAGCCTAGGGAAAAACCTGTTATACTTGAAGTAAAGGATCTTAAGAAGCAAAATATGTATCAAATTAGTGAAGTTAGCCAAAGGCTGGGCTACTCAGTTCAAAGCATAAGGCACCTATGCAACTATGGTTTAATCCCGCATGTCAAGCGCGGAACCAACCATAAACGAGTATTTAATGATGAACAGGTGGAGCTGATTAGTATTCTCCTGGGTATGAGAGCTTGCGGTTTTCGCACCAAAGATTTAAGACATTTCTCCCGTCTGTATCGTGAGGGTCCTAGTACGGCTGACATGCGTCTGGCCATTTTGACCACCAAAAAGCATCAACTTCAGCAGGAGATTAAGGAACGTCAAGCTAATATTGACTTTATCGAACGTCAGGAAGAGATTTATCAGGATAATATTGACAATAGTACAAATCAATGTTAGAATGTAAGCGAAACCTAGAAACAGGCCCAGGTTTTGATGACTGGGTCTTTTTCTAAAAATAGTTTAGTAATTTAGGAGGTATAAAGTTATGTTTGGTTTTTTGCGTCAAAAAATGACCGGAATTGAGGTCGAAATGCTCTTACAGGGAACCGGTAATTATCGGGTATCAATCGGTGATAACGACAAGTTATTATTGTCTGACCTTGATAGTGGCTTTGTCAGCGAGATGGCGCGTTCTTGGGCTCTAGATGGTACGGGCCAGCCAGTCGATCCACGACATTTACTACATTACGGTAAGGCTAAGAGTTTCTCTTGGCTGGGGGACTTTTCTGAGCTCAATGCCGTTCATTACGTAATTGGACTGGGTCAAATCAACCATCGTAACATTTTCTGCTACACTGAGCCAAAGTATGCTACCAGCGCCGTGTTAACTTGCTACTACCATTATGCAGATGGCCATAATGATGATGGAATAGATATTGATCGTCATCCAGAGCTATCTATCCGTCAAGAGTTTCAGCACAACATTTCTATGGCGGATTGGGATAATTATGGAGATGCCTACGATGAATGTCGTATCTATGTCTTGACATTGCCCGATACACCCCAGGTGGCGAAGTTTTGTCTGAAGCGAGACCATAAGCTAAGCGAAGAAGCTTTAGAGAATTATAAAGAACTCGTTAATTATGAGGCGCAAATTAAAGTTGAATTACCGAAATTTAGCATCTTGAAGAGACTGCTGGAGCTCAGCTCTGAGCCGCTAGGATACGATATATGCTTAAACAAGTATCAAGCCAAGTTGATCCCGAATCGCACAGATCTAAATTATGTTGGCGCCTATCAGTATACGGCAAACGGTCTATCGCAGCTACTGGGTGATTTGACGGATAACGGCCTGATAAAAGGTGTTGTCTCCATGGATCAAATTACTTATTGAGCAAAGCCTTCAAACCGAAATCTCCATCGCAAGGTGGAGATTTTTTTCATCTCGTCCAAAAACATAGTATAATAAAAGACATGGAAATAAACCAAGATACCATTGCGCATTTAGCTAACTTATCTAATTTTGCGCTCAGCAAGTCACAGTCTCAGAGTCTTGAACGCGATTTACAGGCGATTATTCAATATATTTCGCAACTTGACGAGTTGGATACCGAAGGAGTCGAGCCGACTTATCAAGTTTTCGAAATGGCCAATATCTGGCGCCCAGACGAAATCCTCGAGCAAGAAGCCGATCGGGAGCAGTTGCTCGGCCTGACGCGAGAAGTCAAGGATCATCAAATTAAAGTACCGAAGGTATTATAGAATGAAAATTGCGAGTAAAGATCAGAGTGCTGTGAGCCTAGTACAAGAAGCTTTGGCTAAGGCCCACCAATATCAAGAAGATTATCAGGTGTTTAACTGGATTAATGATGCTGCGATTGAGCGCGCTAAGGAAGTTGATCAAAAAATTGCCAAGGGAGAGCAGGTCGGACGACTGGCTGGGGTACCTTATGTCCTGAAGGATAATTTCTTGAGCAAAGAAGGCGAGAGTACAGCCTCGGCCCTGATCCTAGAAGGTTTTCAGAGTCCAGTTACTGCTACGGCGGTGAAGAAGTTGGAGGCCGAAGGGGCGATCATGATTGGTCGCACTAATCTTGATGCTTTCGCCCATGGTTCTAGCACGGAAAACAGCTATTATGGTCCGACCAAGAATTCTAAGGACCTTACTCGGGTGGCTGGAGGATCGAGTGGTGGTAGTGCCGTGGCGGTGGCTCTCGGTATTGTACCCTTTGCTACGGGTACCGATACCGGTGGCAGTATTCGTCAGCCCGCGAGCTTTAATGGGGTTTATGGTCTGAAGCCAACCTATGGCGCGATTAGTCGCTATGGTGTGGTGGCCATGGCTAGCAGTACAGATTGTGTCGGGTTCTTCACCCGGGAAGCGGAAGATTTGGACTTACTAATGAAGGTTTGTGCTGGGCAGGACAGCTACGACCTTACGACCTTGCCTGATTATTATGCCGAGAGTGAGGTACAGGCTGGACCGAAGAAAATTGGTATTATTAAAGATTTTGATAACGATGCGATTGACAGTGAGATTCGAGCAGTGCTAAAGCAAAAGATTGCGGATCTAGAAGCTAAAGGCCATGAGATTGTCGAGCTAGAAATGCCTGCTCTGAAATATGCTCTGGCGGCTTATTATATTATTGTACCTGCTGAAGTTTCTAGTAACTTATCCCGACATGATGGTGTTAGATATGGGTATCGCAGCGCTAGTGCTACGAGTCTTGGTGAGCTCTATGAGAATACTCGTGATGAAGGCTTCATGTCCGAGAATAAGCGCCGCATTATGATTGGTAACTTCGTGCTCTCTAGCGGATTCTACGATGCATATTATATTAAGGCCGCCAAAGCTCGTACGGTGATTATTAACGAATATCAAAAAGCCTTTGAGAAATGCGACTTTATCCTCTCGCCGGTTAGCCCAAATCCAGCTTTTAAGCTGGGTGAGAAGGTTAACGACCCCGTAGCCATGTATCTTGAAGATGTGTTATCGGTGCCGCTGAATTTGGCCGGTCTGCCTGGCTTGAGTGTGCCGGTCGGGCAAACGGCTGGTGGGTTAGATTTAGGATTACAGCTAGTCGGACCAAGACGCAGCGATGAAGGTCTTATTAAATTTGCACAGGAGTTGAAGGGGTAAAATGAACTCATCATTAATTTTTCTGATTATTGCTATCGTGGCGGTGGGTCTGCTGGCTTTAATCGCCATGACTTTGACTGGCAAACACAGCTATACTTTTGATATCGAGGAGTATCAAACCCGCTGGCTCAAGATCGAAAACAGCCTGCTGCGTGATGACCCGAGAACTTATAGCATCGCCGTCATTAATGCCGATAAGCTGCTTGATCGCGCGCTGAACGAGATGGGGACACCGGGCAAAACTATGGGGGAAAGGCTCAAGAAGGTCACCAGCAGGTTTGAGAAGCCGAATGCCGTTTGGTCGGCACATAAGCTACGCAATCAGATCGCTCACGAGAGTGATTTTGAAATCGAATACGGCCAAGCCAGCCGGGCCTTAGCAGCTTTTCGTCAAGCCTTAAAAGATTTAGGAGCAATCTAATATGACAAAATATCTTCCCACCATTGGTATTGAATGCCACGTGCAGCTCTGTACTCGGACTAAGCTCTTTTCTGAAGTAGACAATGATGCTCGTCTCAAAGAGCCTAATAGTTGTGTCTCACCAGTCGATTATGGCCTGCCTGGCATGTTACCCAGGCTCAATCACGAAGCCGTCAAGCTGGCAGTGCGTGCAGGCTTAGCTCTAAATGCAGAGATTAATCTCGAGAGTCGGTTTGACCGTAAGCACTATTATTACCCTGATTTGCCGAAAGGTTATCAGATTACTCAGATGTTTCACCCGATTATCGGTGCGGGGTATGTGGAGCTACCCAGTGGCCAGCAGGTGCGGATTGAACATGCCCATCTAGAAGAAGATGCGGGCAAACAAACCCATGAAGCCGGATACAGCTTGGTGGATCTGAACCGTGCTGGAACTCCGCTAGTCGAGATTGTTTCGATGCCTGATATTCATTCAGCCGCCGAAGCGAGGGATTACACCAAAGAATTATGGCGCGCTATGACCTATGCTGGAGTGACCTATGGTGATCTCTACAATGGTAATATGCGCTTTGATGTGAATATTAGTATTGCGCCCGAAGGTAGCGATCAGCTGGGTACCAGGACCGAAGTCAAGAATTTGAATTCCTTCCGCAGTGTAGAACGCGCGGTCGAGTATGAGGTAAAGAGACAAGCCAAGCTACTAGAGAAGGGTGAGAAAGTCGTGCAAGAGACCCGGGGTTGGAATGATGCTACGGGTGAGACTACGGCTCAGCGCAGCAAAGAAGAAGCCCAAGATTACCGCTATATGCCCGAGCCAGATTTGCCACCAATTCGGTTGTCTGAAGCTGATGTTGCTGAGCAAAGGGAACTTATGGGTAGGCAACCAGCCGCCATACGTCAGATGCTGCGGGGATACTTGTCTACGGATATTGTGGAAATTTTGCTTGATTATAAGGCTTTAGTGGAGAAGTTGACGGAGCTGAGCGATTATTTGTGCAAGCAGGCAAAGGTCAAGGAGCTAACCAGCGAGCTCAAAGGGAAGCTCAAAAAAGTCGCAAATCTCTTTGCCTCGGTTTTGTTGGCAGAAGAGAATACTAGTCTCCTGAATGACGAGATGCCAAGCAGTGCGCAACTCGCGGATTTGGCGGAGATGAATGAGCAAAAGCTTTTGTCTAGTACCGGAACTAAAGAGGTCTTTCTAAAATTCTATGATCCAGAGATGCACTATAAGACTACAGAAGTAATTGCTAAAGAATTGGGAGCAGTTCAAGAAAACGATTTAGGGGCGCTGGAAGCAATTGTCGATGCTGTACTAGCTAAACCAGAGACTCAGAAAGCTCAAGCCGAATATAAGGCAGGGCAAGAAAAGGTGCTTGGTTTCTTAGTTGGGCAGGTTATGAAAGAATCACAGGGTAAGGCCAATCCTAGCGCGGTTCAAGACATCTTGAAGCAGAAGCTGTCTTCCTAGTAATATATGCCGACAGTTTCCGATATTCAGAAGTGGTTTGCTGAGCATGTGACTCTAGAGGGTGAACCTTATACACTAGATTTGGACCAGGCGCGTGCTGCTAGTGATTTACACAAGAATACCTTAGTCACAGCCCGAGCCGGGTCTGGTAAAACTCGAGTGATCGTGGCCAAGACAGCCTTTCTGGTAGCATATCAAGGGTTACCCTTATCGCAAATTGCGATTTTTATGTTTAACCGGGCGGCCGCTGCCGAAGTTAATCAGAGGATCGGCGCAGTCAAAGTAGACGGCCACAGTCTTTTAGAATTTTCTGGTCAAACTGCCTCAGAGCTAGTACAAGTCGCCTCGACCTTTCATAAATTCGCTCTTGATACCGTGCGGCAGACTAAGAAGCAGCCTCAAATCATTTCCGAAGCTGCCCAAGACCTTCTAATCGAACAGTCTCTGACGCAGGCTTTAGCGGAGAAAAAGCTGAGTCTCGGAGCCTACCGGGAGCTTCTAGCTATCGTAAAAGGTTTCATTGCCCGTGCTGGGCAGAAATTTCCGGGCAAAAGCCATTTACCTCAGCTCAATCAGGCGGTGAAGACCGCTTGCAAAGCTTTACGCGATCAGCTGGTAGTAGACCAAGCCGATAAACGAAAGATCTTTTATCACGAGATTTCTCTAAAGACTTTTCGTCTGTATCTCGAGAAGTTGCAGTCACCGCTCCTCGACTTCAATCTGCTCATGGATCAAGCTACGAAATTGCTCGAACAGGCTAAGGACGATGCGCGACTGAAAGCTCTATATCGTAATATTGCAGCCTTAGAGTATATTATGATTGACGAATATCAGGATTTTTCTTATTTATTTTATGCCCTCACGATGGCGATTCGTAATCTAACACCTGTCGCTCATCTCTTTGTCGTAGGTGACGATTGGCAGGCGATTAATCGTTTCGCCGGCTCAGATGTTGATTATTTTATCAATTTCGCCCAGTATTTTCCGGAAGATTGTACTAATATCCCCCTGGCCACAAACTATCGTAGCGCTAAGAGAATCGTAGAACATGCTAATCATTATATGCTGACTCGCTATGACCCAGATGCTTTACCGGCCCTAGCTCACAGTAAGAAGAAGGGCAAGATTAAAGTAGTAAATCCCGAGCGCCAAAAATTCGACCGCAAGGATATAGAAGAAGATGGCCTAGGTGACGGGCGCTTCCTGCAGGCTTTGGCTAGGGCTAGTGGCCAGCCAGTCCAAGCTATTCCTCTTGCTGCCGGGCAATTTCTCAAACAATTATGCAAAATCTGCAAAAAGCACCGACATGCCGACATTATGCTCCTGCACCGGCATAATTTTACCAGTTTTTGCAATATTAATCTCGAGCAGCTGCAAGATGCACTGAGGGATATTCTCATCAGCGAACAAATTTTCTCCTTCGCAAACTTCGATCACCAGGTTCGCTCTATGACTATGCATAAGTCTAAGGGTCTAGAATCCACCGTAGTTATTTTGTTAGAAATCAATCGTGAGATTATCTCTGCTTCGCACCCCCATGCGACGATTTTTGGGATTTTTGGCGACACTCTGGCGGCGGAAAAAGCCGATCAGCAGCGCTTGATGTACGTCGCTCTGACTCGAGCAAAAAAGTATTTGTATATTATGAGCAGTGATCAGGACCCAGACTGCTAGTTCTTATAGATAGGGCCGCAAAAATCTCCTAAAAATCAAAATTTATGGTAAAATGTAGAAAAGTCTATTTTTTAATGTTCACCTTGGGAGAACGTAATAACAAAAGGAAAATTATTCTATGGCAAACGAGATTAAGGATCTAGCGAAATTCCGCAATATTGGTATTATTGCGCATATCGACGCGGGCAAGACTACTACTTCAGAAGCAATTTTGTACCGCACTGGCATTAAGCACAAAATCGACCTCGTTAAAGGCGGTACCGGTGGTGCTACTACCGACTGGATGGAACAAGAGAAGGAACGTGGTATTACTATCACCTCTGCCGCTGTCACAGTTTATTGGAAAAATCACAAAATTAACGTGATTGATACCCCAGGGCACATCGACTTCACCGCTGAGGTGGAGCGCAGCCTACGCGTGCTTGATGGTGCAGTCGTAGTCTTTGACGGTAAGATGGGTGTAGAAGCTCAATCAGAGACGGTTTGGCGCCAAGCTACTAAATATGGTGTGCCAAGGATTTGTTTTGTCAATAAGATTAATCAAATTGGTGGCGACTTCTACAAATCTCTTGATAGTATTCACAAACGACTTTCTAAGAATGCTGTGGCTATCCATTTGCCAATTGGTTTTGAGAAGGATATCTGTGGTGTGGTCGATCTGATTGATATGAAGGCCTACACTTATAAAGATTATGCTGATCATGAATTGACTGTCGGTGAGATTCCGGCCGACATGTTAGAAAAGGCCAAGAATGCTCGTAGTCTGCTCGTCGAAGAGGCGGTCCAGGCTGATGAGGCTCTAATGGAGAAATTCTTCAACCAAGGTGAAGATGCTATTACTGAGGTTGAACTCAAGGCTGCCTTGCGCAAACGAGTCCTTGATGGTGATTTCTTCCTAGTTACCGGTGGTGATGGTCGTGGTGTGATCGTTGAGAAGGTGCTTGATCTCGTTACAGATTATCTGCCAAGCCCACTTGATCGTGACCAAGGCCAAACTGTAGGTATCGATCCTAAGACTGGCAACGAGGTGGTACGAAAAGCTAGCGATAGTGAGCCGTTAACTGCCTTGGCTTTCAAGATTGCGACGGACCCATTTGTGGGCAAATTGATCTTTATTCGTGTTTATGCTGGTAAGCTAAAATCTGGTGATACCGTGCTCAACACCACTACTGGTGACAAAGAGCGCATTGGTCGTATCGTACGTATGTTCGCTGACAAGCGCGAAGAGATTTCTGAGATTTGTGCAGGCGATATCGCTGCCGTAGTGGGCATGAAAGAAGTCACGACTGGTACTACTATCTGTGATCCCGCTCACCCCATTCATCTTGAAGATATTACCTTCCCAGATCCACCAGTTTCTATTGCAATTGAGCCAAAAACCAAGTCCGACCAAGAAAAGATGGGTATGGGCTTGCAGAAATTAGTGGAAGAAGATCCAACTTTGCGAGTGCATACTGATGAAGAGACTGGCCAAACCATTATTTCCGGTATGGGTGAGCTACATCTAGAAATTGCTATCGACCGTCTAGAAAAAGAGCATGGTGTAGAGACCAATACCGGTGCTCCACAGGTAGCCTATCGCGAAACCATCCGCGGCACCGCAGAAGCCCAGGGTAAACATGTCAAGCAGTCTGGTGGTAGTGGTCAGTATGGTGACGTTTGGGTCAAGTTTGAGCCAAACGAACCGGGCAAAGGTTTTGAATTTATCGACCAAATCAAAGGTGGTGTGGTGCCTCAAGAGTTCCGCAAACCAGTCCAGAAGGGTATTGAAGAGACTTTGCAAGGTGGTGTGATTGCTGGCTATCCAGTAGTTGATGTGAAGGCCACACTCTATGATGGTAGCTATCATGATGTTGACTCCAACGAGCTCGCCTTTAAACTAGCTGGTAGCTTAGCTACCCGAGAAGGTATTAAGAAGGCCAATCCAGTGTTACTCGAGCCTGTCATGAAACTTGAGATTACTACTCCAGAAGAATTTATGGGTGATGTAATTGGCGATATCAATGCTCGCCGTGGTCGTATTGATAGCATGGAAGACCTCAGTGGTGGCGCTAAGTTAATCAAGGCATTCTGTCCGCTGGGGAACTTATTCGGCTATACTTCGGATTTGCGCAGTATGTCCCAAGGTCGTGCCGCTAGTAGTATGGAACTCTTTGCCTACGAAGAAGTACCACCAAACGTAGCCGCTGAGATTATCGAAAAGAGAAACACTAAGTAGATAAAAGCAGGGGTTAATTGATAACCTAGACTATACCGGGCTAATAGGTCCGGTATAGTTTTTTGCTATCCAAAAATCCTCTATACTATTTTTATGTTAGTTTAGGCATCGGTAGGAGAATGGTAGAACTAGTATTACCAAACAGCGGACGAGGAAACCAACCTGACGTTCGTTACTGTTGGACGAAATTACTAGGGATCCTGTGACAGCGCAGCTATAGGAACGAATTTGACCAGAAGTTGTGTAGTGAGAGCTAACACTAGACCACTGAACATTGTTGATGCCGGCATTTCTGAGATACCCTGTACTGAGGTCTGGACCCCCGCTACGGACGAGAACTGAGGCTAAAAACCAGATTTATTTAGGCTATCAAAAATGCAAAATTGATAGTCTAAATTTTGGCCTCTACCCCTGTTACGATGATAAAACCAGGCTATCAAAAATTGATTTTTGATAGCCACTACAATATAATAGAAACAAATAATGGCACAAGCAGAATTACTAAAGGCGACGAGTCTCACTAAATCCTATGGCAAAACGACTATTTTGCATGGGGTGAGTCTCGAAGTGAAATCTGGAGAGTTTCTGGCTATTGTTGGCCCGAGCGGCAGTGGCAAAAGTACCTTACTACATATTCTCGGGTGCGTCGAACAGGCCGATTCTGGTAATCTGGAAATCTGTGAGAGAGATATCCAGGAACAAAACTCAGCTGAGCTCGCTAAGTTACGCAGTCGTGAGCTGGGCTTCGTCTTTCAATTTTTCTATTTTCAGCCGCATCTTACGATTGGCAAAAATCTTGAAGTGCCCATGATGCCTTTATGTACCAAGTTCAAAGAGCGGTAGGCGCGTATTAAGACGATCGCTAGTCTAGTTGGTATCGAAGATAAACTGAAGCAGAAACCTAATAAATTATCCGGTGGACAATTACAACGTGCGGCGATTGCCCGGGCAATAATCAACCAGCCGAAAATCATTCTCGCCGATGAGCCGACGGGTAATCTAGACAGCGAAAACACCCGTCGCATTATGGAATTATTGCTAGAAATTAAAAACCGTCAAAATACCGCTCTGATCATCGTCACACATGATCATGCCGTAGCTAAGATGGCCGATAGAGTCTTACACATGGAAGATGGGAGATTGAAGTAATGCTAAAATTACGTGATGTCTTCGTGCTAGCCTGGACGAAGCTACTCAGCCGGAAATTCTGGACTAGCCTCTTTCTAGCTCTAGAAATTATTTTGCTAGCAGGAGTGCTAATTTTTGCGTCCTGTATTCAGGGTTTCGAGGAGAGCCTGACGAAATTTAATAGTGAGGGCCTGAACGGTAAATACTTAGTGACTGCTGCCAATTCGCGCAATAACCCAGATTTAGAGAAAGATCCGCAAGTGCTGGATTTAGCAGAAGAATTATATCAAAAAGGCATAGAAGAACATCGCGCAGCCGCCCAAAAACTGGGACTTAAATACTCGGCCGATTCAGAAATTGCTCCTACAGAATATAATGACGGCAAGAGGGAGTTAGTACCGTATTCACCTTATGCGAAGCAGGCTATTGACAATATGATGCGCGATTATCTCGTGGCCAATAAGGCAGATCTCGAGCAGATTCTGAAAAATTATCCCTATCAAGAGATTTTCACCGAGGAGACTCTAATTGCGAATGGGCGCGTAGTGAATTTAGAGAATGGAGTAGAAAACCTCAAGCAATACACCTCAAACGCCGATAATATGGGCGCCCAAGTTTTTAATGGTCTGCATGAGATAGACGAAGCATTATATCAAGATTACTTATTTAAGGACGTTAAGTTGGATAGTATGGCAATTCCGGTCGTGATCTCGGTAGAGCAGGCCGAAACTATCTTGGGGGCTAGTAGCATTGCAAATGCGGCCAGTAGCGAAGAAAAGATTCAGCATTTTGAAGAGCTGAAGTCTAAGGCGAGCGGCCGGGTCGTAGAGGCTTGTTATCGTAACGGCGCTTCGCAAGAAATGATTTTTAAGGCAGAGCAAATTCTTGATGAAATCGCCCGCAACAAGGATAAACCGTACTATACTGAACCAAGTTTGATTTATAATTTGCCACAGACCACCTGCGGAGCAACCACGGTGAAGCAAGATACCCGCACAGCCGAGGAGAAGCAGCAAGATTATTTAAGCGAAGAGTATCAAAAAGCAATTGGAAGTTACGAAGCTCCGAGAGAAAAGCTGTTGAAATTCCAGATTGTCGGCTTGATTCCAGTTAGTAGCATATCTCGGCAAAGTAATGACATACTCAGTATGATTCAGTCTCTGGGCGGAGTTTCTATTACTACACCGATTATTAGTCAAAGTTATTATGATGGACACAGGGCGGAGCTTTCCGAAGTTTATAATGAGCCAGATGCTAGCCTAGATTATCTCGGAATCAATACACAATATATCGTTGAGTTTAATGATGCGAAAACTGCTCGTGAATTTATTAACGCAGAAAGCTGTGAGCTAAAGGGCGCCATGAATTATGGCTGCGCCACTGAAGAAGATCGTTTCTTGCTCACGAGTGACAGCAATAATAGTCTGGTAATCGAAGATCTTTCGCGCACGTTTACGCAGATTTTGATCATTATCGTGCTAATCGTATTGGGAATAACAGTGATATTTGTGGTGCTCATGGTGGTGCGCTCGATTAGCGGTGACCGCAAAGAAATTGCTATTTTTCGCGCTATTGGCTTCCGACGTGTACATATTCTGCAGATATACTTAATGTATGCCTTGATGTTGGCAGCGATCATTGTCGGCGGAGGTGCGATTTTGTCGCTGATAGTGGGCTTCACGCTGAATCCGTGGCTGTCTGGGGTACTGACGGAGTTTCTGCGGGCAACTTTCTTCACTTTAGATTCTTCGATTACGGCAGATCTCTTTGTTCCGCAGATTGTAGAATATCTTTATCTTGGCGCAGCAATGATCTTAGTGTCACTACTAAGTGCCATGCTTCCTGCCCTTATCAAATCGCGTCAGAATATCATTGGTAGTCTGAAATTTGAATGATGTAGAGGTATCTCCTCCGCCGTCTAGGATAATTGTTATGCTATAATAGACATATGGAAATTGTTATTATTATCATTGGAGTCCTTACAGTAGTTCTGTTAATTCTGCTTTTGCTTCGCAAACCTGCCATTAGGATTGACACGGCTCATCTAGAAGAACGTTTGATTCGCCTGGAGGCTCAATTAGATAAACTCGCTCCGCAAATCGAGGATAGCTTTCGCGAGAATCGCAAAGAACTCACTCTCAACCTCCAAGGTAGCCGCAAAGAAATTTCCGATAATTTACAACAAATTCAGACCACGGTAGATCAAAGGGTCAAAAGCTTGCAGGAAGACAATTCCAAACGTCTGCAAGAAATGCAAATGACCGTTGATGAAAAGCTTCAGAAATCCGTCGAACAGCGCTTTAATGAAAGTTTCAAAACCATCTCCGGACAGCTAACCCAAGTCTACCAAGGCTTAGGCGAAATGAAAAACCTCGCACACGGAGTAGGCGATCTGAAAAAAGTCATGGAAGGAGTGAAGACTCGTGGTATTTATGGCGAGGTGCAACTAGGTAATATCGTCACCGATTGTCTCACTAATGAGCAATATGTCGAAAATGCCATCACGAAAGAGGGAAGTAACGACCGGGTAGAATTTGCCATCAAAATGCCCGGACGCGATGATCACCCAGTTTATTTACCCATAGATTCTAAGTTTCCGATCGAAAACTATTCACGTTTGCTAGAGGCTTATGATCGTGGCAATAAAGTAGAGATCGAAAGCCTTCGCAAGGCTTTATCGTCCGACGTTAAGGAACAAGCCAAGAAAATTTCTAGCAAATATCTGGATCCGCCCGCTACGACCGATTTTGGCCTAATGTTCGTTCCCACCGAAAGTCTATATGCCGAAATTCTGCGCATACCTGGTCTGTCTGATGAAGTTCGTCAGAAGCAAAATGTCGTCATTGTTTCGCCTTCGACCTTGCCGACCGTTCTATCCGGTTTGACTATGGGCTTTCGTAGTGTGGCAATCGAGCAGCGCTCAGCCGAAGTTTGGAAAACACTTGGTGCGGTCAAAACTCAATTTAATAAATTTGGTGATTTACTTGCTGCCACTCGTAAAAAACTCCAAGAAACTGCCAACAAGATCGGTGATGCCGAAGTCACCTCGCGTCAGATCGAACGCAAACTCCGAAATGTCGAAAGCTTACCCGAACAAGAAACTACTCATTTGCTCGGCGAAATTAAAATTGATTCATAAGCCGTATGTTATAATATAAGATATGGAACAAATTGCCACCTGGTTTTTAATTTTTATATTTTATTCATTCGCCGGTTGGTTGATGGAAGTCTGTGTCGGTCTGCTACGCAATCGTAAATTAATTAACCGCGGTTTCTTAGTCGGGCCAATTTGTCCAATTTATGGTACTGGAGCGCTCATGCTATCTTTTGTCCTGCGCGAGCCAGAGAACCCACTCGTGATTTTTTGTGTAGCCGTAGTCGGTAGCGCAATCTTAGAATACCTTGTCAGTTATCTTATGGAAAAAACTTTTCGAGTCAGATGGTGGGATTACACTAATCGAGCCTTCAATATCAATGGTCGGATTTGCCTTGAGTCGGTAATTTCTTTCGGAATAATCGGAGTGCTTATTGTTAACATTATCAATCCGTGGCTCCTTAGCATCATTGGTAGCCTCCCGGCTAAGTTTCTCATAACTTTCGCTGTGATTATTTTTAGTTGGTTGGTCTGTGATATTATTCTGTCTTTATGGCTGATTGTGGGAGTTCGGGTTACAGTTGGCACGATGCAGCCTGATGCTACCGAAGAAATCACTCAAAATATCCAAGAAGTCTTAATGAACAAGGGCAAGTTGAATCGCCGCCTAGCAAAAGCTTTTCCGAATCAGACCCCAAGCCAAAAGAAGCCTCGGAAAAAGAAGAAATCCTAGACCAATACCCCTAAACAGAGTATAATATATAATATGTATGATAATTTCAAAGACTTTTTGTCGGGTAAGAAACGCATCTGTATAATCCAAGCTGAGAATCCTGATGGTGATTCGGTTGGCTCAGCGATTGCCCTTGATTATATTCTTAAAGATACAGAGAATAGTTTATATTGCCCAGTTGACATACCGAAGTATCTCCATTATTTTCCTGATTGGTCACGCATCACTAACGAATTTGACTATCGCGCCGATGGTTATATTATTGTTGATACAGCCGCAAGCATCTTATTGTCTAAACTTTTAGATGATACAGCTATTAAGAATTGCCTATACCGAAAACCCGTCTTCGTCTTTGATCATCATGAGAGTGAAGACGATCTAGATTTTCCGCACGAGGCTATTATCGAGCCTTTGCCGGCCTGTACGGAATTAATCTTTAAGGTAGCTCAGGCCCTAAACTTAGAGATTAACCAATCGGCAGCAGAAGCGATTTATTCTGGTATTTCTTCAGATACTTTAGGACTAGTCAGCGCATCTGTCACATCTGATACCATGCGGACAATGGCTAAGCTAATTGACCTCGGAGCGAATCCAGCCGAATTAGACGAAGCTCGGCGCGAATTCATGAAAAAATCACCACGAATTTTGGATTACAAGGCTGATTTGATTAAACGTATTGAATATTCACTTGATTATCAACTAGCCACTATTCATATTCCATTTGAAGATATTCAGCAATATTCTGACGAATACAATCCCAACGTCCTTATTCTAGAGGAAATGCGCTTAGTAGAAGGTGTGATTGTGGCTGTCGCCATCAAGACTTATCCCGATGGTAAGGTTACTGGCAAGATTCGCACTAGCAAACCTATTGCCGAGCAGATTGCCGGATATTTCGGCGGAGGTGGTCACCCCTTTGCTGCCGGGTTCCGCACTTATGACGTTAGCTATGCAGATGCGGTAGCGGATCTTGTGAAGATTATCCCAGACCTACTAGAGCAAGCCGCAGTTGAAATAGCTGAGGAGAATGTCTGATAATGCCTAAAGCCCTTAGCCCATTTTATAATCGTCGCAAAAGTCTCAAGCATCGGATTCTGAAGCGACCGATTTTCATGCGCGCTGCGTATCAGCATAAAGTGAAGGATCCTCTATTGACGGTAATCTTTTTACATGGTATTTCTGCCACGTCGGAGACATGGCGCGCTACTTTTAGGCAACTGGTCAAGACTCCCGAGCTAAAAAAAGTACGTTTAATCGTCCTTGATCTTCTAGGCTACGGTAAATCTTTGCAGACGGATTGGCTTGATTACGATTACACAGATTATAACCAAGCTCTAGCGCAAACTCTTCGAAAAATGCAGGTTACTGGCCCAGTGGTCTTGGTTGGACATTCCATGGGCTCGTTGATCGCGGCGGATTTTGCCACTAACTTTCAGCATGATGCCCAGATTGTCGGTCTGATTCTGGTTTCTCCGCCAGTCCTCATGCCAGAGGAGCTAGCGAAGTTGCCCGACCGCGTCTATACGAAATCCTATGGAGCTTTACAACAGCTTGCCAAAGACGAACCCGCTATGGAAGTAATTGCAAATTTCGTTCAGAGATTTAGTAGCTTTAGTAGTAAATACATCAAGACCCCAGCTTTTGGTCGCGCAATGGACCAAATTATTCTTAATCGGAATAACTTTCATACTTTTACCCAGATTAGAATTCCGACTCTAATTATTCATGGTCATTTTGATCCGCTGGTGATGGCTTCAAACCTTAAGCACGTCGCCAAAGCTAATGGTTCATACGTGCGCTTTGTCAGTGTAATGGGCCACCATGATGTCTCTTCGGCCAAACGCAGCAAGATTTTGATTGAAATAAAACGTATAATACACGAGGAGCTATAAATGCCAAAGGGTGAGCTAAAATTATATAATACTCTCACGAGGAAAATCGAAACATTTCGACCGTTTAATCCCGAGAAAGTTAAAATTTATACTTGCGGACCTACTGTTTATAGTGCGCCGCATATTGGTAACTTTGCAGCCTATGTTTACTGGGATTTGCTGATACGAGTTTTAAAGATGAACGGGTATGTGCCGTATCGGGTATTGAATTTGACTGACGTTGGACATCTTACGTCAGACGGAGACGAAGGCGAAGACAAGCTAGAAAAGGGCGCTCGAAAGACTGGCAAAAGTGTTTGGGAAGTAGCTGAATATTATATTGACGTGTTTCAAAAAGATTTCCAGAAGTTGAATTTAGTGCAGCCGCAAGTTTGGGCGCGCGCGACCGATTATATTGAAGAAGATCAAGAGTTGGTAGATGCACTATTAATGAAGGGATATGCCTATGATACGAAAAAAGGGATTTATTTTAATACAAGCAAATTTCCCAAATATCCCGATTTTGCAAGATTAAATCTAGAAGGCCTAAAGACTGGTGCACGAGTCGAGTTTTCTCACGAAAAGCAGAATCCTTCAGATTTTGCCGTCTGGAAATATATCCAACCCAGCGAGCAGCATGCTATGCGTTGGGATTATTTGGGACGACCCGGATATCCAGGCTGGCATCTCGAATGTTCTAGCATTATTCATGCCGAACTTGGAGAAACCATTGATATCCATACAGGCGGGATTGATCACATACCCGTACACCACACTAACGAAATTGCCCAGAGCGAAGCCGCTTTTGATAAAGAGTTGGCTAAATATTGGCTACACTGCCATCATCTCATGGTTAATGGTGAGAAAATTTCCAAATCACTAGGCAATGGTTATACTTTAAATGATCTTGAAACACGGGGTTATTCGCCGCTAGATTACAAAATGTGGGTCTTACAAGGTCATTATCAATCAGAGCGAGACTTTAATTTTGAAGGTTTGGCTGCGGCTCAAGCTAGGCGCTTAAATTGGAAAAATCGTGTAGCTAGGTGTTACCAAGGCCAGAAGGACGAGATTTCTGCAGAAACTATGGCTGATTTGCAGGCCGCCTTCAATGATAATCTGAATTCGCCCAAAGCTTTTGCCATCATTGACTCCTGCCATCAAGATAACTTAGAGTTTTGGCAATGGATCGAGTCGGTGTTGGGTCTAGAACTACTGAGCGGTAGTAAGCTGCCAGATAATGTGCATAATATCCTCCAGGATCGCCAAGCCGCTCGCGAGCAAAAAGATTATGTCAGGTCCGATCAGCTCCGCGACGAACTGGAGCAAAACGGCTATACTGCGCTAGATACAAAAGCCGGACAAATTTGGCAGTATCTGAAATAACGTGATATACTTAAAAGATGAAACCCGTTATAGAAGTCCAAAATTTAGTTAAAGTCTATGGTAAACGTTCTACGGCTTTTACCGCACTGAAGAATATTAATCTCACGATTAATGAAGGCGAGTCAGTTGCCATCGTCGGTAAATCTGGTTCTGGTAAGTCCACTTTGATGCACTTAATTGCCCTCCTAGATCGTCCTACTGAAGGTACAATTAAAATTGACGGAGTTGATTCGACCAAGCTCAGTGCACGCAAGCTCAATCATCTTCGCAATCGTAGTTTTGGTTTTGTATTTCAACAGTTCTTTATGAATCCCCAAGATACCGTGTTAGAAAATGTAGTTTTGCCCCTCAAAATCGCTGGAGAAGGCCGCCGTACTCGTCGACGTCTAGCCGAAAAAGCTCTCAGGACGGTCGGATTATCAGAACGAATTAAGTTTAAGGCTAATGATTTGTCTGGCGGGCAAAAACAGCGGGTTTGTATCGCTCGAGCCATCGTTAACAATCCTAAGATACTTTTTGCCGATGAACCAACCGGGAATTTGGATTCAGGTACAGGCGATAAGGTGATTGATCTGCTCTTTGGCTTGAACAAAAAACAAGGTGTTACTTTGATTATTGTGACTCATGATGAAGATCTAGCCAAGCTTTGTAATCGCCAAATTCGCATCTCTGATGGCAAAATCATCGAGGATACGGGTACAAAAGCCGCCAAGAAGTCGTCCAAATCTGCAACCACCGCCAAAAAAGCCACCAGTAAGAAAGGAGCAAAATAAATGGGTATTTTTGATCTAGTTCGCACCGCTAATCATAATCTCTTCCGCAACAAAGTCCGCACGTTTCTCACAGTTTTGGCTATCTTCGTCGGCAGCTTTACTATTGTCTTAAATGCCGCAATCAATACCGGGGTTAATGCCTTTATTGATGAGCAAGCCGATAGTCTTGGCGGTGAAGATTATATCATGGTGGTGGGCGCTGATTCTATGCAAATGGCCGATTCTATGATGTCCGGGAAAAAAGAACCGACTGAATACAATCCCCATGCCCAAGCTACTGCTATGAACCCCGAGCAAATCAACAAGCTTAAAAATATCGAGGGTATTGACAGTGATAATATTTATATCGCTAAGAATATCCCCATTGAATATATTACCAGTGCAGATACCACCAAAAAATACAATATCGTAGTAGGCGCGATGCCTCCAGGGAATTTTCACATCGCCACAGCAGCTGGACGTCTGCCAGATCGTGATGCTAAACAATATGAAATCATGCTTGAGCCGGGTTATGCCAAAGCTCTGGGGTTCGGATCTGATGATGCGGCAATCAATAAAAAAGTCACATTAACTGTAACCGATCCAGTCACTAACAAAACCGCTGATTTTGAAGCCACTGTTGTAGGTGTGCAAGCTGGAGGAGTAGTGGCAGTCAATGGTACCTTGATTAATCCTGCTCTGGAAGAGGCCATGTATGCCGAAGTCACCAAGAATTACCCAGCCGAACAAAAAGAAATGGCATATGCCGTACAGACTCGTTTTGATAATACAAAATACACTGAATCCGAAATCAAACAAATTCTCGAAGATAATGGATTCTATGGTATTACAGTTTCTGATATGATGGGTACCATTCGTACATTCTTTGATGTAATTATGATTGTCTTTACAATTTTCGGCGGTATTGCACTGCTGGCGGCCGCCATCGGCATAGTTAATACTCTGTTTATGTCCGTAGAAGAACGCACTCGCGAAATTGGGCTTGATAAAGCACTGGGCATGTCTTCTGGCAAAATTTTCAGCGAGTTTGCTATTGAGGCTGTAGCTCTCGGCTTTTGGGGCTCAGTCTGTGGGGTAGCCGTGGCTATGCTTATTGGTACAGTAGTTAATAATGCCGTACATGCTCCAGGTGGATTCCTAGAAGTATTCCCGACTTTTGATCTCTTTAGGTTTACTTTGGGCAATATCTTACCAATCATTCTTACGGTGATGATTATTTCTTTCATTGCCGGTACTTTGCCAGCCTGGAAAGCCTCTCACAAGAACCCAATCGAAGCTCTCAGATACGAATAATATATGGTTAGAAGTCGCGAAAAATATATCACAGAACCCATAAAAGTGCAAAAACTTGTTCCTGGCGGTCAAGCCTTAGGCGAGTTAACATCTGGTAAAAAAATCTTCCTTTGGGATGTGCTACCAGGCGAAATAGTGACAAAGTGCCAAGTAACAAAGGAAAAAAGTAGCTATGTCGAAGCCGTAGCACTAGAATACAACCAACCATCACCCGCCAGAATAGCCGCCAAAGATGATTGCTATCTAGCGACTTCACCCTGGCAAATCCTCGATTACGATTACGAGTTAGAGCAAAAAGCTGAGATTTTAAGCGAAATCTTTCGCCAACACCAAATCGAGACCGACCATGTAGCCGCGGTTAAAACCGATGGTCAAATCTACGGCTACCGTAATAAAATGGAGTATGCCCTGTATTATGACCATGACACTGCTAAGATTTATCCCGCTTTCCATCGGCGCGGATCGCATCAGAAGATTCCGGTTTTACACTCCAGCCTTGAACGTTCCGAAATTTGGACCAAAGCTCAGGCAATTGTTGACGAGCTAAATCAGCAGCATAAAGATGCCAGGGAATATCAATCGCTCTTGCTACGTTGTAACCAAAATAGTGAAGTTAGTGGAGGACTATTAAAAAACGGCCAACCGCACCCACGATTCAGTCTGCTAGTAGATGATATTCTAGGCTATCGTTATTCTTACTCGCCCAATGGATTTTTTCAGATTAATTTACCAGTCTATGAGCTGGCTTTGCAAGAAATCAAAAACTGGATTAAAACCCCAAAAGTTCTAGATCTCTATGCTGGAGTCGGCACTATCGGTTTGAGTACGGCGCGCGATCATGACCTAGTTCTAGTAGAGAGCAATGCGGCTGCCTATCAAGAATTAGAGCACAACTGTCAAGGCACCACGGCCCAGCCGGTTTTGGCAAAATCCGAAGAAGCCTTAGAATACATCGAGCCTCAGCTCACCGTCATTCTTGATCCGCCTCGCGCTGGCTGTGAAATGAAATTGCTAGAAAAAATCTTAACTACCGAACCACAGACAATCATTTATCTTTCTTGTAATCCTATTACTCAGGGTCGAGATGCGAAAATTTTGTTGGAAAAATATCAAATTCGCCAAGTCCAACCTTATAATTTCTTTCCTCGTACTCCACATCTAGAAAATCTCATAGTCCTGGAGCTAAAACATGCCGCTTAACCCCAAACAACAAGAAGCCGTTAAATATCTAGAGGGTCCATTATTAGTTTTGGCTGGCCCTGGCACCGGAAAGACACAATTATTGTCGGCCAAAGTCGCTTATATCCTAGAGAATACTGATACTAATCCCGAGAATATCCTCTGTTTGACTTTTACTGAATCCGGTGCCAGCAACATGCGTGATCGCTTAGGTACGATGATTGGTAATGCAGCGCGCCAAGTCAATATCTTTACTTATCATGCTTTCGGTGCCAATATTCTCGAGCGCTACAAGAATTATGCCGAAAATTTTAATCGCAATCTCGATGCACCGATTGACGAAGTCATGCAGTATAAATTGGTACGCGAAATCCAAAGTATGCTGCCGAGCACAGATATTCTTAAACAGGCCAATATCAGCGATTTGATTACGACTATTCAACATGCTAAGTCTGCCCGGCTCTCCCCCGAAGATCTGCGCACAATTGCTGAGGTCAACTTAGCTGAGAGTGCCCAGATTAGCGAGCTTGCATCCAAACATTTTGCTAAGTTAATGTTGCGCATGAAATTTGCCCCAGCGCTTGAACAAGTCTACCAGCCTCTCGCTCTGGATCTAGCCGCGATCTCAAACCCTGAACCGATCACTGGGAATATTGAACATACTGCTAATTTACTCACTCGTGAACTGGGGAATATTATTCATGAAGAAGAAAGCCACGAAAAACCCAAAGTTAGCCCACTTAGCAAATGGAAAACCGATCGATTTGAATGCGACGAAACTGGGAATTATCGTCTCAAAGATTATATCGCAAATAAGAAGCTCCTATCCCTTGCTAATATTATGCAACAGTATCATCAAAAGCTCGAGTCCGAAGGTCTGTTTGACTTCGCAGATATGATTGAAGAGGCGATTCGTGCTCTCAAAGATGATAAGGGCTTCCGCCTGAGTCTCTCGGAAATTTTTCAATATATCTTGCTAGACGAGTTCCAAGATACCAACCCCTCACAATTTGAAATTATTAAACTACTTACAGATTACGAAAACCCCGTGATTATGGCTGTGGGTGACGACGACCAGGCAATCTTCGCTTTTCAGGGAGCAAATGCCTCGAATTTACTAGATTACCAAAATTATTACAATGCCAAAGTTATTAATCTAGAAGATAATTACCGTAGCACTGGGGAGATTTTGGATTTTTCCCATCACATCGCCGAGCAAATCGAAGACAGTTTCGCCAAACACCATGGCATCGAAAAAAGATTACGGTCAATGCTGGATCTAAGCAATGATCGTAGCAAGCATGATCATGCAGATTCTGGGATTGAACGGCATGAATTTCTTTCTGCTCACGACGAATACTATTGGATTGCACAGAATATCAGCCAGTTGCTTCAAACAGGAGTAGATGCTGACGAAATCGCGGTGATTGCGCCAAAGCATAAATACATCGCTCCACTCTTGCCCTATCTCAAAGAACGAGATATTAATATAGCTTACGAAAAGAAATCAAATCTCCTCGAGGATCCTAAACTAAACGAGCTTAATGTAATCGCAAGATTTGCTTTTGAGCTGGCTAGGGAACAACAGCCCACTCACCGGCTACTAGAAATTTTGGCTTTTCCGTTTTTGCAAGTCCCACCACTCGTGGCACTTAGAGCGATCAGTGGAGCTCACGAACAGAAAAAGTCCACCCTCGACTACCTAGTAAATTCCAATGACGAGCATCTAGTTTGGATTGCGAAATGGCTCAGCGAGCTAGCTATGGCTGCCTTTGAAACTCCCTTAGAACTGTGGTTAAATTATCTTACTGGTATAGCGGAGCTGCCTACGAAAGACGGTGAAGTTATCAAGTCACCTTATTTAGATTATTATACCGAGCACAGTAGTGATTTAGAATTATTTGAACTATACGAAAATCTTAATACTCTCAAAAATACCGCGCTCAACCATACTCAAGTCCCCCAGCCCAAATTACAAGATTATATTGCCATGCTTGACGATTATGAAGCCGCTGGGGCCGCCATCATTGCCACTAGCCCTTATCGAGATAGTGTTAAAGCCGTACAAGTCATGTCCGCGCACAAAAGTAAAGGGCTAGAATTTAAGTATGTTTTCCTAATTGCCATGGACGATGCCGCCTGGGGCAAAGCCAAAGGCAACAATAATCTCTTCAGCCTCCCACGTAATCTTTTGCAGATCCGACATACTGGCATTACCAATGATGAACAAGTTAGATTATTATTTGTCGCTATCACCCGGGCCAAGGATCACCTGATCATGACTAACTCTGTACAAGATTTTTTCGAGAAGAATACTGCTCGATTACAATACTTGTCTGAACAACGTGACGAAAAAGCCGCCACCGAGACCTCACCCTATCTGCCCGAGAGCCATCAAAAGATCATCATGCACCCAGAAGAGCCAGATTTAAATACCAAAATCACTACTCTCTGCCAAAGCTGGACTAGTGCTTATCAAGATTTAACTCCAGACCTACGGCTAATGTTAGAGTCTCGAGTGGAACACTACCGTCTCACAGCTTCAGATTTAACAAGTTTTATTGATATTATTTATGCTGGCCCAGAAGCGATTTATCGCAACAGAATTTTGCGTGCACCCGAAGAGCCTCTGACTCCTCAGCTCGCTTATGGTACCTTAATTCATGGCGCATTAGAGCAAGTAGTTAATCAAAAACTTAGTACCGAGGAAGCAGTGAATTATTTCCGCGAAAAAGTCTTAGAACAACCACTTGACAGCCACCAGATTAAGGACCTGCAAGAAAAAGGCGAGTATGGTCTGCGAATTGCTCTTGCGCAATTTAATGAGACTATTACAGACGAGCATGCCAAAGCCGAGGTAAATTTATCGTCAGAACACCTGAGTTACGAGGATATTCCGGTGACGGGGAAGCTCGACCTAATCAAGGTTGACCCCGAGAATCGTACTATTGAGATTTTCGACTATAAAACTGGCAAATTCCAAACTAATAAGTGGCAGAGTCACCCTACACTGTACAAATATGCCCTGCAGCTCGAATTTTACAAGTTATTGCTTAACCTCTCACCGACCTACCGTAAATATGAAGTGACCAAAGGACATATTCTCTTTGTTTCACCAGACGAGGAAGGAAAAGTTTATGATAAGGTTTATGAATACGATGAGTTTAGTGGTGAGGAACTAAAGAAGCTAGCTCGATCAGTTTATCATCATATCAAAAATCTCGATTTTGTTGATGATCCCGAACTTAATCTCGGTGCCGACAAAGGCCGTACACTCAAAGACGTGAAGGGGTTTGTCGAAAAACTTATCAGTTGAATAATACTCGTGCTTGCTTTTTCGGTATGTAAGTGATAAAATGCCAACAGTCAGATAAATTTTGACTAAAGCAGTACATTATTTTGTTCTCATGCGCACGAATGGAGGTGGATATGCATGAGTATACTTGGCGGATTTTTTGGTTCAGGTGGTCTCTATGATGACCAGAAAAAACCAGCTGCTACCCAGTATAATGTTGGCGGCAAATTCTGTAACAACGAGCAGGGAGTCAGAGACGCAATCAATGCCGGGAGCGGCTGGGGTAACTTAGGTGGTAAATGTCAATATTGTGGACTATACTGTTCTAGCAAAGACAAACTCCTTGATCACGAATCAAAGTGCACCTATCGGAGATAAGCAGTTATCTCCAGAACACAGGGCTGTATCAGTTGTATACAGCCTTTTCCATATCTTCATCAAGAAAGACCCCGTCGCCAGGGCCTTTTTCATACCATTATCAGCTAGTTATTTTTCGCTCGCCTCAGCCTTTTCGGCCTTCTTGACGGCTTCTTTTTCAGCTTTCTTAGCCTTGTTGCTCAAACTAGCGCGCAAAGCCTCAGCCTTCTTCGCACGAGCCTTGAAGCGGTCAACGCGACCTTCAGTATCGATAATCTTTTCCTCACCAGTGAAGAACGGGTGCGAAGCCGAGGAAATCTGCACTTTAATCAATGGATATTCGTTACCATCTTCCCACTTAATGGTCTCTTCGCTCTGAGCAGTAGACTTGGTCAAAAACGAAAAATTCGCTGCCTCATCCATAAACACCACATAGCGATAATCTTTAGGTTGTGAAACTTTTGTACTCATAATTCCTTAAATTATAGCAAAGTTCACCCCAAAAGTAAATAGGGAAAATCAGATCTAGGCACATTGACTTTTCGCAGAATCTGTGATAATATGGAACTATGTATATTATTTTTAACGAAACAGCTATGGGAGATTCCTGGTCATTACATGATCTTATCTCATAGTCTAAGTGAAAGGAATAAAAATGACCGTAGAAGTCGATATTAAAGCTCTATTAGAATCTGGTGCTCATTTTGGACACAAAACCAGCCGTTGGCACCCAAAAATGGCTCCTTACATTCATAGTAAGCGCCAAGGCGGACACATTATCAACCTAGAAAAGACCGTTGAAGCCCTAAACAAAGCTTTACCAGAGCTCACCAAAATCGTGGCTAGTGGCAAAAAAGTCCTCTTCGTTGGCACTAAGAAACAGCTCAAAGACATTACTAAGGCAGCTGCCGAATCCGTCAATATGCCATACGTGACCGTACGTTGGGTTGGCGGTGCTCTTACTAACGTCGAAACCGTTAACCGTCAGGTCAAGAAGCTGCACGACCTCGAACGTCGTATGGCTTCTGGCGAACTCGAAGCTCGCTACTCTAAGCTCGAAGTTCAGCGCTACCAAGAAGAAATTGACCTGCTCAATGAACGATACGGTGGCATCAAAGACATGAACGAACAACCAGCTGCTTTGATCGTAGTAGATGCTTGCCAAGATAAAAATGCCATCAAAGAAGCCAACACTCTCAAACTACCTGTGTTTGCCATCACTGATACTAATGCTGATCCAACTAATATTGATTACGTTATTCCTGCAAACGATGATGCGATTAAGTCCGTACAGCTTATCCTCGACTACATGGTAGCCGCCATCAAAGAAGGTGAAGCTAAAAAAGCTTAATTTCGCCAACAACTCAACCAAATAAGATATAATTAGTATAACTAAGGAGGAACATGAGCGAAGAATTAAAAGAAAAGGCCGGTGAAGTCAAGGCTATTTCCATTGAATTAATTAAAAAACTCAAAGAATTGTCCGGTGTCGGCTTAACTGATGCTAAGAAAGCTTTAGTCGAAGCCAAAGGAGACTTTGACAAGGCTCTTGATGCTATGCGCAAAAAGGGTATGACTAAGGCCGAAAAACGTGGCGACCGCGAAACTCGCGAAGGTATTATTGATAGTTATATCCATGATGGCCGCCTTGGTGCCATTGTCGAGGTCAACTGCGAAACCAGCTTTGTCGCCAAAACTGACGAGTTCAAAGATCTAGCACACAAGATCGCTATGCAAGTAGCCAGTATGAATCCTGCCTATGTCAGCCTCGAAGATATTCCTGCTGACGTCATGGCCGAAAAGAAAAAGGAATTTGAGACTAACTTCCATGGTCCAGAAAATATGAAAGACCAAATTATTGAAGGCCAAATTAAAAAAGCCTTCTCTGATAAAGTCCTAATGGAACAACCCTATATCCTAGACGACACCAAGACCGTCGCTCAATTCATCAAAGAAGCTATTGCTAAAACTGGTGAAAATATTACCATTCGCCAATTTAAGCGCCTAGAGCTAGGTGTAACTGAGTAAACAACGAATTTATTAGCTACTAAGCAATATTGAGAGGTAAAATATGTTTGATGATAGTGAATATCGTAAAAATATGGAGGCGGTAGTCGCACGGTTCCAAGAAGCCATGAAAAAAGTGCGCACTGGACGAGCTCACCCCGATATGCTCGGCAACGTCAAAGTTGAAGCTTACGGGCAATTTATGCCTCTGAATCAAGTAGCTAATGTGACAGCCTCCGGCGGCACGATGTTAGTGGTGACTCCCTTTGACCCGAGCACTATTCAGAGTATATCTAAAGCTATTCGCGACGATCAAACCTTAGGACTAAATCCGTCTGACGATGGGCACGTGGTACGGGTGCCAGTGCCACCGCTTACAGAGGAACGGCGCAAAGAAATCGTCAAGACTACCTCTAGCAAAGTTGAAGAAGCCAAAGTAGCCATTCGTAACGTACGTGAAGATGCTCGTAAAGAGCTCAAAGCCGCAGAGTTACCCGAAGACGTTACCAAAAAAGCCGAAAAAAGTGTCGATGAGCTCACTAAAACTTTTTCTGATCAGATTGATGCCGCCTTCAAAGTTAAAAGCGCGGAGATTATGGCTATCTAATGACAGCTGAATTGACACATGTAGGCTACATCGCCGATGGCAATCGCCGGTGGGCAAGGGAACGAGGTCTACCTACTCTCGAAGGTCACCGACGTGGATTCGACAAAGTCGAAGTAATTATTGATGCTTTAAAAGACACCGAAGTTAAGTTTGTTTCATTCTATTTGTTTAGCACCGAAAATTGGGATCGTTCCGCCGAAGAAGTTAATTACCTAATGGATCTTGCCGGCAAAAAAATCGACAAATTGACCAAGAAGCTTCAAAAAGAGAATCTTCGCTGTGTGATTATGGGCCGACCAGAACCAGTCAACCCAAAACTATGGCAAAAGATGATGAATGCCGAGTCTGCAACCGCCGAAAATACCGGCCTTACGGTCTGCATCTGTTTCAACTATGGTGGCCATTGGGAAATTGCTGATGCCGCAAGCCGCGCCATAGCCGCCGGCGAGACCGAGCTCACCCCAGAGACCTTTACAAAATACCTTTACCACCCCGAAGTTCCAGCCATTGATATGATTGTTCGTACTTCAGGTGAGCAACGTATCTCTGGTTTTCAACTTTGGCGAGCCGCCTATGCTGAGTTCCAGTTTATTAAGAAACATTTTCCCGACATCGAAGCAGAAGACGTAATCGCAACTATCCGCGAATTTCATCAGCGCCAAAGAAGATTTGGAAAATAAAGCATAAGCTCAATTATGTAGTATAATTAATTCATGAGTATTGTATTTGGGATTATTATTGGACTAGTGATTTTAATGCTCCTAGTAGTAGCGCACGAGTTTGGCCATTTTATCATGGCAAGGCGCAGCGGAGTTAAAGTTAATGAATTTGGCATTGGATTCCCGCCCCGAGCAATCGCTTGGAAACGCAATCCCAAATGGCAAAAAGGTAATAAGGATACTAAAAAGTGGCTCAGGCTTCCAAAGACGCAATGGGCTGAGCCTCAAGACACTCTAATCTTTAGTATCAACTGGCTACCAATTGGGGGGTTTTGCTCAATGGACGGAGAATCAGCCGCAGATACCCGCAAAGGTACCTTCGGTGCGGCCAGTTTCTGGGCCAAAACCAAAATTTTATTCGGTGGTGTTCTGATGAACTGGCTCGTCGCTTTTGTACTGCTCACAGTACTAGCCTTCGTCGGTATGCCCCAGTTCATTGCTAACCAATTTTATCTTGGCAACGATGCTAAGATTACTGGTGATGGAGTGACAGTTGCGGAAGTACTGGAAGGCTCACCGGCTGCCAAAGCTGGTTTTGAGAAAGATGATGTGATTATTGCAGTCGATAATCAACAAATTACATATCCGGCCGACGTTACCAGAATCGGCGGAGAACATGCTGGCGAGAAAATCACCTATAAAGTGCGACGTGGCAAAACCGAAATAGAGTTAACTCCTACTCTGAATGATCAAGGAGCAGATTACGTCCTAGGTGTTTCCATGGCTTACGGCCAAACTTTCATTCGCTCTAGTTGGTCAGCCCCACTCGTAGGTGCCGTAACCACTTTGCAGCTCACAGGTGAAACTTTTCGTGGTTTAGGGGACATGGTTTGGAACCTCATCTCTGGGGTCGCCCGACAATTCAGCCCCGATGACACTGTTCGTGGCGAAGGTCAAGCAGCACTTTCGGCCGCTGGCGATTCAGTCTCTGGACCAATCGGCATCATCGGAGTAATATTTCCAGCTTTTGCGAGCAGCGGCATCGCCAATCTTACCTTCTTAGCGGCCTTAATTTCTGTATCACTAGCATGTATGAATATCTTACCAATTCCCGCCCTTGATGGTGGCAGGTGGCTACTAATCGCTATTTACAAAATTCGCGGTAAGACCCTAAGCAAAGAGACCGAAGAAAAAATCGTCTCTCGGGCCTTCATGTTTCTACTTCTGTTGATTGTTTTGATATCAATCTTAGATATTACGAGGCTATTCTAATGGCGAAAAAGTCTTCACCCGAACCAAAGAAAAACACCGCAATGCTAAAGAGCAAGATTCTTTATGCCGTAATCGTCGTCGTGTGGGCTGGACTTGCCATGCTTGCTGGGCAATATGTTGTTGCTTTAATCTTACAAATTTTAGTTGGCAAAGCTGTCAGCACCCCCATTTGGACTTTAATCTTTTATATTCTCAGCTACAGCACCACAATTGGATTAATCATTTGGTTACCGAGTAAAGTCTGGCAAGTTCACCAAGATCACAAAAAAGCTTCGAATAAATCCGAAAACCAATTAGCGAACGATATTACAGATACATCACTCGAAGAACTAGGCATACAATCTTGGCCGACCTTAGTCGACATCGGACTCGTGCCAGTAGCTTATGTTGCCTATACAATTATTGGCAACATTTTCCAGGAAATTATGAAAAGCTTTTCTTGGTTTAATGCTGACCAAGCCCAAGATGTCGGTTTTGGTTATTTTGTCACCGGTTGGGAGCAGCTGGCCGCCGTTATTGCTATCGTTTTTGTTGCTCCTGTTGCCGAAGAAATCATCATGCGTGGTTGGGTTTATGGTAAGCTGCGTCGCCGCCTACACGTGGTAGTGGCAATGCTGCTTACGTCTATACTGTTTGGCGCCCTACACGGTCAATGGAATGTCGCTGTCACTACCTTTGTCCTCAGCATGATTCTCTGCGGCTTGCGCGAAATCACCGGGACAATCTGGAGCGGAATCCTGCTACATATGCTCGTTAATGGTATCGCCTTCTATATATTATATATTGCTGCATTTTAAAGCTTCAGCTATAATATATAATATTATGCGTTACAGTAAATCATTTGTAAAAACTCTACGTTCTGTTCCTAAAGACGAATCAGCACGCGGTGCCGGATTCCTCGTTCAAGCTGGCTATGTCCATAAAGAATTAGCAGGTATCTACGATTATCTACCATTAGGACTGAAAGTTCTCGACAAGATCAAGACAATTATTCGCGAAGAACTCAATGCTATTGGCTGTCAAGAAGTCTTAATGTCCGCCTTGCAGAATCCTGAACCATGGCAAAAAACCGACCGTTGGGATATCAAAAAAATGGATATTTGGTTCAAGACTCAATTAGCAGCCGGCGGCGAGCTGGGTCTTGCTCCTACTCACGAAGAGCCGTTTACTAACCTGATGAAAACTTACATTTCGAGTTACAAAGATTTGCCAATTTATGCTTACCAAATCCAAACCAAATTCCGCAACGAACTGCGTGCCAAATCTGGCATCATGCGTACTCGCGAATTCATTATGAAAGATTTATACAGCTTCTCGGCAACCATAGAAGATCACGATCGATTTTATCACCAAGCCGAGATAGCTTATCAAAAGATTTATGACCGTCTCGGAATCGGTGATGATACTTATCAGACTTTTGCTAGTGGCGGAGTTTTCGCTAAATACAGTCATGAATTTCAGACCATCACTGATGTAGGAGAAGATACGATTTACTATAATCAGGATAAATCAGTAGTTTTGAATGAAGAAGTCTTAAACGATGAGGTGTTAGCAGAGCTCGGGGTTAAGCGAGCAGAGCTCGAGTGTGCTAAAGCTGCCGAGGTGGGTAATATTTTCACTCTCAAGACCAAATATTCCGAGCCTCTCGGTCTCGAATATACCGACCAAGATGGTAAGCGCCAAACCGTCATCATGGGTTGCTATGGCATTGGAGTCTCACGCGTCATGGGAGTAATTGCCGAAAAATATGCTGATGAGCATGGCTTGGTCTGGCCCGAACAGATTGCTCCGTACCGGTATTATTTAATCGGCATTGGGACAGAAGCTACCAAAAAAGCCGAAGAATTATACCAGGCGCACCCAGACGATATATTATATGATGACCGCGACGTGCGACCGGGCAATAAGTTTGCTGATGCTGAATTACTGGGTATTCCTTATCGCATCGTCTTGAGCGATAAGACTTTAGCCGAAGGCAGAGTTGAGCTAACCGACCGCGCCAGTGGCGAAAGCCAGCTCCTAGCAATCGAAGAATTAGCATTTTAAGGGTTTACTTTTACAAAGTCCCGTGATAAACTATCAATGATTATGAAAAAGACAGTCAACCTCACAGCGGCTGGCAAAGCCGATTTAGAACAAGAATTAGCCGAACTTATCGGTCAACGTCCTGCGATCGCCGAACGCATTGCTACAGCCCGAGCCTTTGGTGATCTTTCCGAAAATCAAGAATACACAGATGCTCGAACCGAACAAAAAAACGTCGAGAATCGCATTCTCGAAATTCAAGAAATCTTGAAGAACGTGACGATTATTGAAGCACCAAAGGAAACCGATCAGGTTACGATTGGCTCAACCGTAGTGATCGATATGAACGGTAAAGAGTTTACCTATGTCCTTGTCGGGCCAGTCGAGGCTAACCCGCTAGAAGGCAAAATTTCGCACGAATCTCCAATTGGCAAAGAATTACTTGGTCGCAAAGTTGGTGCAGAATTTGACTTTAACGGTAAAAAAGTCGTAGTGAAATCAGTCGCATAATGTGCTATAATATATAATATTATGACATTAGACGATTACCGCAACGAGCGCTTACGTAAATTAGGACGAATTAAGGAACTGGGAATCGACCCATATCCTGCTAAGTCTCACCGCAATACGAAGATTTCTGCTATCCTCAATCACTTTGATGAAAAAGATGGTCAGAAAGTCTGTATTGCTGGTCGTATCGTGGCGGTTAGGTCGTTTGGAAAGTTGGCTTTTGTTAAACTACGCGACTTCACTGGCGAAGTGCAAGTATTTATGCAAAAAACCGACGATGTGCCAAGTGGAGAATTTGGGGTTAAAGAACTCAAACTCCTAGATACTGGTGATTTTGTTGAAGCGAATGGTCAAGTAGGTAAGTCCAGTACCGGAGAGATTTCAGTTTTTGCTAACAGTGTGAGGTTACTCACGAAGAGTCTGCGACCATTACCAGGCTACGATGGACTTAGTAACAAAGAAGAACGTTATCGTCGTCGCTATGTAGATATGAATGTAAACTCCGAAGTACGCGAGCGCTTAGTACGACGATCGAAATTCTGGCAAGCTACACGTGACTTTATGAATAGCCATGGTTTTATCGAAGTGAACACTCCGGTACTCGAGAAAACTACCGGCGGAGCCGATGCTACTCCTTTTGTCACCCATATGAATGCTCTAGACGAGGATTATTATTTGAGAATTAGCCAAGAGTTACCGCTCAAACGGTTACTTGGCGGTGGATTCGAGAAAGTTTACGATATTGGACCAAGATTTCGTAACGAAGGTGTTGACGACGAGCATTTACCTGAACATATTGCATTTGAGAGTTATGCTGCCTATGAGAATTACGAAGACGGCATGAAATTATACGAAGAAATGATTAAATATGTCGCGATGCAGACTTGGGGAACGTTAAAGTTCAATGTAGGAGGATTTGACATTGATCTAGATTGCGAATGGCCGAGAGTTAAATATGCTGATTTGCTCATGGAGAAATTTGGTATAGATGTGTTTAAGCTGAATCGTGAGAAAATTCAAGCCGTACTAGCACGAGAATATGATGCCGATAAGTTTAATCCAGACGACAAAGCCGAGTGTGCTAAGATCAAACGTGAATTATTATCCGATGAAATTAGCACTCCAAGGCTGATTGACTGGGCTTGGAAGATGATCCGTAAGACTTCCGCTGGGCCATATTGGTTAATCGAGGAACCCTTGAGCTTGAGCCCGCTAGCCAAAGTCAGCGAAGAAAATCCCTTAGTTACACAACGGTTTCACCCGATTATTGCTGGCACCGAGATGGGTAATGGTTACAGTGAGCTCAATGATCCGCTTGATCAGCTGGCACGTTTTCAGGAACAGCAAGCCATGCGCGATGCTGGCGACGACGAAGCTCAAATGCTCGACATGGATTTCGTAGAAATGCTGGAGTACGGCATGCCTCCAGCTTGTGGCTGGGGTAATAGCGAACGCAACTTCTGGTTACTTGAAGGAGTAAGCGGACGCGAAGCTGTACCCTTCCCGATTATTAAGAGTCGTGGTGATTAGCTTTGTTAGCTTTTGCTAAATAGTCCAGATAACACTTGTGACATAATGCACGGTATTCAATTTTAGTCTTTCCGTCATCAATCAAGATATCAGGACCGTCAGTTACTAACTTATCATCTAAGAAGCGCGTGGTCCGTGTGGCTTTTTTACCGCAGGTACAAATGGTTTTTAGTTCAGTCAGCTCTTGAGCGATTTGCAATAAACGCGTCGCCCCCTCGAAACCGCCATCAGTTTGGCGGAAATTCGTGCGCAGGCCATAACAAATCACCGGAATATCAAGCTCCGTAGCCACTAGCGCTAATTGATCAACTTGCTCTGGCTTGAGAAACTGTGCTTCATCAACAAGCACACAGGCAACATCTTTATAGTCCTTTTTAACAATTTCATAAACATTACTCTCTGGACCACAAACAAAATCTGTCGGGCGCTCGAGGCCAATCCGCGAAAGCAGTTTGGTCTGATTTTTGGTATCAATATCCGGCTTAAAAACACAAACCTTTTGTCCACGTTCCTCATAATTAAATGCGGTTTGTAACAAGTTAGCTGTCTTCCCACAATTCATCGCTCCGTAACGAAAATATAATTTAGCCATAAACCTCCTTTTTCTATTTAGATTATATCACCCCTGCCTGTCTTCTCCTACTCAAACATAATACTCATCATCCAACTAGTATACC
>CAZTQW010000002.1:0-10323 GCA_964616255.1 uncultured Candidatus Saccharibacteria bacterium
CGAGATCTCCACATGAGTTCTCAAATTCATGTATTAAATCAAGTGGTGATATAACTAACATATGTCCCCCTTCTAGGGAAACTTCAACTCCAGGAAAGACAACTGTATTAATAAGCTCCTCTTGAATTTGTTCAAATTGTTTTGCGTCAAATTTATCATGGTTAGTAATAGCAATTACGTCTATATGCATAGTTGCGACGTATTGCTTCAGCGCCCCGATATCGAATTCAAACTCAGCATCAGATACGGTGGAGATTGTATGTATATGTAAATCGACTGCCTTTGCCATATACTATATATCTTATCATATTTATTGGCACTCTTCAACTATAAGTGCTAATGTTTAATACGTGCCATCTCCCTCTAGAAACTTTGTTAATGCCGAACAAACCACGTCCGACCACAGTTTATATAAATACGATTTTAGTGAATTCGATCTCTGTAAAATGGGCGAATTTATATTTAATCGTTAGCGCTGCCGTTTATGGCAGGTTCTCGTTAGATCCGTAAATCTATTATTTACAAGCCTAAATTTACAGGCATAGGTGAAGTATCAGTCCACCTATGCCTGTGATATAATAGTAACAAGAAAGCAAGCTAATTATGGAAGGCATTTGTCGCTTGATGCGAAGCAATTAATAGGAGGCATTCATAATGCAAAAAATAGACGTAATGCCGAGATGGGATGAGTTACTAACGTTGGCACTGCAATATTATGGCGATGATGAGCCGCATAATAACCGCGCTGCAAGGATTGATATTGCTGATGCTATCAATCTAACAGAAGAACTTAGGCAAGAAAAGTACACAAAAAGTAAGGGGAATAAGATCGAGAATCGGGCTGGTTGGGCACTTTCGGGGCTAAAAATCGCTGGGCTCCTGAGGCAGTATGAGAGAGGGTCCTTCCAGATTACTGACGAAGGTAAGAAACTATTACGAAAGCTCCCTGAACATTTTGACGAAAAGTTTCTTAAAGAGAACTACCCGGCTTACCAAGAGAACTGTATGCGTAATCAGCAAAATTATTTACAGAAGAAAAATGCCAGCGATAATGGCACAAGCAACATCGCGGTGAGTTCACTCGACCCACGAGAAAGAATTGAAGATGCTTTTAGCGAGCTTAACAATAAACTAGGCAACGAGCTACTGGAGCAATTATGCTCTATTGACCCATATGTTTTTGAGCGAGTGGTTTCAGACTTATTAATCAAAATGGGTTATGGTGACTCTGAGACAACACCAAAATCCAGAGATGGTGGGATTGATGCCATTGTGAAAGAGGACAAACTAGGGTTGGACAAGATCTTTGTACAGGTGAAAAGATATTCTAAAGATAATCCTATTACTGAAAAGCAGATGCGCGACTTCCTCGGCGCGTTAAGCGCCTGGGGTGTTCAAAAAGGAATTTTTGTCACGACTTCGCATTTCGATAAGAGGGCTCGTTTGTCAGCGGAAAAATCCGACAAGAAAGTTCGTTTGGTTGAAGGAGATGAATTGGCTAGCCTGATGATTGAATACGGGATTGGGGTTTCGACAATCCATAGTTATGAGATAAAAATTTTTGACGGAGATTATTTTGACAACTTATGAGCATAGCAGATAGAGGGCAACGCGTTCTATCAATGAAGCCATCGAAGTTACCCAGAAAAAGGATTTCGGTACACAAGCGCTAGCGCAGCAGGAAGAATTAACACAGAATATAATTGCTCAACTGAAGCCAATACGGAAAGCAATACACGAATGGACACAGTCGGCGGCAGGAATGATAATATTGAAATTCATTATGAGGACGAGAATATTTGGCTGACGCAAAAAATGATGGCGATACTATATGATGTTGACGTGCGGACGATCAGCGAGCATGTCCAAAATATCTTCAAAGATAGAGAGCTCACAGAAGATTCAGTTATCCGGAATTTCCGGATAACTGTCGCTGACGGCAAAAACTATAATACTAAGCACTACAATCTCCAGATGGTTATCGCTGTAGGCTTCAAGGTGAATACACCGACCATCATTCATTATTAGTTTTTTATTCAGTGAAGATTGTTGGTGGGGAAATTTCAGATGCTGGCTTTGATGTAGATGAAAAAGAGTATGATCAGCTAGCTAAGCGGATCCCGATATCAGAAATCCGTAAAATGAAGCATGCTTGTAGTATCGACATCGCTGACAAAGTTTTGGATTTAGCGATAGATAATACTAACAATGACTCATAGTATTGCTCGCAGACATATCAAAATCAGCTTCGAGCCTCTTACGGATTGTAGTCAACCGCTCGCCATTATAGAGCCAATAGTTACCACCTTGATAGGCTTCTGATTGAGTTGCAGTTCCTAACCTGCGTTTTACAATTGCGACTGCTGCTGACAGAGTAGCTCTTGTACCATCTTCAAGCATAATCATATTGTGGCTATTAATTATCTGAGTCTTCACATTGGGATCTTCAGAAAATACCAGCTCCGACCCAGGTTGAATGCCAAGCATAGAAAATGTTAATTTTGCTGCTTTTGGGCAATATGACATATAGCTGTGCCGAGATTGATTATGGCTAATCTTAGAGGCGGAAGCTGAAGATTGAGATATTTGCCGCATTCCATTCTCTCGCATTGACTTGCTTTCTCGGGTGCTAGTAACTTCAATTTCTGCATCATCTAACGTCAGAGCACATTGTCTAAAAATGTCCAGAGCTGAATCTGGAGTGACATTAAAGAATTCACGACCCTTTCGGATGCGCATGCTGGGATTTACGAGATCAATAAGAGTATGAATTGCCGCTCCGCTTCGTTGTACTTCTCGGTTTTCATGATGGCATAGATTTCAAATGGCAACGGAACCGCCGTATTATCCAGCTCCTTCGAACGTACATCAACCGGACGGGAGCTTTTACCAATTTTTACCCAGTCATCTCTAAAACTAGGGTTAGTTAGAATATATACATAGCCACTCATTTGTTTCATTATGCACTATTCATAGTCGCTCGTCAACCCCGTATCGAAACCAGATCCATCACCAAACTTTTTCCATCTCCTCAATCATCGCGCGGCGATTACTGTAATGCGAGTGCCAATCGTGCAGAAGTTCCTTTGCAGCCTTCTCACCACCTGGCAATCGTTTGACCCGGCGCACTAAATCAACCAACTTGCGGTAATGTGTCCGACCCAAAGTCTGCTTAGCTTCTTCGTTCAAAAAATCTTTATACAATTCTAAAACCTCGTCAGGATATTGCTGTGCCAAGGCTCGATCATAATTTTGTAAAAGCATGCGCGACGGATCTCGTACGACTTCATCATAAAGCTCTGGATACAACTTTTCCTTGCAATACAAGTAAGCTCGATCTTCTATGGTTGGAACTTGGCGAATGATCTTGCGACAAACTTCCGGCCAGACTTCCGTGTCGTAAGTGCTTTTAATCGCGGAGAAATTTTCTACGACTTGGTCGCCCATTTGAATTAGCGCCATGAGACAATTGCGCCGCATTAGACTATCATCCCGGTCCGCGTAAATTGACTTTAGCCAACCATAATAATATATACGATCGTGCACATTGACATTATCGGATTCTAAAATTTGCCAGATCGCTTGCATAGCTTCGTCGTATTTTTTATTTTCAATGAGCCAATCAACATATGATTTCTTCAAACAATCATACTGCCAGTTTTCTAAATAAAAATTTTCTAGTTCTGCACTAGTTTTATGAGCCTTAGTTAAATCGGCTTTAAGTAGAAGCCATTTATCACAGTGAGGTTCGAGCTGGGAAATCTGTGCATCTACTAAAGCCAACTTCTGATCATAGAATTCTGGCATGTTAAAACTATGACTAAAAAAGTCAAAGATTAAGTCTGCTCGCACCTCCGACCAAAGAACATTCACGGAGCTATGTTGCAATTCGTCCACAAACCAGTTAAACATTTTCTTGCGAAAGTCGTTGCTGCAAACTCGGTAAATTTTTTCCCACATTACTAAAATTTGCGTACAAAAGTCCATAATACCACCGTCATCGTCCATGTCGACATTTAAGAATTTTTCCAATAGCAAATTAGTTAATTTAAAAGCATCATCGTACTGTTGATGACGTAAAAAGATTTCTGCATCATGATCTAGGAAACACAGCATTTCTTGAACAAAAAGATATGTTTGTTGATATTCTATATAATGATCTGGGCCGAGATAATTCCAACAAACATCAGACATGGCTTGGCGCAGTTCGGGAATCGTGCGCAGACGATTAGGATTTGAAGTAGTTTGATCGGAATTATGCCGTTCATCTTCCCACTTTATCAAAACTGCTGCGATATGTTTGCAATTATTGCCACCTTGAAAGTGGGGACAATCGCACTCGAAATCGCAAAGCTTCTGCTCGGCATCAAGGCGCACTCGAACTTCGTAATCATTACGGCCATGGACTTGCGCGCGAAAATCTCCCGCCGTGTCATAAATTAATTCGCTAACCATGCCACTGCGAAAATAATCTTCCCCACGTTTAATCATCTCACTCCGAAAACATTTCCGCCACTCCATATATTATATATTCTATAACGGTGTCGTACTAATCCCAAGCATGGGCACTAATAATATTTTTTCTGCCAAACTCATAATCTGTGTTATAATGGATTCAGTATTTTGCGAGTGTAGTACAGCGGTTAGTATGCAAGTTTTCCAAACTTGAGATGAGGTTTCGACTACCTCCACTCGCACCAAAAATGGATTATAGCCTCTTCGGAGGTATTTTTTATCTACTGCTGAGAGATCCGAACCATCTGCCAATAGCCTACTGGAAAAAGCACAAATACACTGCGCCACCCACTGCAGCACCAAGCAGAATTGTCACCATAATTAAGAAAAAAAGCGGGGCTTTAGAACGGCGGCTTGAGGGCACAATGACAGTCGGACGCGTAGGCATTTCGGGGCGAGGGTTGATGCGGTTTTTCTTGACCGTTTTTTTATCGTAACGATTTTTGCGACTGACCCTCTCTTCTGACTTAGCAACCTCGCGACGGGCCGGTACAGCTGGCTCAGGCTTACTATCTTTATGTTTGCGGGCAGCCTTTTCCGCCTTTGCAGCCGCTTTACGATCTTTCTTGCTTAATTTATTATTAGCATCGCCTGGCATAATAGCATCAGATTGCACCAAAACTGCCCGTTCATAACTGGCTGGACGTAGCGGTGCGTTGGGCGAAATATTATCAGACAGCGGGCGCTTCTCTACATTCACAGACTTAATAAATGGCGATTGCCCGCCCAGAGTATAACGATTATTATCCGGAGCATCTTTCGGCTGGCTGAAACTATAGTTCGAAGTATTTTCAGATTTAATCGTAAAGGTGGGCTTACTAGCTGCACCACCGTGACCAGAAGCCACAATTTGCTCTTTCGCTCGACCCAGTGGAGCCTTGTCTCCAGCAACTTTGGTTGCATTCTCTGTATAATAATCTTCCACTACTCCCAGTTCTGCTTCGGGCTTGGGCGCAGGATTCTCATGGCGCTGAGCTCTGATTTTGGGTGGCTCGGTCATCACATAACTACTATCAGCTGGCATAGCCGCGGGTTGATTAGCCGAAAAATCTTTCGGCTTCGTACGAAAACGTTGACCAGCTGGGTTAGCAGCCTGAGCAGGACGAGTTTGGAGTTGTCTTGCAGTCTTAGAAGCTTGTGCCGTATTAGCATGAGTATTAACATTCACGTTTTGTTGTGCAGCTGCACCACTAACCAACTTTCGTGCCGCCGGTCGTGGTGCCGCAAGTACATCAGGTTGGATTACTTGCGCATCAATCGCTTCTCGTGGAGTCAAGCGCGCTGCGGACTTTCTCGGAATCATGGACAAATCTTTGCCCACTGGACGCGCCGCTTGAGCCATCTTAGCATTAGCCGGCAAGACCATAGGAGCTTGCTTCGGACGCGCCGCTGCGCCCAACTTCAGTGAAGTCCGCACTATCGGAACTCCCGAATCTTGACGCACTGAATGGGCTGGAGCGGGCTGACCAAAGTGTGACAATGGATCACCCGAGACCGAAGCGCTGGTCGGAGATTTACGATCATCTTCAGCACGTTTTATCAAGGCCGAAGCCGACGTACGGGTAGATTCCATGTTGCGCTGGATTTTACCATGATGTAGATTGGCAGCGGGCTTTGAGTTTGATGCTGCGCTTGAAGCCGCATTTACTGCCTCACGCGCAGAGCTAACCAGGGGTGTCGCCACCGGTCGGGGCTGATTGGCATATCGAGCATTGATTGCTGCCTGAGCAGAAGTAACTGGCACGGGAGGGTGATCGGTAGTTGCTCCCGAGTTTTGCGGTTCGCTCTCCTTAGCCTTAGTTTCATTCTCAGGACTAGAAGCTCGATAATTTCGTGGGTGTTTTGAAGGACCAAAATCAATCAAGCGACCTTTCGCTCTACTCGGTACTGGTGCCGCAGATTGATTTTTGCCCTGATCCATTAATCCTTTACCTTCTTTGCTGTTTCAATGATGTCGATAAACTGATCACCAATTAAGCTAGCCCCACCTATCAGTAGACCATTCACTCCTGGTACGGTCAAATAGGCTCCGGCATTAGTGGGATTAACACTACCACCATAAAGTAGCGGAATGGCCTCTGCTGTACTTTCACCGTAAGCATCTGTCAAAGTACGGCGAATAAATTGAGCAGTTTCACCAATTTCATCAGGCGAAGCGATCCGTGAATCGGTAGTAGTACTGATTGCCCAAATTGGCTCATAAGCAATAATAACTTTAGCAATATCTTCGGCAGAAACTTCGGACAGTCCGCCAAGTAGTTGATCGCGCAAAACATCGTGAGTTTCTCCAAAGGTATGCTCGGTCTCAGTCTCACCAATGCAAAGAATTGGAGTAATTTGGTTGCGCAGGGCTGCCGCCACAGAAGCCCGAATATCTTTGTCGCTTTCGTGAAAAAGCTGGCGGCGCTCGGAGTGCCCAATAATGCCGTAGTCGACAATCCCGCGCAGCTGAGTATAAGACACCTCACCAGTATAAGCGCCGAAATCATGCGGATTGGCATTTTGCGAGGCTAGACGGATCTTTTTGCGGTCTACTTGTAGAGACAGAGGTTGCAAAGCTACAAATGATGGAGCTACAATCACCTCAATATCACGGAAGGCCCGTGTCTTTTGCAATAGCTTATGAAGATAGACGGAAGATTCACCGACCGAGAAGTTCATCTTCCAGTTGCCCACGATATATGATTTCATATGTTAATTATAGCACAATTCGGAACTTTTATAGTATTTTGCTAGCGCCAACTTGACTTTTATGCATATCTGTGATACAATGGTAGTGAGGGCTGGATTTTGGTGGCCCCTTGTTCTTTTATTAATCGTTTTATAGGAGGGATAAAACATGACTTTTGATCAAATCTATTTGACTGACGACACCTTCACACAAAGCCCAATTTCGCAGAGGCTACATTATGTGCGCGATGGCCGAGACTTGGTCTTTACTTACAAAGATCCTAGCAAACGTCCGCGAATGTGGTTGCGCTATCCTAAAGCTTATTTGAGGACAACGTCTTGGGACGGAGGAATAGTACTATGCGATCCACTTGATGGCCTAGATATGCCAGAGATAACTGATAGAATCGCAAATTTTGCAGACTACCAGACACAGATTCTTTTCGCATCGGATATGAGTCTTACTCCCTGTCAGGGTAAAGGTATTGATATGACGATAACATTTCAGGTAGATTCGGCTAAGTGGATGATTTTGTCGGTTTTCAAGACAACCACTAAACCCGTTTGCGGCAATGATACCGAAATTCTTAAACGACTGAAACGCGATGCGGAATATATTGATGAACATAAGCCGGGCAATAGCACAAAGACGTCCGTAACCCGGCTAATCCTGCCGTTTGGATACTGCGCTAATCCGGATATTGAGCGCCAGCAGGCAATAGACTGTTATGCGTTTGAGGCGAGAATGGTTTTAGAGCCCTTAGTCTTTAAGTCCAGATAGATAAAACGGTAATGATGATTTAATTTATGCTCCCAGAGGTATCTGGGAGCACTTTTGTACCATAAATTAGCTGATTACATCCAATATCCCTCTCAACGCATAAGCCGTATCCTCGTGCGAGCGCACCGTAATTGTCTCGATACCCATCTGCACGACCGGATAATCGTTCCCTCCCGGCTGAGTCATGTCACCAAAGTACAACACTTCCGACTTGTCTACTTGCAGTTCCTCGAGAAGGTGGTTCATACCGAACTCCTTATTCATGCCGGGCGCCGCTACATTGATAGAAGTAGTACCACCAATTTCGTAGAGAAAATCCGGCAACTTCTCGCGACATTTCTCCACAATAGCTGCGCGCTTCTGGCAATCCGGATCCCAGTCATATTTTTCTGAGGTGCCCATAGCTTGACCGAGAGCAGAGAAAGTCACTTGGGAAAGACGATTCTCGATAATTTGGTCTCCGGGCAGCAGCTTATCTTCTTCCCAATAGCCCAGTTCCCTGGCAGATTCTTCTAGAACCTTAGTAATTTTCGCCACATCTTCGGCTTTGAGCGGATAATTATAAACTTGCTCCCAGTCGTGCTGCTCGGGATTATAGCGATAATATTGAGTACCCTGGGCAACGAATAAGTGCAAGTGCGTGAGCTGAGCTTCGGTCGCACCGACTTTTTTCAGCTCGTCAACAATCTGAATGAGAAATTGCTCAAATTTCTGGCCAGAAATCGGACAAATCTCAAAATAATCCAGACAATGCACTAGCAGCTCAGCTATCTCACGCGGAATGGGAGTCTTAGCGATGTTTAATGTTTGGTCAATATCAAATGCTAAAATACGTTTAGTGATCTGTCTTGAACCGTGTTTTACCTTGTTTGTAGCCATTTTACCTCCAAAATGTTGTCAATAATGCTGGGGCGGCTTGACTTTTTGAAATGAAACTGCTAGACTGGAACTATTAAGTTTTGTTAGTTGTTCTCAGTTTTACGGCTGAGGACAACTTTTATTTCGGAATTCCCGGATTGGAGCTCCAAAGTAAATTTGACTCTACTCATAATTACCTTTCCACAATTTTAATCTACTAAAATCTGTCGACCTTAGGTCAGCCAAGTCCGCCTTGCCCTTGATACTAACAAAGCCGCACAGAAAAGTAAACCCCCACGGTAAAAAACACCCGCTAGACGAGTGTTTCTTTGAGATAATGTAGAACGTGGCAATAGTGACGTGGAATCTGTGTAGAGCGGTGGTGGTTTTTTTGCAAGATTTTTTCCAGCGGTTGCTCCAGAACATTACCGAGGTAGAACGGATTATAATGTTTCTTGGTGGGCAAATCTGCGGCCCAAATGCACCAATACAAATCTCCGTTCTCGTCCAAGCCGAGCTTCTGCTCAGAAAATCCGTTGCAACAACCAATCATCGCACAATTTTTGCGGACAGTACCAGCAAAATCCTGTTGGTGCAGTAATGTTATAATTTTGTCCGCGACCAAATTACCGTTGTAGAATGACTCTTGATTGCGACCGAGCGGCATTAGCTGCAGAAGACTTACATTGCTAGGATTGATAGCTAGCAGCTCCTCTACTAAATCTGCTATGAAAACCTCGCTCATGTTTGATATTGCCAGGGCAACGTTATAATCTATGCCGGCCATTGCTAGCAGACTCATGGCCGCCCGGTTGCCGAAATTCAGGCTTTGGCGGTCGGAGTCATACCAAAACGGAGTGTCGTAGGTAAAATCATAACAGCTCGCCAGGCTTCTGATTTGCCGATAAGTCACCCCCCCCCTATGAGTGAGGTACCCAGACCAGAAATCGTAATGCTATCCCGACCCAAAATTTCCGAAGCTCGCGTAATCACGGCGAGGCTGCCTTCTCCGCTCCACGGATTGCCACCAGAGAAATCAATCTCTAGCGGTATGCCTGAGCTTAGCAATGCTTCAAGAATTTGGCTCTTTAGGAGCGGATCATCTGGAGCATTCCGACAAGCAGCCGCCGCACAAAAGCTACAACATTCTGGACATTTTTTCGTAAGGTTCCAGACGATACGTTGTGATGACATGCTATTCCCCCTTTCCAAAAATAAATGTACTAATCAAGGTGAATCTTGTTTTTTCATTTTATCATTCTAATGCTTTTTTGTCAAGGCTAAACCGCGTCTACTATTGACGGTTTCAATTATGTGTGCTATAATGATATAGATAAGGGTACTATACAGAATATACAATGGCATAAACAACCCTAGAAAATTAATAAGGAGGTGGTCTAATTGACCAAACGTAAGATATTGTACGAAGCTGCCAATTTTCTGTGTATGTTTCGTATAATTATTGCCATGGTTATGGCAATAATGCCTAGGCATTATTG
>CAZTQW010000002.1:10423-38908 GCA_964616255.1 uncultured Candidatus Saccharibacteria bacterium
GTATGTTTCGTATAATTATTGCCATGGTTATGGCAATAATGCCTAGGCATTATTGGTTTGTGGCAGTGCTCTGTTCATTGGCACTTATCAGTGATGTGCTGGACGGATACTGCTATCGCAAATTCACCAAGCAACACCCTTATGGGCATTGGTTTAACCGCTTGCCCATCACACTGGACCCAATAGCGGACTTTTGTTTCGTAGTGGGTGGCATAGTCTACTCCAAGGGCCACAATGTTTCAGTGTATGCTATACTAGCGATTTTACTAGTGGCAGTAATTACACTCAATGTGGGTGTACAAGCTTGCTCAGACTTAATTTGGTCAATCATCATGACTAGCTTTACCTATCTTTGGTTTGCGCTGATGATTGCGACTCTGATAGCGGTCTGGTATGTGAGTGTGCCGATTACGTGGTTTGCTGGTGTAATTGTAACAATGATATTTTTTTATGCGCTTTGGACTAAAACTAGAGTCAAAAGTCGCACCATTCGTAAAAGGGGGTAAAATGAATGTGGGAATATGTAATTGGTGCCATAATCGGTCTTGCAATAATGAATTGTATGAGCTTTGTCCTGATGAGAATTAGGTGGCGAGAGACTGGCAAGCTGAGCGGTGAATTCGTGCAGCAAATCGGCAACTCCGATAGCAAAACAATGGACTATTTCATTGCTGGTAACTTGAACCAACCAGAAGCTGCTTTTAAGTTTATGCGTAGTGAATTTGGTGAGAATTTTACTTATGTCGACTATAATACTCATGGTTGGAGTGTGTTTGACACGGTGGAGAAAATTGCTGAAGATATCATTTATCATGGTTATCAGGCAAGGATTTTTACAATCTCGGTCGGTGATCACGTGGCGAGATATTTGGAGCATTATGGAACGCGGGACATCGAAGTCTATGCAATTAACCCTTGTCCTAATCACACCACTTTGCGACGGCTATTATCACTTTTGTTAGTAATAGGTGCACCGCTTTTGAGTTTGCTGTGTTATGGTTTGGGCTGGCTGAGTATTATTCCAGTTATTCCAACCGTGGGCGGCAAATATTCGCTGATGCTCTTAGGTGATCAGTATATGGCAATTGCTTATGATTTGCCGCCGCGTGCAGCCACCAAGACAATTGGGGTAATCTGCAGCAAAAATGATGAATTACTGCGGAATGAAGTCATCCGACAGGTGTTTGATCATGCCAATATTATCGAGATTGATACTACGCATGGTGACACGGTGGGTGCTGGATTAGAATATTTGCGAGGCATGCAGGAATTATTAGACACACCGATATAAAATTGCCCCCTCTTTTGCAAGAGGGGGTGTTTTTTCTATTATGGGAGGAAAAATTAGCGAAACTGACTCGCATACCAATGATCATAGGACTCAAGATATTGCTGCAGGAGCGGCCGAGCATTACCGCCGCAGCCACCAAAGACCATTTCGGGATAATCGGCCTGAGCAGAACGCACTTTTTCGATGCGCGCCACGCGATAGTCTAAAATCAGATTCGCAATTTCGCGGTAACTATAACTTCGGAAGTCCCCCAGCTCAAAGGGATCAGGGTCTTCCATATTAAACCAGTGGCAACCAGCTCCAGTGTCGCGATCGATACTTAATTGATTGCGGTTATTGATATGAATCGCACCGAAAGTGGCCGGGCAGATCGGAACCTGGTAATCCCAGTCAAACTTGTTTCTGATCCAGCCGTGAAAATTCGCTAGTTCAGTACGAGTAAGTTTTTGTTGCTGATAAAGCTTGCCCGTGCAGTAACCAGCCTCTTCCAACTCCCCCAGCAGCGGATAAACATTATGCATCACGGCTTCGTAAAATAATTTAGGCAGTTCGTCGAGATTATCCCGCATGGGGACAATGGAAGCACAGACATTAGTGCCATTATGATTGGCGGTTTCCATCTGGCGATAAGCAACCTGATAAATCTGCTGGCGATGTTCTATCTGCAAACTAGCTTCGCTTTTGCTCACACCCATAAAGCGAGCCACTTTTTCGACCTGATTAGACATGGCTTGGACTTGAACCGATAAGCGCCCCCCCCCGAGATGCTTATTTAGTTTTTCGTCCCAATAAAGACCGTTATTAAACAGGGCAAAGTTGACCCCAATTTCTTCCGTCCGATCTAAGAGCTCTAAGAGTTTTGGCAAATTCTCGGTCGGCTCAGTAGGTTCGCCTAAACCACAGATGAAACACCACAGAGGCTCAGATTGGCGCTCGGGTGAAAAATAATCCCGGCTCTGGCGCATTTCTCCTAATAGACGAACGATTTCGCCAATGTCAAGATCGACCGGTTCGTGACGCGAACTGCAAGAACTATCACAGTGGCTACAATGGGCATTGCAAGCGGAACCAAGTTGAAGGTCCAGAATGCTAAATTCCCCCTCCCAGCTCTCTTGGATAGCCCGGTTAGCCAGCTGAATGTTCCAGGGTTGATAGAACGGATATTGACCATTTTGTGTGATTCTCATTAATCACACCTCCTCTCTTAAACAAACTAGGCGCAAAACTGCGCCTTACTACCATTGTAGCACAGATTTGCGGTTTTGTCAACTCATAGAGAGCAAACTCAAGAAATAAACTTCCCCCGCCTAAAGCGGGGGTAATTTTACTCTTTGCTAATCTTCAGCATGCCATGCTGCCAGAATGGATAACCCGTAGCGGTAGTAGATACTAGAATGAGCACCCGAGTCACCAGGACAATCGCGGAAGCCAGAGCGATATTAGTATTGAAGCCTCCTAGCAAGTAAATCATTGCGCCTTCAAACCCGCCAATACCACCAGGAGTAGGCATGAAAATGCCAACGATAATCCCAGCACCGGCCGCTACCACCATTTGAAGGAATAATTCCGGATAGCCCATAGACCAGGCCACGATTAAGAAGGGCAAATCCTCCATAATAGTGTAAATCATTCCCCAGATCCAAGATGAGACTAAGGCAGTTTTGTTTTCAGCGGCAAACTTGAGTGCGGTGCGCAGGTTACTAACAAATGTGCCGGAGCCAATCTTGCTCACTAGGAGAAAGACAGCGATCACGAAACCCGCTACCGCTAGGCAAATGATGACGGCCGTAATCACTAAAGGCAGCATAGGCATATCCTTCATTTTGCCGAGACAGAGCAGTATAATAGCCGCGCCGACAATGCCGAGCCAATTCGTTACAATTGAGACGACATACCGATAAAGATATAGCCATGCCGTGCGACCGCCATCAATTCCGTAAGCTTTGAGTCGCTTCGTAGCATAGATGAGCCCAGAAATGGTAGCTGCCGGCACTACGGTATTGACGAAGTTCAGCTCATACTGGATTCTTCCTAGTTCACCAGCCGAAAGACCATCATTCTTCAGATACGGATACCATATTCTCCCTGCCGCATAATACATCAATATGACATTTGGTATTAAAAGCAAGAGAATCCAGTAGTTCGCCCCCTTTAGATACATAATGGCTTCATCCAGTGATTCCCCATAGCTGAGTAGCATAGCCGCCATAGCCACGACGACGATAATGGATATTGTGCCAATAACGAGATTCTTTTTCATTCTCGCACCTCCTTAAAGAACTTATTTTGCACACCAAACATGCTATTTGGTATGCCCTACCTTTATATATAATCATACTATTTTAATTCTGTCAATGCCAATTAGCTCACCCCAGGGCATTGACATTGAGGTGAGTTAGGGCAAAATCTGTGATATAATGTTCCTATGAAATTATCCGAAGAACTAATCTGGAGAGGTTTTCACGCCGAAACCTCGATCAACGACCCGGCGGAATTAGATAACCGAGCGAGCAAGAAGTTCTATTGGGGGGCCGATCCTTCGGCTGATTCCCTGACGATTGGCAACCTTGCGGCTGCGATGATGTGTGCTTGCTTCGTGCGTCATGGCTATCAACCGTATCTTTTGGTAGGTGGTGCGACTGGGCAGATTGGTGATCCGAAAGAAAATGGCGAGCGTGATCTGAAGTCTCTAGAAGAAGTGGAGCATAATAAAGCTTGTATTGCCGCACAAATGAAGCGCATCGTCAAGAGCGATAACTTGACTATGGTAGATAATTACGATTGGTTTAAAGATATTAATTATCTGAGCTTCTTGCGCGAAGTGGGCAAGGTATTCTCGATGACGCAGCTGCTCGACCGGCAGTTCGTACAGAACCGCATTGGCGAGGGCGGAAGTGGGATTTCTTATGCTGAGTTTTCCTACACTCTGATTCAGGGATACGATTTCTTGCATTTATACAGGACTTATGGTATAGATTTGCAGCTCTGTGGGGCGGATCAATTCGGTAACTGTTCTAGTGGAATTCATCTGATTAAGCGCCTGGAAGATGCAAAGGCTGATGCGTGGTCTACTCCGCTAGTGATTGACCCGGCAACCGGACGCAAGTTTGGTAAGTCTGAAGGTAACGCAGTTTGGCTTGATAGTAACAAAACTTCGGTTTTTGACTTTTATCAATTCTGGATTAATCAAGTTGACAGTGCCGTAGAGTATTTGATGAAAATCTATACTTTGCTGGAGAAAGATGAGTTAGAGGAAATTTTGGCAGAGCATGCTGGGCACCCCGAAGAGCGCTTAGCGCAGAAAGCCTTGGCGAAGGGGGTGACCGAAGTAGTGCACGGTGCTGAAGCGACCGCAGCGGTGATTGCTCTAAGCGAGAGGTTATTCACCGAAGATCTGACCAGTGTAAGCGGTGAAGAGATCGTGGAATTTGGACAATATTTAGCAAAAGGTCAAATGGGGAATAAACTGTTTGATTTGTTAGTGGAGACTGGACTGTGCGCCAGCAAGAGCGAAGCCCGGAAATTAGCTGGGGCGGGCGCCATTAGTATTAATGGTGTGAGAGCAAAAGAAGACGTGCCCGTAGAACAGGTAGCGATCCTGAAACGCGGTAAGAATAAGTTTGCGGTGGTGATGTAGAGAGGATATGGCTGAATGCTGAGGCATGAAAAAAGCCTCTCAGTGAGAGGCTTTTTGGTGTTTAGTGCTAGATTTTCTCGGCAGCGGATTTGCATTCGCGATAGATAACACGAACACGAGGTATGCTATGCCTAAATCCACGAGACTGAGTGGGCCAAGATATTCATAGGGAGTGTGCCAGTCATGGCTCTGCCCTAAGAAATATATAAACCCGTACAGGATAAAGCTGGCCATGTAAAGTACCCGGCGCTTCTTCTTGAGTTCCCGTCTCAGTCTGTCGTCGCTTTCCGGTAGGTGTTCTTTTGCCTGGTGGCATGCGTAAATACTTCCCCATGCCAGCACCATGTAGGCATTAAGTGGATTATCGAATCTCATATTCAAGTCGCCTACTTCAATCTTCCATACCCCAGATAAATAAAATCCGAGATATGTAAGTACGAAGACGATTATAATACAGTCCGGGACTACTAGAAGCCCTTTCTTAAGGTTTTTATTCATAAAACCTTACCCCCTTTCGATATACTATAAAATAGTTGGAATTACCATCTTATCTTTCCATAGTAACACATGCTAATGCTTTTGTCAATAGTTTTGCTGGGTTTTGGGAGATTTACGAGGTTTTTGAGCCTTTTTTGAGAAATTTTGTGGATTCAGGGCTTTTTGGCCAAAATTATAGAGGTTTTTAGGAATTTTGGCTCCAGTGCTAGTTAACTTCGCGGAATTTAAGGGGTTTGAGGCGAGAAACGTAAATTCTACCAAACAAACCAATCGGTAGAGCAAAAGTACCAACCAATTCTTCGACATGCCCACGAAAACCTCGCTTGAATTTGAAGACACCGTTATCGGGGAAAGGCTTGACACCGTAGAAATTATAGCTTTCGTAGCCTTTTTTCATAGCTTCTTGGAGCATGGTCCACTGTAGTAGATGAGCGCCACCGTATTTTTGATACTGGCGCAATGATCCGCCATAGAGATAGGCCAGCTCATGCTCGTCATAGAGAAACATGGCGGCAGTCGTAGGAACATAGCCATCGATGACCTCTGCACGATCACTTTCTGGTAATTGGATAGCAGGAATCTCGGCAATCATAAGTCGGACATGATTGCCGAAGCGCCGCTTCATAGAAGAGTAATACTCGGCCGGAGGGTCTTGAAACTTCTGACGTTCCCCGGTCTCCGCCACGATAGATTTAAACAATTGAGCATCTTCGCCGCTGAGCTCGCGTAGACGTATGCCAACCTTTTCTGCTTTGCGAATTTGACGACGATGACCCTCACGTAGACTAGCAAAAAGCTCTTCTGGTTCGCGGCCTTTCAGATAAAGCTGATAGTGCCATTTCAGCTGCTCAAATTCACCCAAATACTTATACCCTAACTGTTCAAATTCGGATTGTATCTCGGTATGTTGATGATCTTCTGCTGGTACGGTGTCTTGTTGATCCGTTACTTCGCGCACGATTTTGGGCATGACGGTAAGGACAATAGCCTTCTTCTGGCGACAGAATTCGCGCGCACCCTTAGTAATAGCTTTAAGAATTTCCGGATGATTAGGGGCATTATAATCCATCAGCCAGCCACCAGCCACCCGAAAACATTTGCGTCCGAAATGCCAGGGGCGACCGAGGATTAAGCCGGCAGCCAAAATTTCGCCTTGGGCATCTTTGAGCCCGACAAGATAAGATTCGCGACCGAGATCTTGATAGCGCTGGTACATTTCTGGGGCTTGCAGGAAACTGTTGCTGGCAAATTTCACGCGCCTAAACTCTGACAATGTTAACTCGGTAAATTCCATGTATATGATTATACTATATTGGGTGAGTAAATGACGAGAAAGTGACATTTTGACACTAGTTATACTGGATTTAAGGCACTTGTGTTATAATCGTTATATGATGAAAACTGCGAAGAGACCTAGCGACAAGACTATTGCTAGGAGTAAATTGGGGGCTTATTCTAATTTGACACCAGAAAAAACTCGCAAATTGGCGGCTTCTGATAGAGCTAAAGCATCGAGCAAGGGACCGAAGTTGCGTCCTCTGCCCAAGGAGCAGCCAGCGCGCTTCTTTGCGCATTTTCGGTGGGAGAGGATTCGAGCTTATTGGTTTTCTAAGGCTGGCCTGAAACGAGTGGGTAAGATTTTTGCCGCCTGTTTCCTGCTAGGTATTATCGGTGTCGGTGCGCTGTTTGTTTATTATAAGAGTCAACTACGTGATATTCAGCTTAATGATTTAACGATTTCTGACACAGTGAATGTCTACCTCGACCGTAATGGAGTAGTGTTATGGGAAGATAAGGGCGATGCAGATTACCGTTTGGTCGTAAATGAAGATGAGATTTCGACCTATGTGCGTCAAGCAACTGTGGCGATTGAGGACCGTAGTTTTTATACTCACCCCGGTGTAGATATTTCGGCTCTACTCAGGGCGGTGCTCTCGACGGTGACTGGTCAAGGTGTACAGGGAGGTTCCACTCTGACTCAGCAGTTGATTAAGCAGATTTACTTCTCTGATGAAGCCGCCTCGCAGAACCGCGGTGGTATTGCTCGTAAGATCAAGGAGCTGATTTTGTCAATTGAGCTAGAGAAGATGTATAGTAAGGAGCAAATCATTACTATGTATCTCAATGAGTCACCTTATGGTGGTCGTCGTAACGGAATTGAAAGTGCAGCGCGGACATATTTTGGCAAGTCTGCTAAAGAACTGAATTTGGCAGAGTCAGCGCTTTTGGCTGCTATCCCTAATAACCCAGCGATTTTGAATCCGTATTATGAACCGGGTAATGAGATGTTGATTGCTCGGCAGCATAAAACTCTTGATGTGATGGCTGAAATGGGCTACATCACGTCGGAAGAGGCAGCAGCAGCAAAAGAGGTTCCGATTCTTGACCAAATTCTGCCCGAGTCGAATCAGTATGCCGATATCAAAGCTCCGCATTTTGTGATGGAAGTACGCAAGCAACTGGAAGAAAAATATGGTATGCAGGCGATGCGTACAGGTGGGTATACGATTACCACCACTTTGGACTACCGCGCTCAAGAAATGGCGGAGGCGGCGATAGCTGAGGGTGCGAAGTTGCGCTACATGAATAACAGCGATAATTTAGCTCTGGCTTCAGTTGATGTGGAGACGGGACAGGTGATCGCTATGGTGGGATCGGTGGATTGGAATACCCCAATTTACGGTGAGGTGAATGCCACGACGGCCAACCTTGAGCCAGGATCAAGTATTAAGCCTTTGCTAGATTATGTACCATTGTTCTCTTTGACCGGTGATAATGTTTATGGCCCAGGGACAGTCTGGCGCGATGAGAATATCGATCATATTTATTGTGCCGGATATACTGGTAGCTGTGCCCTAAGGAACTTCTCTGGCCGATTCTACGGTAACGTGTCCTTACGGCAATCATTGGCGGGCTCTTTGAACATTAACGCGGTTAAAGCCCTGAGTGTGGTAGGGATTGATAAAGCTCTAGAGATCTTGCATGGTTTAGGTGATAAATCGTATTGTGCAGATAATAGTATGGCTGGCTTATCGATGGCGATCGGTAGTGGCTGCACAGTAAAGATGGTAGAGCATGCTAATGCTTATGCTTCGATTGCCCGTGGGGGCACCTATAAAGAGCTGACTTATGTACTCGATATTAAAGACAGTAATGGTAAATCGATTGATACCTGGCACGATTCTGCACCTGAACGAATTATTGATGAGCAAGTAGCTTACGAAATTTCTAGTATCTTGAGCGATGCTGATGCTCGCCGGATTACCTTTGGTAGTGAGGCGACTGCGTTTGGTTTCGTGGTTCCGGGAGTATGGACTGCTTCAAAGACTGGTACGACGACGACGAGTGATAGCTCGGTTTCTAAGGATTCTTGGTTAGCTAGCTATTCCACAGCCGTGGCAACTACGGTTTGGAATGGCAACCATGATGGGTCTGGTTTGTCTGTGACGACCAACGCGATTACCAGAACTGTGGTAAATAATTATATGGAGAATGTGCACAAGAACCTTTACCAGCAGGAGGGGAAGTGGAAGCCGGGGGATCAGCCAGTCAGACCAGCGGGAATTCAAGAGTTAAGTGTGAACGGCAGAAAAGATATTTGGCCAAGTTGGTATAATAATAAAAATTCCGTCGTGACCGAAAAAGTAGAGTTTAATAAAGATACAAAACTGAGAGCTAATGATTGTACCCCAGCGGATAAACGGATTGAGATCGAAGTAGTGCGAACCAAGGATCCGGTCTCTGGAACGGAAATCATGAGCTTGCCAGACGGTTACCATTATGATGAGTTCGATGTTTGTCAGACAGTCACGACTACGATTCGCTTCAATCACCATACCGAAGATGGACCAGGAGAGGAGTGGCTCGGTATTACCATCGAAGAAGGATCAACGGTCGCTTTGGTAAGTTATACGATTACTGTCGACGGCAAAGATATAGAGACAGGCATCTTCACCCCAGAAATTCGCGAGAATGGTCTGCGCTATGATATTAAGGGTGATGAGTCACAGCTAGTGATAGAAGTAACCGATAGTAGCGGTAAGAAATACAGTAGAGTCTTCACAGATTTCTGATAAGACTAAATGCTCTCAGGCGATCACCTGGGAGCATTTTTGATAGATAGTTAAAACTAGCTATTTCTTATAATGTTTAACTTTAGGAAGATTCTTCTTCGATAGGGCTGCAGATTTCTTGGTCGGCTTGGGGACTTTTTCGGTAGGTCCAGGCAGGACCTTGGCAAAAACCATAGTGCCAGCGGCAGTTTGATTAGTGCGCTGCAGCTCAATTTCCGTCTCTTGCCCCACGAGCTGGCTAGCATGGTCCACTACTACCATGGTGCCATCTTTTAGATAACCTACACCTTGATTTTGACCACTGCCAACCGCGACGATCTTAACAGTAGTGTGCTCTCCTGGAATATAGTCATTCTTTAGAGCTAAAGCCAACTCGTTTAGGCTCAATGCTTCAATATGTTCGGTAGCAGCAACCTTTTTGAGATTAAAGTCATTAGTTAAGATTACCCCATGATTTGCTCGAGCGAGCTCAAGTAGGCGATCGTCTACGGGAGTATGATCCAAGGCATCATCAATAATTTCAAGGTTAAAATACACTACTCGTTCGAGATCGCGGACCATATCTAACCCGGCTCGCGCCCGCAAACGTTTATCTCGGTCTTTACCATCAGCCAGTAGCTGCAATTCATGAATCACACTCCGCGGCACCAACAAATCATCGCTCATGAACCCTGTTTGCATCACTGGCAACAGGCGCTGGTCCATCAAAGCAGAAGTATCCACATAAATTTTGCGCTTGAAATTAGCAGTAATGAGAGGCTTATGTGTACTTTTTAATACCAAAATGGTAGTTTCTATAAGAATTAGTAGGCAAATTGTCGAAATAAAAATTTCCATTCTTGTATTATACTATAATTATGGTATAAAATCTAGACTTACCTTCTATTCTCTGCTATGGACGAATTCCAGGAGGAAATGGGGCTAAAAATAGCACAAAAAGCGGATCTATCTAGGCTATCAAAAATGCATTTTTGATAGCCTGAAGTTGACTAGTATTTTCATGTTTCGTCCGTAGCGGGGAGATTCGCCATGATACCGGATCATTGAAATATCCTGTTCTACGTGGTCACGTTTGGTCTCGCCTAGCTTTAGGCTATGGTTATGATGGCTGGGCAAGTCGGGCATATACTCTCTATGCCGGTGATAATGGCACCAATCCATCTAGCCCAGATGCTCGCTGGTACGGTCTCCCCGTCCGCTGTTTGGTATACTAGTTTGTTGTGTTTCTGTCCCTACTTTTTGAAGTCATGACGGCTCGAAGGGCTGAGAGAAGTGGTACAGAAGGTTAAAGCTATCAAAAGATAATTATATTAATTAGGCAAGTGAAGAAAAAACATTAATGTTTTTTCTCTTCCGAGACTACACAAGTATACAACTCTACGAAGTAGAGTATAACTAGCTTTTTTTCGGCCTCGTATCATTATCTTTAAGGCTATTTCCCTCGCCTTTGAGAAATTTCATGATACGTTCACGTTGCCAAACTACCAATCCCAGAGCGGCGATACCTATCACAGAGGCAGCGATAACCAAACCAATATTATTCGTCAAACCTGCGCCGATGTAATTTGTTAAGATAACCGTCGGCAACCTGCCCAATCCAACCAGTAGCATCAGTTGCGGAATGGGTAATTTAGTCAAGCCAGCCATATAACACACGAGGTCGTCAGGGAAACCTGGCAATAGAAAAATAGCGAATAGCACCAGAGCCGTCCCTTTTGATTCAAGAATGAAATCAAATTTTTCGATTACGGATTTCTTGAAGATTTTTTCTAGTAATGGCCGGCCGAAGCGACGAGCCAAAACAAAAACAATCCAGCATCCGATAAGACTACCAATGGTTGTCCATAATACTCCCCAGGCTCCGAATAGAAAGCCGCCAACACTACCAACTACTTGACCGGGAATGGGCGCGAAGACAGTCTGAGTGATTTGTAGAAAGATATACAGTAATGGGCCGAATGCCCCCAAGGACTGGATATAAGCCACGAGCTTATCTTGGTTCATCAACAATGACGTTAATGGGCCCTTAAATACTACGTCAAACACGAGATAGCCAATAAGAATTACGGCAGCAATGGCCAAGATAACAATTTTAATTTTGGTTTTATGCGCAATTCTCCTACGGACAGCTGATTCGTGAGGTGAATTACTTGGCATACTCTACAGCTCGCGTCTCACGAATTACGTTGACTTTGATAATGCCTGGATAAGACATGGTCGCTTCAATTTTGTTAGCAATATCACGTGCTAGCTTGAGAGCGGACAAATCATCAATTTGCTTAGGCTCGACGATCACCCGAATCTCACGGCCGGCAGAAATTGCATAAGCCTTGTCGATACCAGGGAAACTCGTAGCGATATTCTCTAGATCGCGCATTCTCTCGGCAAAATTTTCAGCCGAAATATTCCGAGCGCCAGGACGGGCGGCGGATAGCGAATCAACAATTTTAACGATGATGGCCTCGGGAGTAGTTGGCTCGATGTCATCATGATGAGCGGCCATAGCATGAACTACCGTATCGGGCATGCCATACTTCTTGGCTAACTCCGCTCCGATTTCGGCATGTTTGCCTTCGATCTTGTGAGTTACAGCCTTGCCGATGTCATGCAGTAGGGTGGCAGTTTTAGCTACGCGTTTATTGGCGCCAATTTCATCTGCAATCATACCGGCAATATGTGCCATTTCTACTGAATGTAGTAGCACATTTTGACCATAACTAGTACGGAACTTCAGCTCGCCTAGGAGATGAATCAGCTCATGCGGAATGCCGACAACACCCACCTCGCGCGCAGCATCTTCTCCAGCACGCATGACTTCTTTCTCGATTTCTCGTTCGGCCTTAGCTACAGCTTCTTCGATGGAGCTAGGATTAATCCGGCCATCTTTCATCAGGCGCTCTAGAGCATAGCGGGCAACTTGTCGACGAATCGGGTCAAAGCTAGACAGCACAACCATTCCTGGAGTATCATCTACCATAATATCTACACCCGTAGCACGTTGCAAAGCTTGAATATTACGGCCTTCCTTACCGATAATGCGCCCCTTCATATCATCATCAGGGAGTTTTAGCGCTGTGACGGTACGGTCAGCGGTGACTTCTGACGACATACGTTCCATAGCGGTCAGCAAGATTGCCTGGGCGGCCTCGTCGACTTCATGCTTAATTTCCTTTTGTTCTTTGGTTACTAGACCAGCCAGATCTTGTTTGATGTCGCGCTCGGTCATCTGCATCAATTTCTCTCGAGCATCTTCTTTAGACAGGCCGGCAATTTTTTCGAGTTTTTCCTGTTGGCGGTTACGAATATCGCGTACTTCTGCCTTGAGATCGTCTAGCTCTTTTTCTTGCTTGGCCAGACGTTCAGTCTTTTGTTCTAACTGGTCAAGTTTGTTGTCGAGATTAGCTTCGCGTTCGCTCAAGCGATTCTCGGTTTTTTTCCACTCGCGGCGGCGCTCACTTTCTTCTTGTTGAGATTTGGCGGCCATGTCTGCCGCGTTACTTTTAGCCTTTAAGACGATATCAGAAGCTTCGTTTTTGGCTTTCCTGACTAAGTCTTCTGCTTTGTTTTTGCCGCCATTTTCGTTCTTTTTGTTGTACATGAAAATCCCAGCAGCACCAGCAGCTGCCCCAACGATTGCGGCAAGTATTACGAAAAATACTGTCATAATATACCTTTCTAATTGTCGTTCCAGAGCCTGAAGCAAAGTCAACCAAGCTCAAACTCTGTCAAGTCGACATTTTCCCTATGCCGACGGGTTAACAAATAACTATAAATTGATAAGTTTCCAGTATAATTATATCACATTATTTGCGTGGAGCCGAAATATTAGCAGGGCGACCGTACTCGGGAATAATTATTTGCCGTTTTTGGCCATGATGATCATACAATGGGATCTGGAGTTGATCTGCCAAAGTATTGACGATGGCAGCACCGATGCGCAGTCCCGTAAATGACCCTGGTCCAGCGAAAAAAGTAATCTCGCTAATGTCCTGCCAGTCTGCTTGATTTTCTTGCAATTTCTCATGAATAAACTCAAAAATCTTTTCGGACATGTCGTGACGGCCGGGACGTGAGTACTCTTTCTCGTCGAGGCGCAGAATACAACTATCACTGGAAGTATCAAGATACATTTTCATAAATTAATTGTCCTACTCCCATCTTCATTAAGCTGAATTTGAATATGTTGAATGTCTTGCGGAAAAAGGTCCGTCACACCACCCGCCCATTCTACTACTGTAACAGTATGTGGATCCTGCAAGGTTTCGCTAAGTTCCTCACTCATAATGCCGGGGTCTTCAAGCCGATAGAAATCATAATGCACTAATTCCCCGCCCGGAAAATCGTACCTCTTAGAGATCGTAAAGCTAGGGCTAGTAACTGGTTCTACTACCCCCAGACCTTGAGCTAAGCCACGTGTAAAAGTGGTTTTGCCGGCACCCACATCACCAATCAGCTCGATTACGGCCGGAAGGCTGAGCTTCTTGGCAAAGTCTTGGCCACACTTCAACATTTCTGCTTCAGATTTGATTATCATTCTTACATTATAACATATATCTTATTTTTAGCCACTATCAATCCGCTCCGCTAGCCGAGCTTGATGCCTACTGGTGAGCCAAGTCATCCAGAGGAATATAATCATAATCGGAAGATAAATGAGAAAAACGCGCGCATCGCCCGAGTTAAGCTCTAGAATAAAAATCTTTTGTTCGCTTAAAAAGTTAACCAGATTGATATGCAGACCAAGTAACAGTTCGGCGGCCTGCCCAACTAAGCTCGCGCACCACGGTAAAAATCCTAGCAGCCCCGTCAAGAGCACGAGAAGCATGGCATAGGGCAAAGTTGGCAAAATTATCAGGTTAGCCACGAAAGCTAATAATGAGAGGGTGCCAAAATTATAAATGAGCACTGGCAAGCAAATGATTGTGGTAGCCAGACTAGTAATGAGCATGTTGGCTAGCCAGGGTGGATTCTTGCCGCCATATAATAGTTTCTGAAGTTTGGGAGCTATGAGGAGAATACCAAAAAATGACGCAAAAGAAAGCTGCCAACCGAGATTAATTAGATAAGTTGGCTCGAGCAGGAGAGTTAATGCCGCTACTAAACCCAGTAGATACAGCGGCCTGAAGCTGCGACCAAAATATCCCACCACGATTGACAAGGAAGCTACAAGGGCGGCGCGGGTCATAGACGGAGTAAAACCGACTATCATAACAAAACTCGCAATCAGCAGCAGAGCGGTGAGAAGCCCAGTAAATTTGGAAATGCGACCGAAAAGTTTTTTGGCCGCCCCCACGAGAATGCCCAGATGCGTGCCCGAAGCCACGACTACGTGAGTCATGCCTACCGCACGCAGAGTGTTGGACAAATCTGCGGGAATGGTTTTTAGCCCCATCAAATAGCCTAATCCTAGTTCGGCTTCTGGAGATGGAATAAAATCGCGCACAACTGCTGCAAACCAGTTTTTTATCCGGGCAAAAATGTCCCCGCTCTTTGCCCGACGCACATTTTGTAAGGTCGGACGATAAAAACTCGCAACATAGGTCCCGAATCCACTGCCGGCTTTCCCGGAAATAGTAATCTCATCAGATCTTTCTAGGGAGAAATTCGTTTTTGGAATTTGTACATAGACGTCTCCAGAAAGATTTTGACCGTCAATATTGCAGCGTTTCAGCTTAAATTTGTAAGTACCTTGCGTTAGGATCGGGTCTTCGGCAATGTGCCCCGTGAGGCCGATTTCTCGACCAATGATCTGCTGCCAGAGCGCTTGGCTATAAAATTCTGGCAGAAGTCGCAAATTACCAAAAACTACCCCAAAAATAAAAGCTAGTAACAACGTAAGTTTGCAGGAATAGAATAAAATTAACACGGAGCCAACAGCACAAACCAGCAAAGCTAACCAGTAAGTAAGCCAGATTCTCTGAGTAAAGATACCGAGTGCAATACCACCAACGAAACCAAAAATTAGAGCATAAAAACACCAAGAAGGGTGAATGCGGAGAAAAAGTTGCTGAAAAATTTCGTGCATAATCGCAGTGTAACAAAAAGCCGGAAAAATTTGCAAGCATAAGTGCGATATTTAGCGAAAATTAAGCCAAGGAACGTTTTTGTTTCTTCGCCGAAAGTCGACTTTTGCGATAAGTGGCTAGGCCAGCATAAGCTCCAGCCATCATACTCATTAATAAGTTTGGAGTCACCGTTTGTTCCATAATTTCGTTGGCGGTAACTTGAGCTTCATTAATGGTTGGCAAGTTAGCTGATTCTACTGGAGCGGGATTAACAACATAATTATTAGCTGATTGGTTAGTCATAATTTGCTCATTCAAATGCTGAAGAGTGGGGCTAACGACTGGCTCAAGAGCAAGCAGGGCGAGGTTCAGCTCGAAAACAATATCATCTGCCGCAGCTTGAGTAATTGACGGATCACTTAAAGCGCTTTTAGCGATTTCGAGCTGCCCCAGGAGGCTGGCATAGCTCGTAGTCGTATAGCGAGCTGGATCTAACTGCCTGATTTCCATAATCACATCTTTTAGCTCCGACCAATCGACTTGTGCGGCAATCATGAGAGTGCTTTGGTCGTCCTCTTCAATAGCTTCAGCAGAATTAGCAGCTTCAATAATCTTGAGCCCAGTAGTGGCCGCAGTGATTTCGTCCATCACGTCCACAATGTAATCCAAATTAATTTCGGGATTACCTAGTGTGGCCTTTGCTTTAGCCAGGGCGACTTGCAACTCACCAAATTGCTCAGCAGAATTCTCCTCATAATCACTTACTGTCAAGGGCTCAACTGCTTCTACCATGGTTTGAAGATTGGCCTTGGTGTCTTCTACGACCGCCTCGACAAAATGGTCAGAAGTTTTTTCTAGGTGACTATAGGCCGAATTGACTTGATCAAAAGCTAGATTGAGCTCATTTTCGCTGCGCGCATTCAAGACCAAATCCCCCGCCCATTTCACGGTCTCGATGAACAAAGTATAGCTACTAGAAGTATACTCCTCAGGGTTCAGCGCGCTGACAGCATTTAAGAGGGTACGCAAATTCTCCCGGGCCTTCATCACAGTCTCAGATTCCCTGTCGATTTCTGGCTCAGCGGATTCGAATTCTGCCATGTCTGGTTCTATGTTATCTGGCTCTATGTTATCTGGCTCAGCTAGTACTAAATTCTCGACATTTTGCACCGTCTCCATATCATCTTGCCAACCATCTACAATTTTGAGCATTTCCGAAATCCCTAAGGCCTCCCAGCTCGATAATTCGTCTTCGTCGGCAAATTCTGCGAGCTCAGCCAAATCATTCCAATGATAATCCAGTTCCTCAGTCTCGTCCGGTAAAGTCAATAGCTCGTCATTAGTGGCTTCTTCGGCTTCAGAAGAATCACGTATTTCGAGCAAGTCGAGATTAATCTGCAAGTCAAGCAAGGCGGAATAGATTTTTTCGTAAGGAATCTCTTCATTATTTAGAACTTTGAGACCGTTTTCCATGGCCTTGGCGACTTGTTGATAGCTATATTTCGTATAATCACTCGGTTCGATCGCATTCACAGTGGCAATCACACTGGCCAGCTCCGAGCGGATTTCTGCACCTACAGCCTGGAGATGATCAATAGCTTTATGAAGACTGTTGATTGCGGAAAGAATTTTGTCCAGAGAAGGTTTATTTTTGAGAGCTTTTTTGCCGATCGTAAGCGCCCGCTTGAGGGCAGTGGTGGCCTTGCTAGCATTGGTCTGCCACTCACCGAGATCGCCTGCTGCGTAATCCCCTGCCAGATAATTCTCAGCAAATTCAATCAAATCGCCTAATCTAGTGGCAGCATCGGTAAGTCGAGTTTCTTCGTCCATAATCTCAATGGGTGCAACTTCTTCAATAACTATAAAAGCGCCAGTCTGATAATTCTTTTCGAGGTGACGGCCAGGCTCTAGATAGTCGCTGACATCAGCATTAAAAGCTCCTCCGCGAATCTTCGTGATGCTATCCTTGGCTGTGCGAGGAGAGACTCCGTAAAACACTCCCATACGTCCAGCAAAAAGCCCCGACTCAATTTCGAGCTTTTGTGGATTGTGTGGGTCACTCGCAATTTGTGTAAAAACATAACCAGTTGCGAGGATATGCGGGTTATCAATATGAATTTCGCCAGCAGCGAAACAAATACCGGTAGCCGCTGTCAGCTCACAAGCGCCAATTTCCCAAATACCATAGCCCAAGGCTTGAATGGCAGTACCTTCGTTCTCGTCGGCTGTGATCTTGGCTTGATGAGTAAGATGAATCCTCGGAGCATGTTCACCGCTGCTTTTAATATTGCCACTAACAGTGATACCATCATGCGCGACGATTGAACCAGCCAATTCTATACTCGTACCATAAGCTGAGTTGAAATTAGTTGCCACCAAAATACCGCATTGATTAGGCGCAAAAAGAGTGACGTTCTGCTCCACTACCAAGCTGGAATAATTGGCATTGTCGGCCGTAGTAGCGCCATGAATCCGAATAGCCGTGCCGCCGTTGCCAAAAGCAACGATACTGCCTTGACCAGTAAGTGTGACGTGGCCGTATTTAATATCGATTAAACGTGCATTCTCGGTCAACGAAGTCAGGTTAAAGCCATTTAAATCAATCATTAGGTCACGATTAATTACTAAATTCTGAACTATGACAATATCGTTTTGCAGGATAATGGTGGACTTTTCAGTATCTGCTACGGCCGAAAAAAGTTCGGCTTCGGTATGTACACTGGCCAGATTATTAGGCTCGCTAGGAGCTGGTATGAGAGCTGAGGTTTCTTGATTAAGCTCGAGGTCATCATTGTTTTTAGAGTTATCAAAAACAGTACCTTCGCTCCTAGTCTGACTAGACTCGATCACGAAAGCAACAGGCTGTAGTATACCTAGAGCCAACAACAGCGCTAGGATACGTAGAAGTTCTGCTTTCTTCACTAATTCTCCTCGCAGCTTTCCAATAACTCTACATAGTTATTATCTATAAGTATATCAAAATATAGGGAAAATGTCAACTATACATTGGCAACTGTCGAGGTGTTATATCTCCAATGTATCACAGCATAAGCATTTTGTCAAGAGGCATTGGACAGTTCTCCTCTCGAAGATATTTAATTACTGGCAGCACAGCATCGCAAAAACTCCCAGCCTAATGACTGGGAGTTTAAGTTAGCTATTAATTAGCTAGTATGAATACTAATTACGCATTCTTTTTGCTATTGCGGCGAGCATTGCGGAAAGCAACTACACCTGCACCAGCTGCGGTAAGAGCAGCGGCGATACCGGCGAGAATGCCAGTTGCGCTTGCTGTACCTTCAGCTTGAGCGATAGTACCAGTGTTACCTGGAGTTTCAGTGTTACCGCCGTTATCGCCAGCTGCGCGCTCAACGATAGCATAGATGCTGAAGTGGTTAGTGGTGAAGGTCATGAAACCATCAGCATATTTAGCTTTCATGTTCTCTGTACCACCCATGCTGGTGATGTAGATTACATCGCTGTTAGCGCCGTTGATACCTTCTGGGACTGCGATAGAAACAACGAGAGTTTGATCAACGTTGTAGACAGTGCCGTCAGCATTCTTAAGAACGATGTCGAATGCAGCATTCTTGAGTTCACCGAAACCTTCAAAGTTCTCTGGCATCTTAGCCTCAGAAACTTCTACGTAGACACCGGCTGGAATGTTACCAGTGACAGAAACCTTGCCATCTGCACTCTTGATGGTGTTGACAGCTGGAGTGTCTGGATCAGTAGCTTGGTAGCCCATCATAACTTCGGCAAAGTCTTCAGCCGTGACATCAATGACTGGAACTGCAGCAATGTATGCTGTTGCTAAATCTTTTACCTTCTTCCAGTTGTCAGAAGAAGCGACAGCTGTGTAACCATCACAGGCGGTTACCTTAGAAATAACAGTTCCCCACTTAGTATAATCTGTAATATTAGTATTATCAGCAACTGCTTTTAGATTAGCAATTGTCTCGGTATACTTAGCATCTAGGTCTTCGAGAGCAGTCTTACCGGCTTCATTGACTGCAGCACTGATAGCACCCTCAATAGCATCATAGGCCTTGCTGTAATCATTAACATTGTTGACAAGGTTGATTAGTGCATCATACTCATCTTTATTAGCAATCGTGATGCTATTGTCAGTTAAGAAAGAGGACACGTTTGCCGCAGTCTTAACGTCTTTATCGGCACCCCAAGTAGCTAGATTAGTATCAGCTGGTACGATACCCGCGTTGCGGAAGGCAACCATATCGGCTTTGACAGCCTCAATATCAAATTCTGTTGCTGCCATATCTTCTGCGTATTTGGTATACAAGTTGTAGTTGGTTGTAGATGCAGCTTTTGTAGCTAATGCAGCAAGATCATCAGTATTACTGTAGGCCGATACGATTGTGCCATTCTTATCATCTGTGCCATTAATATTTGCACCGTTCAAAGCTTTCATTGCATTTTGCAAACCCTCAACCGTAGCAGTCAAGCTTACACTACCATATTCTGTGATTGCATCTTCCACGGCAGCGATTTTCTTGTAGGTTGCATTAGCTTCCACAAAGTCAATAGCTTTCTTGACTTCTGCGCCATCAGCTTCTGTGCGAGCCTCGGCTGCGTATACAGCCTCGACACTGTTATAAACACCAGCAACAGGGGCGACGACACCCAAAGCGAATGCTAGAGCAAGAGCAGCCAATAATTGACCTTTCTTCATTTGATATATCTCCTCAAATTTAATTTATATCTATCTCTTATTGTACTCGATTCTGTCTACATGTCAAGCATTTTATGTCATTTTTCTTGGAAAATGAGTAATTCTGAAGTTTTGAGCAACTACTTCGTCCGTAGCGGGGGTTTCTATCTCGCCAATAATGCTATGCGCTCTATTGGTACGTATGGCTATAGCTGGTCTGGCACTGCGACATTTTATAATGATAGTACTGCCACATGGCAAGCTCGGAGCTACCACCCATATTTTACCGTATCAGATGTCGAACCGTCTGGTACATGGTATCGTTGGTTAGGTATCCCCGTCCGCTGTTTGGTATACTAATTACAGTCTCTCTATAAATACCTTATAACTAGTTTTCAAAAATTTTAATTTGATCGTCTAGCCATTCATTACTTTGTCGTGCTTGATCTAGAAGATTTTTGGGGAAATATCTATGCCAATCTATTTCGTCATTCACTCTTTTAAGACGGCAAGCTTTTTGAAGAACTTTCTTCGCTTCTTTTGTGGCTTTAGGCGATTTCTTCCTCGGTCTTGATCTGTTTGCCTTCAAAATATCTAGTAGCTCATTTTCTATGTTGTAAGATTCATGTACGCAGATATTTTTCTTAAAGGCAAGTGCCTCGGCTTCGGCTACCGCTTCTTCTCCACTATCAGTGTCAAAGGTGGCATGGCATTCGTCGTAACTGATATGTTCAGAAACTCTAATTGCATAATTTACGATTTTGGACGGGCAACCTCCGTGCGCATTCTTAACCGTCACATCTTTGTGCGGAGAATGGTATAACTTTTTCAGATGACCCTGAAAACTAGCATCTCTACTACCCTCGGCAACGGAAAGTGCAGTTCTTCTTACCTCTCGCCTAGTTCTTCCCATTATTTCTCCCGTGGAACAGCACCATATGTACCAGACATATACTTTGCATAGAAATTATCATCTGCTCGTACACCTTGTACCTCATCAAGGCGCCATACATCAGTCTGCCCATCTTCGTCACGTTCAGTAAGGAAAATTTGTTGTTTATCGAGAAAATTTAAGGTGGTGTAATTGTGCGAACTAAGTATGAGTTGGGTGTTATTTCTGTTTGTTTCTGGAGACATGAACAGCTCTACGAACTTTTCGTAAATATCTGGATGTAGAAAAGCATCAGCTTCATCTATTACGACCACACCTCCTTGCTCAGCAGTAAGTATTTCTGCTGCAATTGTTAAAATAAAAAGAATTCTATTAGTACCTGTAGATTCCAATTTTGTATCTAACCGAAATTTTTTATTTCGGTAAATATGTTCTATGCCATAAATCTTTTCACCATTCAAGTCTTTTGGAGTATCCTCAAAAATTTGGTTATATCCTATGTCAATTTTACGTAAGAATTTCGAGATAAACTCATTTATTCTTTGATTGCTTAAAATCACTTTACTAGCACGTTCTGCCAAAGCACTAATTGGTGCATATGCTTCTGCACTGCTAGTCCACGTTACATTAGTGCTGAATCTACTCCAGAAGTTTGCAACTTGGCTTAGAAGACCTTCTGCAGTATCATAAGGCAGCATAAAGAAGACAAATGAATTAAGCCGGTTGATAGGCGAATTAACTATGCCATCTAGATTAGAGATTTGTTTGACAGTTGGCAGTAAATCTGATATTTTTACATCATATTTTTGCTTTTTCTCGTTCCACGTGCGAGAAAAAACGTGACTTCTAGATGTGCGCTCTTTCACAAGTGTGGTAGCCGATAGTTCTTCGCTAATAATCTTGTTCGCATCAAGCACAAGATTAAGTGTATATGTTGATTCTTTTATAGAAAAATCAACTTCTAACACCGTTGGTGCCTCACTCATTGTTAGAAATTTTAAGTAGGGAAGACTATCATCTGAACCGTCACGCCGATCAGTCAATATGTAATTCAGAAATGCTATGATTCTGAGCACGTTCGTTTTACCGCTGGCATTGGCACCACCGATAAACGCAACTTTGGTAACTTTTTTACCAAATGGTGCATCAAGATATAATTCTGGCGATGATATACTGCCATTTTTAGCACGGAAATCTAAAATTATTTCTTCCCCAATTGAATAAAAATTGCTGGCTTTGAGATAGTTAATCATGTCTAAAGTATATCAAATGTTACATATTAAGTCAATAATATACAAAAATTTGGTGATTTTTTAGTTAACTATACTCCATACGTCAACATCATGAATAGACATCGGGCATTGTATAATCCCAAAACCTCAGGTGAAACCAGTCTGCGAGTAGATATATAAATTAAATTTGAGGGTTCGACGTAAATATCAAATATCTAGGTCTAATACCATAAATTTGTGCATTCTAGATCATCTGAGGTTTTGGGGGTCTCCCGTGGAGACCAGATTTAAGTATGGGAGAGTCCTAGATTACTCTAGGACTCTCAGTCTAATGCTTATTCTTGTTAAAGATTACGCATTCTTTTTGCTATTGCGGCGAGCATTGCGGAAAGCAACTACACCTGCACCAGCTGCGGTAAGAGCAGCGGCGATACCGGCGAGAATGCCAGTTGCGCTTGCTGTACCTTCAGCTTGAGCGATAGTACCAGTGTTACCTGGAGTTTCAGTGTTACCGCCGTTATCGCCAGCTGCGCGCTCAACGATAGCATAGATGCTGAAGTGGTTAGTGGTGAAGGTCATAGCACCGTCAGCCTCAACATACTTAGCATTCATGTTTTCAGTGCCGCCCATTGGAGTTACATACATAACATCACTGTTAGCACCGTTGATACCCTGTGGAACTGCGATAGAGACAGCGACAGTTTGCTTGACTTCATAGATGCTACCATCTTCGTTCTTAATGACGATTTCATAAGCAACATTGTTCAGTACACCGAAGCCTGCGAAGTTCTCTGGCATAGTAGCTGGAGAAACCTCTACATAAACACCCTTAGGGAAGATACCGGTGATTGATACTTTGCCGTCAACTGAAACAATACGACGAGGTTTAGAGTAATCAGTATCATCTGGTACAGATGGATCCTCGGTAGTAGCACCAGCCAATTCAGTCATGATAGCACCGACTAGCTTGTTGCTACCAGTAGCAGCTCTATAGTCCACCGCGAGATTGTGGATAATGCCCCAGTTGCCCTCAGTATCTTCGTTAGTGTCATAGCTGGTAATGCTTTCTAACTCAGCATTTACTGTATTCCACTTATTAAGATTTAGAGTGCTAATGAAATTCTCCTCTACGTAAGAACCGCTAGCATAAATTGCACCCGCTAGACCACTTAGGCTATAGGTGTCAGTATCTTCATCATACACTGTAGTATGTTTGTAAGCCTTGGCGCCATCTGCACTTAACAGGTTAGCTGCGAATGCTGGGCTTAATACTTCGTATCCAGCTTCATATTTAGCAATAGCTTCTTCAATTGCGTCGGCACGATCATTAAACTTGTTGTAACCTTCAAGTGCGGCTGTACCTTTGATATTATTCACCGCAGAATCAACATCAAGAGCAGTATCATCATCATTTTCAATAGCAGCAATCTTCAATTTTACAGTCGTAAAATCAGCAGCATTATAAGCCTTAACGGCTGCGATTAGGGAAGTTTTATCTTTCGATTCTAGGGCATTAGCAAGATCATCATAAACCTTGTAACCATCACTGCTCTTAACGGCTGCGATAACTTCTTCAGTTTCCGCGATGGTTGCCTTAGCCTGTGACACTTCGATACCCGCAATAGGTGCAGTCATGTTGAAATATTTAACACCATACCAAACAGCACTACCGGCACCGTTTTCAACAGTTGAGTACTCAACATACTTGCTAGAATTAGCATTGTAAGTGTTGTAAGCATCGATAACAATCATAGCCTTCTGATAATCCTTGTTGGCTTTGACTGCAGCAATAGCATTAGCTACCTCTGTACCAGAAGCAAGATTCTTGCTACCTTCGATAGCGGCATCAGCAAAGCTAATAGCGCTAGCATTAGAAATAGTAGCAACAGGTGCAACGACACCAAGTGCAAATGCTAGAGCGATAGCTGCTAGAATTTGACTCTTTTTCATTATTATTCTCCTCATTAATTTATAATAACTAAGTTCATTTTACAAAATAAAAAAAAAAAATGTCAAGCACTTTATGCCATTTTTGTGGAAAAATCAGGCCTTTTGGCGCAGAAAACTGGTGATTTGGGGCTTTTTGGTAGTTTTTGGCCCAAAAATGGCGATTTTTCTTGATTTCCGTGAAGGTAAATGGTCTGGTGACTTGACTTTATTATAAATATATGCAAAAGAACACCCCTTGTGGAGTGTTCTTAGCTTTAGGCTTTCTGTTTTTCTAATTTTTTGGCCTCTTGAAGCATTTTCTTTTGGTCCTTGATCGAAGCCTTGAGTGCCTTAATAACCGTTTTACGGCTAAAGTAGCTCTCTCCTTTGTAGTTCATAAATGTCCCGTCTAGAGCAAAATTTATTCTCGTCTTATTAACTCTTGAGATGACTTATCGGCGACAACCTCTTTAGCAATCTCTTTCTTATTGGCTTTTGCCCAAGCCAAAATCTCGCCTTCAGTCACTCCTTTTATGCCCCGACCCGATCCTTCGAGTTCTTGCGTGAAGCATTGTGTTCGACGTAGTCGATGATTTTTTCGGCGACGTTGCGGCCGGTTACCCGTTCAATGCCAAATCCAGGCGAAGCATTCACTTCTAGTACTAATGGCCCACGGCTGGAGCGCATCAAGTCCACACCAGCAACGTGCAGGCCCATGGCCTTAGCCGCCTTCACTGCTACGCGACGTTCCTCAGGGGTGAGCTTGATACTTGTACCTTCCCCACCCTTATGTAAGTTGCTGCGAAAATCATCATCAAGCGACTGGCGCTTCATGCTAGCCACTACCCTCGATCCAACCACAAAGGCGCGAATGTCCGTCCCGGCCGACTCTTTGACATATTCTTGCAAGAGAATGTTCGTACCATCTTCATTATATAGATAAAAGGCTTGCAAGGCAGACTTTGCTGCCTTCTTCGTCTCGGCCAACACCACGCCATTACCATGCGTGCCGGTAGCCAACTTGATAATCACCGGTAAACCAATCTGTTCTATGAGATCATCAATGTCAGTCGTATTGCGGCTAACCAAGGTCTTGGGAGTATCTACTCCGGCTTTGGTGAGAATTTGCTGCGAACGTAGTTTGTCACGTGCGCGAGTAATTGCAATTGAGCTAGAGGCCGTCCAGGCACCCTGCATCTCAAACTGCCGCACGATGGCACAGCCATAACGAGTCATGCTATTAGAGATTCGGGGGATAATGGCATCAAAACCAAATAGTTTTTCGCCTTTATAATAAACATTAGAATGTTTTTCGTCCAGCGAGAGATAACAGTTCTTGTATTTGATTACACGCACATCATGGCCGCGCTTCTCAGCTTCAGCCACGAGGCGCTTAGTGGAATAATTGGCATTGCCGTTAGACAAAATTGCAATTTTCATATTTATTTATCCTCGTTATGATGTAAATTATATAACTTTGTGTGGAATTTTTGGGGATTTTCGGCCAATTCGGCTTCAAGATCACTGTTGTCCATTTTGGGCGGGCTTTTGACCTCGCGTTTAGCTACATCTACAAGGAAGCGATTTTTGAGAGTTTTACGGCCAATTAAGATCGGGAAATTGTTCTTACTGCGGTCATAGAGGGTAAAATTCACCTTCATGCGCCGCCCATTGATCAAAACCGACAGAGGCACGCGATAACGCACGGTGACATCACCGGTAGAGCTGCGCACTCTTTGTACGGCATAATCGTCAACGGTGATTTTTTCACCAGTATACAAGGGACTTTGTGGCCCGAAAAGAGAAAACTCAAGCTGGTTATTAGGGTTCATCACAATATCGCTCGCCCAAATCGACGAGGAATCTGCACCAGTATCTACCTTGGCCGGGACGTTCTCAATGCCCGCCACTGTCACCAAAGCAGTACTGCCAATAATCGGTAATTGACGCACCTTCATACTTCCATTATATCACACATGCTTAAAATTGTCAATGGTCTATACGACTATCTTACGGCCTTAATTCCAAAATCCACGTTTGTGATTCTTAGGGTCACGAAACTCTTCTAGGAGCTCTTTTTGGCGCTTAGAGAGATTTTTAGGAGTCTCAACGATCACAGTCACAATATGTGGACCGCGGTCGCCATCGCTGCGCATCAGCGGTACACCGTGACCAGAAAGCTTAAACGGAGTACCAGATTGCGTACCGGCCGGCACCTTCATACGCACATTACCGTCGACGGTCTCCACATCAACCGTGGTACCCAGAGCAGCATCAACCATCGAAACGACTTTTTCTGAGAGAATAATACTGCCCTCACGGGTAAGATGCTTATGAGGTTTGACCCGGACGAAGACATACAGATCACCCTTCGTGCCACCTTTCGGGGCCGCTCCGCCTTTCCCACTGAGACGAATAGACATACCATCGTCAATACCGGCGGGAATCTTCACCTTGAGGTCTTTGCCATCAGCACTGACAACTTTGGTCGTACCAAAGACCGCCTCTTCAAAGGTCAAGACTACCGTCGTACGATAATCGGCTCCGCGGGCAGGGCGGCGCTGGCCGCCACCGAATCCAAAGATTGAGCCAAGAATGTCGTCTAAGCCGCCTCCGCCACCAAAATCGAAATTAAAGTTTTGACCGTTAAAGTTGAAACTGCCGTTTTGGAAGGGATTACCCCCAGCCGCGCCAGCGCCGCCCACACCAGCATGTCCAAACTGGTCGTAACGCGCACGTTTCTGCTTGTCTGATAATACTTCATGAGCTTCGGAGATTTCCTTAAATTTTTCTTCAGCCTCTTTGTCACCCGGATTCTTATCAGGGTGATATTTAACAGCCAGCTTACGATAAGCCTTCTTGATTTCATCATCAGAAGCACTTTTCGAAACACCTAAAATCTCGTAGTAATCTCTTTTTGCCATAATTATTTACACTTTCTATATGAGTAGTAGCCTTTAGGCTAAAATAAGCCCGACTTTGAAGAAGTCTTGACGTTAATAAAAAATTTGCTAGAATAGGATTAAACAATGTTTTGGTTATTGCTTTCTCTTAGAGGAAGCAATTTCTATTTTGATGAACGGTTTGTTCAAAACGTAAATAGTCAAAGCCATACAGAGTTTCTCCTTTCTCTCAAAGATTAAAAGAACTGTCACCACTACCTATGGTGTATTTTAGCACTCTTTATGCAAAATTGCCAGAGTGTAGCGCAGCGATAAGCGGTACTCTCGGTGCTGCCGCAAAAATTCGTCCACCGCTCGCGCTGACCCAGGTAGCTCGGGATTATTATAGTCATGGACGATCATGATGCCCTTTTCAGAAAGCCGGGGAGCTACCAGATTAAAGCTGGTCTTGATTGAGCCGTAGAGATCGCCGTCCAAGAAGGCGAAGCCAATGCATTCAGGCAGATCTTGGTCTTGCAACTGATCAAACCAAGCTTTTTTAATAATGACATTTTTGAGACCCGCTCGACGGATTTTATCAACTACTTCGCGCTTAGTTACCAGTAGTTCCCCAGCCCGGAAATTCTGACCAGCTCCTGAGCTGTCTTCCCTCGTCTTCTCTGGTAGGCCCGCAAACGAATCGTAAATCCAGAGCCTTTTTCCACAGGTTTTGCACAGGCTATCCACATCTTTTGTGGTGGTTTTACACAAATCTTGAGGATTTTTACACATTTTATCCACCGGTTTAGTTGAGTTTTTACACATGACGGCGGAAGTTTTGCACAACTTTTCCACAGGTTTTGCACAGTCAGCTGATTTAGAGCTCTGCTCCGCTAGGAGCTTCCCTAACAAAACTGAGGTTTCTCCCTTATAACAGCCTAGTTCAACAAAATCACCTTCCGCTTCTAGGCATTGCTCAGCCAAGCGGAGAATCTCGTTAGTTTCCTGTTTCGTCACCTGATCATTCATGTCTTTATTATACTATGTAATTTGCTTTTTGTGAAATAAGCTTGATTTATATTGACTTTTCATCTAAACTGTGCTATAATGAAAAGATGGGATAGTTCATCTTCCTTGAACAGATGAATGTATTTTGACACTTGGGGAAATATAGCCTTCCAGGTCTCAGCCAACCCAGTATAGTACTCAAGCGGAGCAACCAGAAAAATCAGATAAGGAGAGAATTTATGAGCGAAGTCAGAAAAATTGCTGCTATTAGCAGTGTCAGTGAGTTGAAATTAGACCAGAAAACAAGACAAAAAGTCACGACTCGTGACTTTCCTGTACAGGAAATCATTAGGCGGGCACGCAACA
>CAZTQW010000002.1:39008-44465 GCA_964616255.1 uncultured Candidatus Saccharibacteria bacterium
AAAGTCACGACTCGTGACTTTCCTGTACAGGAAATCATTAGGCGGGCACGCAACAACACTTTGGAGAGCTTGCCAGAAATCGGCCCTGCCGGTGCGAGGAAGATTTTTGCTGCAGTTGATGCGGCGGGATTTATTTTCCACGAATCTGAGCAATCTCGGGCAGTACGATCTTTACTCTCGGCGGCTTTTCATTATCATGTAGCTACAGCCGAAGAATACGAGGCGCAAAAGGAGTTCTCAGAGAGCCAAATTTCGGCAATGGAGGAATTTCTGCGCAGCAATTTTAGTGCAAGGGACGAGACGGTGCTAAAGCTATGCTTTGGTTTTGACGGCCGGCTGCCCTTGCACCAGATTGAAGTCGGGCGGCAATTGGGCATCAGTGGCGAGCGAGTGCGTCAGATTTTAGAAAGATCCTTGAGAAGAATGCGCCACTTTCCACGAGTAGGTATTCTGGCGGAAATGTTTCCGGATTTTCCGGAGATTCCACATGAGCAGCTTGCTAAACAGGGTCTGCCCAGTAGAGTTAATCTTAGAACAGAAGATTTAATTGAGATGTTGGACCTGCCCGTGAGGACACATAATTGCTTAGATCGAGCTGGCATAGTAACTATAGGCGAGCTGCTGGAATTGACTGCCACAATGCTGCTGAAGGTGCGTAATTTCGGGAAACGTGATTTAGATCATGTAGAGAAAGCCTTGAGCAAATTTAATTTACACCTGAAAGCTTGAATAACCCCAAAGTGAGGCAAATCCCCGATTACAGTCGGGGATTTTTGATTGCCTCTTTGTTAGGCCAATCCTAAGCTTGGACGAGCATCTTAGCACGACGCAACATTTCAGCAGTCTCATCCGTGGCAATGACATAAATTGGTTTGGACTCGTCCGCCGAAATCAAAGTATGACGTTCATCAGTCAAGCCTTCATCGTTGCGAGCTGCATCAATCTTGAATCCAAGATACTCTAGGCCAGCTACGACGTCACGACGAATCATACTATTGCGTTCACCAACTGTGGCGGTAAAGATCAGCTCGTCTACTCCGTGCATGGCAGCAGCCAGTTGACCGATGATAACTTGCAAACGGTAAATATACATATCGTAGGCCAGAGCAGCTTTTTCATCGCCTTGATCGCGCTTACAGATAATTTCACGCATATCATCTGAGCCACCGACACCTTTGAGGCCACATTCTTTATTAAGGTAGGCCTCTAAGCCTTCGCTGTCGAGATCAAGCTCACGAGCGATTGCTAGAGCCGCGGCTGGGTCAATATCACCACAACGCGTAGCCATCATTAGGCCACCATTAGGAGAATAGCCAATGGTCGTATCAAACGACTTACCATTAAGCAGGGCGGTCGCAGAAGAACCAGAACCGATGTGGCAAACGATTACTTTCTCTGCCTCAAGATTGGCCTGCTTGAGATATTCGCGGATTGAGCCAATTGAAAGGCCATGATAACCCGTACGATAGACGTCAATCCGATCGGCTAGATCTTTATCAATGGCATAATATTTATGTACATCATCTCGGGTGATGTGGAAAGCCGAATCTGACACAGCAATCACAGGAGTGTCACCGAAAGTCTTGACGCAAGCTTCAATCTCCGCAGCAGCGACCGGCACGTGAAGTGGAGCGCGCTTCTTAGCTGCATCAAGACGTTTCAGACACTCGTCGTCGACGATATGATCCTCAGCAAAGTATTTACCTGGAGCAGCCACGCGAGCAACAATTGCATCAAGCTGAGAAGTGGCACTAATGTAACCTTCATCATCAAGAATATCGCGGACATATTTTACCGTGTCAGTAAGTTTCTTGAACTTTTGATCGAGTTTTTGCTTAACTCCGTCCTTCTTGATAGTGCAAACTACATCGTTGCCTTCCATCTCGAAATGTAAGCTACAAACTTCTTCATTCCCCTTATAGAGTCCATATTTGCGGGAAGATGAACCGGGATTCGTGACTAAAAATAATTTTTCCATGAAAATAACTCCTTCTTTGGCTCATTATAACATATAATTATTTGTATGATGGAGGCATGATGAAGAAATTTTTAACTTGTTTATTATACGAACTACCAGTAGTTTTCTTTGCGACCTGTTATTTCTTAATGACGGTGTGGGGCGAAGATATTATTCAAGGGGCGGGGACGGCGCCAGATATTTGGAATGATTTAGTGGGAGCCTTTCAGCACAATTCGCGCCTCTCGGACATGTATGCTTGGACGGTGATTAACTTCTTTGATTTCCAATACAGCTTCGGGGTAGATACGATTTTTCGGCTGGTCGACGTAGCAATGGCAACCGGAATAATTTATCTTCTGACGGCTCTAGTACTGGGGCGCTGGCCAAAATGGCAACTGTCTGATGCCCTAATTTTTGCTCTGAGTTTTTTGTTAATCTTTTTGACTCCGCACGGTTACACCCTGTATCGCGGTTTTTCCGTGATTCATAACTATCTCATTATCGGCCTGACGACGTTGCTTTTTGCCTTGCCTTTTCTACGGGGAGCTTCCGGCGAAAAAGTGCCTGGGCCCTACAAGCATTGGCTCGCTGCGCTGGCAATAGGACTAATCTTTGGCATGTCGTCGAATATTACCCCAATTGCGTTTTTGATCAGCTTCGCCCTAGTAAAATTAGGGCAAACTTATCAAGTTAAATCTTGGCGCAAGGTCTGGCGGCTACCAAGCTGGCAAATTTACATGCTAAGTGGTATGGTTGTCACCCTAGCCATAGCTTATGTTTTTGGTGCAGGGGTGTCGTCCTATGCTAACAACCCAGTTTATACTGGTACTTATGATTATGTGGCCCTTAGTGAAATTTGGCGAAATTTCGGGTCCGCCTTATTTAGGATCGTGAAACACATTGCAATAAACTTTGGTTATAGCTTTGGGCTCTGCGGTTTGATAGTGATAGTAATGGGTAGTGCTGCGGCTATCGTTAGCCGGCTGAAGGGGCAAAAATTTCACTTTTGGCCGAAAGATCAGGCGACAGGGCGAAAAATTACTCTGTGTGTGACTTTTGCAGCCGTCTATCTGCTCTGCGGCAGCCAAATCATGCTGCCGGTGCGGTTGGCTTTACCGGCCTATTTAGCCTTAGTAGTAGCCGTAGTGATGCTGTGTAAGGCTTGGTGGCTAGATGCTCAGCTGATTACAGTGGTAGTGCCAGCATTTTTGATGATAACGGTTGTATTTATAATGGTTGTTATAAAAGCGAAGTTTGCCCTAGATTATCGAGTGGAGATGGGTGGAGTTTTGACTGCGATCGAAAAGTCCGAAGCTGAGACGGTTTGTATCAGTCCGCTAATAGCCAAACCAAAGAAGCTGCCGTTCATTAACTTGGGCCAGGACGAAACTTTCGCTGAGTGGGCTTTGCCAAAGATGCGGGTATATGGTAAAGAAGTGCAGTACTGTACAGAATAATGGAAAACCCACCCCGGATGAGGGTGGGTTTATATGTTTGACTAGCTAAAATACGACCAGCTCACCGAGCCAGCCGCTGCCGATAGAAGGGCTTTCCTTGCCAGATACGAGTCCAGTCAGTCCTGACCATTCTTTCTCTAGCTCCTGCTGAATTTCAGCCACGCGTTCAAGCTGAGCCTCAGAAATAGTCTCTGGACGGCACACGACCTCGCAGACATGTTCAGCCGCCGTACAGGACTTCGTCCACTGAATCACCAGCTCTCCGGGGAGAATCTGGTTCCAGATTTCAAAGCCCTCATCATAGCGCTCGGCCCGGCGGAAATTCTCATTGTAAAGGCGATCACATTCACGGTCTATGCCATTTACTCCGATTACCCAACCTTTAGAGCAACCCGTATGACCGCCCGTGCGTTTCCAGATGCGAATGTCACTGGGCAAGCCTGCTGCTTTAGCTTCGGCTTCAGCCTGAAGTTTTGTTGCAACGGCACGTTCAGCCTCTGCCTCCCGCTCCTTCTCGCGAATCTTAGCTTCAAAGGCCTTTACACCTTCGGGGGAATATTCACCTTTGAGCAAATATGACCCGCTGCCGTAGCAATTGGCTTTCTTTAAAATCGCCTGATCGCCTACGACAATCTCCAGCTGCACTGCCTGAGCACGGTCCTGTAGGACTTGGTATTGAGGAATAAACTCCTCGCGTCTGAGCCGCTCAGCCTCTTGCTTAGCATCGTTTTCAGCAACCCACTGAGTATCTTTTACAAGTGATGCCTCCATTAATGCTAAGTTCTCTGCCGTATAAAGCAAGCGGCCGTGGCTACTGGACTCAAAATCTGCCTCACCCAGAGTAATGCGGTCTACATTGCAGTAGCGCACTCTGAGCCTGGCGAGTTTCGCCTCAATTTCCCGTAGACGAGGCATAAACTGCTCGCGGTTCCGTCGCGACTCGGCCTCTGCTGCCAATTTCTCTTTGTAGAGACGGTCAGCTTCGGCGCGAGCCTCAGCCTGCAACTTTGAGTGCTTTGCGCAGTATGCCCGCGCTGTTTCCCAGTCGATACGATAAACGTTTGTACCAAACTGATAAACGTACCCTACCGGAAGCACCCAGTAATCGTAACCAGAGCCACCGCCATTGGAGCTAGCGCGATGAAAATAAGTCGCACCGCATGCTTTGGCGGTATCACCCCAGTTTCCGCGACTTCTATTGAAGCATCCACCCCAATTCACGCGAACCAACAGGTGCTTGGCCTGAGTAGGGTCTTTGGGACGAAAACACGGAGTGCCTTTCTGGCTGATCCAAAAATCTCCGAAAAGAATCTTGGCTTCACCGTCCAGGTCCAGATTGAAACTATCGGTGATCTCACGATCTTCGACGTACTTCAGCGGGTTGATAACCTTACCGTCTTTGTCGAGCTCAAAGCTCGAATCCAGAACGAAGGTCAAACCCGAGCAATATTTCCCCTGGTCATTAGAGATGAATCCGCTATTGGTAGCGAACACTTTCTTTGACTCAAACAGTTCTCTCGCTTCAGCAATAGTCAGTTTTCTTTTCATATTTTTTCCTTTCTTCCCCTCTGCAGGGGATAGCCAATGCCTTTGAAAGATTAAGAGGATTTTCCTCACATTGACCGCATACCTCTCTAGGTAGCATTAAGGCCATGAAACCGAAGTTTAATGAACTTAATACTACCTAAGAGGCGGAAATATGAATAGAATTTGGTCGATATTTGGCTAGTTTTTAAGGTGCTGGCTAACCGTAAGGCTAGCAGGTTTTGCTAGATTCTCTAGCATGGTGGAGCTTCCTAGATTCCCCTAGTATGCTCCATAGTTTGGTAAATCCCGGGGCCATAATGCATATTCTGAGATACGCAGCCCCGGGATAATTTCCCAATATGTAGTTGTAATTCCCTCTCCCCTTACGGGGCACAAGTTAGTTTTTGCGAACCAATCTCACTGGTTTTATGTCGAAGCATATGATTCCAGCGCTTTACTCAACTAAGCTTCTGTTTATGTTTACAAATGTAAACATAAAAGAGGGCCCTCTTT
>CAZTQW010000002.1:44565-175654 GCA_964616255.1 uncultured Candidatus Saccharibacteria bacterium
TCAACTAAGCTTCTGTTTATGTTTACAAATGTAAACATAAAAGAGGGCCCTCTTTTATGTTTACAAATGTAAACATAAAAGAGGGCCCTCTTTGTTACTGGACCGCAAACCGACGACAGCCGATTATTTGTCCTGCCTCGTTTCTTACCGGATCAGCCGTCATCAGCAGATCGGATGTAGTCCTACCCTGTGCCTTAGCGGCGTTAATGGTAATAATTGAAACGATTAACATTACATCTTCCTGAGGCGCGGGGAGATCAACGGTTTCGCCGAACTTCATTGAGACCAGCTCGATTCCGTCGACTTCGCCAACTTTCTCCGCCTGCTGAGAGGCGCGCGCAACGATGCCTGTCGGCTCAAATGTCGCTTTTACTACGCCGTCCTCAGAAATGATGTTAACTGCGTGCGGTGTTAAATTCTTAATTGTCATAGTTCTTCCTCCTTCGCGACCTTTCTGCCGGCCGCTGGCTTCATATTTTAGTTTAAGGATGCCATGGGATCGCTCAAGGTCGTCTGGCTAAAGCCAAGACCTTTCTTACGCCCATGCGCTATGAAATTTTCTTGCCCCACACAGCTGTCTAACAAATCTCGAAGTGGGGTAGCCGCAGGCACGCACTATTCCGAAGGGTGAATAGCTTATCTACGAGTATCCCACTTTGAGTTCAAGGATACAACTTTCATATTGGTATCAACGTTCTTAAGCTTGGAGCTTTAGTTTCGCCTTACTCAAGCTTATGATTTCATTGTAGCACAGGTGGCAAAAAATGTCAATACTTTTTTGATACTTTTTTGTAAAAAGCAAAGATATTCTGTAAATAATAGGGGTAATAATGCAATTTGTGTTTATGCTTTTTCTGTCAAAATCATATTGACAAAAGCGATATAGTTTGATATAATCGTGGCATGATGGATATTGAATTAGTACAAAAAGCTGGTCTGACAAAACCTCAAGCCACCGTTTATATGACGTTGGTACAGAATGGTGCGCTGACTCCGGTAGAGATTGCGGAACGAACCGAGGAGAGCCGGACTAATGTTTATGCTTTGTTGAACAAATTAGAAGATTTACACCTGGTACGGAATGTTGGCCAGAAGGCGGCATGCTATCAGGCGGAGAATCCGGCAAACCTAGAGGTCTTGGCTGAGAAACGGCGAAAGATTATTAGCAAGAACGAGCAAGAGCTGAAAGGTGGCATGTCGGCACTTTTAGATATGTTTTATGCCCATAACGAGGCGCCCGGGAGCCGAAGTCTGACGGGGCGAGAAGGCATCAAAGAAGTGCATCGCGACGTGATCAATACCGGTGAGACAATTTATTTAATCCGTACACCATTTGATTCAAAATATGATGATTTGATTGAGCTGTTTCGCGAAAAGCGGAGAGCCAAAGGCATAAAGACGATCGCATTGACTCCGGCTACACCGCATGCTAAACAATATATGGTGGACGGAACGGACAAAAAATATCTCTTTGAGCGAACGATGATGCCCGAAGATGCCTATAAAAGCCCAGTTGAGATTATGATTTATGGTAAAAAAGTAGCTCTGATATCTTATGGTGAAGCGGAGATTGCGACAATTATTACTTCCCCGCTGATTGCTGCGGCATTTCGAGAGATATTTTTGATGTTGCAGGACTATTGGAAAAAGAACCAATAGGTTAATTACAGGGGGCCAATCTAACTCTTGGTTTTGGCAAAAACTGTGCCTATACTATGGTATAATAGTTGACAGGATGGGAGTAATTTTACAAAAAGGAGGTTGATTAGATGGGTAAAATAACGACCGTACGTGCCCTGTTTGTGGTAGGAATGGAAGAAAATCTTGAGGTTGTCTCGACTATGATTAGCAAAACGATTGCGGCTTTTGTAAGCATGAACCCTGAGCTTGTCGATGCTATTGTGCTTGAGCCGCGAAGTTACTGTTTTAGGCTGCCTTTCGTCCTTCAATCCAAACAGATTGAGCTCGAAAAAGCTGCTCTGAACCTCGGCGAAAAGACCCCTGACGGCACCATGGAGCAAGTGATAGATATAGAGCAATGGCAAAATGAACAGAATCAAAAAATATGGGTGGAAATTTGGGACGCAGTCTGCACGATGGCAACATTTGATGTAAGTGCGGGAGAGGATAGACCGGTGGACGTAGTCATTGCAGTCGATAAACAGGCCTCACTACTAACAGCGCGCATTGATCAAACATCCAGAGAAAAATTAAAAGTTCCCTATGTAGGCATCGCTAGCGCAATTAGGTTCGCGAAGCAAGAGGCTCAGGACAAAATTTGGCTCTTTCGGGCTAAGGGGGCACCGATCAATATAGGAGCCTGTGGTGTACTGCCGCGTTGGTTTCATGTGTTTCAGGATCCAGCTTCGTGCGGAGAATTGTGCGAGGATTTGACGGATATTTATTGCATTATCTTACCTAAGATTTTCAGCTCCCTGGATTCAGAGTTGCAAAATCAGGTGCAACAGGCATACGATTTGTGGCGGAGGCAGAATGACGACTGCAATCAGGCTTACTATCAGGCCACGCGGCTTCTGATGCAGGCCTTGGGAGAGGAGGAATATACTAAGCGCCATAATGCCGAGTTCACTAGGTGTTTTATTGATTTGGCTTTGGGGCACAATGCGAAACATATTATGATCGAACCGTGCCTGCACGGTTATCTGCAGCGGGCAGTGTTTGATGAAATCCGGCCAAATTTGCGACTCTTAGATCCGGGGGTTTACTTAGCGAAATATTTGCTGAGCGAAGTGTTGAAATTGAAGACGGAATAGACCTGTGACAATCACCCATCCAAACATAGAAAAGGCGACTCAGAAGGGTCGCCTTTACTTATTGGTGAGTGGTTTTGTAGTGCCTTGACACTTTAAGATTGAAATCTAACGAGGACAATTACTCTTTATCTACAACTTCGCCTTCGACAGCTTCGCCATCATCTGAGCTAGCATCATCCGAATTCTCGGCCTTAGCGCCACCAGTACTAGCATCACTAGAGGCACTTTGGTACATTTTGGCTCCGATTGGCATCAAGACATTATCTAGAGCTTTGACAGCTTCCTCGAATTTCTCCTTATCAGCGCTAGTGTCGTTCAGGACTTTCTTAGCCTCTTCGACAGCTTCTTTGATGGCCTTCGTATCATCTTCGGAGATCTTATCCTTGAACTCATCTGGCATTTTCTCGGCTTGGTAGACCTTGTTTTCCAACTGGTTCTTAGCATCAATCGCTTCGCGCTTCTTCTTATCTTCGTCCGCATGAGCTTCGGCCTCGGCTTGAGCTTTTTCGATATCTTCCTTGCTCATATTGCCAGAGTTCTGAATGGTGATAGATTGCTCTTTGCCCGTTCCCTTATCTTTGGCAGTAACGTTCAAGATGCCATTAGCATCAATGTTGAAGGTCACCTCGATCTGCGGTACACCACGAGGAGCTGGAGCAATACCATCGAGAATGAAACGACCGAGAGACTTGTTGTCAGCGGCCATTTCGCGCTCGCCCTGCAAGACATGAATTTCTACTTGCGGTTGATTATCAGCGGCCGTAGAGAAAACTTCAGACTTACTGGTCGGAATGGTAGTGTTGCGCTCGATGAGCTTGGTAGAAACTCCGCCCATGGTCTCAATACCGAGAGAAAGTGGAGTCACATCTAGTAAGAGCACGTCCTTAACATCACCCTGCAAGACACCACCTTGAATAGCCGCACCTACGGCCACGACCTCATCAGGGTTAACACCTTGCATAGGATCTTTGCCGAAAATCTTCTTGACTTCTTCAACGACGGCTGGCATACGGGTCATACCACCAACCATCACTACTTCGTCAATATCTTTAGCACTAAGTTTAGCATCTTTGAGAGCTTTTTCAACTGGCTCGGCCAGACGTTCGAGCAATGGCTTGACTAACTCCTCAAGCTTGGCACGAGTTAAAGTATATTCAAAATGCTTTGGACCCTCGGCATCAGCGGTCAAGAATGGTAAGTTAATTTCGACTTCTTTAGCACTAGAGAGCTCTTTCTTGGCTTTTTCGGCTTCGTCTTTTACACGTTGCATCGCCGCTGCATCATCACGAATGTCGATACCTGATTCTTTCTTAAACTCTTCGAGCAAGAAGTTGACGATAATATTATCAAAATCTTCACCACCGAGGTGCGTATCACCGTTGGTAGATTTAACCTCAAAGACACCATCACCGAGCTCAAGGATTGAGACATCGAAGGTACCACCACCAAGGTCGAAGACAGCAATTTGCTCATCTTTCTTACTTTCTAGACCATAAGCTAGTGCGGCCGCGGTAGGCTCATTGATAATACGTTTGACTTCGAGGCCAGCAATTTTGCCAGCATCTTTGGTAGCTTGGCGCTGAGAATCGTCAAAGTAAGCTGGGACGGTAATGATAGCCTCAGTGACCTTTTCACCTAAGAAGGCTTCGGCATCAGCTTTAATCTTTGACAAAATCATGGCCGAAATTTCTTCTGGAGTATATTCCTTGCCGTCCATCTCGACTGCCACACCATTGCCCTTCTTGACAATCTTGTAAGGCATAATGTCGAGGTCACGTTGAACTTCTTTGTCATCGAATTTACGACCGATTAGACGTTTGATACCATAAATTGTGTTCTTAGGATTGGTCACACGTTGGCGCTGCGCAACCTTGCCTACAAGACGATCGCCCTTCTTGGTCACGGCGACGACCGAAGGTGTAGTACGGTCGCCTTCACTATTAGTGATAACTTCTGGTTTGCCGGCCACCATGTAGGCAAAAGCGCTATTGGTGGTACCGAGATCAATGCCGATAATTTTTGACATAATAATTTCCTTTCTTTAAATACATAACGAGGTAGCAGAGGGTTGACTTCCAAACACCTCCAAGGCATTCTTTCGCCAGCCCGTCTTCACGGGTGGTTCTCTCTTCGCGCCGAGCCTCGATGCTCTTTTAATGCCTCGTCAATGTTCAAAAGTCAACTCTCCGATGCCGAGTTGTATTTTAAATAATGCAATTCTTAATTCAATGTTATATTATTAGCAGTCTATTGTCAATAGTGCTAATTAAGGACATTGTAGCAAATTAGCAGTCTGGTGTCAAGAGTGCTAATTGATAATGTAGATAAAAAGGCCCCGTCCATAAATGGATTGGGGCCATAAGGTGCAAATGCAGTTCAACGAGGCTCATAGATCTTCACGAGACCGAGTGGTCCGATGGTGTTATCTCTGACGTTTTCAATCGCTTCATACATCATGTCGGCATTACGCACCTGCCCAATCCGGACTAGATGCTCGACTTCCTCGATCGGTTTCCAGGCTACCTCCAAAATATCATCGTGGTTCACTTCTTCACGGTGTCCACTCGCTTCCGCTGCAAAGATAATCGCCATATAAGGATTGCCGTCGTCACATCGCTGGCCGATGTGACACACTCCTGTAAGCTTACAGGAGTAGCCGCTTTCTTCCTTGGCTTCGCGCCTAGCCGCATCAAGGATTGATTCCCCACGTTTGACATGACCCACAGGGATATTCCATAACCCCCGAATCCAACCATGCGCCTCCTGAATAACCAAGACTTTTTTCTTGCGCTTATCCATGATCACGACTCCAGCACGGAACCAATCGTAGCCTTCTGTGTTGATTCGCTCCTCCGTTGCATCGTCATACTTATAAAATCTTTTGGTCTTTTTAACCATATCATTGCCCCCTTATCTTATTTTGGTATGCTGCATTTTTAAATTACTTTTTCTATTCTATCATATATGTTAATATTAGTCAATTATACCGCAATATTTGGAGACTTTCTCTTGATTTTTCAGAGCATCTGTGGTATAATGGTAGATGGATAGCTGATACGAAAGGAGGGGTAATAGTGTCAAGAAGTTTAAAAAATAGACTAGAGTATCTTCTCTGGTGTGTAATCGAAGGTCTCATCATTGCGATTGTGGGGCTGTCGGTATATTGCACCGCACTCATGGACAAAAACCAAATTATTCCATAAAGGGGGTGAAAAAAATGAATTTGGAAAAATTGTTTCTCTATAAGGAGCGGCTGATTAGATATTTTACGGACGATAGTAGAGTAAAATATCTAATGCTTGCGCAAGCATTCAAGGTGGTAGTCATGATAGTCGCAATGTTCCCGGCGCAATTTGGGTGCTGGTTTAACGGCACATTGGCATGGCAGATAATGACAATTGGCATGCTGATCTTCTTAGTGGTCACCTTTGTTTTAACTTGGGGCTGGTTGGATCGATTTTTCAGCTGGTGGTTCAAGATTCCAATGTTGAACCAGCGCTGGCGCGAATGCACTTCGTGTAGTGCCATTGTGGCTTTGGATTTTTATGCAGCCTGTCGTTGTCACTGGCTTTTTATGTTGCCTGGAATTGGGCTCTTCTTTGTGACCTTTCACATTGACTACAAGACGTTAAAAGCCTTGGAGAAATAGTCTACAATAGCCAACCTCTGGATACTCGATCCAGAGGTTTTTGCTTTTTTGTTAGCTATATCAGCAGGGTAGCTTAGTTAAGTTTTTATAAAACAAGTTCGCCTGTTCGATAAAATCATGTTCAACATAATACCTTAATAACATCTAAGCGCTCACATAACTTAGGGGGTCCGTAGTGCAATGAGAAAATCCCCAGCCCGAAATAGACTGGGGACCAAATTGTCAATCAGCTTTTTGGTAGATTAAAAGCCCGCGGCCTTAATCTTCTCTGCCAGCTCCAGGGCTAACGGTGCTGTTTCGTAGCGAGCCAGATCCGCTTTTCTCTGCTCTTCTTCCGTCGGTATAACCGATAGGAGATAATCGGCCACCCGTCCACTATTAACTTGCCCCATGTCCTCGGCAATATCGCTGCCATCAAGAATACGTTTAATAGCCTGCTTACGGCGATTGATACCGCAAGCCGCCAGCTCATGAACATCTTCTTTTGTCAGAGGATGCCTGATTGAGTTGACATAGGCCACAAACTGTTCTACCTTGTCTGGACCGATCGCGAGTGCCAATTCGACAGGGCAGCCAACAACTTCTGCTACCTCTCGACATCTTGCTCCGTAGTCTCGAGATTGGTTGTAATAGCCCTGAACCAACTCCCAGGTATCGTAGAAGCGCCCCCGGGAGTACCAGTTTTTGTGGACAATTACCACATCATCACTTCCGACGATGCGGTAATAATAATCTTTATATCCTGTCCCAGTTTGCCGAGCAACCTTTTTTGCAAAGGTAAATTCCACTTCAGCAAAAGCTGAGTCCTCGTCCAGCAAAGAATACACCGTACCTTCCGACGAGCTAAGCTTAATATCCTCAGCTCTGAATGTCTTTTCAGCATTCGGAAGGTTGAACTTCTTTGTTACATTGCTTTCATTGCTTTCATTTCTCATACTCTCACCTTTCTCCAACCTTAGCTAGGCGGAGAACCTTTCTTTTTAACATTATTTTCTTGTTGCTTGGTTCCACCGTCCTAGAATAGACATAGTCTTTCTTGACTAGTGGGTGCCGTAGTCCCTATGGATAAACTTAGAATAGGTTTACCATTCGGGATATACGCGCATATGAAGTTTTTATGGCTTGCGCCAGTTCCCTTTACCGGGTGGGGCGCTATTCTTGCATAAGAAACTATCCATAGCGATTCATGGATAGCATTAAGTCCACTTAGACTAAATCTAACTCTATTATGAGAGTTAGATTTCGGGCTTGGCCTAGTCTAGCTGGCCATAAATGAGCTCAATGCTATCCACGTCAGCACAAAGACAAACAATTAAGAAAGAGATTTCTTATATACGTAATGTATATAAGAAATAAGCATCATGCTTATTTCTGGTTGAATGAGTGAACAGGATAATTTGCTACTTAACTACTGATTGACTTCTTTATAATGTACTTAAGCATCAATTTTTATATAGCTCGGTTCATAGTACCTTGCTTATGCTTATGTTTACATTGTATCACAGATGATTCAAAAAGTCAATAGAGTTTATGGTTATTTTTGGTTTTTAGCAAAAATAACAGTGGTAAAATCGATGTTGATATTTGTGTATTTCGGAGAGAATCTTAGTTGACTTTTTTATTGCGTGTGTTATAATGAAAACATGGGGCAGGATAACTGTCTACATTTTTAGAAAGGGGGCAACTCAGATGAAGAAGAGAGTTGTTTCAGCAATTTTAATAGTAACATTAGGTCTTAGTGTCGTAGGCTGCAGCGCTAAGCAGGAAGAGAAAAAAGTTGCAGAATCTGCTGCTTTTACAATTCCCGTAAATACGAGCGATTACGAATATGAAGTGTACGGCAGGGTAGTAGAATGCCAGCGCTTGGAAGGCTCTAATCATGGAGTGGCCGTAATACAGCCGTTATACGAAGGCGGAGCAGAGTATGAAGGTTACGAGTGGGTGGACTGCTATGTCGAAGCAAAAGTAATGGATAAGCTCGAAAAAGCAGACTTCTCGTTATTGGACGACCAGAGAGCAGTACACGCAACAATACGCAATTCCGCTGACGGCGGAGGATTCATTTCTCTACCTGAGATCTTAATCGACTATGAAGAGATCGAGCCGAAAAATATCCCTGTCTGGGGTGGAGCATGAAACTTAGATGCTAAATAATAGCTAGAAGTGAGACCTTTGCTGGGCCGTCGTTTTTACGACGGCCCTTCTTTCGTGTAAAAAGTAGTTGACGACTAAATTAATTTAATCTATAATGATGACATACAGATATTGACCGACCCGGAAAGGGGCGGGTTTTTCTTTGAGAAACGTCGGTCGAAAGACATAATTTAAAGGAGAAAAAATGGAAGGTTTAGATCTTAAGCAACTAACGGCGATGGTGGGAGTGATTGCTGAGGAAAAGGGTTTGCCAGAGGAGGCAGTGCTAGATGTAGTACAGATGGCGATTGCGGCGGCCTGGCGCAAAGATAACGGGGACCGCGACATGAATGTGCGGGCGATTCTGGACACCAATACTGGTAAGGCGACAGTGTTCGTGGGTCGTGAGGTGATTGAAGATGATGTAGCCTACAATCCTGCTACGGAGATCCCGCTAACTGAGGCAAAGAAGGTGAAGGCTGATACCGAGATTGGCGATGTAATTGAAGAGAGCGAAGAGGTGAAGGATTTTGGGCGCGTTGCAGCGATGACTGCGAAGCAGGTCGTAGTGCAACGCCTCCGCGAAGCGGAGCGAGACGCGGTCCTGACGGCCTTTGAAGACAAAATCGGTACAGTCATGACCGGGGTGATCTCCCGCGTCGAGCCACGAGTTGTCCGGGTCGACCTCGGCAAAGCGAACGGCATCATGCCCCGCAGTGAACAGATTGATGGTGAATATTATACCGTCGGTGAACGCATTAAAGTTTATATCAAGGGAGTAGAACACGATGATGCGAAAGCTCAACTAATTCTCTCACGCGGTAATGCTGAGTTTATCGAATATTTGTTCCGTCAGGAAGTGCCAGAGCTCGAAAACGGCTCGGTAGAAATTCGCGGCATTGCTCGAGAGGCCGGTCGTCGTACCAAAATCGCCGTAATGTCAACTGTACCAGGAGTGGATCCAGTTGGAACCTTCGTCGGTGGCCGTGGTATGCGAGTCCAGGCGATTATGAATGAGATTGGCGATCGGGAAAAAATCGACATCATTAACTGGAGTGATAATCCTTCGGAGTATATCCGTGAGGCCCTCAGCCCTGCTGAAGTGATGAAAGTAGAAATTGATGGTAAAAAAGCCAAAGTCTATGTGACCGAAGACCAGCAGTCAATCGCCATTGGTCGTCAAGGACAGAATGTGCGTCTGGCCTCTAAGCTGACTGGCTATGATCTGGATATTGAACTAGCCAAAGCTCCAGAGAAGAAAAAACGCAAAAATGCTGAAGATTCCCTGCTCAATGCTTTGAGTGAGGCCGACGAAGAAAATGAAGTGCCCGAGACCGTGGAACAGGCAGATGAAAGCGCTGAAGATCAGCCAGCAGAAGGCTTGAACGAAAAAATCGCCGTGGACAACGACGAGGATATGAGTGGGGCGGAAGAATAAGATTAGCCCCGTTTTTACACGGGGCTGCTAGAACTAAAGCTTAATTGCGGGTTATGGTCTAGGTGGATCGTAGTGAATTTCCGTCGTGGGCCTTGCATCAGGTACAGGTAAATCTACAGGCGGGAGTGGGTTTGGCTGATACTCAGAGATATGAACATCGCTAGTATCATCGTTAGTGTCGTCACTGGCATCGGGTTGACTGACTTTAAACTCGTCCGACTTTTTGCCAGCTACACTATATTGATAGCCATATATCCCTTCCGAGCCGCTCACACTATTAGACTCCTTCTTGGCAAATTCACCCGATGTGTAGAAACACAAAGTAAACTCAGAGTCCTCGATGTCTGGAGAAAACCCGTAGCTACGTATCCAGCATTCTTCAGCGCAGAACTCAATGCCTAAATTACCAGAAGTAGGCATGATGTCGAGCTTGCCAGAGTAGATAATGTCCCGAGCATAATCACAAAGACTTACAGCGATCGTGCCAGAGTCGCCCTCTTCGATCAAATACTTGCTGGTAGCAGTAATGTCTGCATCCACCTCGCCCATTTTGTTGCGGTAGAGGGGAGAAGCATTCCACCGAATGGCATAAACTTTACCTGCGTCTAATAAGTATCTACCGTGGGAATCAGGAGTGACGAGTATATCGTCATCATATACCGGAATTTCATATAGAGCAAATTCAATAGTTTGCTCGGAGTACTCCGGCTCCTTTTCCGGTTCGTCCGGATCATCGGCGGGCTCAAGTAACTGAACACTAATAGCTGCAATCCTCTCGCCTATGGGCTCATCGCAGACCTCGTCTACCAACGTAGAGTCAGACTCGCGTGCTTGACTGTAATAGTCATTGAGCTTGCCCACCAAAGTATAACTAATAATGGCAAACAGGCTAAAAATTGCAGCAAGGAGACAACCGAAGGCAATACATGCTCCACGGCTAGGTTTTGCTGGTTTCTCGTTCATGTAGTTGAAGCGACTATCCGTTCCCTGTGTCTGGCTATTTTCTTCTTTTCTCATATTAATTTCCTCCTATTTTATTTTTTGAGATTTTAAGACACTGGGGGTTATAAGCTTTACGTTCTTAATTTGCTTAACTTCCCCCATAGCTATACTTTGATTGTAACATAGAATACCTAAAAAGTCAATAGTATTTATGGCTATTTCTGGTCTTTGCGTCAAGTTGATAATACCTCGTAGATATTTTGTAGAATTATTAGGGTTTTGCACATGAGTGGAAAATTGGGCGGGAGCTTGTTCGGTTTTATGAGAAAAGGAGCCCGTTTTTGGCAAACTCCTCTTTTTGATGTTGGCCTAAGTATACTGTGACACGGTATTCGTTTGGCTACCGCCAAAAGCAAAGATTCTCGTGAGCAACTGGCGCCAAAGGGTAGTGTTATCTGGCAGACAGTGCTCGTACTTATACTCGCGCTGTGGTATACCTTCAGAATTATACTTCAATACCGAAGTTACGTGACCACGGAGAAGCGGGTGATTAGGATATAACCAGTTCTTGACATTCTGCCAGTATACTGGTGAGCTAAAAATTTTATAGCAATTTCCAGAGCTATCTTCGATGACTACCTCCGTCTGGTGATCGGGTGCGGCATAGTAATTGATCAATTGTTCACAATCTAAGCTGGTGTAAGATAATACTACCCGCTTTGTATGACATTGAACACTGACCAGTTTATACTCATCTTGCTTGTCGATCGCCGTGATCGAAATAGCCTTGCGGCTCTTGAGACCAGAAACCGTCAGATATGGCATTTCGTCTTTAACCCAGCTACCAGATTGATAGTTACTAGTAGAAATGCTGATCAGTTTCAATCCAGGAGCCTTTGCCACTTCCTTGAGATCTGCGCTACAAAGATTACAGATGTCTAAGATGCCCATTTCGGCCACTTCGTAAGTAATTGTTTCCATAATGATACCCCCTATTTTTTCTAATATGGTGAGACCTAGACCAATAAAGGACGATGGCCCACCCCGCCGATACACTTATATGGTATTAAATTATGTCTGTTTTGTCAATATCTATAAGGTGTTTTTTGGAACTAAGCAAGATGGCCTAATAGTACAAAAAAATGGAACCGCAATCGGGGGGGCGATATACGGTTCCATTTTGGTGGCGGGAGTTGGATTTGAACCAACGACCTTTTGGTTATGAGCCAAACGAGCTACCAGGCTGCTCTATCCCGCGATATGCGTTCATTATATATCGCGATGCCATAAAAATCAAGGGTTTTTTGCGGGATTGCGCCGGTAAATGATCAAAATAATCGGTGGCATGAGATAAATATGCAGAGCATTGGGCAGACCAGAAAAGAAGTTAAGGGTAATAATGTAGGCCACTATGAGCGATAATAGCAGAGGTAGGGCAGGGCTAGACCAAAATTCGTTTTCTTGGAGCTTGGAAATGATGCGACGGACAATTCCCTGATCTTTATATTGGTTACGGGGGCGCTTCTTGCCCGACCGGCCGTCCACAAACCACCAAGGCAAAAGTGGGGCTAAGAAAGCAACGATTAAGCCGAAATGGACGAGTAAAACCCCAACGGCTCCAAGCTCGAGCAGTAAGCTAAAAGTTTGGTTTTGGACGATTTCTTTAGGAGAAGCAATTTCGTCCGGGAAGGCAGCATGCATGGCCGTGCCCGCTCCGCCGAGACCTACCCCAAAGAGGATACTGGTAGGAGTGAGCTGGAGACTAGTATTACAGGGGCCACCCGGAGTGTGGCAATCGTATCCAACCCAGAAGGCTCCAGGGTGGCCCGGCGCGGAGAGCCAGGTTTCTAGGGCGATTTCATTGAGGTTGAGGCGAACATCAGTCGATTCGGCCACGTAGCCGTCGAAAATGGGCTGATTTTGGCCTTCTAGAGGCTCTGTAGGACTGGATTCTGCTTGAGCTTGGTCAGAGGAAGGTTTAGAGGCAGAAGAGCCTTCTGCGGCCTCTTCGGAGCTTTGGAGGGCTTCCTGAGAGGGGTCTGCGGGATTCTGCGATGGTTCTACGGGGTTTTGCGTAGGCTTCTTGGGGCGAAAGTCAATAATGCCTAGGGAGAGATGGTGAATGGACTTCGTGACTCCTTCGATGAAGGTACTGGAGGTGGGGCCGAGCACGGTGAAGATGCCCTGCATCATCAGAGCGAAGCAAAAGGTCGCAGCTGGTAGAGCGATGAGGGGGGTAAGGCGAGTGACGTGGCGAGAGGCAGTGCCAGTGACAGGTTGGAAGGCCGTGCGAGGCCCCCGCCCCGCGTCGGCAGGCTGAGGGCGGGCGGGGGCGGAACGTGCGGGTGACTGGGGGCGCGATTTATGTTGAGCGATAGCGAAGATGAACATAATCGCGAGAGCGACGAGATAGGCATAAATCGCGCCCCGCGAGAATGTGATAAAGAGAGTAGCGGAACAAATTGTCGCCGAGATCCCAGCAAAAGCTCTACTGACGGATTTTGGCTGCGGGAAAACTACCAGAAATAATGCTAAAAGTGTGGGCGCGAGCAACAAATTACCCATAAATTGCGGCTCAATGGCAAAGCCGGACGGGTGCGGGAAGCCGAACATGTCGGATACACAGCCGCGGCATAAAAGACTTTGCTCGCGCCCCACCCCCCAGACGTCCAGAAAGCACTGTGACCAGCAAAAACCACAAACCGCGATACTGGGAATGAGGATAGCTTTGATCATTTTGGTGCGAAAATTCTTCGGCTGGTCAAACAGAGGTAAGACAAAAACTAGGGCAAAAACTGCAAAGAATAATAGCCAGATAATACCGGCGGTTAAAATGGCCCGAACTGGGTTCATTGACCAGAAAATCGATAGGGTGGCGAAAAATGGAAAAATCGAGAGTAGGAAAATTTTGCGATCCGATATTCCGGGGAAATTCAGGCCCCATTTTGTAGTTTTGGCCTGGGTCCTCTTTACGGAGCGAGACTTTTTACGTAGATCGCTCCAGTACCCGATCAAGGTTACAAAAGCTACTAGATCAAATAAAACTAGCCAGATAAGTGGAATCGAAAGTTCAAAGTTCATGGAGCTATTACCCCCCAAGCGAATTATGGGATAATAGGAAAAAAACAGGGCTGCCGGCAAAGCAAACACAGTAATCCATAAAACTTTCTGAAGGTATTTCATGCTAGCCTTTCTTTGATTAACTTTTGGATCTTTTTGCGGAAATTAGCACTAGAAAACTTTTCCGCGCTGGCAGCAACCTTGGCGGGATCAAACTTCTGATGCTCAAATTCATGCAGAGCCTCTACTAGCGACTGCGTTTCTTGGCGAGCAAAGGTCAAACCGTTGAGTCCGGGCTCGATAAAATCAGCGCTGCCACCTTGGGCATAAGCAATAACTGGGCAACCAGCAGCCAGAGCCTCGACCGGGGCAATCCCGAATGGCTCTAAACTGGGGAAAATATAGGCCTTGGCCTGCTGCAAGAAAACCGCTAATTCCCCACTGTCAAGCCATGGGATAAAAGTAATTAAATCAGAATCACCTGCAAGCTTTACTAGACGTTGATGTTCGGCGCCATCGCCAATCACCACGAGAGGTGCTTCGGCTGCTAAACAGGCCGAAATCGCCAAATCAACCCGTTTCCAAGTGACTTGGCGACAGGATATGACATAATATTCTCGATTAAGCAGGAGTTTTTTGCCCTTCTTGTGGAAAACTTGTGGAAAACTTGTGGAAAACTTGCCTGGATCTGTGCATAAGTCTGTGGATACCTCGGTGGAAAACTGCTCAATCTCAACTGGGGGGTTAATGATCAGTGCCTCTTTATGATAATACTTCTCAATCTCACCGGCGGCATACTGTGAAATCGTAACGAATTGATCTGGCCTCTGACTGGCGCGATAATCAGCTTTGCGCAGAGGTTTGACAAATAGTTTAAAACAGAACCGCACGAAGAAATTCAGCCAACCAAAGCCCGGGTCTTGCAGATATTGATCATAAGCCTGCCAATAATACTGCGTAGGTACATGACAATAACAGATATGATAGGCTTTTCTATCTTGACTTTTCTCGCTATGTGTGCTATAATTAGAAAATAGAGCCTTTTTCTTAGCAGATCTTGTAGTACGTACAGCTTTGGCTTCCGCACCAGTAACGGAAATTACAAGGTCATAATCGGACAAATCCAAATGCGAAAAATAAATTTGGCGCAAAGGGCCTAAGAGTTTACGCCAGCTTTTGGGAAAAATTTGCAGCCAGCCCGTATACACCTTAGCATCATGGAACCAATCAATTCCCTTCTCACTATACTGAGAAGTGTAAATCGGGGCTGAAGGGTACATGTGGTGTAATTCAAGCAGAACTTTTTCGGCCCCACCAGTGGTAGTAAGCCAATCGCAAACTAGAGCAATGCGAAGCTGAGACATCGCTACTTGGCCCCTCGGCGAAACAGTACAGCGCTAATTGTGCGCAAAATAATCTGGAAATCTAGGGCAAGTGACCAATTCTGAATGTAGTATAAATCCAGCGCCCGACGCTCTTCAAAAGAGATGTCGCGCCGACCGGAAACCTGGGCGAGGCCGGTTAGGCCAGATTTAACTGATAAGAGCAAAGAGCGGTCACCATAATGACGCAGCTCGCCTGACACCAAGGCACGTGGGCCAACTAGCGAAATATCCCCGCGAACGACGTTCCAGAGCTGAGGGAGCTCGTCCAGAGAAGTCGCGCGGAGAAAATGACCAATTTTCGTAATGCGCGGGTCGTCGGGAATCATATCGCCACCAGCGCGGTATTTTTTGATTAACTGCGGTTTGCCCATTTTTTTGAAGGCTTCTTCCGGAGAAAGACCGCAATATTCCGTCTTCATGGAGCGAAACTTATAAATCTTGAAGCGCTGATTATAGCGCGAGAGCCGAGTCTCGGCATAGATGGCTGGGGCTTTGGGATCGGAGATTTTTTGTACGATCCAAATAATACTAATCGGAATCAAGGCAATGATTAGGCCTAAGCAACCCAAGATCAAATCACAAGTGCGCTTAGCGATTTTGGCACTGCCTGAAAGTGGGGTCACATTTACTAGAATAGCTGGGGTATCACCTACCAATTCCAGATCGCCCATCTGCGAACTCAGCATGGCGGAGGACGGAACAAAATAATACAGTAGGTGACGGTTGAGGGCTTGACGATAAACGTAATCTGTGTGATGATCATCGGTTTGAAAGATAACATCGGGCTTCGCGCGACGCAGAGCTTCTTTAAGCGAAGAATACTGCTTGCGCCGCAAGTCCTTAGGGATATGGCGAGCTCCGGCCACTACTCCGGCCAGGCTAAAGCCAGACTCCGGAAAAGCCGAAATATAATCGGCCAAGTATTCGGTATTTTTACTATTGCCGATGATAACTGCGCGCAGGGCCACGCGGTGAGTCTTGAAAATATGGTTACGAATACTACGCACCACTCCACGAAAGATACACAAAAAGACAAAGCAGGACAAAACTGCATAAAATGCCATGGTGCGCACCGGAAACAGGTCAACTTGGAAGAAAAAATCGTAAGTGATAATTGACATCATTCCGACGATTGAGGCTAGGAACAGGCGGCCGATTTCTGACCAGCGATTGTGGTTTAGGAAAATGGATTTATTATACAGTCCGAAAGCGGCCAGAACTATAATATAAACTGGTATGAGAAATAGCATTGAGCCGACAAACTCGATGGGGGCGGCTTCAAAGTAAAAAGGCCGTTGGTCTAAGTGGGTGCGCGCAAGATAAGCCACCAAAAAAGAGAGCAACACTGCACAAGCATCACCAAAAATCAGAAAAACATGGAAAATTAACCCAAAATCCCTCTTCATGGGTATTATTATAGCATACTACGGTGTGCTATACTGTATATTATATAGGGAGAAAATATGGCAAAGCAAAAGGTATTGGTAACTGGCGGGACAGGATACATTGGTTCGCATACCGTGGTGGAGCTAATTGAAAGTGGCTATGACGTAGAGATTTTGGATAACTTATATAATAGCAAAATCGGGGTGCTAGATGTAATTGAGCAAATTACAGGAGTAAAACCTAAGTTTTACGAAGTCGATTTGCGTGATGCGGAGGGGTTAACACGGGTTTTTGCTGAGAATCATTATGATAGTGTAATTCATTTTGCCGGCCTGAAAGCCGTAGCGGAATCCGTCGAGAAGCCGCTGGAGTATTATGAGAATAATGTAGGCGGGACGATTAATTTGCTTGAGTATATGCAGGAATACGGAGTTAAGAATATCATTTTTTCTTCTTCAGCTACAGTCTACGGTGAACAAGATGACGAGCAATGTATTGAGGATATGCCGACTGGCCATGCACTGACCAACCCGTACGGACGCACTAAGTATTTTATTGAGGAAATACTAAAAGATGTTTGCGTAAGTGATCTGGAGTTTCATGCGGTGATTTTACGTTATTTTAACCCAATCGGAGCACATAGTTCTGGGTTGCTAGGTGAAGACCCAAATGATAAACCTAATAATTTGATGCCGGTCGTCATGAAAGTGGCGGCAGGAGTTATTCCAGAGTTATCGATTTATGGCAACGACTATCCCACACCTGATGGCACCTGCATGCGGGATTATATTCATGTGGTAGACTTAGCTCGGGGGCATGTTGCAGTCTTGGAGAAAATTGATCAGGAACAAGTGCAAGTGTTTAATTTAGGGACAGGTAAAGCTACCTCAGTGCTTGAGATCGTTAAAGCTTTTTCTGACGTGAGCAAGCAGCCTCTCCCACATAAAATTATCGGGCGCAGGCCAGGGGATCTGGCGGTGATTTGTGCAAATCCCCAAAAGGCTCAAGATCAGCTGGGCTGGGAGGCTAAACTAACGGTGGCAGATGCAATGCGCGACACTTTGAACTATTTGGAGCATCAAAATGCCAAAAGATGAGCCGTTGGTCTCGGTGATTATTCCAGTTTGGAACACAGCGGAAAGGGTGGGAAAATTACTTAAAGAGTTGTTCGACCAAACTTATCCAAATCTCGAGATTATTGCCATTGATGACGGATCGAGTGATAATTCCCTACCGATACTGCTAGCCCTAGCAAAAAATGAGCCTAGGCTCAAGGTAATTCATCAAGAGAATGCCGGTGTGAGTGCTGCACGAAATCGTGGAATAGAAGTAGCGACTGGAGAATATTTGGTATTCGTGGATTCTGATGATAATGTGGCTCCGGAGTACATTCAAGAATTAGTTGTAGCTATGGAAAGAAATCCAAGAGCAGTTCTGGCGCTGACGGGAAAAACTTATAATAAGTTATATGAAAATAAGTCGGTAGAGATTTTTGCAAAAAAACGTCGGCCTCGACGTAAGAGGGAGAGGCTATCACATTATACTATATATTTAATGATTTTAGACGGGCGCATGTATAGCATGACAAGTAAGATCTTCCGAGCCGATATTATTCGTCAGTACAATATCAGATTAGAAGAAGGACGCGATTTTGCTGAGGATACGAAGTTTACAATTGATTATTTGGCAGCAAAAGATGGAGAAATTATTTTTATTCCTCGACCATTATATATTTATAATTTTGGAACTGAGACTAGTTTAGTACAGAAGTCTTCTTTAAAATGGTCGAATTGGGAAAAGAGCTATCAGGATTTGGCAGAGTGGGCTCGAGCTGAAAACCAAGGTAAACTTAGTATTGGTACACGGGGGCTACTGGCATTGATTCGCTCGCGTTGGCATATTTCGTATTATAAGGCGCGGCGGCGCGCTAAACAAAAAACAAAATCTAATCCCACAGTTCTTCATAAGCCTTAGCGACTTTTTCAGGGCTGCCCTTGCAAGCAATTTTGCCGCCTTCGATCATAATAGCACGATCACAGAATTTTTTGACATTTTCCATGGAATGAGTTACGAGAATTACAGTTTGCTTGCCGTGGAGCGACTCGAAATAATCATTACATTTCTTTTGAAACTCGGCATCACCCACCGCCAGAACTTCGTCGAGAATTAGGATATCACCTTTGGCACGAATAGCAATAGAAAAGGCCAGACGCACTTGCATGCCGGAGGAATAATTTTTGAGCTTCTGATCCATGAAGTCGCCTAACTCAGCAAATTTCACAATATCATCATACATTTGATCAATCTCATTATTGCTAAACCCTAGAATCGCCCCATTGAGATAAACATTCTCGCGTCCGGAAAGCTCCATATTGAAACCAACTCCAAGCTCAATGAACGGAATGAGGCTACCGTTAATAATGATCTCGCCGGCACTAGGATAATAAATTCCGGCTAGGAGCTTCAGTAGGGTTGACTTGCCTGAACCATTGCGCCCAACAATACCAACAAATTCACCTTTCTTAATTTCTAAGTCAATGCCGTCAAGGACTTGCTGGTCTTTGTAGCCTTTGATACCACGGAGACGATTAAAGATGGCTTGTTTGAGCCCCCATGAGCGCTCCGTAGGAAGCCGAAAGCTCTTTGACAAACCATGTACACTAATGGCAATGTCGTTATCTTGATCATAAGCCTCAGTACGAGTACCAATAGGACGTTTGTTTAACATTTAGATTTCCTCCGCAAAAAAGTGCGAGCGCTTACGAAATACCCAGGCTCCGATTACAAAAACAGCTATTACAAGACCTATCGTCAGCCATTCGGCCCAACCACCTACAAAACTAATTGTAGTGGTAGCTTCACTAGTAATTAGACTCCAACGCACATCTTGTATAACTTGAGCAATAGGATTAAGTAGAATGACTTTGGCTGCCCAAGCACTAGTCTGTGCCACCATTGTTACGGGATAGATGACTGGTACAGCATAAAAGAGTGCCTGGATAATTACGTCCCAAATTGAGCCAATATCCCGGTATTTGACATTAATTGATCCTAAGAAAAAGGCAATGCCAAGAGCTAGTAGATAAAGCTCAAAGACTAATGGCAAGACTAATAACCAGCTCCAGCTAGGTGTGACACCGTTGATTAAGGCGAAAACAACTACTACAACGAGATTAATTAGAACATTAATCACGGCAGTCAAGGTGGTCGAAACCGTCACAATGTATTTTGGAAAGCTAATCTTACGAATGAGGTCTCCGCGACCAATCATGGCTTGGATTCCCTGTTGACTACATTCCGTAAAAAAACTCCAAAGCACCGTGCCAGTTAGGAGATAGACTGGATAATGTGGGATATTGTCTCCAAAACGTAAAAGCTTGGCAAAAACAACATAAAGAATTGCAAACATTAATAGCGGGCGCAAAAGTGCCCACAAATATCCTAATACTGAACCCTGATAACGTAGTTTAAAATCGGTCTTCGTTAGCTCTTTCAGAAGTACTAGGTTGCGCTTGTTCCAAACTCGGGGTATTTTCATATAGAAATATTATATCATGATTTACCGTTCTCTAAATATATAGAGTCATCAAAGTGCTTCAAATCCCCGCCATAGAGCACAGGCCAATAGCATTAGTCTTCTCTACCCATTCTTTTACACTTAGCTTATAATTATTTAGCCCCACATGGCTCTTAATTATGGTAGATTTGCCACAATTAAAGTTTGGATTATTCATACGTTCCCAAATATCAAGAAATTCGACAGTATTACGGTTTCTCAGCCAATCCGAAACGAAGAAATTCCCCTCCTTATTCCTTAACATATCCGTCAGCGAAATATAGTCTTCGCTGTTGATACTTTTAATACCGATTTCTGTATCTTGAACTTTTAGAGCTCGCTTTTTCTTAAACATAATTAGATTATAGCGCACCGTTGTAAGAATTACAACACTTTATGTCGGTACCTCCTACTTCGAACGATGATACACTTGATAAAAGATTTTAGGAAAATGTTTAAGGAGTATGGCTCTCGGCAGTGCCTTAAGACTGCCAGCATGAACATATTGCAGCATTTCAGCTTTTCGTGCTGCTTGATAAGCTTGGAGAAAGCAGCCACGATCCAACTTTGTAGCACCAGTCAAGAAAGACACTACCAGATAATGTAAGATCGGTTGGGTGTCAGAAATTTTAGCGATTTCTGGCAAGATGACTTTAAGTTGTGCTAGCATATCATCGCTACGACGCAAGATCTGTGCAGAATCGTGCATGATACTACCCGAACGTTGGCGATAATTATAGCAAATATCTGGAATTGCCTTAACTTTGTCGGCCCGAGCAATAACTAATGGAGTTAGACCAAAATCTTCAGCCAAACGTCCTGGAGCATATTGAAAACCGTTTCTGGCAAAAAACTCCCGGCGATAAGCATAGAGCCAGGCATTTTCGGTATAATGATAAGCCGCAAGCTTGGAAAAAGCGGCAACTCCCGACAAAGTTGCAAAGCCAAATTCAACATGTGGAAGGACCTCGCCATCGCTAAATACCTCTTGAGCTTGATAGCGCAAGAGATCTAAGCCGGGTTCTAAGCCAGCTTTAATAGCTTTTAGAGCGGTTGGTTCGAAATAGTCGTCTCCGTCAAGAAATAATAAATACTTACCATGTGACTCCCTAACACCAGTGTTGCGAGCCGCAGAGAGACCAGAATTGGGCTGATGGATAACTCTGACAACTGGCATACCCTCAACTTTTATGCTGTATCGATCGCAAATCTCACTTGTGCGATCGGTGGAACCATCGTCTACAAGAATTAACTCATAATCTGCACCTTCCTGTTTAAGAACACTCTCAATACATTGCTCAAGATAATCCTCGACGTTGTAGGCCGGCACAACAATTGAAAACATCGGCTTACTCTTGTGCGGCACGATGTACCTCCTTGGTGGGGTCTTGTTTTAGCTTGCATAAATGATAGGAGAAAATACCTACATACATCACAAAGAGCAGTGCCATTGACAGCATATAGCTAAGACAGGCACCAAAGATGCCGTACGATGCGACGAGCAAGTGAGAAATAATCAAAGCTGTGAGCGACGCAATGCAATAAATCCAAAATTGAGCGCTGGTGCGGCGCATAGTGACTAGGGCGGTAGATATAACTAAAACTAGAGCATTAAAAATTCCGCCGACGATAATCAAAAGTAGACCCACTAGGTAGCCATCGAGCTCGACAGCATATAAGAGCTCCAAAACTGGAATGCCAAGCAGCCATGCAACAAGGACGCAAAGAACTCCAATGCCAAGAACGGCAAAGCAGAGCCTGATGACGAGATTTTGGAATTTATGGGTGTCAGTAGCAAAGAATTTTTTAAAATTGGTCAGGAATGGTTGGATAAGATATTGCCCAACAAGACTAAGCACGGTCGCCGGCATAGCAATGATACCATAAATTGTCTGAGTACTGTCACTAGCAGCGGAGTCGATGGCATAGCGAGCGGCATTAGTAATATATAGGCCAAGAAAGGTAAAACCAAAAGTAAAAAAACCGATCTTGAGTAGGTACCAGACTTTTTGAGGTTTGAATGGTGCAAGACGAAAATCAGTTCTCATAAGGCGCGATAAGTCAAAGAAGATAATCGTTAGAAGATGTGCAAGAATAATAGCTACACAGGCTAGGGCAATACTGTGCGTCAAATAATCAATAGCAATAAAACCGGCCAAACTAAAAATAGCCTTAATAAACATTGACTGGCCGGCTTGGTAAAGTCGGTTGGATTTTTGAATGACAGCATAAATACTCTCTGCCAGTGCCTCAAAAGCGCGAAAGGTAGTCAAAAGCATAATGATGAGAAACTTATCACCTGAATATCCGCGAATAAGACAAAAAATAAATCCGGTAATTAACATGGCAAAGCAAGTAGCAAATTTTAGATAAAGATAGTCCGAGTCGGTAGTTTTTTTGTTCTTATCGGTAACTTGAAAGGTGCGTCCGCTATAGATGCCAATCACGAAAAAAATCATGGCCGTAGAAAATGCGAAAGAAAAAACTCCAGCATCGTCGATACCATTTAGGCGAGTTATGACCATCATATAGAATAAAGAAACAAACGAAGCAACAGTCGATCCGACCATATTCCAGATGAAATTTTTACGCAAATTAACGGAAATAAGATCAGATGAGGCGGAGCTATTTTTTATGAGCATTATGTTCTTTCTGATGGAACTGTTTAAATTGGTTTTTGATTAAGGCAATTTGCTGCTCAAGTTCAATATTTTGAGCTTGTAAATTAGCTATGCGCCGACCATCTTTGAAAATAATAAATAATAAGAAGATAATGCACATCGTCAATAGTAAGGTGGGGGGATAAGCTACTCCGAGAAGTGTTGCAATCCAATCGACGACCTGCGGAAAGATCGCCAATAGCAACATAGCAATTGCAGCCATAAACCACCAAAAGCTTTCTTTAATGGGGAGCTTATTGCGACGCACAATGTGAGTGACATAAAGCAATGCCAAAACTCCAACAATAATAAAGAATCCGCGATTCATCGTTTGAGCCTTTCTTTAATTCTCTTCCTAAAGCCAAAATACTGCAAAAATACAAAAACTACGGCATAACACATATTTACCATATATGAAATCGGAGCAATGATGCCGCGATGCATACTTTCGCCAGCTTCGCGCTTGCGCATGCTGACAGGAATCTCCTGCACTTTATAGCCGCAAAGTAACATCTCTAGTACGAGATTTGCATCGGGAAATTCAGGATAAGCGCCAATCTTCGCATAGCGTTCCATAACTCGGCGGTTCAGACATTGGAGGCCAGAGAGCGGATCAGTGATAGCCTTATGACAGAATAATCTAATTAAGCCAGAAAAAAGTTCGGTGCCAATCCGACGAAAGAATGGACAATGGTAATCGCCATTCTTGAGATAACGCGATCCAATCACAATATCAACATCATGTGTCGTAGCAAAGTCATAAAGTCGCTTAGCTTCTTTGGCAATATGCTGGCCGTCGGCATCCATCTGAATAATAAAGTCATACTTGTTCTCAACTGAATATTTAACTCCAGTCTGAATTGTCCAGGCATATCCTAAATTAAAAATATTATCAATACAATTAACACCGTGTTCCCGGACGATCTCGGCAGTATTATCGTTTGATGCGTCATTAATAACTACGACATCAGCAAAATTAAGATCGCGCTTAATTTCGTCTAACGCCTTACCAATGCTTTCAGCTTCATTATGAGCTGGAATGATTACTAACACCTTTGGCATAATGATATTATAACATAGAGGAGTCTATGATTGCATCATCTCTCATATTTTGCCAAGCAGGAAGAGAAGGCGCAGAGATATTTCATCAAATAAACCATACCGCCACCGTTTCTGATAGAATACTTTAGAGAGCCGTTTAGATATGGTGTTTTTACCCATAAATTTTTTGATGATTTTTTGTTCAGAAGGCTTGAGTTCTGTATAGAAAATTGTGGCAAAATGTTGGTTTTGTTGGCTAATCTTGTGAAGCTCGGTCCCTACAAGAAAGTTCTTGATGCGGAACATTTGAAGTTGCAAAAAGGACATACCCCACGGGCTAACGTTATCGCCTGTGCGTCTGTATTTCATTGTAGGTGTTGGATCATAAATAATTTTTCCCATTGCAGCACAGATTGTGTAAGTTAAGCAATCATGCGCATATATCTTGCTAGGATCAATACGTAGTAAAAGTTCCCTGGCTTTTTGATTAATCACCATACAGGTGCCAATGGTGAGGCTTTCCGTAATGGATTTAGCGAAAGATTCTGGATTTTTAATATGTTTCGCATGTTTTTGGAAGTTTAACCCTGCGTCATAAAAGTCATAACTCGAGCCATAAAGCAAAGGCTGATCATTGGAATATTGTTGCAGATGCTCAACTGCACGTTGCACCTTAAAATCAAGCCAGACATCATCTTGATCACAAAAGGCATAGTAATCATAGTTTTTAGCCTTGGCTAGAGCTTTGAGAAAGCTGGCCGCAAAACCTAGGTTCTTCCCTTCTTCAAGATGAATATGCGGGTTCTTCTGAGCATATCGACGCAGAATCTGCAAGGTATTATCCGTTGAGCCATCATCACGAATATAAATATCTATATTAGGATAAGTTTGCTGAAGTATACTTTCCAATTGCGCTTTGAGATATTTTTCGCCATTATAGGTAGACATGATGACGGCGACTTTGGGGATTTTTTGAGTGGACATATTTATGCAGTATCCTTAATTATTTGGTTTCTTGATATCATTAAGAATTTTTTGAACCGTGTTCTGCCAAGAAAAATCTTGCTGGATAGTTCGGAATAGTGCGTTTGCTAACCTGGAGCGAAGTTCTTTATCATCCAGGAGTTGCTCCATAGCTTTTAGCAAAGCATCAGTCGTAGGCTCAATAATAATTCCGCTTTTGCCGTCTTGAATTACTTCCATGGTGCCTCCTCGATCAGTACCAATTACGGCGCATTGAGCTAAACCAGCCTCAAGTATAGCCGTAGGTAATCCTTCGGGGTATTGTGATGGAAAAAGAAAAACATCGCATAGAGAATAACATTGACGTAGTTCATGGGGATTAAGGTGCCCAAGAAAATGAACCTTTGGATTCTGGTACTGTTTTTTATAGGCAATAAGATCTGGTCCGTCACCGGCAATATACAAGTTAATATCATTTTGCGTATGCTTTTCTTGGAGTTGTGTGAAAGCCTCAAGGATATTTTGTACACCTTTTTGTTTTAAGATTCGACCAGCATAAAGAAAGTTGACACCCGAGTGAGGCTGAGGCATAGGCGGCTGTCCGCAATCAATAGAGTTATACCAAACTCCTGAAGGTGAAATACCTATTTTGCGGAGCCAAGTATTACAAGCTTCAGAAACACCATAGAACCCCGCGATTTTTGATTTAATTTGTTTCGTAAGGAAATCTTCGTATCGATTAGCAAAAAAGTCAATAACTAGATTACCCAAGGATACATAACTCGAGCCATGTTCAATGAGATATACGGGAATGCCATGTTGTTGTCCATATTTTGCCCCGATTTGCGAAGTGAGGTAGAATCTGGCATTGACTATAATGACCTGCACATCGTACTTGCTTAGCTGCTCAAGAAGCCACTGGGGTAGTTTATGCGACTTTGGGATAGGGTAACGGTTTTTAAATAAAGAGAAAATGGGTAGCCGAAAGATTTGAACACCGTTAATTTTCTCTTGAGCGGGTAAGTCATCGTGGTTGGCGGTAATAATTACCGGAGTATAGTGATGTTTAACTAATTCTTTAGCTAAATTGTCAACATATCGCTCGATTCCACCAGTGTGCGGTGGAATATAAGCGGAAAAAATAAGAATGCTGGAAGTCTTATTTTTTTTGCAGCTAGATTCTTTCATATTAATCATGATGTTTATAGCATACTCATACGCAACACATAAGTTGTTAATATTAATGCGAGGCAGACATAAGGCACAAAGAGAGTAGCCCAATCACAAGTTGCGGCTTTTCTATCCTGAATCAGCTTTGACGGTATGAATAAAATTAGTAGCAGTGGCAAAAATGGCATGAAATATCTAGGCTGTAGGCCGTCTATATATATATTGCCCACCGTAGTGAAGCTAAGATACATGGACGCAGCTATGGCGCCAGCAATAATGAAGTAAATGACCGCAATGCCAATTTTGAAGCGACTAGCAGATAAGGCTTTGTCTGGCTTTGTAGTAAAAGTGGCCCATAAGATTAAAATTAAGCTCATAATCTCAACTAAGATAACAGCCGGAAAACATCTGTGGTAAAGTGGGCCCGCTGTTGCACCGGCGCCTAAGCCGACAAACGACGCAGGTTCCAATGCAAGCTTTGGTAACGTTCCAACAATAAAAATGACGAAAACGGCTATTGCTTTGAGTGGATTATGCAACAAGAAGCTAATTTGACCGCTAACACTAGTGTTCCCTCCTCGAATATCACCAGCGAGGCTTCCAGTCAGAATTGGCAGAACAAAGGTTGAGGCAAGCACAAGCATGACTAACATGGTGCAGACTTTGAAAGCGATGGCACGTTTTTTGCAGTCAAATTTGTTGTTTGGGATCATTAGGGCTAGCAATAAAATCGGGCAATAAACTGCTTTCGTAAGACTGCCAAACACGGCGGCAAGTACAAAGCCAAGGAAATATTTTGTAGAAACTTTTTCCGTCTGCCTAATGTGCAAGAAAATGCCGATAGTGAGCAATAAACTGGCAAATATGAGCGGGTCATAAGAAAACTGCGTAGCCAAAAATAGATTAGCGGTCAATAAGCCAACGACGAAGAAAATTTTATTAAATTTCCCGCTAAGTTTAATGGCAAAATAGACCATGAGGATGTAACATGCCAAGTTGAAGATTTTGGCAATTACCACTCCAGTAGTAAACTTAAGATGCAAGAGATTTGCTAATCGTAGGCCTAAATGAAAAGGTAAGTAGATGATGCGAGTGTAGAGCTGAGGGGAGTCATTAACTTCGTAGGCTTGATTGATAATAACTTCATCGGCTTGGTTTATTTCGTCGTAGATCCCTGACATCTCGTCAAAGCCTTTATCTTTAATATTGACGAATCCGGAGGATTCAATGGCAGAAAATCCTCCTCTTAGTTCGACCGCATCGTTCATAAAAAAGTACGCATTTCTAAAATGAATTTGATCGTCCGGCGACGCATAAAGCATACGGGGAAAGACTAAAATCAATGATACTCCAAAGGTTAGACCAATTAGTAAAAAAGCTCGATGAAGATTTCGGCAAAAGTACTGACGATATTTAATTAAGAAAATAGTGGCTGCAACTGTTATAGCAACTGCAGCAAACCGGTCGAAGCAAAAGAAAAATGAAGGTTGCGGAAAAACAATATTAACGGCAAGCTCAAAGAATAATGCCACCAAAATACCAACCAAGCAAGCACCAACATTAAAAACGACTTTTTGATCAACTGTTTTAAGCATATACATCCTTATCAATTTTAAGCACGGTATAACATGCGATCAAAGCCAAAGCCATAACATAATACCAAGCAGAAAAACTATCTTTGGTTTTGCTAACAAAAGCCATGATGATAGATGAACTTAGAGGGGTATTATTAAATGTCAACTTAGTATTATAACTACTGATGGATGTAGTGAAAAAGGTAATTCCCTCTGCGTCATCTGTGGTATAAATCGTTACCGTATAGACCTCATCTTTTTCAAGCGGATAATCAACGTAGAGAAAAGAATTATCGAAGGCGCCAGCGATATCGTAAGTAAATTGGGCGGCCTCGCCGTGAGATTTTTGAACATCAACGTGTAATTTACCGCCTTGAATATAGTTACTGAAGTTGGCATAATATAACCCGAAGCGCACATAGTCACCATCTGAGGTGAACTGTTGCACGAGTTGATCCTTAGGTTTGACGGCATCGAGGGGTTTCAGATTTTCAACTGGCGAAGCTACAGAAATAGTTTTTATTCTGGGATTCAAAAGACACACAATCATCATGACGATGCAAAACAAACTCGCAATACCAGCAACAATAATTTGTGGAGTAAAAATCTTTTGCCATATGACCGTGTGGCTTTTGGTTTTTGCAGCAGTTCTAGCCTTGGTAGGCATCACGATATTCTCCACTTTTTATATTATCAATCCAGCCTTGATGTTCAACATACCAATTGATAGTTTCTCTAATTCCCGCCTCAAAATTATATTTACGGCTCCATCCGAGTTCTCTCTCAGCTTTGCTGGAATCAATAGCATAACGCATATCGTGACCAGGGCGATCAGCAACAAAATCAATTAAGTCTTCTGATTTTTCGAGTGCCTTTAGGATGGTTCTCACAATAGTTAAATTGTTACGTTCTGCGCTTCCACCAAGATTATAGGTCTCACCAACTTTTCCGTTGCGTATAATCATATCTACCCCCACATTATGATCATAAACGTGAATCCAATCACGCACGTTTTCACCTTTACCATAGACAGGTATTTTTTGATTATGTAGGGCTTTTTCGATAGTGTTTGGAATTAGCTTTTCTGGGAATTGATATGGGCCATAATTGTTGGAACAATGGCTAATCGTAGCCGGCAGCTTAAACGTGCGCATATAGGCCATAACTAGTAAATCTGCACCGCCTTTACTAGCAGAGTATGGACTAGAAGTGTGAAATGGAGTTTCCTCAGTAAAGAGTAAATCTGGACGGTTAAGCGGTAGGTCTCCATAAACTTCGTCGGTGGAAACTTGGTGATAACGCTTTACATTATGCTTTAGGGCGGCATCCATCAAGATCTGCGTGCCCATGACATTAGTCTTCACGAAAATCCCTGGATTCTTGATGGAATTATCAACATGGCTCTCTGCGGCAAAATTAATCACGTAATCAGGTTTTTCTGCAGCGAAAAGTCGATCTACACCTTCGCGATCCGTAATATCGAGTTTTACGAAACGAAAGTTCGCTTTATCAAGAACTGGTTCAAGATTATGATAGTTCCCTGCGTAAGTTAAGGCATCAAGACAAATAAACTCATCGTTGGGATATTGATTTACGACGTAATGCAGGTAATTACTACCGATAAAGCCGCATCCGCCAGTTACAATAAATTTCATAATTCTCCTTCCTCTTTCAATTCTGTTATGTAGCGCCTAGTCGCATCTTGCCAACTTGGTAGATGCGTGAAACCATTTGCAATAATGCTATCTTTGCTTAGTTTAGAATAATGCGGTCTTTTTGCTTGGGGGTGCCCAGCAATTTCAGCATACTTTTTCGTGCTAACCTTGTTCACTTTGGTAGTGAGGCCAGCCTCTTGATAGATTTCCTCAGTAAATTCCGCCCAGGAACAAAAGCCTTCGTTTGTTGCGTGATAAATGCCATATTTGTCACTTTCAGATAAAACCACTAAGAACTTTGCAAGGTCAACCGTATAAGTCGGGGAGCCAATTTGATCATCAACTACGGTGACTTCATTACGATCTCTACCAACTTTTAGTATAGTTTTGACAAAATTGTGCCCGTTGATGCCAAACACCCAAGCAGTGCGGACGATAAAATGCTTTAAGTAGCCTTGAACGACCTTTTCTCCTTCATACTTAGATTTTCCGTAAATACTTTGAGGATTAACTAGATCATCAACCTGATAGGGCTCAGGGGTTTCACCATCGAAGACATAATCCGTAGAAATATAAATAATCTTCGCGCTGACTTTTTCGGCGGCTTTGACAAGGTTCTTCGTACCATCAACATTAACCTTGCGACAAGTTTCTTCGTCACTCTCAGCGCCATCAACATTAGTATAAGCGGCACAATGAATAATTACATCTGGACGGAAGTTTTCCACATACTTTTCCACAGCCTTTTGATCCGTAATGTCCATCTCCGCTGTGCGAGGAGTTGCAATGTCAGTCTTTGCAATTTTGCGTTTCAACAATTCGCGTTTAGCATCATAGCCAAGCTGACCACTAGCGCCAGTGATAAGATATTTCATGAATTGGTTCCTTTTTCATACTCGCTCAAGATATGGCGATGTTGGTCTTTTTCTGAAAGCATCGGCTCATTGATATTATATTCTGTAAAAATCTTTTGCCAGTCGATTTTTATTTCAGGATCGTCCCAAGCAATACCATCTTCCTGTTCAGGAGCATAGTCATTATCGACAAAATATTGGAAGATCGTGTTATCCTCTAAGCTTAAAAAACCATGGGCAAAACCACGAGGAATATAGAGTTGACGATTATTGTCTGGAGTGAGTAGTACTGAAGTCCACTGACGATAGCTGGTAGATTCTGGTCGTATATCTACCACCACGTCTATTACCGAACCTTGCATAACTTCTACAATCTTCGCTTGGGCAAAATTGCCTTTTTGGAAGTGCATGCCACGCAGAATTCCTTTGCCAGATTTACTACGGCTAACTTGTTTAATTCCTTGGAAACCTAGATCAGAAAATTCTGATTCAATATAGACAGGTGAATAATACCCACGAGCATCACCAAATTGAGTGGGCTCGAGAATGAAACAATCTTGAAGGTTGGTAACAATTTTGTTCATTTGGCATTCTCCAAAACTTTCTTCAGGAATTCACCATATTTATTCTTGCGACAAAGTTCGGCCCGTGCAGTAAGTTGCTCACGACTAATCCAACCGCGGTCAAAGGCGATTTGCTCCAAACAAGCAATGATCCGACTCTGATTGGTCTCTAGAGCACGAATCATAACAGCAGCATCCATTTGACTATCAAAAGTGCCAGTGTCAAACCAACAGAATCCGCCACCGAGCAATTCTCCTTTGAGCTTACCGGCTTGAAGATACATGTCATTGAGAGTAGAAATTTCTATCTCTCCACGATCCGAAGGCTGAACTTGCTTCGCTAACTCAGAGACACCAGCTGGATAAAAGTACAATCCCGTAACGGCAAAGTTAGACTTTGGCACACTGGGTTTTTCCTCTATACTCAAGATGTTACCATCATGATCTACTTCCATAATGCCAAAACGTTCAGGATCGTGCACCTGAAAACCAAAATTTGTAGCAAAACCATCTTCAGCATTAGTTCGTGCATTCACCAATAGTTTGGTCAAACCATTACCATAGAAAATATTATCTCCCAGCACCATTGCGCAAGCTTCACCATTTAAGAATTCCTCGCCAACGATAAATGCATCGGCTAGCCCACGCGGCTTAGACTGAGTAGCATAAGATAAGTTAACCCCGAATTGAGAACCATCACCAAGGAGCTTCTGGAAGCTGGATTGATCATCTGGAGTAGTGATAATCAAGATATCCCGAATATCAGCTAACATTAAAACTGAAATTGGATAAAAAATCATCGGCTTATCATAAATTGGCATTAGTTGTTTACTAATACCTTCAGTAATTGGATAAAGACGGGTACCAGAACCGCCAGCTAAAATAATACCTTTCATAACTCCCTAATTCTCTATTTTATTTTGTAAAATAAAGCTTTGTAGCCCTTTATACTCTTTATTTTATCACAGTATACATCAAATGGGTCATTTCCTACCACTAAACCTTTTTCTAGTTTTACCGGATTAAAACCAGAATCTTGTAAAATTTTCCGATATTTTGCTTCTTCTTTATTTCGTACCATCATCACTAAAATAGATTCGAACATCATTTGTCGCTCTAGGTTCGAAAGAAACTTCTTAATCAAAGCATCAGTCGATTCGGATAATAATGGTTGTACTAAAATAAAATCAAAGTAAACTGGTCGTTTTAGCTCATCAATAAAATTGAAGTTACATAAGTTTTTAGTTCTCTCGCTATGAATTTTAAGCAGACTCTCCCAATTATTATTGAGGAAAAGAGTGTGCGCATTATATAAGCCTAATGAATCTAGATTTTGCGGGGTGATATTCCCCAATAGCAATACAGTAGATTCACTTGTTAGAGGCAGCTCTAAGGCAAAATTCTTGATAAGTGTAGCATCATTTTCGGATAAAGTTAACCTGCATGGCTCGATAGGCTCTTGAAGATAAAAGGTTTTAATTATATAGTTAGGATCCATCGATGATCGTAACTCATCATATTTTTGTTGAAGTTGGCGACAGCATTGATTGATATGCTCAATCTTATAGGAATATCGAGCGGTACGGTTGTAAACATAGGCATCCGTGAAATAAAATACTGGTTTCAGTATGAATTTTCCCCCTTTTTTAATCCAATGCTTAAAACGGGATTTTTGAGTATAGGAACTGGGAGTTTCACTGCGTTTTTCGCGCACAGACTTATCAATCTTGGTTAAATCAAAACCCCGACGTTCTAGGTCGTTCTCAATAAGGTCAACTGGATAGTTAGTATAGTCTTTAATGACCTTTCGCCAATCTTCTACCCCCGCTTGGTCACGAATTCCACCTAAGAAGAACTTTACTTTTAAAAGCGGAAAATGGTGCCTTTTAATAGCAGAAACAATGTCTTTATATGGGTGATTCTCTAGTTCTCGATATTCTATAAATGAACTAAAGCGAAATCCAGACTTACTGAGAACATATGTGAAACGATCTTCGTATGCTAGGCAAACTTCATTATAATTTGATTCCGATTTGACGCGCGCAAAGAAATCGTATAGAATAGGAGATCGCAAAATTGGCTGCTTTAGAACAATATAGTAGCTTTGTAGGTGGATATGTTGATTAAAAGCTGCAGAAAGCCCCCAAAAGTCGCAATCTCGACTATCCATTTCCGTAAAAAGGCTATCAAAATCAAAAAGTGGTCCATAACAAGAATCATTAGCCAAGATTAACTCATCATAAGTCTCAATTTTTTCGCGACCTAACTTCTGAATTAATTCCTGCCATGATCCAAAGTCATATTTTCCATGTTTGGCACAATATACTCCTTTACAGTAGGGCTTAAGTTTGTTCTTCTCCACTTCGGAGGACTCAAAATCACCCCAATAATAGACGTCGGCAAATTGTGATAGTGCCTTTAAGTAATATACTACATAGTCTGCAATTTCACCTTTTTTGTCAAAGCCGGCAAAAAGGCAGATTCGTTTCTGACTTTTCATACTTATGGTGATTATATCATATTCTCAACAAAAAACCGAGGTTTAAGCAGGCTATTTCAGGCTACAATCTGTACGTTGAAGACTAAAATTTTGATTATAATATGGATCACCTTGTTGATAGATGGTTGGCCATTTTTTCCTGATCTCCTCTGTTTCTGGAGATGAGCCAGAGTAAAACTGATCAAGAACATTGTCGCTACAAAACTGCGCATACGGAGTATACACAATTAAGTCTCCGAGAGCGCGAATCTTGAGACAAAAATCTACATCTCGTAGTGTAGTCGTAAAATTCTCACTAAAGCCTTTTATCTTCACATAAGTTGTTTTTAAAGTCATAAGACAGGCTGCCGTCACGGCAGAGTAGCATGTAGTACAATTTGCCCTATTACCATATGAATATTCTGACTTTTCATGATAAAAAATATGCCCAGCGCTCCCATCTAAACCTACAATAACTCCTGTATGCTGAATCTCTTGATTAGGAAATATTAGCTGTGCGCCTACTGCACCTATACGGTCACGTTTTAGGATCGAGACCATCTCGATAATTGAGTCTTTATCAAGCATTTTGACATCATTGTTCAGAAGCAGTAATATGTCCCCTGAAGCATGTTTAACACCATAATTGTTAATCCCAGAATAATTAAGATCGCCTTCGTAAGTTATGACTTTAATATTTTTGACTTTCTCTAACTTTTTGTAATAGGCGAAAGTTTCTGGTTGAGTAGAATTATTTTCGACAATAATAAATTCTAGATTCTGATAAGTTCCAGTTTGGACCGACTCGATAGCTCGTCGGAGGTCTTGAACGTGATCTTTGTTCGGAATAATAACACTAACTAATGGTTCTCGCTCGATTTTGTATTTCGTACGATAAGTGCCAAAAATTTTAGTATGTTCTACAGATTGAATTTTTATATTACGGCGCTGATAATATGCTTCTAGCGCACGTTTTCCAGCATCAAAGGCATAGAGTTTATTGTGCGGATTTTGAGCAGTTGAACCATCTCCAGCCCGCCAATGATACAAAACTTTTGGTACATGATGAATAGTTGATGAGGTGTATAATGCATCTTTGATCTTTACCAATTCTTGCTTTGCTAATTTCTTGTCCAGCTTAAGTGCTTCCTCGATTAGCCGTAAGTATAAATCATAATCTTGGGCACCATCGTATTCCGGACGTTCGTATAGACCATCTTTGGTTTGTATCTTTTTTAACAATTTCTTCTCACAGACAAAGAAGTGGTTGATATAATTACAACTCTCCATAAAATATTCGTTAAAATCCGGTTTCATTACATAGTAGGCATTTGGGTCATCTTTGAAAGCAACAACATCTTCGTCAGAATAGATAATTTTAACATTCTGGTCATCGTTGAGAACTTTAGCATATTGATAAAATGTGTCAGGTTCAATAAAGTCATCATGGTCACACAGAGCAATATGAGTGATATCAGCATCCTGCATAGCAAGTTCAATAGCCTTATTAGTGTTACCTGCAATTCCCTCGTTTTTATCTAGTACTTGATATATAATTCTTGGATCTTTTGTAGCTTCATCTATCATTCTATTAGTGAGCTGAGTTTTGCCCTGCTGGCTTGGTGAAGCATCTACCATGAAAAGCTTGAAACGACTATAAGTTTGGGCTTTGAAACTCTCCAGTAAATCATCTAGATATTGCGGTTTGGTTTTATAAAGCGGAATTGCCACTCCGAAGCATGGCCGATAATCAAATTCTGTCAAACTCTGTTGTTTTATTTCTTGTTTTGTAGGGCGCATGATTTTTGAATAATCGCGATATTGGTATCTTTGTTCAGTATACTGATAGTGGATCTTCGATCTTAATCGTCGTCGAAATTCACCTATTCCGCCTTTTTGAAAGGCTTGATAGCCCTTAGAGAGATTTTTTGGTTGCACGAAGCTTAATAGAAATGCGCCTTGACATCGCATTTTATTAAGAAGCTTTTTAACTCTATCCATACTCATACGTACGATTATACCATATAGCAATATGTCATAAGAATGAACAACCCCTGGGGTTAGAGGTTGTTCATTCTTATTGTATTATTGTATTATTTTTTACGTAGTTGAATTTCTATGGCTTCGATTTGATGGTTTTGATCCGTGGTGCCAGATAATTCACCGCCTTTTGCCCAGCTCATCCAGCCGATATCAGAAACATGGGCACGGTATGTAATATTATAGCGATTAGCAAAATCTCCAGTTAGCTTAATTTCTATGGCTTCGATAGGTAAGGATTGTCCAGTGGTGCCAGCAGTCTGACCATTATTTAGCCAGGTACTCCAGCCCTTGCCCCTTATATGCGTACGATATTGAACTCCCGGCATAGTGATACTATTGCCATCATCACCTACTACTTGGATATTAAGTGCTTCCATCTGACGAGATTGTCCAGTGGTGCCAGCAGTCTGACCATTTTTAACCCATTCCATCCAGCCTATGTTAGCTGTATGGGCTTGGTATTCAATGAATAAGTAATGTTCTACATCACCTTCTGTACTACGATAAGCCAGATCAATATCGCCATTAGATAAGCTAAGATTGGCATTCTTTTTAACCATAATGATTTGGATAGCTTCAAGCTGGCGGGTTTCGGCTGTGGTACCAGCAGGGGCACCATTTTTGGCCCATTTCATCCAGCCTATGTTAGCAGCATGGACACGATAGTAGATATCATATTGTTTCGCCAAATCGCCAATCAGTTGTAGCTGGACTGCTTCAACGGCTTTTTCCTGCCCGGTTGTGCCTGAGATCTCATCACCATGATGCCAAGTCGATTCCCAACCAATATTCTGAATGTGGCTGCGATAGACAATTTGGTCGTTATATTTACCTAGATCTATATTGAATGCCTCTAGTCTAGCCGATAGACCTACACTACCAGCCGCCGTTCCACTAGATTGAGATTCTTGCCAGCCAATATTTTGGATGTGAGTGATATAACTGAAATCAAAATCGCTCTTAACCTTATCTACCTTATCGATTTTGTTAATGTGTGCTTCTTGTGTACTTCCAAACCAATCCGTAAAATACATATAGAAATTACGATTGCCGTATGACGAACAGATATCTCCCGTGCCGTAACCAGCATTCAAAGATGCACTGTTAGGCTGGTATGGTGTATAACGATAAAGAGCTGAGGTGGCACGGTTCTCGATATAAACATTTGTGCCTCCGCAGTCTTTATTGGGGTGATATTGGACGTAGTTAGTACGGCCAGAGGGATAATTTGACCAACCTCCATCAAGCACCGAGCGAAACATAGCAGCAGCATTACGAACTTGGTTCTTAAAACCATAATACTTTGTATCACAAGCGGCAGTGTCTGGGCAGCCATAGCCAGTGGCAGCACGATAATTATATGAATTTGGGTAAGAATCCGTAATCAAACCTTGTTCTTTTTCTAGTAGAACGATAATGACCTGGGGATTAATCTCATAATCCTTGGCAGCTTCATAAATCACTTCAGCTGCCGTCTGTCCCGAGCCAATATTCTGACCATCGCCAAAGCGCTCTTCTGATAGACAGATGAAATGACCATTCTCAAAATGCCAGGTAATGTTAGGATATTGCTTAGTTAGCTGTTCATAAAGTGCACGATTAGTGTTATTGCAATTTCCTTTTTCGGTTAAGAAGCGCTGAATCTCCTCAACTGACATGGAATTATAATTACCCATAACTTCGTCACTGATAATATTACCAGGATTAAAGCTACTTGCGCTAGCAGCTGAGGCCGTAGACTGCAGGGCCTGCAAAATTAAATAAGTTAAGAATACTGTAACTAATGCTGCGCCGAGCGATAAGAAAACTCGGTATGATTCTTTAAACTGTTTCCCTGCTTTTCTAATCATAGTTGTACTCCATCTTTAATAGTGCCTTTTTTGTTATTGCTTGTAATTGTTATTTCAATCTCATAATAGTCTGATGGCAATCCCTGTACTGGGATCTCGAAAGTTTCACAATAAGATGTAGTAATATCAGCATGGGCTGGTTTTGTCGCACTCTCATTATGTCCAGTGTTCTGACCTTTGAGATTAACTGTACAATTACCGCCATCAGTTAAATACTGATCAATATTCGTATCAATGATTAGTTTACCCTGCTCAACATTACGATAACTGACCACACCAGTCAATTCTTCTAGATCATTAGGATCTGCACCTTCAAACTGCACCACTTTGTCTTCAGGACGATCCTCCTTGTTCTCAGAAGGTGTAGAAGAGTTTGGCTTATCTTCATTATCAGTCCTATCAGTTGGTTCAACATTTGTTGGTTTATCTTCATTTACCACATCATTATTTTTATGAGTACAGCCATAATAAATAACCCCTGCGACAGCAATGACGAGCACTAAGATGATAGCCCCTACGAACCAAGGGCGCTTTAAAAGTGGGATGCGGTGTTGTTTAGACTGGTTTTGAGGTTTTTTGGAACTAGTGTTTTTATTTGTCATGACATTGTTCTCCTAGTTTTAGTATATCAGACGTCTTGAATGCGTCAAGGTGAGACCTAGAGATTTAGCGGTGCATCGCTAAAATGCACCGCTACTGCTCCGTCTAGTCACTATACATGATGATAAACTTTTGTGTGTCGCTACCTATGAGATTCCATAGAGCGAGGTTGGTACCGCTAGTAGTTTTATTAGCATAAGTATAGATTGCATAGCGCCCCGAACAAGCTGGGATAAATTCATAATAACCATCATTAGTAGAAACTATTTTCCATCGTTGACTACAAAACTGAGCATTATTATTTACCTGAATTCTTGCCGTGGGAACCATAAATCCTTGTTGTACTTCAAGCACTTTACCGGTAGCGACATTCGTAATCGTATAATCGTCGGTTCTGGCATTATATGCGATGCGCCACTGTTGGTTTTTGCCTTGATTTTTAGTCCAAAGATTTACATTGCCATTACTATTAGCATTTAATGCTACGGCTGCTGGATTATTTTTGGGCAAAATAACATAGTTGCGGTTCGTGGTCTTTTTATCAATTGGCACACTCTTAAGAGGTGTGGGCTTAGGTTTCGTCGTAGACGTCAATATAGGTGCTCGATTTGAAGTAGTCTGCGTACTACCAAACCATCTTGTAAATAATACGTAAAAATTACGATTGCCATAAGCAGAACAGGTATTACCGAGTCCCGTCCCAGCATTTAGAGCAGCACTATTGGGCTGATAAGGTGTATACCTATAAAGAGCGGCCGTAGCACGATTCTCCACATACACATATGTGCCACCGCAATTCGCCTTTGGATTATAGCGAATATATGTCGTACGGTATGCGGGATAATTTGACCAACCCCCATTAAGAACGGTGCGGAAAAGCGCTGCAGCATTTCTAACTTGATTCTTAAAACCGTAGTATCTCGTATTACAGGCCGCTGTATCAGGACAACCATAGCCAGTAGCGGTACGGTAGTTAAAAGAATTCGGATAAGAGTCACTAATCAAACTTTGCTCTTTCTCTAGTAACACAAGCAAAACTTGCGGGTTGATGCGATAATCTTGAGCCGCTTGGTAAATAATTTCTGCGGCAGTTTGGCCCGACCCAACCGAAAGGCCGTTGCCAAAACGTTCCTCTGCGAGACAGACAAACTTACCATTTTGCCAATGCCAAGTAATACCTGGATAACTTGCGGTGAGCTGGCGATAGAGATTGTAATTACGATTATTGCAATTTCCTCTCGTAATGAGGAAATTTTGTATGTCTGCGAGGGTCATAGAGTTGTAATTCCCCATGACTGCGTCTGACATGATATTGCCAGGACGAAACCCATTCACACTGGCTGCTGAAGTTGGTGTTGTAAATTGTGGTGTGAGATTTATTAAGAAAGCCATAACAGCCGCCGCTCCGATTAAAGCAAGACTTTTGAGTTTTTGTATCATAAATATGCTCCCAAGACAGGATTCATGTCAACCTCCTTATTTTCTGACATAAAATTTGATGAATTTTAACAGTAAACTCGCGATATTTTTCTGTCTGACTGGAGTATAACAAAATTCAAAAAAATTTAGCAAGCATATCCACGTTAATTTGACAAAATTATAATTCTAGTCCGAGAATATCGGCTGCTTGATGAAGGATTTTGCGCTCTTCGGGATCGGCGATTTCTAAACTACGATTAAACAATTCGACCGTTTCGGTATGATTTAAATCTAAGACTTCTAATGACCGTGCGGCTCCGGGAATTTTTTTCAGAGCATTTCTAGCAACCAGGTTATTAATATGTTCAGCAACTGCAGAGACGGAGGAAAGCCCTAAGGCTGTCATGATTTCGCGGTAAGTCGGCGACACACTGTGTGACGCAGTGTAATCATTAATAAACTCAATAATAAGCATTTGTTTTTTGGTTAATTTCGTTTTCATATGTTATAATAAATTATAGATTAAAAGGTCCGTAAGGTCAAATGGGAGTAACATGGCAAGAACAACGATTGATGGCTTAGCTGTGCGCAAGTCCAGCTCCACCAAGAAGGTGAATACTTCTAGCTCACATCGTGTGGTGGGGGGCTCTTTGGCAAGCACCTCAAATCGTAAAGCCAGGACTTCTAAAGCAACAGTACGTAAGCCAGTTCATGCTCGTGATACCGGGTGGCGCAGGAATGTAAATACCACAGATTTCTTGGATCCGGTGCGGGGTTTTGACTATGATACGACCGATACTAGCTTGGGTGTACCGGAGGAGTCAGATTGGTCTGATTTATTAAATAGCTTTAGCGATGAAACTGTATCCAAACCGAGAAAAAGCTCTTCGACTAAGACTAGTGGTCGTCGAGGTAAAAAATCTGATTTAGGTTTGCAACGCAGTGAACCTATATTCGATGATGAAATTTTTGAGGAAGAACCCCAAAAGTCCAAACGTGAAAAAAAGCCAAAGAAAAAACGTAAGCATCACATCATTAAGAAAATCTTTTTAGGATTGTTATTATTGATTATTGGTGGGGCGATTGCCATATTTATTTGGGGTGATAGTTTAATTTCACGGTTGACCAACGGCCAATCGGGATTTTGGGATACGGTTGGTTCCCTGTTTTCCGAAGAGGTGCCTTTTGAAGCCGATAGCAACGGTAGGACTAATATCTTAATTTTTGGTACAGAAGGTTATGACATGAGTGGTACCTCTGGAGATGGTGTGCATGACGGAGCTCAGCTGACTGATTCTATTATGGTTGTCAGCTTGGATCAAAAAACTCAAGATGTAGCTTTGCTGAGTTTGCCACGCGATCTAAAGGTACCGATGGCTTGTTCGGCAGGAAAAATTAATGAAGTGTTCTGGTGTAATAATCAGGACGGCAATAATGAGACCGCAGGTGCCGAAGCTTTAATGAAGCAGATTGGCCAAATTCTCGGGCTCGATTTCCAGTATTGGGCGCATGTCAACTGGGGTTCCGTGGTAGATATAGTGGATTCTTTGGGTGGCATTACGGTGACCTTAGACGAAGATATTAGTGACTTCTATTACACGGGTATGGTAATTGAAGCGGGAGTTCCCACCAATTTGAATGGCCAACAGGCCGTAGCACTGGCGCGTGCTCGACATGGGACTATGGGGGGAGACTTTACACGGGGTAATTCACAGCAAAAGATCGTTGAGGCCATAGCTCAAAAACTGTTAGAAAACGGTATTAGCATTTCTGAGGCACTTAGCCTTGTAAATATCTTAGGTGACAATCTCAGGACGAACTTCACCACGGATAATATTAAAGCTGGGGTGCGACTATTGTCGAACTTTAATATTAATAATATTCGCAATGTGCCACTAGTGGATTACGAAAATAATATTTATTATGTAAAGTCAGATATGATTAATGGTGTATCATACGTGGTACCAAGCGCGGGATATAGTGATTATAGTGAGATACAAGAATACCTAGATAGAATGTTCTCGAGTGAGGCTGGGGTACGCGAAGGTGCTAAAATCTCTGTATATAATGCCAGCGGGCAAGTCGGTGTGGCAGGAGCAGAAAAGACTCATCTAGAGTCACTCAATTACAACGTGATTACAGTAGGCGATGTATCACCAAGTGCTTGTGAAGAAGAGTATTGTCTGTATGCTTTAACCGATAGTATGCCGATGACGCAAGCCGTCCTAGAAGATCGCTATCAAACAACGGCACGAGGCGCAAATGAGCTACCTGCAGATGTCTGGCCAGGAGAAGCTGATTTCGTGGTCTTGATTGGCAAGGATGAGAGCAGTAAGTTCTAGAGCTAGAAGAAGTAGAGGGGGTCGCAGCTGCACACCAACAAAATACCCGCCTAGTAGCGGGTATTTTGCATAGTTTTTACTTCTATTTAGTTAGCAACTTTTTCGATTAAGAGCTGGCGCTCGCGTCCTTCTCCCTCTGAATGTGTCCGAATATCAGAATAATCTTGGGCGACTTTGTGCACAATACGGCGATCAGCGGCATTAAGATCTAGGCGGCGAGTTTGTCCGGTTTGGCGCACCTCACGAATCCATTCTTCTGCTTGTTCAGCAATACGTTCGGCTCTTTGATGCTTATAATCCGCTACATCTACATTGACTCGCACAACTTCAGCCTTATGCAAAGTGAGTGCCATTGAAACAATATGCTGAAGGGCGCGTAAGTTATTTGCTTCCCTACCAATTAATAAAGAATTCATTGAAGTGGACGGGATAGATAGCTGTATCACCTCATCATCAATTGTAGAACTAACTGCCACATTGATCCCGAAGAAAGATAGTAAATCTTCTAGAAATTTTGTAGCAAAGCGAATTGACTCATCTTTATTCATAATACTTCTCCTCTATTTATGCTTTCTAAACTTACTTCTTTTACTCTTTGCACTGATTTTTGTGACTTTTTTACCAGATTCTTTAACTACTTGACCTTCTTCTATTTTGTTCAGCTCACGAATTAGTTTCTTATCAGCGGCAATTTCCATTTCAGTACCACTTTTATTTAAGATGTATTTTTGCTGAACACCAGTCATAATATTGCTAATTAAATAATAGAAGACAAGTGCGCCGGGCAAGTTAATCATAATGAGTAACATCATAATAGGCATCATCTTGGTCATTTGGCTAGACATGACCGTATTCAACTCAGCTTGGTCTGGTTCCTTACCATCGGCAGCATCGCGCATGATTTGGCGGAAAGTACGAGATTTTTGTGACTTTTTGGAAGGGTTTTGTTGTGATGAGATCCAATATTGCGTAAAAGCTGAGGCAATAGCAAAGGCCAACATTATGATTGCGCTCACCGACATGAAGCCAGGACGCACTCCTAAATCAACAATTCCAAAGAGCTTTGGCTGAAAATCATAGGTAACGGCTGGAGTATCAGAAACTTTTTGGGATTTTTGATCGTCATTCAGGTTAGAATCATTACGGATATTCTGTATAGTTTGGAGATAGGATAAATAGGGCTGTTGTAATTGCACGACCGCCTCAACACTATCAATTTGCCGTACGAAAGGATAGGCGCGCTTTTCCAGGTTGTCTGACAAAGTGGGCTGTACCATAACTCGGACAGCGGTATAGAGAGCAATGAAGATAGGAAGCTGAATGATTAAAGTCAACATCGAGCGGAAAGGTTTAATATTATTGCGTTTGTATAAATCCATCATCTGTAATGACTCAAGTTGACGGTTGCCATTACAGTTCTTTTTAATTTCAGCGAGTTCGGGCTGGATTTTGCGCATCAGCCGGGTTTGATGGAGTTGTCGTTTAATCAATGGCCATAGGCAAATTTTCACCAGAACAGTAAACAAAATGATGGCTAGGCCAAAATCACCGACAAAACCATAAATCACGAAGAGGATATTCGTAATCGGTCGCACGATTAACATATCAATTAACTCAAACATGTTTCTATTATAACATATTTAAGCTACTAAATTCCTAAGAAGTGGAATTTTGCGAAGAAGCTGGACAAAGGCAAGACTAATTAAAGTAATACCTGCGGCATAGATGATATTTCCACCGAAGCTGTGGAAAAAGTTAATAGAGGTGGCGGTCGGCTTCAGCAGTTCGACGAAAAGCATATGCGTCAGATAGATACCCAAGGTATTACAAGAAACAAGGGTGAGAAACTTTTGAGGTTTTTGCAAGTTTAGACTGAGAAGTAGAATTCCAGCAATATTAATCATGGTAAAAATCGTGTCATAGCCATTCCATACTACATTCCATTCTGTGCCACTCATCTGAGAATAGAATAAGCCAGTACCAAATAACCCCAAACATCCTAGAGTAAGCAGCCCAATAGCAGTAAGATTACGCACTTTCACAGGAATGCGCATGATACGATCAAGATATTGATGGAGGAGCCCGCCTAGACAAAAATAGGCGAAGCTGTATCCATAAATACCCCGCAGAGGATTGAAGATATTAAAGAAATTATAATCCTGAAAGACATGTGGCCGACCAATAAGCTGGCTACCAATCGTTAGAGTTTCATTAAGAAAGGTGTTACCAATAGTGAAAATTAGACAGATAACTGTAAAATAACGAAAAACTTTTTGGTTTTGATCGTAAACGGTTTTAAGAAGCGGAAAAAAGAGATAAATACAAATTAGAGCACCCATAAACCAAAGATGATTGATTCCCGATTTGACTGCGTTTAACACGGCGCCGAGACCACCCATTTCCAACCAATCCCGATGTAAAAAGACTAACCAGGCAAGAGTGAGAGCATACCAAATTACCGTAATGACTATGAGTTTAATAATTTTACGAAGATGTTTCTGGAAGTCAAATTTCTGTCTGAATAGCAAATAGCCGTTGATGAAAAAGAAGAGGGGTACACAAGTAGCTAGAATAGTATTAAGGAAATAGTTAACGTAAGTCCCTACCGAGGTGCTACCGATGATATCAGAGATATAGAATCTACTATGATAGAGTACTACCATGAAAATAGCGATCATCTCTAAAAGATCAACCCAGGCAATACGATTCTTTTTAATACAAGTCTGCGACATTTGGCTTATTCTGTGAGGCTCCGAGCTAATAAATCGTGAATTAGTTCCCTCAATTCGCGAAACGACATGGTGAGAACAGATTTTTGATAAACGATAAAAATATTATCTTGGAATTTGGTGAAATTGGGTAGCTCTAAACGGATTGCTTCATAGATGCGCCGACGAATACGGTTACGGCCGACGGCGGATTTGAGGACTTTTTTTGAGACGACCACCCCAAAACGTTGGTGATACCGGGAATTAGGTGCAAAAACTAAAGATATAATCTGAGTACGAATAGTCTTTCCCTTTTGATAGGTGTGACGTACTCCCCCTCGAGAATGAAAGCGGTATTTTTGAGCTAACATAATAATATTATACACTCAATTATATAACCTCCCGGAATTTTGGGAGGTTATATAACTAGGCACTCAGACGAGCGCGTCCCTTAATACGGCGGCGCTTCAGGACTTTTTGTCCGTTTGTGCTACTATTGCGTTTCATAAAACCATGCTCGGCCTTACGTTGACGTTTGTGTGGCTGATAAGTTCGTTTTGGCATATAATAGTTCTTTCTATGTAATTTAACAAATTCTTGTCCTAGTATACCTCAGATTTCCACTTTTTTCAAGAAGTTTTCCACATATTATATAGGTATTTCGGTGGAGTTGTGGAAAAGTCTACCCCTATCTATTAGTTTGTTTATTATACCATATTTGGTTTTTATCAAGAAACTGTGGAAAAGTCTAGAAATGTTTGTTATAATCAGGGTAAGTTAAGGAGGAAGTAAGGTCATGTCGGACGTGTGGAAGAGTGTGCTGTCCGGAGTCGAGCAAGCGATTCCGCCAGAGCAATTTTCTACATGGTTTTCGGGTACCGAGCTGGTTTCTATTGAGGATCAGGTGGCCACTATTGGAGTGCCGAATATTTTTAAAGTTAAACAGCTAGAAGTAAAATATTCCGAAACTCTATATAAAGCTTTTAAGCAAAATCAAATTGAGCTAAAGGAGATCAAATATCTCGTTCAAGCCAGTAGTCGACCTAAGATTAAACCGCGAGATCTGCCGCCGGTCCAGGTAGCGAATTCGGTAAGTAATCCAAGGGTTTCTGGAAATACAAATACTTTCCAGACTGGGTTAAATAGTCGCTATTCCCTTGATAATTTCGTAATTGGTTCTAATAATGATTTGGCTGTGAGTATTGCGCGTAATATAGTTGATAAGCCTGGGGTGAGTTATAATCCTTTTTTCTTATACGGTGGACCAGGTTTGGGGAAAACTCACCTCGTACAAGCAATTGGAAATGAGTTACTACGCAAAAATCCGAAATTAAAAATACATTACACCCCGACTTCAAGCTTTTATTCAGATTTCATTAAATCGATTCAAAACAAGAAAGGTGATGAGTTTCATCAAAAATTCAAACAGTTAGATGTTTTGATTATTGATGATTTTCAGATGATTGTAGGAAAAGAGGCTTCACAGGTAGAGTTTTTTGATATATTTAATGAGCTGTACGGATTAAATAAGCAGATTATTGTAACCTCCGATCGTTTGCCTAGTCAAATTAAGACCGTGGACGAAAGATTAGCATCACGGTTGACTATGACCGGGGCTTACGATCTCCAGTTACCTCAATTTGAAGATAAATGTGCAATTCTGAAGGCGAAAGCAGAATTTAATGGTGTGCAGATTGAAGATGCAGCAATTGAATACTTAGCAGAAAACGTTCGGACAAATATTCGTGACCTTGAAGGTGAGTTTAACCGTTTACTAGCCGTAGCAGACCTGAAAGGTATGACACCTCTTGCGGTGATTAATGAGGGTTATGTTAATACCTCAAAAAATCCCCAATCGAAGGCTATTTCTTCAAGACAAATTGTGGAAAAAGTGGCTAAATATTATCAGTTGACCCCTAAAGAAATGTGTAGTAAAAGCCGTATAGCTCATATTAAAAATGCCCGGCAGGTCGCGATGTATATGCTTTCAAAAGAGCTAGGTATGAGTACTCCTAAAATCGCTATGGAAGTTGGGGTAAAAGACCATACTACCGTCATGCACGGAATTAAGAAAATCGAAAGTGATTTGAAGCTGAATTTTGGGCTGCGCGATGACTTGGCAGCCCTTAGGGAGAAGATTTATGGATAGGATTTCCCCTGTTAGCCAGATGGTGTTCGGTTTTTTGTGTTTGTTCGGGTTTTTTCTTGTTCGGTTTTTTGTGTTTGTTCGGGTCCATGTTCGTTCGGTTTGTTCGGTAGATTTTGTGGAAAAATTGTGGGAAAACTTGCGAAAAACTTTGTGGGAAAGCCGTGGGAAAGTTTCCACAAGTTTGCAGGTGGCAGGGTTTTACACATTTTTAAATAGGATTTTGCACAAAATTAGCGCGGGTGGTGGAAAGTTTTCCGAAGGGTTTTACACACGTTCTGACCCCTGGAAGATGGAGAGTTTTGCACATTTTCCACATAGTCTATTACTATAACTACTAATAAATTAGAGAGGAGAGAAAATGGAGATTAAAATAGTTCAAGAAAAGTTAGCAAAAGCATTAAGTAATGTAAGTCGAGTGGCAGCAGGTTCACGAGCAGCTTTACCGATTTTAAATAATGTTCTTATTCGAGTAGATGAAGGAAAGGTTAGTTTAACCACCACTAATTTAGATATGGCGGTGGTGAGTTATTTACCAGCGACTCAAAGTAAAAATGGGGTCGTGACGGTACCAGCTAGATTGATGGCGGAGTTTGTAGGTAATTTACCACGGGGTGAACTGGTGGAGATTTCGGCTCAAAATGAGAAAGTAACTATTAAGGCAGGTGGATATAATTCTACGATAAATGGAGCAGCAGCAGATGATTTTCCAGAACTGCCAGAAATTGATGATAATAAGGTAGTTAAGTTCCAAATGTCAGTAGAAGAATTTAAGGCGGGGTTATCACAGGTCTTGATTGCAGCTAGCGCTGATACTACAAGGCCAGCTCTCACAGGTGTGTATTTTAATACTTTTGAAGGGAGCTTGTATTTAGCAGCAACTGATGGATACAGGTTGGCGGAGAAGAAATTTATTGATAAGGTGGAAAGTGAAGTTATGGCAATTGTGCCCACTACTTCCCTACAAGAGGTATTGAGATCTCTAAGTGATGATGTGCAAGAGATCGAGATTTGGTTTGATGAGACTCAAGTTAGGTTTAAACTAGATGATATAGAAGTGACTTCAAAGTTGATTGATGGTTCATTCCCTGATTATCGGCAATTGATACCAAAAGAAACGGAGATTTGCTTAGAGCTGAAACGTGACGAGTTAACTCGGATTACGAAGTTGGCGGCTTTATTTGCGAAGGAAGTGGGTGGATCAATTACTTGTGAAAGTAGTGTGGAGAAAGGCGGATTCATCGTAGCATCAGTAGCTAATGAGTTAGGAGAAAATAATTCTAGAATAGAGACTGCGGTGGAACAAGGTGGAAAAGTAACCCTGAACTCACGATTCTTATTAGATGCTCTGAATGCACTAGGCGGTAATAAGGTAAAATTTGGGTTCTCTAATAAGTTGGATCCGGTAGTATTGCGGTTAGCTGATAATGGTGATGACAATTACATTCATATTATTATGCCATTAAAGGGCTGAGATGGTAATTCAGAGTATAAAACTGACGAATTTTCGGATTCATGAGAATTTTGTGCTGCAATGTGAACCGCAAACTACGAAAATTGTGGGGGAAAACGGTTGTGGAAAAACTTCGATTCTCGAAGCAATCTACGAGGTCTTACAAGGTAAGAGTTTTCGGGCAGTGGATCGAGAGATTTTGCGGCGGGGTGCGGACTTTTATCGGATAGAGTTAGATTATGAAGATGGCCGGAAGGTGGTAGTAGTCTATGATGGTGAGAAAAAGGAATTTGCCTTAGAGGATAAAAAAACTCGAAGGTTGCCAAAAAAACTAAGGTATCCAATCGTCTTATTTGAGCCAGATGATCTGAACTTAGTAGGAAGTAGTCCGACGAGTCGGAGAAATTATTTTGATCGAGTGTTTGGGCAATTATCCGAGAGTTATAGTGTGGCATTATTACGGTATAATAAAGCCCTGAAACAACGAAACGAGTTATTGAAACTGGAGCAAGTGGATATTGGTGATGTGTTTTCTTGGGACGTATTGTTAACGAAATATGGAGCGGAGTTGAATAAAGAACGATCAAGATTAGTGGAGCAGATTAGTGCGAAATTTACTGAGATGTATCGTTCGATTGCAGAGAATCAAGATGAGATAAACTTGGATTATGTGAGCGAGGTACAAGATGAGACGAGCTTCTTGAAGAAACTGGAAGAAGGTTTTGAGCGAGATCGAATAATTGGTCATACTAGTTTTGGGGTGCATCATGATAATTATGAGTTTAGGTTTAATCAAGTGAAGGCTGATGGATCGGCTAGTCGAGGTGAGGTGCGCTCAATGATTATCGCTTTGAAGTTTATTGAGGCGGAGATGATTATGGACAAGCTGGGTCAAGTGCCAGTGGTGTTGCTAGATGATGTGTTCTCAGAATTAGATGAGCTTAGACAAAAATGTTTAGTAAAAAATTTTTGCAATAATCAAGTGATTTTGACTAGTGTGGGCGAAGGTAGGCTGTAAGTTAGAGCTTGTTGATAGCATTTAGAGTTTGCACCGGAACATCGGGAGTATTATAAGTAGTAAGAAGAGGATACGGGGTGGAAGTGAGGCGCCACTCATTATTAAGGTATTCAATCAAAACTCGGTAAGTCACTACGTTGAATTGCTGGGGGTTGCCCGTTGTGATAGTAGTATAGTAATAATTGCCATCTCTGATTCCCTCGTTAACTGTACAATCAATATGCTGATAGCCTTGACGAAGGAATTCTAGTGGACTACTCGAATGGTTATCTACGAAGCTATGCGAGAGTGGATTCTGGAAATCTTTAATAGTGATATCATATTCAGCAAGACTTTTGTCCTGTGGGAGAGATTGCAAGGTGTCAATAGCAGATTCAAGATAAGTATTAGAAGCTTCTATGATGATTGAGAATTTTCCGGATTCTATAGTATAACCAATTTTGTATACTGCGTTGTTAATTGGCAAGTAGCCAATAATGGGCCATTCTGATCGTTGTTTTTCTCCGGACTCTATTGCAGCCATACCATATAACCCTTGGACTTCAAGGAATTCGTTTTGCTTTTGACGATAGATTTCTTGACCATCTTCAGAATTAGGGTTCATGAGGCCGAAAATATAACCTGTGGATTCGTCGACATTTATCTTTTGGGTAAGATCATCGAAGCCGCTTCGAGTTACAATAACTTCGTGCTCTCCAGGTGAGAGATAAGTTTGGCGATTGTTTTTGACTTTTTTACCGTCAACTTTAACTTCGGCGGAGTAGGGAGCATATTTGACCTCAACTTCAACTTTACCAATGCGGCTGACTTGTTGCCAGATAGCAAGACCAATGATAAAAATACCAAAGGCGAGAAAAACTAACATAATGATTTTGTTACGTTTTTGGTTGGCTAATTCAGTATCATACATAATCTAATTCTTCCTATACCAGCGGACAATTTCGTGGCTATTATATTCCGAGACTAGACCCTCGGTACCAACCATAGGTGCGCGGCTGGTATCGCGATTTTTTCCGGTGGTTTCACCGCTACCATTTCCGATTGAGGCAGACGCAATAACACCATTAAAGTCTGGTATATTACCCACATAGACAAAAGTGTGTCCAGTAGTAAAGGCGACATCTCCGGGTTGTAGAATGCCGGTATTAATTGGGGTACTAGGGCTACCGTTTAAGAGTTTCCAACCTTGGTCTTTGACCCATTGTTCTTGTACACTGGTCCCTCCACCATTGCTATTATAGTCTGGTGCAAAACCACTATCCTGCATCAGAGTAGTGACGAAGCCACCACAATCTATACCATCAATACCATTAACCGATCCACCAACATATTTTCCTTCTTGCTTTCTTTTAGCAACTGCTGCGGCATAGTCTTTCATACGGTCGGTATAGGGAGCGCTATAATGTTGATGCCAAGCATAATTTAGAACTGTTTGTTGAAAGTTGCCACTGGGGGTACAACTATTACTACCGCCACCACTATTGCCTGGTGTGAAACCATGATAAAGTTTATAAAACTCTTCAGCCTGAGTGACGCGATTCATATGAGCCTCGATATAAGGATTTTGTGGTATTTCTATTTTTTCGAGGAAGAATTTTGTAGCATCGTAGACACTATTAGTGCTCATAAAACCACTGAATTTAGTATTAAGTTCAGTTTTAAGGAATTCTAATTCGAGTTGGATCAGCTGATCAAAGACACTCTCGCCAGCAAGTTGGAGGAACTTATCACCATAAACCTCTGAGCCATTGACGCGACTATATTGATAAGGTTGCTCAAAATAGGTAATAAGGCTAGAGTTTTTAGATTTAATATATTCTAGTAGATTAATGCGACGCCCGAAGCTCCATTGGATTAAGCCAATACCATATGACACACCAGGGTTGCCGAATAGGTCGAAATTACCTTTATATTCACTGAGTTTTGACATTTCGTGGCGCACGGGGTTAAAGCTAGATTCAGAAATCATGTTACCCATAACACCGGCGGCCTGCTCGTCGGTGAGGAAGGTAGTGAGTCCGGTCCAGATCTTTTCGGCAGCCGTACTGCCCTGTACTACAATATCACCAACATAGCAGCCAGTAAATCCTCCTCCATCGGGGTCGTAATAATAGATACCGTTAGCGGTAAAGAAATCCCATTGGGCATTAGTTAGGGCTTGAATTGGTACAGGAATAGTGATGGCAAAAATCAGACTACATAAGATTAGAATAAGGGTTTTAAGAAATGGTTTCAATCGAGTAAACATTATGCGGCATAGCTCCGATTACGTATATCAGCATAGATTGGAGTTTGACTAATTAGGATAATGTATTCTTCAGCAGATTCGCCATCACCGATCATGGGGTGCTCAAGAAGTCTTTGACTTTCAGCTTCAGCAACAACTGTATCGGCGGTTTTAATATCGGAAGCATCACCATTCATGGCAAGACGTGTGCTGGCATCGTAATTATTCACAAAATCATAGTAGGCGGCAATGTCTAAGACTAGAGTAGCATCGCTTTTTGTAAGACCAGAAATGCGAGCGAGATATCCAGCGGGAGAATTATCTAGAGGATTCTTTTCGAGGAATCTTTCGCGGCTAGCAAGGACTGGGTCACGATTAGGAATGTCGTAATCGACGATATTGGTTTGTGCGGTATTATCACCTACGACATCGATCACCCCGATACTACCACCGAAACTGCCTTTGAAAATATGCTGATTAATATTATCTGTGAGTTTAGTGTCGTTTGATAAAGTATGGACGTGACCGGCGAAAACTCCTTTGACATTAGTATCGTCATTATAGATATTGTCGTTTAAGAAACTCTGCATGGCTTGGTTATCGCTGAGTTCCCAGTTAGATGAACCATCGGTCCAATAATAAGCTTGGCCGTTGTGGGCATTACTAATACTGTTTTTGAGACTATCATTGTTAATTTTTGAAGCAAATGGTACGTGGGTAGCGAGTAGGACGGGCTTACCGGCATTTTGGATATTATTTGCAACCGAGTTAAGATCTGAGCTGCCAATCTTTGCATTGGAGGAATTATTGAGGCCGACGATCTTCAGTTCGCCAAGATCGATGATATCTCCCGATCCAGCAGCACTATCACTAGATAGATCACCTGCAACACTATCGTTGGTGCGGCCGGTATATTTATCATGGTCTTCAGACCCATAGATATAGAACCAAGGCATATTAAGTTTGGCTAGTCCAGCGCGTAAAGTTTCGTAGTTTTTGGTAGAGTAATAATCAATCATGTCGCCACCAAAGATTACGGCATCAAAGTTACCATTATTAAGATGGTCGATGATGGAATTGAGGTATTCGGCTGAATATACACCGTCAGGGGTTTTGAACATGTCATAGCGAGCTTGATCGACATAATCAGTGCCATCAGCAATCATATGTAAGTCGCTAACCCAAGCGATTTTGTATTTATTTTTCAGCCCAGGGATAGTAACGGTAGTGTGTTCTTCATTAACTTTAGCATTGCTGGTTTCTTCGGTTTTATCTGATCCATCATTGTTGCCGTCTTCTTTCTCATCTTCAAAACCACCCATACCATTAATGATACGTGTTTCGCCAATATATTTTTGGTAGTATTTAAATTCCTCCCATTTTGGATTATCAGATGCCATTTTGCAGACTTCGCCGGTAGCCCATGGTAGATTATCTAAAAGTTCTTGGGAGGTGAAAATATCAAGAACATCGCCAATTAGGGGTAGTGCGCTTAAAGCACTAACAATAATGCCACCTTTTGATAGGGAGTTTAGAATATTATAATCTGTAAAGCCGAAAGGAGAAGTTCGATAAGTACATAAGTTAATATATTTATCTAGTTCACTACCTTCATTGACTTCGCAATCACCTTCATTATCGCAGATAGTTTGGTTCCCTATAAGGTCTGTGTATGTATCGTCATTTGTAGGAATGTTTATGATTGATGGGTCGCTGCCGATTTTTGGGTAACCATACATATTACAGTCTATTCCTATAGATTCTTGCATCGGGCATGAGCCGGTGTAGGATGAAAAAGTGGACTCGTTGTATGGTAGTGCTGAGGCAGTGTTTGTGAGACTGGCGATAGAATTAGATGTACTAGTTAATAATGTATTTATAGATGAGGTGTGTTGTGAGGTGAGGGATGGTAACAGACTGAATGCAATACTACCGAGGAAAGTGTTTTTAGATGTTAGGTCAAATGGGCTGCGTTTGTAGCCGTCAAGCTCGTTTTCTAGTGCGATTGCTTCGCTACTAAGTTTGTTGTATTGGGCTAACATTTCTTTAGATCCTACGGTCTGTCCGCTTGCTTCTTGTCCGAGACGGGAGTTGGCAGCATAGGATCCGGCCATAGTCACTTCTCCAAGAGCCAGACCTTCTAGTCCTGTGAAGTCAACCCGGAATAAGGTCTCGGCAATCGTTGGAATAAGGAATCCCAGAAAAGCTGAGATGGCGGCTGTAGCTGCTACTGTAAGTCCTACTTTAAAGAGAACTTGACTGACAATGTATACTTCGCCCACTCCTGGTATTAAGCTAACGGCAATGGAGGCGAAGGCGGTGCCCATTTGCAACTCGGCACAATGTTTGATGGTGTCTTTGGCCGTGGTTAGACCAAAAACTGGGGCAAAAGCTCCGCTGACGGCTTTAATGGTTTTTTCTAATGAATAATTTTCTGTTTCTTTGAGGTTTGGTGCTACACCGGCAAGTATATTCTTAAATCCGTTGGATTCTGTAGCGGCGCCGGACATTGAGACGGTGTTGAGTTTAACTTTAAGATTATCGATATTATCGGCGCTGGCACCATTTAGGTCATATTGAATATTACCATAATCTTCAACAGAGATGGTTGCTGGTGTAGTAAGGCGATTCATGTAAGAGTTAATGGCGGATTCTGATCCAAACCCAGCCATAGTTTTGCTATTATTTTCTTCTCCGCTTAAAAATACATTGATAGTTCGATACATGGTGGCGGCGGCCACGGAGATAGCAATCATGTTGCCTACTGCAACACCCGTACAACCTAAATTAACCGATTGCTTAACATTGCCAGCAATGTTACTAATGAATGATCCGGCTTTGGTCTCTGCTTCTACTTTGGTTCTTTTACTAGTAACGTCGGCCTCATCGGTGTTACTTCTAATGACATCTTCTGTAACATACCCGCCATTGCCGTCCGGTATAGGTTGGCCATTTTCGTCAAGTTTATATTCGGGACCTTCGCTAGCGGTGCGTGTACTAGTTTTAGCACCAGTGGTGTCAAGTTTGTCAGTTACCGTATCATCAAATTGGCGCATGTCGGCTTCAGCATCACTTGTTTGTTTATAGTCGTCGAATAGGTTGCGCGAAATGCCTAGTTTATTGTAGACCTTGTTAGCGGCATTATCGAAGAAACCTAAGACGCGTCCACGTTTGGCTATGGTATAAGCTTCACGAAATTCTAGATTGTTACGATAGACATTTGAAAAATCGCTAGCATTAATGACTTCACCTTTAAAGGTTAGGTATTTGCTACTACCACTTCCTACTACGTCAATTCCCTGACGGGCTAGATTATTCTTGAGCTTAGTGGGTATTTTTGTGTATTTTTGTGTTCCATTCCATTTGGTGCCAACAACATTATCACCTTTTAGCATGCCATTAAATATTCTGGCATACGTAGCTTCGTTATAGGCATATTGTGTGTCGGTTTGTTGAGTAATTAAGGATTCCATGGCTGGTCCGAGTAAGCTATGTGAGCTACTAAGGAACATGCCTCCACCGCCAATAAGACACATGATAATTAACATGGCCCCGAGAGTTTTCTTGCTGCCGAGAAACTTCGTTTTACCACCTTTATTGTTGGGCCCAGTGGTTTTTCCGCTGCCGCTATAGAAGCTAGGTCGCCCATAATTATGACCGATGGCATGCTTTTCAGAGTTGATGAGTACATTCATTCCTGCACTGGGTTTTGGCTTCGCAACTTGCTGTGCTTTACCGCCGTTAATGGCCTGGAAATTAGGACGGCTGGCACTGTTGTCCTTCCCACCACTAATAACCTGGAACTTCTTGCGAGGATCCTTTGGGGCTAAAGCGCTACTTCCATTAGTATAATATTTTGCCATCGTGTGAACCTAGATTTACTGTTTATCTCCTGGACGGGTGGTAATTAATGACTCCTCGGTAGCTGAAGCGATAATCTGAATATGCACATGGTTGGGGCCGGCAAAGAAGAGCCCGTGGCCTACTGGGAAGTTGGTTAGACGTTTCTTTTCTTCTTCGGTGAGCTTAAAGACATCGGCCAAGATATCAACAGCAGAAGGTGATTGTTTTAGGAATAATTGCATAGAAGAGTTGGCTACGATGGCTCGGCCCATTTTGCTGCTCATGAAATCTTCCACCTCTTGAGTAATAGTAGTAAGGCCCAGATAATATTTACGAGCGCGCTTGGCGAGGCTAAACAAGAAGTTGGCCGAATCATCGTATTTCATAAGTTGCCAGGCCTCATCTACGATGAGGAGACGTTTTTTCTGCTCGGCGCGGACAATGTTCCAGATGTGTGACAAAACAATATACATTGCTACGGGGCGGAGTTCGTCTTCGAGATCGCGAATGTTGAAGACTACCATAGTGTTATTAATATTAATATTAGATTGTTGCGAGAAGATACCGGCGAAGGTGCCAGAAGTGTATTTGCGTAGTCTCTGAGCGAGTTGTGGCCCGGTACCGCCCATATGTAATAAGGTATCGTAAAGATTAATAATGGTAGGTGGAACACTCTGGTGGGTGAGAGGGTCGCTAGTAATACCGGCACGGGCATAGGTATCGATCAGGGCTTGATCAAGGTCGGCTTCTTCGTTAGCAGTAAGAGCGGGGACAACTTGTCCATTAGGGCCGATTTGGTTCCCTCCTAACATGAGTCTGAATAGACCGTGTAATGTAACTAAATTAGCCCTGAGAGCATCATTGGCATCTTCGTTGTCGACGACCTTTGGTAAGTCAAATGGATTAATGCGAACATCGGAATTGAGGCTGAGGCGAATATAGCTGCCACCTACGGCATCGCAGAGTCTTTGATATTCATTCTCAGGATCGACGATAAGAATTTCTGTGCCCATCATCATAGAGCGCAAGGCCTCCAATTTGACAGCGAAAGATTTACCAGCACCAGACTTAGCAAACACTACAAGATTGGCATTCTCTAGGCTGAAACGGTCAAAAATAACCAGGCCGTTATTGTGCATGTTGACACCGTATAAAATCCCACTTTCTTGAGTCAAATCGGCAGAGGTGAACGGAAAACAAGTAGAAATAGCGCCAGTATTCATGTTGCGACGAATCTGAAGCTGGTCGGTACACTGTGGCATGGTACTGTTCATGCCTTGTTCCTGTTGGGAACTGGCAACTTTAGAGAAGACCATTTGCTGACCGAGAAGGGTCTCGATTTTATGTTGCACGAAGCTAAGCTCGTCTAGGGAGTCGGCCCAAACCGTAATATAAAGACCAAAGCGGAAGAATTTCTCGGCACCGACTTGGAGTTGGTCGCGGAGTTCCTCAGCATCATTAATGGCGGCTTCTAGCTCTGGATCGCGGATTTTCCCCTTTTCGGCATTAACATTGTATGAAGCTTCTAGCTGAGTAACTTTTTTGCGCAAGTTCTTCATGACAATTGTGGTTTCTACTGGGTAAACATACATTGAAACGTCTAAGACTTCGTCCATGTTGATAAGCCCGGAGATCCAGCCGGTATAAAGTGTGCGGGGATAACCATAGACATAAATCGTGCGACCGTATTTAGTGCCTAAACGGAAATAACTAGAGTGAATTTCAATAGAGCTAGGCGAGACTAAATCCCTCAAGGTGGTAATTCCCTGTTCGAAGGCTCGTTGTGTAATATAGTCGGTACTATTAGCTACAGCTTGGGCTTGTGCTTTGGCTGCTTTGCGTTCTTTTCTACCCATTATTTCGTCCCCTTTCTGACGTATGTAGTGGCCATTTGGCTAAAATCAACTAGTGGTTCACGAACAGCGGTGTCAGGATTATTGAAATTGTAGAAGAGCTGGCTGAGTTCGCGGGTGCGTAGACGAATAGATTGAATACCGATTTGGAAAAGTCCAGAAATGACTGATTCAACACGGTTATTAAGTTCGTCAACGGCTTTGTCATAAACATCACGATTAATCCGGGTGACACCTTGGTTTTTATTCTTATTGACGACTTTGAAGAAGTTCTTAGTCTCTTCGACTGCACGTTCGAGGTCGGCTGATGGATAATACGGAATAACAATGAAGAAGGATTTATCCATAATGTTAGCTTCGCGGGCGAGTTCGTCAATGAAAGCAATATAATCGTCCATCAAAATACCTAGGAGCATGTTGTCATTATTGCGACGGATTTTGGCAAGCTTTTCGATATAAGGACCAATATCAACACGTTGTGAACGCACTAAAATCTGAATAGTGAAATTCAAGGAGTTGAGGAAGTTTTGATAACTGTATTCTACACCTTCGCGTTCTTGTTCGGACATGAGATCGAAGTTGATGGATTGGCAGGCTACGACCGCGCGGAAGGAGCCGTCTTTCATGATGATAAGGCCGTCACGGAGTTCGGAGAAGAGCAGAGTGGACTGAGTAGAAAGAGGATTCTCTGTGGTATGGGGAGTTTCAATAACGGTACCTGGAGCACTGGCGATGGGTTGAGGTTGGGCCATTTGAGGTTGCATCATGGGTGCACCATAAGATCCGGCAGTGGGCACCGGTTGGGCAGCTTGCGGCCCGGGTACTTGCATGGGCTGTCTTTGTACGTTGGCAGCTGCCATGGCTCGCGCCTGAGGATTGGCGACGGTAGGTTGGTTAGGTTTAGGATTTTGTGGATTCATACAGCTCCTTAATGCAGTGAGATATATACTTCACTTTCGTTTTCTTTTTGAATGCGATTAGCCTCTTGTTGGATAGTTTCGACAGAATAGTCAGAATTGTTGGCGAGGTTCTCAAATTTTTCAGCTTGGACTGGGTTAATGGCAGGTGGTGGAGTCGGTTGGACGATGGTGCTAGGGTTCCAGGCAGAAGTAGTGCGTAATTCTGGTTTGGCGGTAGGTGCGACGTGAGGTTGGAGAGTGTGAACTTTGTTGGTTTGGGTGCTTAGATTACGGCTTGCTTCGGTGTGTTCGATGGCGGCGCGCATTTGATTGACAGCCTCTTCATGCCGAGCTTGTTGCTCGCGGCTGATCATATTACTGAGCCGTGCATTACCGGAGTAATCGAACATGTCGGCTGTGTTGTAAGCTTCGGCATAGATTTCGTCGCGGAGTGGAGAGTTGGCACTATGAATGGCATAACCCTCGGAATCAACAATGGCGGAGAGGAAGGAGAGACGATGGCCGGCTTCTTCCTCGGTGATATCACGAACTCGATTAGCCTCAACTTTTTTAGGAGCGGTAATTAAGATAGTAGATTCGCTTTGTCCAGGTATCCAGAAACGTTTGCGCGGCTTAAAATAGAAAGATAAAATTGCGGCAAGGTAGGTTTCCATAGGCTGATCTTTTTTAAGTGGAAGAGCTAGGATTAAGAAAAAGAGCCCAATAGGAATGGGGATAATGATAAGCAATGGAAAAATCTTGAAGAGAGCAACACCGAGCACAATCATGCCGAGTACAATCATGAGGTAAATAAATTGACGGAACGAAAAAGGACCAAGCAGCTTATCATCAGCTTCGACATCTTGGGGTACCTTATAACTAGCCATAATGATATTTTACCATAGTTGATGGCCAAAAAGTTAAATATTGCCCACCAAAATTTAACACCTCCTTGAGTTAAGCTTAATAGCCTTAGGACAAAAAGTCAACACCAGGTGGTGTTGACTTTAGGGATTAGAGTGTGCCTTCAATAGTATAGAGTAGAGTTGTAATTTTTTCTTGTAAGTTTTCCATACGTTCGGTCATTTCATCATGAATGCCATTAATGAATGAGTTAGAACCGTGACCTAGATTTTCGTAGCGACACTCTTCAATGATTTGCGAAGCTTCATCGAGATATTCTGCAAGAACTTCATTGTTCTCAAACTTAGCGAGAATATTCTTAGATAAGTTGTCATAGCTAGTGGAGGAGTAGAACATATTCTCGATTTCGTTGATAATTGTAGCGATATCATCAGCTTCTTCGCGGACTTGGCGATAATCTTGATTGTCAGACATTTTTTGATTGTACTTCTGGAAAATGGTGGAGAAGTCAGCAGCGGTTTTATCCGTGGTGGCTTGTTCGGCGGCCTTGGCGGCGAGCTTACGATCCAGTGCCTCCTGGGACATTTTGCGGAGGGTTTTAGCTTTCTGCTTGATTGAGGCGGCATCAGGTGTTTCGAAGATGTTTTTATCTGGATCGAGCTTTCGTTCAAATTCGACATTTGGATCCAGGTTGTTCATACCAACCTGTTCAAGAGTATTGACGAAATTGAAGATGGCTTTGACGGTACCTTCCTTTTGCTTATCGAGAACGTTTGGAGTAATCTTGTCAAGCATACTGAAGAGTTTTGTAGAGGCTTTGGGGATAACTGCGTGTTTGATATAGTTTTTGCGTTCTTCATTAGTCAAAGTTGGATCATCGCTGCGAATTTCTTCCCAGTACAAATGGCCGTCATCACGAGTAGCCATGCGGAGACCTTTAAGTTTCTCGCCGTTGACGTTTTTGTAAGATTCAAGCTCATTTTCTCTGAAGTAGTGATCAAAGAGTTCTGGATTGTCCACAGCTTGGAGCATGCCAGCAAGATCCTCAAAGACATAGGCATCGTTCATCAGCATGGAGCCAGGCTGGGCGGAAGCACTAATACTCTGGAGTTGACCAATATTATTATGAGTCATATTAAGGACGTGTCCGAGATTGGCTTGAGCGGCAAACATGGCAGTCATAGCGCCGTTGTGCTCCTTGTAGCGACTTTCGAGAATCGATGAAGTGATAGTACTGTGGTACTTGCGTAATGGACCATATTCACCGGTCTCGTTATCTAATCCAACAGAAACACCATAGCGTTGCACAATTGGGTCGGCCACAGCAATATCGCGGGCTAGGTATTCTTTCATGTAACCAGGATCATCAAAGAAGACTTTTTGGACTACTTTGCCATCATCGTCAAGGATTTCGCAATAACGCACACGATTGTAATTCTGTCGTTCTTTTTCGCTCAAGTTGTCGTATTCTTCTTTGGAAATTTCTTGGCCAGTCTTCTTATGTACACCGATGTATTTTTGCCACGGGACATGTTCTGGTCTACCTTCAATATGACGGAATTGATCATCTTCAATTTCTTCGCCATCTTCGCGATTGACTTCGCGACCTTTATCGTTGGTCATATCCATATCGAGAACCATGGCACGATACTCAAGCTTCGGGAAGTTGAATTTGTTACCGATAACGCGAGCTTCGTTTCTGCGGCGGCCTTCAATTTCGACACTGCGCATTAAGACTTGACCGACTAGTGAAGCTTCACCTACGTGTCCCATACTAATGCTACTGCTCTTGATGAGGCGGTTCCAACTATAGCTGCCTTGACCAGATTTAATGGCATCAAGATAGGTACCGAGGAGTTGATTCTGATCGCTGGTAGCGATATTTTCGGCACGGAGCATTTGAGCTTGAAGTCCGACAAAGGCTTGACCACCGATGGCATTGAGATCTTGGGAAGCTTGGTCTTTGAAGATCTTGTTGTATTCACCCAAGGTATTTTTAAATTGAGCCTCGGACATTCGGGCTAGTAGTTCATTATTAGCGGCTCTTTTTGCAGTGCGAGTGGTATAATTTGGTCGTTTACCATAGATGGCATTACCTTCTTTGTCATAACCTTTGAAGGTTGTGGCATGGTTGGCTACTCGAGCTGCAATTAGGCCTTTATTACCGGCTGTTAACTGCTCCGCCTCAAAGTTACGACGGGCTTGACGGTAGCTGAGGTAGTTGCGAAGATGAGCACCGGTGAGATAGCCAGCGGCGCCTTGACGAGAAAGGTATTTTTGGCGGCTTTTTTCGCGATGTGAATCGCCCCATTTGCCGATAGTACCACGAGCGGGACTGCTGAGCCTTTCGAGACCAGCACTGATAGAGCCAAGAATAGTATTGGACATTTTGAGCAAGGAGGCCGTCATGAAGAGTGGGAAAACTTGTACGGCCATACCGAGGAGGACGACGAGGAGGCTGTCACCGGCAGAGTGAATAATGGCCCAGCCGGCTAGTCTAGATGCACCATAAAGGAAGCTAAACATCGGGTAGAAGATGAGCATTTGGCCAAGAATGTTTTTCCATTTGGTGAAAAACTTCTCGGTGTTGGGTAAGAGATAAGCCACAAAAGCAATGGGTGCAATCATGATTAAGATTAAGACGACACCTTGACGTAAGCTAATCGTGACAAGACCAATGGCGACAGAGATAAGAGCGCCAATGAGAGCGATGCCAAGCATCCAAAAGATATTGCCGGCTCCAGATGCGGCTACGGAAATACCCCAAATAGTAGCGGCCCCAACACTGAGATGACCAAAGAGTTGGCTCCAGCTAATATCACTGAAGGGATCTCCTGGTACGATGATGGAATTTTGGATATTAGTAAAGACGTCCATAATTCCGGAACCGATGATATTACTGACATCAACCAAGATAGCAGATATGAGATAGCTCAAGTTAACCATGATGGCGGCAATAATGAGTCGCGGTAAAACGCGTTTGATACCGTAATTATCAATGCCAAGCCCGGTAATTTGGGAATAAATCACGACGAGCATGAAGATAATGAAGATAATATTGGTGATGTCGCGGGCTTTTTGCCAGATTTGGTAGATTGGTGAGTCGGGATCCATGGTGGTAGGCTTAATAGCTAGAAGTTGGTCGATTAAATTATAGATCGTATCAACAAAGCCACTGACCACGTTGAGCACGGGGCAAAGAATCCAAGAGATAGAACCAGCTTCACCTGTACAGACGTTGGGATTTTCTTCTTCCCCTCCCTCTTCATCTTCTTCTGCCGGACTTTCTTCCTCGTCCTCATCGGCAGGAGTATTGTCTTCGACTTCGCTATCTTCAGGGGCGGCATAGACATCAGGTGTCAGAACTGGTAGCTGGCTACCAAAAACCAAGCCGATACACAGCAAGAGAATAGAAGTGAATTTTAGGATAAAATTTTTCATTCTAGTACATCCAAATTAGCCCACTCTATGGGTATGCCTTAATTATAGCACACATAAGCATGATAGTCAAGATATAATATCACATTTTTTGCATTATCTCAATGGTTATGTTTATTTTAAGGTAAAAAGCTTGGATAAATGTTTGGATTTTCGCCGAAAAAGTGCTAAGATAAGGATATGAAAAAGAAGATTTTGGCTTTGGTGGCGGCTTTCCTCACAATAAGTGGTGGTTTGGTTGCAATGAATCCGGCTACAGCATCGGCTATTGGCGGAGGAGATTGTGGGGCGGAGCCTTTCTTAGGGTTCCGGCCGTGGTATGCTGGACTTTGTGATGGAGATTCTAAGGATTCTAATATTGCTCAGCCTGCTGAACATGATGAGAAGGATTTGGCCTTGTTTATCTGGACGATTGCCTTGAATGTGACCTTTGACCTGACTCTGGCGGTGGGATATATCGCCCTAGGGTTTGTGATTTATGGGGGATATTTATATATTATGTCACAAGGTGATCCTTCAAAAATGGCTAGAGGTAAGAAGACTTTGACATCGGCGATTATCGGTACAATTATTGCGATGCTGGCTTCTGTGGCGGTGAATACCGTCAAGGTAGCTCTCGGTATCACGAGTGCAGATGTGACTGCGCAGAACTTTGATCAAGATACGATTGCGGGAGCCTTTACTTGGGCTTATACAGTGGCAGGGTTAATTGCTGTGATCTTTATCATTAAGGGTGGAATAGAATATATTATTGGGCATGGTGATCCGGGAAAAATACGTATAGCACAGCAGACGGTTATTTATGCGGTAGTTGGTCTGGTAATAGTGCTGCTGGCGGCGTTGATTACGAATTTCGTGATTTCGTCAACAGGAGGAGCAATGCAATGAAAAAATGGTGTTTAAGCTTAGCCGCAGTCTTGGCTATGGTAGTATCTTTAGGGTTTGGTGGTCTATGCTGGGCTGATTCCCTGGACCCAGGCATGGATATTTGTAGTGATTTAACTGATGATGAGCTGCGAGAGGCGGCGGGGTGTGATTTGGCGGATAAGACTATAATGCCGATAGCGGTGAATATTATCCAAGTAGTTTTGAGTATAGTAGGATTGATCGCGGTGGCGGTAATTATCTATGGTGGGTTTACTTATATGACGAGTTTGGGTGATGCGTCGAAGGTGCAACGGGCGAAGAATGCCATATTATATGGTGTGGTAGGTATGGTGGTGGCTCTCTTGGCCTTTACGATTGTACATTTTGTCAGCCAGAGTATTTGGGGCTAGAAATTTGGCCTAAGCGGTATGATATGGGAATTTTAGGCTAGACAAAATGTTGAGAATACGGTAAGATATAGTCAGAGTATAGCTAATTGAAAGGAAATATATAACAATATGAAGAAAGTAGTGTTAAATGCGGTGGCTGCCATCATGATGGTGTTTGGTTTGGCTAGTGTTGCTTCTATTTCTCCTGCTCATGCTTTGACATGTGCTAACGGTACTGAGACAACCGATATTAAGACTTGTCCTGAATGGAATAATTCGCAGATTGCCAAGCAGGATAATTTGATGGGAACCTTGCAATTAGTGGTTAACGTGATTGTGGGTGTGATTGGTTTCGTAGCTGTAATTATGATGATCATGGGGGGTATTAGCTTTGTAACTTCGCAGGGTGATGCTGGTAAAGTAGCCAAGGCTCGCAATACTATTTTATATGGTGTGGTTGGTCTAGTGGTGGCTCTCTTGGCCTTTGCAATTGTCAACTTCGTTTTGACTAGTGTCTTTAAGTCATAAATCAGGTAGGTTACTGTGAAAGTGAGAAGTTTGGTGCTGGCTGGCTTGTTAGTGGCGGCTGGTATGATGGGGTGTGGATTAGCTAGCAATGAGGTATATGCGACGGTGACATGTCCACCGGGATCCATACGTGATGAGGGGAATAGTTATGCAGAATGTAATTTACCAAAGGAAGAGGATGGTGACCCGACCTTGATAGGGACGGTACAGCAAATCCTTAATGTAATCGTCGGTGTGGTAGGGGTGGTTGCTGTCGCAGTAATAATTATCGGTGGTATTTTCTTTGTAACTTCGCAGGGTGATGCCTCAAAGGTGACTCGAGCTCGCAATACTATACTATACGGTGTGGTTGGGTTGATAGTGTCATTGTTGGCATTTGCGATTGTGAACTTTGTTTTGACTAGTGTCTTTGGTAACAAGAGTGGAAGCACTGGCAATAAAGGATCGGGCGGCGATTCTAGTGAGGCGGCAAATCCGTAGGGGTTGTTTGTTTCCTTATGCTATTATTCATTCCGTTCCTTTAACCCTTTTCTGTGCGAGACCCGCAAGTTGTGGTAAGTGGAGCAGTTAAAGTAATACTGCTCCACTTTTGGTTTCTTTAGTCTCTTACAGAAAAGGGTTAAAGGAACATTACAATTAGTATCATCAAACAAATTAATCTTTGATAGGTTTGATCTTCTGTACTACTTTTTAGGATTTTTTTATTTGATGAATTAGTTATTTGGAAGGTGCGGAGCTTGCTAGCGAGCATGCAGCGCGCGAAGCCCGTGAAGACGGGCCTGAGTGACGCGTCTCCAAATAACTAATTCATCAAATAAATCTAGTAGACTGAGAAAAGTAGTACAGAAGATTAACTAGTATACCAAACAGCGGACGGGATAACCTTCCCAACGTTGATACGGCCCACCGGACGGGGCAGTATCTAAATCGCTAATGTGTAGAAAGTAGGCATTAATTTCAGAGATATTAATTGTGTATGATACAGCGGTTTTAGACCAACCACGTCCATAGACCCCAAAGTATCTTAATGTGTTACGATTCATCTCTATGTATCCGCTACGGACGATGAGAAAGGCTTTTAAAACTAGTATACCAAACAGCGGACGGGGTAACCACGATGGCGATAGTAACTTGTGATTGGATTAATACCAGAATCGGACAAGAATAGATAAAGTGCAGATGTTTTGCCATGAAATGATCCAGCATAAGTCGTAGCAATACTTGACCAGCCATTGCCGTCGCTGCCGGGACCTCTTATAGTACCATTCGTTAGGTAAACGTTCCCGCTACGGACGAACTAGTATTACCAAACAGCGGACGGGGATACCGTACCAACGTACATATGGACCATGAGATGGTTTGACGTCCGTCGCATTATTATAACGATAATAGCTATTGGCTGAATAATGTGATAAATAATTTGCGCTAGTGCAAGATCTAGTAGTACTATCAAGTCCAGCGCTGCGAAGATCACTATGTCCTATGCTGACACCTCCGCTACGGACGAAGTACGTCGAAGAATGAGAGAATATAGTATATGGCTAGGGTGGAGTTTTGCAGGATAAAGCAAAACTCGCCATGCGGCGAGTTTATGTGCTCAAGAGATTTGTTTATTACATGACCGGAATGTTCACGGTGGTATCTACTTTTTCCTTTTCGAAGGCAATGGTAAGTACACCATCTTTGAGCTCAGCCTTGACGGAACCTTCCTCTTCTTTAACGGGAACAGGGAGAGCGATGGTGCGTGAGAATTCGCCCCAGTAACACTCTTGAATGTGCCAGGCGGTAGTGTTTTCATCTTCCCCGCCGCTTAAGATCCCCGAGATTGTTAAAATGCCGTCGGAAATTGAGACATTCAAATCAGATTTGGAAATGCCAGCCGTACGGGCCTTTACAATTAGTTTGTCAGCGGTTTCGTAGACATCTACGGCGAGTTGTCCTGGAAAATCGTCTGTATTATCCCACCCATCATCTTCCCCTTCTGATGGTGCAACGTCGAGGGCAGCTTTGTCATCTTGGTCGACTAATGATGTCGTATCAGAATCGGTACCAAAGATTGCTGCTAGTTCATCTTCCATCAGCATGTCGTCACTGTTAGTACGAGCCATTGCTTGAATTACCTCCGTTATATTGTTATGCTTTATTATAACTGGTTTTTGTAGTAAAATCAATACTAAATATGAATAACGTTGTAAAAAACACAACAAAATGTCGGTTGATTGATCTACTTTGTCCGCACTCTTGTAGAGGTTGTGGGCATTTGGGGAGCATTTTGTGTGGATGTTGTGAAAAAAACCTTTTGGAGCACCGCTCTGTGATTTGTCCGTTTTGTAAGCGAACTATTAGTCACGAATCGAAGAATATGTTCTGCTCAGAGTGCGATATGGATTTTGACAATTTTTGGACAGTTGGTTGGCGCGAAGGGGTTTTGAACCAGCTGATTAAAGATTATAAATACCGCTCGGTGAGAGCGGCTGAGCCAGTCTTAGCGAGAATTTTGCACGAGATTTTGCCGGACGATTTGGGAGATGTGGTTTTAGTTCCCTTGCCGACAATTGGTAGCCATGTGCGAGAACGGGGATTTGATCATACTATGGCCTTGGCACGTCATTTAGCGCATTTGAGAGGGTGGAGAGTGAAAAAGATTTTGGTTCGTCAGACTGATACGGTGCAAGTAGGGGCAAAAGTGGCGCAGCGGCAGGCTCAGGCAAAAACTACGTATGCGGCGATTGGCGAAGTCGATACGGAGGCGCGGTATTTGTTATTAGATGATATTTGGACGACTGGTGCGAGTATGGAGGCGGCTGTAAAGGTGATGCGCCAGGCCGGGGCAGAACGAGTGATGGTGGCGGTGCTTGCGGTGAGCAAACCAGAAGAATAGAAGAGGCTCTTCGAGTCTAGATGAAGAGCCTACAAGGAAATTTGCTCAAGTGTCTAGGCGATGAGATTTTGGAAAAATATCAGGGCTTGATCTTCTGGCACAGTAATGGCGCTAATGCCGTTGAGGACAAAGCGAACGATAGCATAAGCAAGGACGGCAATGATTAAGCCGACGATTGCATAGAGAATGGTGTTTTTAGCATCGGTGATTTTCTTGCTGTCGCCGCCAGACAGAATGTAACGAAGGCCGCCCCAAACCAGCATGAGTACCGAAATAATACCGACGATATAAAGAATAATGTTGGTTACCTGCGTGAAAACACCGTCGGGCCCAATTAACTCAGCGGGCATGCCGTCTGCACGAGCGGCTTCGGCGCCTTCTTGCACAGTGAGGGCCATGGCTTTGCCGGCACATAGGGTGAACATAGCGCAGATGCCAGTAGTAATTTGTAAAAGATTCTTTGTAAATTTCTTCATTCGATCTTCTCGCGGTTATGGGTTTTATGATATGTAGTTTACGCACCTCCTAGCACGCAATTGGTCTCATTATAGCACGAAGTATCTAAAAGGACAATGGTTAACTAGTATCACCAAACAGCGGACGGGGAAACCTTGCCAACGATCGTATGGGACGTGCGAAGGATAAGTCGCCCAGCTATCAAAAATGAGATAATATGCAGTGCTCTGACTGGAAGAGTTATAATCCGAAGCAGTATTCGACCAGCTGCGACCATAATGCCCGGCTAAAGTTAGCATACCGACACTAAGAGTAATGTTCCCGCTACGGACGAAGAATGGGCTGTTATTTTGAGGAGAGATGTGTTACAATAAAAGTGTTTGGAGGGTTACCCAAGTGGCTGAAGGGGACGGTTTGCTAAATCGTTAGTCTGGGGAGACCTGGAGCGGGAGTTCGAATCTCCCACCCTCCGCCATGCCGCGTAGACACGAGCTTTAGCTCGCGACTAGGCGGCATTTTAGATTAAGAGTGGGAAGAGAGAACTCCCGCGGAGCGGGAGGGCGGTCGCTGCAGGAGACGAGTAAAGAAAATATTTATATTTCCTTTTGAGTCGACACCCAGCGAAAAGATTATGAAGTAATCTTAATCTCCCACCCTCCGCCAAGAGTATGAAGATTACTATGCGTAAGCATGGTTATTTTTTTGTGTTCTTCTTACAGAAGAGCAAGGAGATATAATTGATGTTGGGTTTTTGCTTACTTAGTATACCAAACAGCGGACGGGGCGACCATACCAACGGACATCGAGATTGGATGCGTGGGTACCATGAGTATCAAAATAGAGAGCATAAGTTTTGGCATTCTGAGTACTAATATCATATATCGTAACAATGCGAGACCAACCATCGCCATTTCTACCAACGTATTCTAAGACACCATTGCGTAAGCCAACACTTCCGCTACGGACGAAGAGACGGAGGCAACTTGTAAACCCTTTACAAGTTGGGGGTCGATGATAACAGAGGTAAAATTTATATAGCTATGGTTTAATTAACGTCCGTAGCGGAGCTATCGGTCTTAGCGACGGGACTTTGAAGCACTTCGGTGTCAATGGTTACGGCTGGCCACGTACTGCTGCTAAGTATACTTCAAATACTGATGCTACCTCTCAATACTTCAGATTTAATAATGAAGAGATACTTGCAATCTATGGTGCCTATCGTTGGACCGGTTTCCCCGTCCGCTGTTTGGTGATACTAGTTAGCTTAGTGTGCTATAATATAGTTATGGCAAGATCGATCAGCTGGGAAGCAGAAGAATATATATTGAGAGATAAAACCTCATGGTGGTATGTGGGGCTCGTGGCAGTGGGGCTGCTGCTTTCGGCTCTCGCGATTTGGTTGCAGGCTTGGACATTTCTGGCGGTAATTGTACTCAGTATTGTGGCTCTAGTAATTTATACTTTGCGTCCTCCGCGGATCATGCGTTATACTTTAACCGATACTGGTTTAACTGAGGGTGAAAAAACTTACAATTATGAAGATTATAAATCTTTTGGGATTTTGCATGAGGGTAATAATTTTGCGATTGTATTGACCCCGCGCAAACGGTTCGCTGGCCGGGTGACAGTATATTTTCCAGAGCTTCAGGGTGAAGAAATTGTCGATGCTTTTGGAGCGAGGTTGCCAATGGAGGAGGTAAAACTAGATGTGTTGGATAAATTAATAAAGTTCTTGCGTATTTGAAAGTACTTGTGCTATAATTAGTGATATACGTTATGTAATAAGGTAAACATTTAAAGAAGGTGGGCAAATATGAACCAAAACCGTAATAAAGACAACGATTTGCAGCGTGCAATCGATGAAATTACACAGAAGGGTGGTGCAAATGGTCCAAAGCCAGCTGCTCCTGCCGCTCCAGCTCCGCAACAGCCTGTAGGCATGATGCCTCCGGCTCAAGCTCCAGCTGCTCCACAAGTTAACACTATGAAGATGCCACCTCAGGCGCCTTCGATGAGTATGCCAAATATGGGCGGAATGAGTTCTGCTTTTGGTCGTACTATGGGATACGGTGCAGATATTTCTAAGGTAAAGGAAGCTGCTCTGAAAGAGTTGTTCCCTATCATGGATCGAGTCGAAGTCGAGCCAGAAAAGCGCTTCTTGCTTTATCAAGAAATGTTGAACACTATGCGCGACAAGGCTGTGATTGCTCCAGCTTATGAGGCAGCTCGCCAGATCCGCGATGATAAGGTGCGGGCAGATTCGTTGCTGTACTTGATTAACAGTATTGACGAAATGTCGTTGTAGGCTATTTAGCAAGATGATAAGAGGACGTGCGAGAGTGCGTCTTCTTATTTTTGGCAAAAAATAAGCCCCCCAGTGTGGTGCTGGGGGAGATTGTTCTAGTCGATTTTACTGCGCTTTCTCCTGGACCGTGTACAAGACTTGATATTTTTATGGCTATCGTAACATTCTAGAATAATAGCGATAGTCATATATGTGGTTGCGATAATGAATTCTGCGACTTCTTCCCACGAGCAGATTGGTACAATACCAACATAGTAGCTAGCAGTAGTAAGGAAATGCTCGTTGGAGACGGTATAATCAATTCTTTCGAGAGTGGGGTTTCCGAACAAAATGATTTTGGCCTTGTAGGTCTGTTCAAGAAAAAACACTTCTCTAGGATAGTGGTCTTTAGTGTTTAGTTCGATTCTGTTTGGATCCATGCCTAAGAGACACTCACAGTCGTTCCCTTTCGTATCGTAATATCGGATAGTTGGTGTGGCGCTGATGAGTTGTTTCTTGGTAGTGGCGCTGAGTGTAGTATTAAGACATGGGGTGTTGAGGTTGTTCCAAAAACTAAGTTGAATTTGGAATTCTGTGCCTGGATAGACGATGAAACCGTCTGCCTTCCATTGTGGGGTTGGGGTTTGTCGACCGGCAAGCGATACAAATGGTGTGGTATTGGCTGCTTCTTGATGTGCGATGCGGTTGTACTGGACTAATTGCTGCTGGATATCCCGGCGGTCTTTCTGAAAGGTAAAAACGCGTAGGACGATGATGAGGACGAAGATTATGCAGGCTGCGCATGCGATAGTCTTCTGGCTTTGGTGAACAATGTCTGAGAGTTTCATATTTTCCCCTCCTTGAAACTTCTGACCTTTGTTGGGTCGCAAGAATGTAAATGCGTGCTAAATCCGGCTAGTAAGGGACTTAGCACGAGAGCTACGTTTTAATTATAACATATTTACGTAAAAAATCCTAGCATAGAAATATGCTAGGATCCACTAACGTACGTTAGGAGGTCTAAATAACATTTGGTGTTTTGGTAATCAGCTGCAATACAGCATCGTAGCCAACACTTTTTGCGTCCGGATTAGTCTGGAAGAGGTTATACATCATATAAATCGCTTCAAATGGTATATAATATTCTCCGAGAGTTTTGCCTTCGAAATCGACGGGTTGACCAATGATACAGTATTTGCCCGAAGGATCGTTCAGAAATGACTTATAGATCTTTGCGGTCATGCTGGAATTAAAAAATGCTTTGACTGCATATTGATCTTGGGGAACGTTTTGGGAGCCGGTGATGGACTCTGGGGGAATCTGCTTGATCAGAAGTGCGCTATTGATATTAGGGTTATCTTCAATCTCTCGGGTGATTTTCTGCAAATGTTCGCGGTCGACATCGAAGGTTAGGTCTTGATGTTCCGTTGGGATATCGGGTATACCGATGGTCTGAGTTGTTAGCTCGGAGTGTCGATCAAAGTTATGTTGAAGTTCCGTGATTTGCTCCCTAGTCAAACTAAAATAAAAGTTGGCATCTTGACAATTGTAAACCGCAGCGGATACTCTCTCGGTATCAGAGATGAAGAATATGTTGTATTCATCAGGAGTTTCGTTGGGGCTGACGGTGTCGTGTTGGTGAGCGGTGGTAGTTCTCAGGACTAAGATTAGAGCAGCAACCAGACTTGTAAAAATAATTCCTAAAGTGAGTTTTCTTTGAATATTCATAGATATTCCCTCCTAATTGATAAAAATGTTAAAGAACAATTGAAACTAAGGGATTAATTTAGCCGTAGGAGGTTAAATTATCCCAACTTGTTATATATTAGCATATTATTCTATTAAAGTCAATAGTTTACTCAGCTCGTTGTTTTCCCATACTAGCGCTTTCTAACAACTAGTATACCAAACAGCGGACGGGGAAACCGTACCAACGAACATCAGCGGTTGATGCATTGACACTTGAAATATTATAGTAAAGCCGACTAGACTTAGTATTCCATAAGCCCGTACCATAATCAGTAGCTGTTCTAGACCATGCTCGACCATCAACACCCGAAGCTCTAAGAGCATGGTTGTTCATAACAGTATACCCGCTACGGACGTTAATTAAAGTAAAAGTTCCTTATATTTACCTCTGTTAATTATAAGTTGAACTTGTAAAGCCATTACAAGTTCAAGATTTCTACTGGAAAAGATTAGCCCCACCGTGGCGAGGCTAATCTTGGCATGGTTGTTTTTGACTTGGCTTTAGTACATACCACCCATGTCTTGGCCAGCAGGAGCTTCCTTCTCTGGAATATCGACAATGAGTGCACCCATGGTAATTGCAGTAGCAGCAATGCTGGTGGCACTCTGGACAGCTTCCTTGGTGACTTTGGCTGGATCAATCACACCGGCTTTCTTGAGGTCAACTAGGCCTTTTTCTGGAGTCATGACGTTAATTCCCTGTCCTGGCTTGGCTTGTTCGACTTCGGCAAGTAGAGCTTGAGAGTTGAGCCCAGCATTTTCCATAATATGGAGGAAAGGAGCTTCGAGAGCTTTTTTGACGATCTTGGCACCGTCGTTTTGGGCCTTGAGGTTCTGAGCAAGATTGACCAAGGTCACACCACCACCGGTGACGATTCCCTCGGCGAGGGCTGCCTTAGTGGCAGCAACGGCATCATCAACTCGGAATTTCTTTTCGTCGATTTCGGTCTCAGAAGCACCACCGACTTTAATAACGGCGACTTTTCCAAGCAAGGCAGCAGCGCGTTTTTCTAATTCTTCGCGAGCATAGTCGGACTTTTCGATTTGAGCTTGACTCTGGATCAGGGCGATACGATCAGCGACGGCTTTCTTATCCCCTGCGCCTTTGATGATAGTAGTCTCATCTTTGGTAGCGATGACTTTACCACAAGTACCGAGGACTTCCATGCCGGTTTCTTCTAACTTCATGCCTTTATCGGTAGAAACTACGGTAGCATCGGTCAAAATAGCGATGTCTTCCATGATTTCTTTGCGACGATCACCAAATGACGGAGCCTTGAGTACTAGGGTATTAAAGACACCTTTGAGTTTGTTGAGTACGAGCACAGATAGAGCCTCGCCCTCGACTTCTTCAGCGATGATTACGAGATCTTTGCGACCGCTCTGGGCACATTGTTCGAGAAGTGGGAGTAATTCTTGGGCGCTAGAAATCTTTTTGTCGGTGATTAAGATCAGAGGCTTCTCAAAGATAGCTTCTTGGCGATTGGTATCAGTGACGAAGAAGGGTGAAGAATAACCTTTGTCATAAGTAAAGCCTTCGACGATTTCTTGTTCCATTTCGAGACCTTGGCCTTGTTCCACGGTGACAACACCATCTTTGCCAATCTTGCTAATGACATCAGCAATCATCTTGCCAATTTCGGCATCGCCAGCGGAAATTGAGGCAACTTCGGCAACTTTACTATCATCGCCTTCGATTTTTTCGGCGGTTTTTTCAATGCCTTTGATAATTTCTGCTCCGGCGGCTTCAATACTCTTGCGCAGTTCCATAGGGTTGACTCCGGCGGCAATGAGCTTATTAGCTTCGCTGAGAATATGATAGGTCAGCACGGTGACAGTAGTGGTGCCATCGCCAGCGACTTTGTTGAGCTTCTGGGCGGCTGATTTGATTAGCTTGGCACCGATTTGCTCGCCCAGGTTTTCATCGGTAGAGCCGAGATCGACAGCCTCGGCCACGGTGACACCGTCATGAGTAATGGTAGGTCCGCCATAAGACTTTTCAATCACGACGTTTTGTCCCTTAGGACCAAAGGTGACTTTGACAGCATCATATAACTGTTTAGCGCCAGCTAGAACTTTGGCGCGGGCTTCAGCTTCGTAAAAAATTTTCTTTGCCATTTTGTAATTCCTTTAATTAATGATTATAAAGTTGCGAGAATATCCTCTTCTTTGACAATAATGTATTCTTTGTCGTCGATTTTAACCGGGGTGGTGGAATAATCTTTAGTAATGATTTTGTCACCTTTTTTGACGGTTTTGACATCGGGGCCAACAGATTCGACGACGGCATAAGCTGGGGACTCTTTAGCTTCGCCAAGCAAAATACCAGATTTGGTTTGAGTCATCGGCTCTTCTTTGAGGGCGACGACACGGTCTTGTAATGGTTTTAACTGCATAATTAACTCCTTTATATCTCTATGATAGCGCAGTGAATTGGCACTGTCAAGACTTGAGTGCTAAAAATATGAAAAAGCGCCGTTCTTAGGCGGCGCTTGAGCAAGCGGTGATGAAAGCTTCAAAGATGCGTGACATGTAGTAATTACGGAAGTTGCTCTCGGGATGAAACCGAGTAGAAAGGTAGAAGTCTTCAGAGCTACTTTCGATGACTTCAGCATAGCCTTCTGGCCCGACAGCTGAGACTCGGAGGAGCTGATTTGACTGAGGAAGATTGGCAATACAAGTACGATGTCGAGAATTGACGCGAATTTGGTGAGCTTGGACGATGTTGCTGAATTTAGTATCTGGTAAAACTGTGATATCGTGAGCATAATCAGTTTGAGTTTGACGATGTATGCTCATGTCGACATCGACGATTTTGAGATTGGGCACAAGGGCTGAAGCCATGACGGTTTGTCCGGCGCAGAATCCCAAAGCTGGGATTTTTCTTTGATAGATCATGCGGGCGAGCTCGTATTCGTAATGGTCGAGATGATTCCCTCCCTGGAATATAAATCCGTTGCAGAGATTGAGATATTGACTAATTGGGATCATTTCTCTCTCGGGAAAGCTGATATTTTGTTGGCCATAAATGTCTTTGTCGCAGTCCGGATAATAGGTGGGTAGGGGTATCCCGAGTGGTATAGCTCCAAAATAGGTAAGAGCCTGAACAATCTCGTCTCTGATCATAGAACTTGTGTTGTGATTAATTTGAGAATTGGCAATATGTTTGCCAATTATACCAATATATATTGGTCGCAACTTTCATTCACCTCCTTATTGATAAAGTGCGATTAATTGGTTCTAGGGATATTTTAACATGGAATATAAGATTTGGCTAGGGGTGATGGCTACTTTGAGAAGCGAGCTTTCAAAGCAATTATGATATTCAAAGTATTTGTAAAGTTCAAAGTGATGTGATAAACTCAAAGTAAGGAGAGTAGTAGAAAATGAAAAGAACAGAAGGAGACGAAATAATTGTGACGACGACAATGTCGAAAGCTTATCAGATTACAGTGCCAAGTGTGATTCGGAAAGCATCAAAGTGATGTGATAAACTCAAAGTAAGGAGAGTAGTAGAAAATGAAAAGAACAGAAGGAGACGAAATAATTGTGACGACGACAATGTCGAAAGCTTATCAGATTACAGTGCCAAGTGTGATTCGGAAAGCATTGGGGTTGGAACCGGGTGATCCGGTGGATTTTAAGATGGAGCGGGGGCGAGCCATATTGAGGCGAGCAGAGACGCGTGAAGAGCAAGTTCGGAGGGTTTTTGCGGAGCTAGATCGACTGAAGGAAGAGCGCGAAAAGCAAATGACACCGGAACAGTTAGAGATGGCTAAAAAGATGGCAGGGTGGACGATTAATCAGTATCACGAATATTATGATAATTTGCCAGAGACGAAGGCATACCTAAAGGAGAAATATGGCATTTAGAACTGAAGAATCTTTGGATACGAATATCATACTGCGAATAGTTTTACAGGATATTCCAGAGCAATGTGATAAAATAATAGATTTGTTTATGCGTCAAAATATATCTTATCATGTGGCGGATTTGGCAATTACGGAGACGGTATATGTGTTGCAAAAAAGTTATGGTTGGACACGTGAAGGTATTGTTGAGGCTTTACAATCAATGCTTGATGTAGCATGTTTTAAGTATAACCGGGAATTATTTGATCGGGTTTTTCCGCTGTATCTTGAGCAGCCGAAGTTGTCTTTTAATGATTGCTGTTTGGCAGCCTATGCGTCATTGAATGAAGCAGAACCGTTGTGGACTTTTGATCACGAGTTGGCCAAGGAGTCTGGGACGGCGAAGGAGCTAATATAGAGCATCAAGTCCAGAAAAACCCCAGCTGCGAGCTGAGGGGTTTCTGGTTTGTATGGGATTCGCCTAGAATATGCTAGTCGCAGATGACTTCGCCAAATAGTTCAAGACAATCGTCGTTGCCAGGTTTATAATTAGCCTCGTAGTTCTCCTTGATGAGGTCGTAAAGCTCAGAGAATTCTTGAGTGAGTTGTTTGGCTTTGCTGAAGTCAAGGGAGGCGAGTTCGGTGATATTGGGTTGGTTGGCGGTGATCCAGGCCTCACGTTCGCTCTGTGAATCATCTTTGGCTTGGCGAAGCTGCGAGTGGTTGGGATTACTGTAGCTAGATTGATAATAGGCTTGGTAGGCATGAACGTAAGCTTTAGTCTTTTCAAGCCAACCTTCGCCATATTCTTTGAGGCGGTCATTACTGCTATTGATGAGGTAGTTGGCAATATGTTGCAAATCGGCATCTGAAGCGGTTTTGGCGGAAGCTTTTTCAGTACTATAAGAGAAGTTGTGCCATGCGCTATAAAGCTTGGTTTTGGCCTCAAAGTCACTAGTGCTCGGGATAGTGGTTTCCTTCAGCTCCCAGTAGCGATCAAATTGAGCTTTAATTTCTTTGTTCTTTTTAACTCCGGCGGTCTCGCGAAGTTCACTACTGTAGGTGTTAATTTTTTTGATAGCTTCTAAGCAAGTACTGACGTAGTTATTATAGGAGGTTTCGTTGGTGTATTCGCTATCGACATTTTCAACAATGTTGGTGCAGCTGTTAGATTGTATAGAGTAAATAACCGAATTTAGCTCTTTGGCGGATTGGTAGCTTGTGCTGTAATCGATTTTGCTAAGTAGAACGAAAGCGACGATACCAGCGGTGACTAGGATGATTAGGCTGAGAATTAGTATAATGATGGCGATGAGTTTTTTCTTTTTGGCTGGATTCACTGGCGGCTGAGGAGTGTGGGCAGGCATCATATTGATTGGTTTAGCTTGATTCATGGGTTGATTGGCAAATTGTGGGTTGGGATTAACCCCAGTTGTGTTATTCATAGTTAAATAAGTATTACGTTAATGGTTGTTGGGGTGGTTTTGGTTATTTTGGTTGTTAAAATTATTCTGATTATTTTGGTTGCCAAAGTTGTTCATGTTGCCATTCATATTGTTGAAATTGCCGTTATTCATATTGCCCATGTTATTCATGCCGTTCATGCCATTCATTTGGTTCATGTTCATGTTGTTCATATTATTCATGTTGGGGTTCATGCCTGCATTGGGGTTGACGGCGAATCCCCGTTGGGCTAGACCAGCATCGCCTTGCGAGAGGATTTTCACTCCGTCAATGAAGCCCCAGACTTCGCTGGCGCCGATTAATGCCCAAGCGGCCCAGTTAAGGAGGTTAAGTAGCCAGATCACTCTATATACGGTCCAGATCGAGAGGACGTTGGGTAAAATAGCATCGCCAATGATGATCAAAACGATGCCGGCTCCAAAGAGACAGACGTGAATGGTGCCCTTTTTGCGGTCTCCCAGATACCAGTCGTGTGCACCGACGGTTCCGAGGAAGATGCCGAGTAGACCGGCTGTGGTTGCTGATTTATAGTTGTTCATATTTGCCTCCTTAATGTGGCTTAGTAGTGTTGAGTTGTGCAGCCCTTTTTTGCCCGTGAGACTCTGAACCAACCAATGATTAAGAGCATGAAATCATACAAAACAAAAAGGGCACCGCGAGGTGAACTACTCTTATCAACAGCCACTTGCTTAGTGCAATGACCGTAAAAGGTACTCTCGGTGCCCTGATTGTTCACCGCACTAAAAACGGTGGCCGTTGAATTGATAAAAGTAGTTCACTTTTGATTATAACATAAGTGGTGTGATTTTTGTTTTCTAATACTATTCATTCTATTCCTTTAACCCTTTTCTGTGTGAGACCTGCAAGTTGTGGTAAGTGGAGCAATAAAGTAATACTGCCCCACTTTTGGTTTCTTTTAGTCTCTTACAGAAAAGGGTTAAAGGAACACTACAACTAGTATTACCAAACAGCGGACGGGGAAACCGTAGTAACGATAGTTCGGATCTGCTGAGGTTTGAACTTGGTAGGTATTGAAACTAAAATAGTAAGTGTAGGATGCCGTCCAAGAGGTATATTTTGTGGTACTCCTGGACCAATTCCAACCGGCACTGCCGTGGCCAGTTAATACACCAAGATTAAGATAGATCCACCCGCTACGGACGAATATTCCAACTTGTAAACCCTTTACAAGTTCGGCTCGATGGTGATAGAGGTAATATATAGTTATGATTTAATTAATGTCCGTAGCGGTGTCATTGATTTAAATCTCGGTTCCTTGAGGCTCTTTGGCAATATCGGCAACAGTTGGTCGAGAATTGCTAAGGCTTACTCGTCTTCTATTTCTGCTTATGCTTATATCCTTAGGTTTGATGCTAGCACTGTCTCTTCGTCCTACGGCCCGGACAATCGCTGGGGTGCTTTCCCCGTCCGCTGTTTGGTAATACTAGATGTTAATTATAAAAAAGTATCACGGATATGCTTGTTAATTTTTGTCGATTTATGCTAGGCTGCTCGTATGAGAAAGCGATTTGGGAAGCTAAACGTCAAGTTGGCTTACTGCATGGCGTGGATAGAGCGATGATTATTACGAAGTTGCAGGAAATATTGTATCTCAAAATTTGACACAGCACTGCTGGATAGCGGAGCCAGGGCCTTGTTTTTTGTATTTGCTCTAGAGAGTGGTTTTTGCGTTATAATAGAACTATGAGTTTTAAGAGTGTGGTCAAACAAATTCCAGGATATAATACTTTGGTCAAGCCTTTGCATTATGAGCAAGCGATAGCGGCGAACATGAAATATAAATGGCCAGCCAAGAAGCTGCGAGTGATTGGAGTGACAGGTACGAATGGCAAGACCACTACTTGTTTTATGATTTGGAAGATGTTAAATGAGAGTGGTCATCGGGCGGGGATTTTGAGCACGGTGGGCTGGGCGACTGGTGGAGACGATCTGCATCAACAAGTAGAACATATGACGACCGAACGTGTGGAGGTGCTTGACGAGTGTATACGAGCGGTAGCAGATGCGGGGGCGGAATTTTTGGTTTTAGAAGTTACTTCCCATGCTTTGAACCAGGCCCGGATTTTGGGAGTGCCGGTTGAGATTGCGGTGTTTACGAATTTGGCGCATGAACATTTGGATTACCACGGTACTCTGGAGAGGTATCGGGCGGCTAAGCTGAAGCTATTCAAGAAATCCCGTTTTGGGGTAGTGAATGCTGATGATGAGAATAGCCGATTTTTCCAAGAAGTTTATTCTCCTGGTGATATATTAACGTACGGTATTGAGCGCGGTCAGATTAGGGCCACAGATATAAAGTTGAATAGTGATGGTGTTGAATATTCGTGTGGTGATATGTCGATTAGGACGCAAATACCTGGGAAATTCAATGTTTATAATTCACTGGCGGCTGTGGGTGTAGGTAGAAAACTGGGTTTAACCAGTGAGGAAATTGAACGTGGGATTGCCGCTCTGGAAAGTGTGGAAGGACGAATGACTAGAGTGCGAGAGGGGCAGGATTTTGAGGTGATTGTAGATTATGCGCATGTCCCAGATGCACTGGAAAAGGTTTTTGAGAGTGTGAAGGGTTACCCAGGAAGAATAATTGCGGTGCACGGGGGAGCAGGCCAACGCGATAGTTCGACTAGGTCGATGCGCGGGGAGATTTTGGGGCGCGAGAGTGATATTGTGGTTATTACAGAAGATGATTCGCGTGACGAGGATCCGGCAGAGATAGCCCAGATGTTTGTAGATGGGGCAATGAAGTATGGTAAGATATTGGGCAGAGATTTGTTTGTGGAGTTAGATCGTCGCAAGGCGATTGAGAAGGCGATCGGCATGGCTCGAACGGGAGATTTGGTCTTGTTGCTTGGTAAGGGTCATGAAAAAACGATTTTGAGGGCAGATGGGCCACATGAGTTTGAGGATATAAAGGTGGCGCGGGAGGTGTTGCGGTCTACTGTCTCATAATACTATTCATTCTATTCCTTTAACCCTTTTCTGTGCGAGACCCGTAAGTTGTGGTAAGTGGAGCAATAAAGTAATACTGCTCATTCTTAGTTTCTTTTAGTCTCTTACAGAAAAGGGTTAAAGGGACACTACAACTAGTATAAAGTCCTCGAGTCGTAGACTCGAGGACAGTCTAGCTGCGTTGTCTCGGTAAAAAATCTGCAAGCAGCTTTTTTACACTCGCCAACTAGCTATACCAAACAGCGGACGGGGTAACCGAGCCCGCGATAGTTTGGACCACGTGTCGGGTAGACGGTACCAATAAAGAATGCAAGAAGATAAGTCTTGGCGGAAGTAGAAGAGTAGTAAGCAGCACTTGAACTTGACCATTTGTGGCCACCATGTCCATAGTCTCTTAGAGCATTATTAGTAAGGTTAATCCACCCGCTACGGACGAAGTACCAACATGTATGACTATGCTTAACGTTGATTCGTAGGTTGGTTAGTCGCTTCAGGATTATAATTGGCAATGCCATCGGCGATAGTGGCTGGAGCAATATTCAGTGCAGTAGCAATAGCGGCGGCGCAAGCCATATAAGAGATCGTTGGCTCCCCAGTTAAGAAACTAGCGACCGTGAAAGCGCGATTGCCGAAAACCAAGCTGGCTTCTGATCCCTTGCGATAAAGTTGGGATTGTTCAATGCGCAAATCAGAATCTGACGAGGCTCCGTATGTGATAGTCTCGTTAGTGCCCTTGAAACCAGCGAAATCTAGATAGTGTGAATCGTCCCGGTTGAGTACGACGACTTCTGGTTTCATGCGGAAAAGACTCGACTTGGCCTCAAGGTAGGTATTGAGATCAACGTCGGTAAGTTTAGAAGGTATGAAATCAGTCAGAGCAGCAGCATAAATCGGTAGACCATAGAAGGTGTTTTTTTCCAAGGCAGAAGCTGGAGTGGTAATAATGGCATAAGTAGCCTTTGCCTTCCAGGCATCATTAAGGAATTTGTGTAAAATCGAAGCCTTGATTTCTCCATCGGAAGCGAGGATAGCGGCCGGTTGGCTAGCTGCTTGCAAGATTTCGTGCAAAAAGTAGGCTACGGTAGACTTACCGGTGGATCCAGTGATGCAAATTAAACGTAAATCACGAGCTGGGTGTCCGTAGTAGGCAGCGAGTAGTTTGACTTTGGTACGTTCAAGATTAAACCGTTTGTGTTTCTCTGCAGATTTCGTATTACCTTCCATAATAACTTCATTGTATCACAGATTCGGTAAAAAGTTAGTTTTCTTTCAGACGGAGGGCGATTTTCTTGCTAGAGAATTGGTCGATAGAGAGGAGGAAGGCTCCAGGAGCAGCTAGGAACATGGCGGCGATGATGCCGAAGTAGGACCAATTTACTCCCAAAAGAATGGGGAGGTGCGTGGAAGCGAGAGGATAGAACTCCGTCAAGGTGGTTTGCAGATATTGCCAACTGATGCCAGTAGCCAAGCCGGCTAGTAAAAGGGCGAGGATGATAGCAAATAGGGCGGCATAGAGACAAAGCTCGAGCAGATAAGCGAGGTAAATAGCGAAGATTTGCCAACGTGAGGCTCCGAGGGAGCGATAGAGAGTGATGCTTTGGCCACTTTCCGCGATGAGATGCGCCGTGGTAAAGGTAAGAATAAGTATTGCGGCGATCATTAGCACGATGACTAGGGGGTGAAGATGGTGCTTGAGTCGATAAAAGTAATCATAGACTGACATTTGATTAGTATAGAGCTCGGTATTGTTGTAATGTTGAGGTGAATAATTAAACTGTTGATCGTCGGCTAGGCGATAATATTCGTAAGCTTGAGCATAATTACGAAACACAACCATGTATTGCGGTATAAAACCGAGGCTGTCAAGGTCATCGGGATTTACTTCTCTTAATTCCCCACCGTAGTAGGAGGCACGTTCTCTGATAAGCTCGGGGCGACGACCATTATCATAATCGCTAGCGAGATAGATTACATTAGAAGTCGGTTCGCCGGCATAGCATAGGGTGACATTTTCTAGACCTTGGATAATGAGTTCGGCGCCGAGAATAAAACCAAATAAGATGCCGATAACGATAATACTGGCAAGACTGCGAGTGCGAAAGCCGGAGAAATTGAGATGGGCGAGGTGGACTAAGTCATGAAAATGCATGAGTTTATTATAGCAAAGCTTTTGATGGTATAATGGATTTAGTTTGGTGAGGTGTTTATGCGAGTTTGGGATGCAGTGTATTTAGGTTGGGCTAATTTGCGAGCACATTTGGGCCGTAGTTTGTTGGTGCTTGGGGTGATTAGTGTGTTGTTTTGTTTGATTTTGGTGGTGCAGCTAGGATTCCAAGGGCTAGAAAATCAGTACATGGCGGCTGCGGGGCAAAAATCAGCAGGTAAAGTGGTGATATTCGCGAATGCGCTCATGGATAATGGTGAGGAATATATTGAAGTTGATCCCGAGATAATTAAGCAAGACATTGAGGCTAATGGGGGCAGGATATTGGGCGATGTGCAAGATTACATGGGGGGTGGACATTTTGCTCTGCCGGAGAATTTGATCAGTGAAGCGATTGAGGTGCCTTTGTCGCAGGTTCCAGCGGGTAAAATACCAATACTGCTGGATACTAATGATGCTTTACGTTTGGCAGAAAAGGGTTGCCCACGGTATTTTAGAAATGCAGAGAGTAAGCAGAAATTTTATTTTGATCTGCGTGAAAATATCTTGGGACGAAGTTTTGATGAAAATGGTAGGGAGTATGTGGCGGTAGGTTTGGCTCCTGGAGGCATGTGTACAAGTAATTTGTCTTTTAGCGGGTTAGATCGGAGTAATAATAGTATCTTGAACCCTTTGCTGGAGTATTTTGCAGTGCAGGATGGTAGTGCTACTACGGTTGTAATGGATGGTGGGAATGAAATTGCAGGCGATTTTGACGAAATGTCGGGAGTGATGGCGGTTTTTGACCGCCCGCAGGAAGCTTATGAATATTTGCGGCATGGTCACGGAAGGTTCTCGATGGTTGATTTGCCAGGACAAAACGTACAGTATAATGTATCGGCAATAGCGGGGGTGTCGCCAGAGATGATTTATTTATTCCGAGCGATACATTTGGTGATTAATATTGGCTGTGTGGTCTTGGCGATAGTGGGAGTGATTGTGGCTATTTTTACTAGTATTCGTTTAGTGGATCAGGATCTGCAGACGATACGGCTTTATTGGGTTTTGGGGGCTACAACGGGTCAGATAAAATTAGTTTATGCTTGTTATTTCTTAGAGTTGATGGTTGGGGCAGTGTTAGGGGCTTTTGTGTTGGCAAGCATAATTACGGTGTTATACGGTGTGATTAACCAGACGAATTTGGGGATATTATTTATGACGGGATTTAACTTAGGTGAGGCTCCGAGGGTGGTTTTGTGGGGTATGAATTGGGAAGTTGTGGGATTTGGTGTTGTAATGCTGATGACAGCGCCATTGTGTTTGCTGGTGAACCGAGGAAATTTTAGGAATCACTGAAAATTTGGTTTTGCGAGTAAAAATCCTCAATAATCCTATTACAAAATGGAAAAATGTGGTACAATATAATTGTTACGAGCAATCGTAATGCTCATTTTCATTTTAGGTGGATGTCGGTAGCGATTTTCGTGAAAATATCCACATATGTGCCCGTAGCTCAGTTGGATAGAGCGTTTGCTTGCGGAGCAAAAGGTCGTTGGTTCGAATCCAGTCGGGCATACCAGAGAAAGGCCATCATGCGTTAGCATGGTGGTTTTTCTCTGGTATAAAGCGGAGTTGTTCTATTGGGTTCGTTATCGAGCGAAGCGAGATTACTTTTCCAGTCGGGCTTCGTCCGTAGCGGTGTCATTGATTTAAATCTCGGTTCCTTGAGGCTCTTTGGCAATATCGGCAACAGTTGGTCGAGAATTGCTAAGGCTTACTCGTCTTCTATTTCTGCTTATGCTTATATCCTTAGGTTTGATGCTAGCACTGTCTCTTCGTCCTACGGCCCGGACAATCGCTGGGGTGCTTTCCCCGTCCGCTGTTTGGTAATACTAGATGTTAATTATAAAAAAGTATCACGGATATGCTTGTTAATTTTTGTCGATTTATGCTAGGCTAGTGACAGGCAAAAAGTCTAGCCTAGCCAAAGGTCGAAAGATTTTAGCAGTTTTAATAGTAGTGAAAGGTAAGGCATGAAGAAAGTTGCTTTAGAGTACGAGGTCAAAGACCAAGCTATGCAAGTAGTTCGTACAATAAAAGTTACTCTCAGCGATAGCCGAGAGTAACTTAGCTCAATTTATGTTTTCCATTTTAACACTTTAATTCATAATTGGCTAGACTTTTGCCTAAAAGTTGTCGGTGTTTTAGTTAGTATTCTGAGCAGTGGCGGAGAAATATGTTATAATGATGGTATGTTCGGGAGGCTGAAGGCAGATAAAGCTCATTCACGCAGCATTGATGGAATGCGTAATTTGGCTACGCATAGTGATGGTGCGATGATTTTAGATGCTGGAGCTTTGCCCTGGAAGAACAATGCTTTAGTGGCCAGCGGTGATCATTTTGATCACAGGGTCGAGCAAGAGCAATTGCAGGCTGAGCGAGAACAGAGTCGAATTATTAATTTCTTTAGTGCGGATAAGGCTGTAGTAGTATCGGCGGAAGAGATTGTCAATCTAGGATCAAGAAGTTTGAGGGAGCTTAAGCGCGAACGAGCAAACAATTTGCGTCGTTTGGCAATTGAAGATGCAGATCCGGTTTCTACTCCGGAGCAGCGAGAGCTGTTTTTGGAGCGCTTAGCGAAGGGCGAAATCACGATTCAAGATGAAACTAATTTCCTACTTTTGATTCGTAGTCCTCTCAAGACGCAAGATATTGGTCCGGAGCGAATGTTTGAAAGAATTGCTAGCGACCCGCGGCAGAAGCAAATTCTGGCGGTGGCGGTTGGGCTGAATGCTCTGAACTGGCAGAGAGTGGACCAAGATGCGATGATTCGGATTTTGAGTAGTGTGCAGGCCAATGGCGATGACTATCGGACACCCGTAGGTTTTGCTAGTCTCAGAGAACATTTTCTGAATGGGATTCGACCGAAGGCGAGTGAGCAAGTTTATCGGCGCTATGTGCAATCGATGGAAGAGCTAGAAAAGACCTTGTATGGGCAAAGAATGAATTATTATAAACAGTTTGAAGCATTGCGACGCGATCTGGTGCATTTGGCCGATCATTCAGTGGTAGTACAGCAGACGCGACCTCGAGCAATGCTGCAATATACTCGTAAAAGTTTTGAACTTTTGACTTCTGAGCATAGTAGTGAAGTGCTGGGCAAAGTCATTATTGATGGTGATGTTTGGAAAAGCGGCCAGTTAGAGCAGCATCTTAGTACTCATAGTATCGCTGAGGCTAATTTGGGCCCGCATTACGAAATGCACATGGATCAAGATGAAATTTACTTATCAGAGATGTTTCAGCTTCCGGGGAGTTATTTAGGGGTATTAGGTTTCGTGAAACATGGTGGCAAGATTAAGGCCAGGTCGTTTTATCGACATAGTTCTGAAGTTTTGTGGCGCTATTTACCGGATTACATTAGGCGCAGTGGTGGGGGTGTGGAGCGATATTGTACGGGTTATGGTGAGAAGACGGTTTTGCTGCCGACGGAATTACAAGAGGTGCTGACGCAGATCGAAACGGCGGCTCGTCCTCGAAGCTTAGCTAATGAAGCTACGAGCGGTGGCAGTTATTTTGAACCGGAGTTTTATCTGGCGGGTACGGCCTATGCTTATGATTCCCTGCAAGAATATCAGTCATTGTGGAGCTATGGGCATTTGAAGGGTGATTATTATCAGGAGGTTTCGCGTGATCCTTTGAATCATGATGTCGGGGTGGCCGATTTGAATCATAAAAAAGCTCCATATACTTTAAGTGTTGACCATAGTAGGTCGCCTAATTTTGATCATAAGATTGCGGAGTTTGAAGTGCTGGTGGCGGATCTAGGCAGTGTGAGGGTAGAGGGATTTCGTTCTTGGGACGAACAGTATAATTGGCTGTTTGCTCGTGATGCCCGTGAGCGGGCTTGGATTGAGAATGTGGAGGTGCTATCTCCTTTGACTTCAACTGGACTTAGGAGAGATTTTATGATGATGGGTGATTTGACCACTTCGCTTTATGAACATACAAATCAAGCTGGAAGCTATGGAGATCGTAATGATACTAAGGGCGCGAGGCAATGTATGTGGCATAATTATTTGAGCAATGTGCCTTTGATTAAGGAATATTTGCAGGGCTAGGTTTTCTCGTCCCCTGTTTCCTTATACCATTCATTCTATTCCTTTAATCCTTTTCTGTGCGAGACCCGCAAGTTGTAGTAAGTGGAGCAATAAAGCAATACTGCTCATTCTTAGTTTCTTTTAGTCTCTTACAGAAAAGGGTTAAAGGAACACTACAACTAGTATCCCAAACAGCGGACGAGGAAACCGAACCAGCGATCGTACGGGCCAATAGACGGGTGGGTAGCTGCAATATTATAATGCAGCAGGTATGCTTTACTACTGAAAGCATTTTGATAAGATGTAGCTGTTTTTGCCCAGTCATATCCATAAGATTTGGCCCCCTTCAATAAGCCTTGCTCAGGTTTGATAAGTCCGCTACGGACGTTAATTAAAGTAAAAGTTCCTTATATTTACCTCTGTTAATTATGTGTTGAACTTGTAACGGGTTTACAAGTTGCCCATGATTATTCTGGTAATTCTCGTTTGCTGATAAGTACAGCTTTATTTTACAGGCTAAGTAAGCTATAATTAGAAGTGGAAATGTGGCCGAGTGGTTGAAGGCGCACGACTCGAAATCGTGTGGGCCGAAAGGTCTCGGAGGTTCGAATCCTCTCATTTCCGCCAATCAGGAGGCAATTTTGAGATGAGCAGTGTATTTACGAAGATCATTCAGGGTGAGATTCCCTGCTATAAGATTTACGAAGACGACAAGACGATGGCATTTTTAGATATTGAGCCGGAGGAAGTAGGACATACTTTGGTGGTGCCTAAGCTAGAGGTGGATAAGGTGTATGATTTGCCTGATGAAGATTATCAAGCAGTCATGGCGACCGTAAAAAAGCTCGCGCGCCATTACGAAAAAATCTTGGGCGAGCGAATTATGATTAAAATTGTGGGAATTGATGTCCCACATGCACATGTGCATCTCTTACCAGTTAACGAAAATTGGGCTGGAGAGCGCAACCTCAAACCTACCGAGGAAGAGTTTCGAGCTTGGCAGGAAAAGCTGCGTCTCGACTAACCTGCGGTAGGTAAGGATTCTGATTATAGAAATTGGTTAAGGTTATTTTGATGAGTTTCTGATTGGTCAGCTTCAATACTGGCGGTTTGGGCAAGCAAGTACTCGGTGATGTCGGCTTTGTTGCTGGCATCTTGGGCATGCTTTTGGTCTACAAACTGTTTCGAGAAGAAGTCCACCTGTTGGCGGTAGTTGGCAAGTTTTGCTTCTAGAATGGTATTGATGGGTTGAATCTCTTCATGCCCTGTCGTATTCATAGTGCCATAGACTTCGGCAAGAATATTGAGGGTATTGTCGCTGTATGCGGTTCGGCGGGGATTAGTTTCGCCATTATTAAGATCGGAGGCAATCTCGTCTTTGATTTGAGCGAGAAGATGGTCGAAGATAAACTGATTATGTTCGTCTATTTCGGCAGTGCTACGTTCGGTAGTAGTGAGGGCTGATTCGCCCAGGTGATGAAATTGATTTCGCTTACTGAGTTTTTGTTCGATGTCTTGAGCCTTGGAATCATCAAAGCTTTCGCTCGGGCCAATATCCACACCGTCATCAAGGGTACCAGGGTCTTCAGGGTCGTTCGGATTCATTGAGCCGAATTTTTCGGATTCATTGTGCCACTGATCGAAGCGACCTTCAGAAACGATATTAGGGACTTTATTAGGCATGATCTACTCTCCTTAGGATATAGCATTACCGTTTAAGGTAGTGGTTGCGGCATCTGTAGATTGAGCATCGGCGGGATTCTCTGCGGTGGTTTCGGCCCAATTGTGGGCGATTTTGGCTAAATCGTAATAATGTTGAGCATGTGCAGTGTCGCCACGATCCTCGTAGCGTTTGGCGATGCGATCATATTTTTGTTCAGAACTTGCCAATTCTTGATTCAGAGTGCGAGGTTGATCACTATTATTAAGAGTGTCATAAATTTCTTCAAACAAACTCACGATATTATCGGCCATGCGAATATTATCTGGGTTACCTTCGCTGCGATTAACGTCGTCAGGATTAGAATACTTGTTGATAATATCATTAACTTGTTCGAGATCGGTTTTGGGAGCCGTTTCGGGAGTGGACGGACTGTCAATGGTATCGCCAGTTAATGTATTTGAATCAGTTGCAACCGGTGCGGTCTCAACAGCGGCGATTTTGGCGGCTGATTGGACTTCGGCTTGCTCTAAACCTTCAAGGTTAGTGGCTAGAGTTTCGTCGGTGATGATTTCTTCTTCTGATGTAGTAGGATTTGGAACTGATTCTGCAAGATTGGCGGTAGCCATGGCAGCTTCGGCAGCTTCAGTGTCGGTGGCCATAGCATCTTCTTGGACGACGGCTTGGTCTAGAGCCTCAAGATTAGCAGCGGCGGCTTCGTCGAAAGCGGCTGTTTGCCCCTCCATGTCTTGCTCCATGTTTTCCCAGGCAAGGTCGTTATTCGCAGTTGAAGAGTTGATAGTGTTTCCATTCTCTAGCATTTTTGTTTTCCTTGTTTGTTTTACACTCCATACTCTCAGTGTAGCACAGCATAAGCATTTTGTCAAGATGCTAAGGGCGAGGTAGGCAAGGAAATTTTGGCAAGTAAAAAGCCCCATTCGCAACTCAGGTGAGTGTTGAATGGGGTATTGTGGAGCCCGTCTTTCTGCGGTTAGCGAGTAAAATGCTGGTCATTAGCTAATGCACCATAGTGGTGTAAATAGTGCTGAGCGACTATGTTCTCGCTAGCTGTGGGGAGGGTATAGATATGGAGAGCATCGTCTGCGGTGTCCAAGTATTTCTGGACATCAACTGAAATGGTGGTTGCTAATTCCAAATCGATATACTCCTTGCTGCCGCTGAAACCAACTTTGAGATCATGATCTTCGATCACCGCTGCTCCAGCACTGTTAAAGGTATGGCGCTGGAATGGTATAATGATGGCGCCGTCCCAGAAAGTTACTTTGGCAGTGTGATGTAGCCAGTTCTGGGTTTCCTTGTCCAAGAGAAAGCGCGGGTTTCCAGCGGGATCTTCAGCCGCGAGCTGCGCGATGGTGACGGCATATGGGTCGCTGCAGTGCTTGGTCTTGAGCAGAAGATCGTGTAGTATAACCATGCTGTCAACTCTGCTGGTAATGAGATGGGGACAGAGCCGCAAATTATTCATTTTAGCCTCCAGCACATTTTCGATTTCCTGTTCGGAGTGAAAATAGGCCTTGAAGTATTCATCGCCGTGTGAAGATAGCCCTATTTGCACCCTCCAGCCTTCGGACACAGTGTCCTTGTTGTTATCAATGGTATTTGTAACAATCCTCTGAAGATTGTTAGCATATTTTTTAAAATATGCTAAGTCGTGTGCCTCGTAGCTGCTGACAAAATTAGTTCCCATAAAAATACCTCCAAAATAAAATTTCGGCAAGATAGACTCTAGATTTTAAAGGACAAAATCGGTCGTTGCCGTTGTGATGATTTTATCATTCTTCTGTTATTATGTCAATATAATTTGTATAGAACTGTATAGTTGTCAAAAAATGCTGGAGAGAAGAGAGGTATGTTATAATATAGGTATGAAGTTTGCGAAGAGTTACGAACCGGGAGAGTTCGAGCCGCAGATCTATGCGGAATGGGAAAGAACAGGGGTGTTTCAGCCACGGAAAATTGTGGCGGAGTCGTCCGAAAGTGAAACAGATGAGACCTATGCGATTGTGATGCCACCACCAAATGCTAATGGGAATTTGCATATTGGCCATGGTTTGACAATTGCGATTGAAGATGCTTTGACGCGGTATTACCGTTTGCGTGGTCGTTCGACTTGGTATATTCCAGGGGCGGATCATGCGGGTTTTGAGACCTGGGTAGTCTATGAGCGAGCTCTAGAGAAAGAGGGGCATACGCGGTTTGAGTATTCGCGTGACGAATTGTACGCGCGAGTATGGCGCTTCGTCGAGGAGCAACGCGGCAATATGGAATTGCAAGTGCGGGCGCTGGGGGCGAGTTGTGCTTGGCGAGATTTGACCTTTACTTTGGACGAAAATGTGGTTTCGCGGGTTTATCAGACTTTTGAGCAGATGTGGAATGATGGCATGATTTATCGGGGGGAGAAGTTGGTAAATTTCTGCCCGAAGCATCAGACGGCTTTTGCGGATATTGAGGTGGAGCACGAAGACGAGCCGGGCAAACTCTGGGAGATTGCCTATCCGGTAGCGAGTGTGCCGGAAGACATGGTTGATTCGGCTTCGGATTTTGCCAAACGTGAGATTATTGTGAGTACGACGCGTCCAGAGACGATTTTTGGAGATACCGCGGTGGCAGTCAACCCGAAAGACGAGCGCTATCAAGACATGATTGGGGGATTGTTGAAGTTGCCGCTGACTGATCGTTTGATTCCGATTGTGGCGGACGAACATGCTGATCCAGAGTATGGCACGGGTGCGGTGAAGATTACTCCGGCGCATGATTTTGACGACTTTGAGGTGGGAGAGCGACACGGGTTGGAACGAATTCAGGTGATTGGCGAAGATGGCTTGATGACGGAGGCGGCGGGCAGTGAGTTTGTCGGGCTGACTACGGCGGAATGTCGGAAGCTAGTACTAGAGAAGCTAGAAGAGCAAGGTTTGCTCCGCGGCGAACGTGAGATTACTCATGCGGTAGCGCATTGTTATAAGTGCGGTACGGTGATTGAGCCGATGCTGAAGGCGCAGTGGTTTATTGATGTGAAGCGCTTGGCGGCGGGGGCGATTGAACACTTGGAGAAGGGTGAGATTAGATTTCACCCGGCTAATAAGAAGAAGGTTTTGATTAATTATCTGAAAGGTCTGAAAGATTGGAACATTAGTCGGCAGATTCCTTGGGGGATTCCGATTCCGGCTTTTCGGCAGACCGAGACCGATGCGGCTCCAGAGTGGATCTTTGATAGCCGGACGAATTTGCAAAAGATTGAAGTCGGCGGGGTGAAGTATTATCGGGACGAAGATACGTTTGATACGTGGTTTTCTAGTTCGCATTGGCCGATTGTATGTACAGATTGGCTACCGGGTAAGGAGAATCCATACTATCCGCTCAATGTGATGGAGACGGGTGCGGATATTCTGTTCGCTTGGGTAGCGCGTATGATTATGATGGGGATTTACGTTACGGGTGAAGTTCCCTTCCGCGAAGTGTATTTGCATGGTCTGGTACTAGATGAACATGGACGTAAGATGTCGAAGTCTAAGGGTAATGTGATTAACCCGATTGAACTGGTGACAAAGTATGGTTCAGATGCCTTCCGGCTGGGGATTCTCAGGGGCCGGAGTGCAGGCATGAACCAAGCATTTTCCGAGAATTCGGTGGTGGCGGGTAGAAATCTTTGTAATAAGCTATGGAATGTGGCAAGGTTTATCCAAGGAATGGTGGACGAGAGCCATAGTGGTAGCGAAACAGCGGTAGAAATGGTTCTAGCTGAAGGGGCGGCTGAGATCGTGAACGAAGGTGCGGTGAGGGCGGGGGCAGAACGGCCATATTCGACCGATAATATGGGTGAAGATTGGATTTGTCGCGAGTTGACCAAGTGCAAGGAAGAAGTCGAAGACGATTTTTCGGCATATAGATTTTCTGAGGCGGTGGAGACTTTGTATAGTACGATTTGGGATAAATATGCTGATTGGTTTATCGAAAGTCAGAAATTGTACAAGAATATACCTTTGCTGAAGGCGACTTTAGAGATGATTCTGAAGATGTTGCACCCCTTTGCGCCGTTTGTGACCGAGGCGATTTGGCAAAGTTTGAGCTGGACAGAAGGGTTCTTGGTGGTGCAGAAGTGGCCGACAAGGCTAAAGTTTGATCCAGTGGCAGCAATGAATTTTGAGAGTTTGATGGGGGTGGTGTCCGAGACGAGGAGAGTGTTGACGGATCTTTCAGCGGTGTCTAAGGGCAAGAAGTGGGCCTTGCTCTACGGTGATGATTCCCTGGTTGATGATAATTCCCTCTTAGTGACCAGCCTTGCTGGAGTGAGTTCGGTAATTTCTTGCGAAGGTCAGCCTCGGGGGTTAAGGTTGGCGCTGGCTAACCATGAATTGTATCTCGATGTGCCCGCCGAGGTAGTAACAGAGTATAAGGCCAAGCTCGAGGAGCGAGTTCTCGCGGTAGGTCGGGAGCTTGATGCGCTAAATATGCGTATGTTGAATCCGCGCTACGTCGAAAAGGCTCCGGCTGAGCTAGTCAAGCAGACTCGTGATGGAATTGCGGAGAAAACTGCCTTGATTGAAAGGCTGAAGCAAGAGTTGACAGTAATAGAATAATATTATAGCTTGTAAGCGCAGCAGAGATAATTCCCTACCATGAATGTGGTGGGGAATTTGGTTGGCTAGTTCCCTGTTATTGTGGCTGTAGTAAAGTGAAGGGGAAGTTTATTGGGCTGATTTTGTTTGGACTTTTTGCATTCAAAAACAAACCGCTAATGGTAGCTTGAGTAAATTGTAAGATGGAATTATGTATTTGTCAATGGGGAACTCAGGCTGATTTTTGCTAGAGGGTTAGGGTAGTAGATTAAGAGAAAAAAGTCCAAAAAAGTGCTTGTGGTAGGGAAATGCTCGTGCTATAATGAAAATATCGAATATATTTAGCGAGTGGGCGAATAGGTTCGGCGGTGACGTTTTTTGGACGCATAGGATTAGTTTTGGGATTATTGTATTGTCACTGAAAAAGTCAACTGTTACGACACACTTCTTTTTGTATGTATAGTGCCTTTTTGTGAGGTATTTTTGAATTTAGTATTATAATGTGTTGTTATATTATTGCTCAACCCCTATTATTTTAACATAAAACGCGGGTTTGACACCGCGTGAAAAACTTAAGTGGGATTAAGCAAAATTATGATCTAATATTGTGTTATAAAAAAGCAATATGGGGCTTTTTGGTGGGGAATTATAGATAGCTTTTCGATGGGAATGCGCTATTATGTCGCGTAAATATGCCATGTTTATATGTGAAAGGGAAGGGAATTTGCGGTTATTTTCACGTTTTGATGATGGATTTTTGTGGGGAAGTATGATGGAAAATGTGGTACGGTTTTTGTCCCCTGTTTCTTAATACCATTCATTCTATTCCTTTAACCCTTTTCTGTGTGAGACTCGCAAGTTGTAGTAAGTGGAGCAATAAAGCAATACTGCTCATTCTTAGTTTCTTTTAGTCTCTTACAGAAAAGGGTTAAAGGAACACTACAACTCGTATAAAGTCCTCGAGTCGTAGACTCGAGGACAGTCTAGCTGCGTTAGTTCGGAAAAGAATGTGTAACATTCTTTTCTCTCACGTAACTAGCTATACCAAACAGCGGACGGGGAGACCGTGCCAGCGGGCATTGTTGCCTGATGGTGAAGTGGTATGAAGGTCAAAATATAGAAAGTAGCCTCGATTTGTCCAGATACTCGTGTCGTAATTAAGGGCTGTACCGGACCAGTTTTGACTATTATATCCACTAGCTCGGAGAGATCCGTAGTATAAACCGACTGCTCCGCTACGGACGATGATGCAGAATTGTGGGTAAGGGAATTCGTTTAAAGATGAGTCTAGGAGTGTACTTTTTCTTGAAGGTTTGTTAGAGTGGTGAGCATGAAACAGGGTAAGATTGTACCAAATGGAGTGGTGTTATAATCACATGAAATGAGGACGGTAGTTTTTCTGACTGAATTAGGTTACGATGTAATTTTGATTCCTAAGAGTAATGTATCTGGTGAACATTCGCTGGATATTAAAATGCAAGGGTTGTATTGGGAAATAAAATGTCTAAAGGAGCAGGGAAAGTATTTGATTCGGAATACTTTGCATAGGGCTGCTCATCAATCAGAGAATGTGATTATTGATTTGAGTAGGATAAAAATACACCAAGCAAGGTGTCTTAGAGAGTTGAAGAAGTGTTTTAGAGATTTGAAGAGTTTATCAAGGTTGAAAGTCATAACAAAGACTAAAAAGCTGGTTTATTTTGTTTAATGATTGACGTATTATAATGATATTGAGGGCAGGGCCGGAACTGTAATGTGCCGGACACCGCCCTCTTTTTGTACGAGAGTTGTTTTCAGTATGCGTTAACTAGTATACCAAACAGCGGACGGGGAAAGCACCCCAGCGATTAAGCGGTCCATCTGAGGAGTAAATACCTGAATTTGTGAATAATAGATTATATACCAAAGCATGAAGGTTAGACGAATAAACTGTACTAGACGAAGACCATTGGTTACCGCGTCTGCCAGAGTCTCTTAGAGAACCGTAATCCAAAGCGATGTATCCGCTACGGACGAAGTGATTGATGGTGTAACTAAGAATTTTATGTTATAATAGAAAGATGAAGATTTTAGCAATAGAAAGTTCTTGTGATGAAACGGCGGCTGCAGTAATTGAAGACGGTACTATTATACTAAGTAATGTGGTAGTATCGCAAGTAGATATTTTTGCTGTTTATGGTGGAGTAATACCTGAGGTGGCGGCGCGGTCTCATCTAGAAGTGATTTTGCCGGTAATACATAAAGCGCTAGATGATGCAAGATTGACTAAGGCTGATATTGATTGCATAGCTGTGACACATGCTCCAGGGCTTTTGGGCTCACTTTTGATTGGGACTTTGACGGCGAGAATGCTGGCGATTTTGTGGAATAAGCCGCTCTATGCAGTACATCATTTGAAATCTCACATTTATGCGAATTGGTTGGAGTCTAAGGAATTTCCAGAGTTCCCGTTGTTGGCTTTGGTGGTGAGTGGCGGGCATACGCAAATTATTTATATGCGTGGCCATAATCAGTTTGAGATTGTTGGTACTACACGAGATGATGCTGTGGGGGAGTGTTTTGATAAAGTGGCGAAGATTTTGGGTTTACCCTATCCGGGTGGTCCTTCCATCAGCAAGATTGCGCTAAAGGGCGAAGCGGGGAAGTATAAACTGCCGCACCCGCAGATCGAGGGGTTGGATTTTTCCTTTTCTGGTCTGAAGACTGCAGTTTTGAGGGCGGTGCAACATGAATGCGGCTTACCGATTACGACTCCGTCTTATGAGCTAGCTGGGCATTTGACCGAGCAACAAAAGGCGGACTTTGCGGCGGCTTTTCAGGAAACGGCCAGTGAGATTTTGCTTGAGAAGTTGCAGAAAGCTTTGGAGATGTATCCTGAGGTATGCTCTATGGTTCTTGCCGGGGGAGTGAGTGCTAATCAGGTCCTACGTAGCAAGCTAGTCAATGCGTTTTCTGATACTTCTGCTGATGGTAGGAAGGTATATTTTCCGGCTTTGCAATATGCTGGTGATAATGCGGCGATGGTGGGGGCTGCGGCTTATTACGAGATCGTAGAAGGTGTAAAACCGACCGATCCGTATGAGTTGAATATCATGTCGCGTACCCCGATTCAGTGATTTTGTACAAAAAGTCTTGACGAGTGTTCGTACGTGTAATAAAATGTGTTCATGCCACGATGACTTTATGAAGTAGTCAGACAGTTTTAGTGTGGCAGAGCACGTTAACTTAGCTTAGGAAAGGAAGGTGGTTCTTTTGGTAAGAACAACTAACAGGATTCGCGACGATATGCAGAGTTGCACGAGCGAAATGATGATCACGGACGCATTGGCGGGATGTTTTGACGATCGGTGTGCAGAGGGCATGACAAGATCGGCAGCAAGTTTGGCAGGCCATGACGAGTAGCGAAAAGCAGAACAGAAGTAGCGCTCGTTGCTAGATTTGCAACAAATGACAGCACAGCGGCATGGTCACTGTTGGTTATTGCGGTGGCTGTGCCACTAGTCAGTCTTGATTTGTAGTTTCAAGGTACATAATCATGTTTTGTTGTAGGCAGAAGGTATTTGACCTATTACGGGGCAGTGTGGACTGATCTGGCTTTAGGGATGGGCTGAATGTTAGACTGAAATGCTGTGGCCGTGATGGGTCGCAAAGTAAAAATTTCATATTGAGCATTTTGGGCTTCTTTTCTAATAGTAAAGTTTGAATTTGCGCATCATGCGCGAGAAGGCCCGGTGCATGCACCGGGCCTTAAAACGTTTAGCTTGTTTCTAGAAATTTGGTTTTTATGCAAACTGAAATCCGCCGGCTTAACCAGCGGATTTTTTATTAAGTTAGGTTCGTGAGAAGTTATTGCGAAAGTTGAGCCATAGTCTCAATTGTGAGAGCGACGTCAGCTGCAGTACTGCCACGAGAGAGGTCGGAAACTGGGTAATTAAAACCTTGGAGAATTGGGCCGGCAACTGTGAAAGCGGCAATTTGCTCGAAAGTTTTATAAATGAGGTTGCCGGAATTGAGGTCTGGGGCGATTAAGACGTTGGCTTGGCCGGCCACTAGGGAACTAGGAGCTTTTTTATAACCAATCATGGGATTAATCGCGGCATCGAGTTGCATTTCGCCATCAATCATCAGGCCAGAATCTTTAAATTCGGCGAGCACGTCACGCATGAGGGTGATACTAGGGTCATCTCCGCCACTACCGAAAGTTGAGAAAGAGAGGAGAGCAATACGAGGTTGATCCGAGAGAAGCTTGAGGGCAGAGCTGTAAGTCTGCCAAACGATCTCTACCAATTGGTCCTTAGTAGGGTGTTTGCAGGCAGCCATGTCAGCCAGAAGATAACGAGCTTCGTCGCGTTGCATGACGGCCATTCCAGAAAAGGTGTCATAAGTTTGGCCTTCAATGTGGGGATTCGTGCTCATACCAAGATGTTCGCGACAGGCTAAGATAACATCGCGCGAGGTATAATCAAGACCAACGATCATAGCATCAGCAGAGCCTTCGGTAAGCATATGACAGGCTTCATCGAGAGTTTTAGCCGGAATAGCGGCAATGTTTTCGGGGTTAACGAAACGTGGCCCAGTTACTGGTCTGGTAGGATCTTTGAAGATAGCCAGGGCCTCTTGGGTAATGGGGTTATTATATTCGGGGAAAACTATTCGCATCATGGTTTGATTATAACATAAGTGGTGTGATTTTTGTTTTCTAATACTATTCGTTTAGTTCCTTTAACCCTTTTCTGTGCGAGACCCGTAAGTTGTGGTAAGTGGAGCAATAAAGTAATACTGCTCATTCTTAGTTTCTTTTAGTCTCTTACAGAAAAGGGTTAAAGGGACACTACAACTAGTATAAAGTCCTCGAGTCGTAGACTCGAGGACAGTCTAGCTGCGTTGTCTCGGTAAAAAATCTGCAAGCAGCTTTTTTACACTCGCCAACTAGCTATACCAAACAGCGGACGGGGTAACCGAGCCCGCGATAGTTTGGACCACGTGTCGGGTAGACGGTACCAATAAAGAATGCAAGAAGATAAGTCTTGGCGGAAGTAGAAGAGTAGTAAGCAGCACTTGAACTTGACCATTTGTGGCCACCATGTCCATAGTCTCTTAGAGCATTATTTTCAAGATTAACCCACCCGCTACGGACGATAATTAAAGTAAGAGTTCCTTATATTTACCTCTGTTAATTATAAGTTGAACTTGTAACGGCTTTACAAGTTGGGGTTTGGGGTTGTAAAAGCTGGGGTTGTTTGGTATGCTGAGGGCATTAGCTAAATGTGGAGGAGCATGGAAAAACAAATAATGATTTATGAGACGGGCGGTAAGACGGTGCGTTTCAATCTAAATGCGGAAGAAGAGACTTTGTGGGCAACACAGGCACAGATGGCGGAATTGTTTGATGTAACCCCGCAGAATATTACTTTACACTTGAAGAATATTTATAATGAAGGTGAGTTGGAGCGAGGACGAACTTGTAAGGAATTTTTACAAGTTCAAAATGAGGGTGGAAGAAATGTAACTCGTAGGACGAAAATCTATAACCTCGATGTGATCATTTCGGTAGGGTATCGGGTGAACTCACGCAAGGCGACGGATTTCCGGATTTGGGCGACTAATGTTTTGCGGGATTATATTGTGCAGGGTGTGGCGGTGAACGAACAGCGTCTAGGGGAATTGTCTCATAAGCAGCTAACGGAAGTGAACCAGATGCTTGATGTGGTGCGGCGCTTGATGATGCAAGGCGAACTGACTGGTGGAGATGCTCACGGTGCGTTAGAAATCATCACGCGTTATGCAGAGACGTTTCGGGTGTTAAAAGAGTACGATGATGGGTTCGTGCGACTGAATGACAAAACGAAGGGGCGCAAGATGTTGGAGGCTGGTGATGCTGTGGGGGTGATTGATCAGTTGCGCGAAGTTTTGCATGCAGGCGAGCTGTTTGGCAAAATGCGTGGTGATGAATTTGAGGGAATTTTAAGGACGATCTGTCAGAGTTTTGGTGGGGAAGAGATGTATCCGACGGTGGCAGAGAAGGCGGCAAATTTATTGTATTTCATTATTAAGGATCACCCGTTCTTTGATGGAAATAAGCGTATTGCGTCTTTGTTATTCGTGGTGTTTTTGCATATGAATGAATATGGTTTGACGAAAAAAGGCGATTTAAAGATTTCTGATGCAGCTTTAGTAGCTTTGGCGCTGATGATTGCGGAGAGCGAGCCGCGAGAGAAAGGGTTGATGGTGGCAGTGGTATGTAGGTTGCTGGAGGAATAGGTTGTCGTCTGCTCTTTCCTAATAATGTCTAATGTGTTTCTGTCCCTACTTTTCTCAGTCCGGGTGAGCCTCTCAAAATCGAACCCCTCGCTAAAGCTCGGGTCGTGATTTTGACCCGGCTCAGCCCTCCGAGCCGTCATGACTTCAAAAAGTAGGGACGGAAACACAGCAAACTTGTATACCAAACAGCGGACGGGGAAACCATGCCAACGATCCCAGGGTCCGTGGCGGGAGAATAGATTTATATAGTGGTTCTATGGGGCCAATTGGAGTTTTTGGCTATGGCTGGTCTAATGCGGTCGAATCGTATTCACTACCGAGTTCAATTAACTCGTACTACTTTGTTTTTACTGCATCTATTATTCTCTCGTCCGACAATCATCATCGCTATTTTGGTTTCCCCGTCCGCTGTTTGGTATACTAGTTGTCGTGGTATAATATAGTATATGAATGATTTTGATTATCTTGATGAAAGAGTGGTTTATTTAGATGCAGCTTGTCAGAGTTTGCGTCCGCGTGCAGTAGTGCAGACTTTAGAACAGTACTATTTTGAGCATAATTCTTGTGGTGAGCGGGTGAAATATCCTTGGGGAGAAAAGACCGACGAATTGATAGAGGCGACACGCAAGAAAGTCTTGAAGCTGTTGAAGTTAAAGAGTAAAGATTATTTCGTAAGCTTCACCTTGAACACGACTTATGGTATTAATTTGATTTTGAACGAGCTGGATAGTACGACTGTAAAACGAGTCATTACTTCGGAAATTGAGCATAATTCGCCGTTTCTCGCAACTATGGCGATGAGTGAGCGCTTGGGCATTCCTCGAATTGTCTTGAAACGTCATGATGACGGGACTTTGCCGTTAGAAGGAAAATTAGTAGAGGTAGCTCAGGGGGACTATGGTGATGAGGAGCTTAATTTTGCGCAGGCTCTAGTAGTGATAAACTGTGCGGCGAATTTTGATGGCCGCAGACTGGGTAATTTGACTGAGCTCGTGAAAAAAGTACACAAAGGCGGTGGTTTGGTGGTAATTGATGCGGCGCAGGCGATGGCGCATTATCATGAAATGCTGGAGAAAACCGAAGCGGACGCGATTTGCTTCTCGGCGCATAAGATGTATGCTCCGTCTTTGGGAGTAATCGTGGCGCGGAGGGATTTGGTGCCGAAACTGAAGCAGAATTTCATCGGTGGTGGTATGGTAGACGATGTTTTCCAGGACCATTATTTGTTGAGTGCGGAGGGGAATAAAGAGCACGTGCATATGGTTTTTGAAGCAGGTTTGCAGGCTTGGGGCGAAATTTGTGCCTTGGGTACGGCAATTGACTGGTTACAGGATAGAAGTAAGGCTGATCGAAAGCGCTTGAATGATTGTACGCAGGAGTTAGATGAGTTTTTGCGTTCGCGAGAAAAGGTGCAGATGGTGGGCAATGAAGCGAATCCCACTATGAGCTTTTATGTGGAAGGATTGGATTCGCATCTTTTGGGGGCAGCTTTGGGCAAGGAAGGGATTATGGCGCGAACTGGATACTTCTGTGCGCATTATTATCTGGATAAAGTGAGGCAGTATCCGCCTTTGGTGAGATTTTCTCTGAGTTATGCTACGCGAGAGAGTGATATTGAGCGAGTGAAGAAAGTGATGGCGAAGATTTAAGGATTCGCTTTTAATTATAAACGAACTTGTGCTTGTTAACTTTGTGGGAAATATGGTAGGCTGATTAATATGCATAAGGGAAGAATTATAGTCACTTATGGTGCGAATGTAAATGCTAGTGAACTATCGGTAGCAAAGATCTTAGTAAGTACTGGTTTTGATGTGAAGTTTTTGCCGGTTAGCATAATTAAGAGGCCGGATATATTATTCCTAGGTAGGGAATGGGAGATTAAAAGTCCAATTGGTAGTACTGTTAGAACGGTTGAGAATATTTTGAGGCGAGCAGTATATCAATCTTCGAATATTATTTTAGATTTGAGAAGAATAAAGCTCTCAGAACAAAAATGCCTAGCAGAAATTGCTAGGCAGATGAAAATGCGTTCACAAATTAAGAATGTATTAGTGATTAACCGTTCGGGGCAGATGATTGACAAATTTTGCACATTTGAGATAATTGAGGTGTAGTAGACTTGATTTGCTATGCGACTAGGTATGGCATCATTAGTGTAAGACCAAAGCTTAGCACCGCGACGAGGTACAGCAGCCTGTATAGGCAGCCGGGGCCTCGCTTTTTGTGATATATTCATAATATGAAGACAGTTGGTTGGAAAATTGCCCTGATAATTGGCATGGCAGCCCTAATATTGGTAGGTTGGCTATCATGGAACTTTAATTTGTGGCCGTTTCGGGGACGGGTTTATAGCATGGAAGAGTTGGGTATTGAGCGGCTACTGGCAGAGACGGATTTTGATCAAGATGGAATTGATGATTATACCGATATTATGCTGGGGGCGAGAAAAGATGCCGAGGACCACCCACGTTATGATGGTGTCTACGTGCAGGGGGGCTATCCGGCAGAAGATGTAGGGGTTTGTACAGATGTGATTTGGCGAGCTTTTCGGGAAGCGGGGTATAATCTGCGGGCGATAGTTGACGAGGATATTCGTGAGCGGCCCGAGGCTTATCCGTGGATTAGCGAACCGGACAGCAATATTGATTTTCGGAGAGTGCGGAATCTACGAACATACTTTGAAGAACATGCCGAGAAGTTGACGATTGATGTTGAAGATGTGTCGGTTTGGCAGCCGGGGGATATTGTGATTTTTGATCGTGGGAACCACATTGGTATCGTATCGGATCGTCGCAATCGCAAAGGGCGACCGTATATTATACATAATGCTGGGCAGCCGGAGCGCGAAGAGGATTATTTGAAGCGGGCTCAGCCGGAGGCGCACTATCGGTTGAAGTAGTTTGAGAAATTGTGGGTTGCGCTTATGCTAGCCATGTGATATGATGGGGAGTATAAGGGCTATTATAAAAATGCAAAATCAAAATCAAACAACACCAAGTAACCAACCTCCTTTGCCGCCGAAGTCTGCGCCAGCGGCACCTAAACCTGCGCCGATTATAGGGGCAGCTGCAGGAGCAAAGCCAGTAGTAGGGGCGGCTCCGCAAGACACTTTTGTGCGCAAAATCGTAGAAAAAATTAAGTCTTCCGAGAATATTTTGGTGGCTTTGTCCAAGGATCCGACGGTTGACGAGATGGCCGCGGCGATTGGATTGACTCTGTTTTTAGATGGTTTGCAGAAACATGCCACGGCGATTTATTCGGGTAAGACTCCAGATGCTTTGCAATTTTTACAGCCTGAGGGGACTTTTGAGGCCAATACCGATAGTTTGAGAGATTTTATTATTGCTTTGAACAAAGAAAAGGCCGACCATTTGCGTTATAAGCTAGATGGTGATTATGTGAAAGTCTATATTACACCATATAAGACGGTGATTCATGAGTCGGATTTGGAGTTTAGCCAGGGTGATTTCAATGTGAGCTTAGTTTTGGCTCTAGGAGTGCCAACTCCTGAAGATTTAGACGATGCTCTGTCGGAGTATGGCCGGATTATGCACGATGCGACGACGGTTAATATTACGGTTGATGCGGGTGGAAAGTTTGCGGAGCTGGAGTGGAACGATCCAGAGGCTAGCTCGGTCTCTGAGATGGTCCTTAGAATAGTTGAGGGAGTGCAGGGTAAGGATGCGCGGATTGATAAGGACGTGGCAACGGCTCTGTTAACGGGTATTGTGGCGGCGACAAATCGTTTCTCTAATGACCGGACGAATTCTGATACGATGCAGATTGCAGCGAAGTTGATGTCGATGGGGGCCGATCAGCAGTTAATTGCAGCGCATGTCATGGACGGTAATGCTGCAGTAACGGTGAAGCCAAGTCAGCCGGTGCAGAGGCCAGTTGATGATGGTAATCTCTTGGTAGGGAAGGATTATCAACCGAAGCCAGATCCAGTGGTAACGGTGGCGCCAGCAGAGCAACCTGCTCCAGCAGCGATGACTGAGGGGACAGTTCCGGATCTTTTGGCGAAGCCCACTCGGGAGAGTCAGGCGGCAGCGATGGCGGCGGCTAAAGCAGCAGTGAAAGATGCAGTTTCCGAAGCGGCTGGTAGTGCAGCGGCGGCCGGTGCGACTGGTGTGGGCATGGTAGAAGCTGGTCGCAAGATGAAGACGATTGAACCAAAGCCGGGTCAGGCAGAAAGTGTAAAAGCGGCGGTGCCGCCAGCTCAGACTCCGGTAGTGCCAGTGAATCCAGTGGCAAATCAGTCAGCAGTGACACCACAGTGGAATATGAGTGGTGGACCGTCTTTAAATCCACCTAGTAGCGAGATGGCAGCGCCAAAGAATTATGCAGAAATGTTGGAGCAGGCTTTGCATGAGCCAGTTCCGGGTGCTTCGATGATGAATATTCCAGGCACCGCAGCAGCGATGCCGCCGGCATCGGAAGTAGCGAATCCGGTGGTGGAAACACCAGCGGCTAATCCGATGGCACCAGTAATGGAGCCGGGGGCGAATGAGCCAGTTTTGAATCCAGATGGAATTGTTTTGCCACCGCCACCAGCACCTAATGTAGGCAATAATGTGATGCCACCAGTGGTGCCGAATGTTGTCCCAGATCCGAATATGGTGGCTAATTTGGCGGCAGCAGCGCAGATCCAAGAAGGTGTGGTAGAACAGCCACAGGCACCAGCTGCGCCAGTATCACAAGCACCGGTAGAGCCAGGAGCTTTCCAGATTCCGGGGATGCAGGGATAGAAGCGCACTTTAGGGGATGGGTGTGTTATAATCTGGTCATGGATGACAGCATTAAAGGTGATGTGATTTTAGTGGATAAACCAGCGGGGATGAGCTCTTTTGGAGTAGTAGCGCGGGTGCGGCGGAAATTATCGGAGCAGGCTGGTATGATAGAAGTAGTTGGCAAGGATGGGGTGCGGCGGCAGAAGCGGCGCAAAGTGAAGGTGGGACATACAGGGACACTGGATCCTTTCGCTACTGGACTATTAATTTTGTTGGCTGGCAAGGAGACAAAAAAGGCGAATGATTTCTTGAAACTTGACAAGGAGTACGTAGCCACGGTGCGGCTAGGGGCAGTGTCGACTACGGGTGATCCGGAAGGCACAATAACCGAACAAGATGTAGCCCAAAAACCGAACAAAGCTGCTGTGGAAAAGTGTGTGCAAAACTTAGTTGGGGAAAACTGGCAACAGGTCCCGCAGTTTTCGGCTGTAAAGATTAATGGTCAGAGAGCTTATAGGCTGGCTCGGGAGGGCAAAGCGGTGGAGATGCCAGTGCGCAAAGTCCAAATTTACGAAATTGAGCTATTAGAATACGAGTGGCCGGATTTGAAAATTCGTTGTAAGGTCTCTAGCGGAACTTATATTAGAGCTTTAGGTGAAGATATTGGTAAGGCGCTGGGTACAGGAGCATATGTGACCGAACTGAGACGTACGCAGGTGGGGAATTACCGGATTGAGCAAGCTAAGACTTTGGAGGAGTTGATGGCATGAAAAAGCAATGGGTAGTAGCGGCTGGAGCGGTAGTATTATTGTGTAGCTTGGCTGTAGTGGGGGTTTTGGTCTGGAGGTCTTGGGCGAAGCGGAATGAGCCAGAATTGGTTAGAGAAGCGGAAGATGAACCCTCTGAAGGTGAAGAGACTAAGGAGGATGAGAAGGAGAGTGAGGAGGTTCAGGAAGAGTCGGATGGTTTGGAATCGGAGGTAGTGGTGCCAGAGCAACCTACAGTGAGTGTAGGTGAGGAATCTGGGAATTGCACGATAAACTGGGGAAATTTGATTTTGATTAATCCGAATTTCATGGTGGATCAGGATTTTATTGCGGCACGGCGAGGCCAGTTGATTTCGATTTCGCAAACTTATGGAATTCCTGAATATCATTATGCCGGTAATGGCGATAATATTATGATGCCTGAAGCGGCGGCGCATTTAAATGAAATGTTGGCGGCATATCGAGCGGAGTATCCAGGGCACGAGATAGGGACTTATTCTTGTTTCCGGGCACGGGGGACAACTTGTGGAAGGTTATGTGCGGCGACAGGTGCTTCGGATCATCATACAGGTCTGACATGCGATTTGATAGATTTGGCCTATGGAGCGGATTTGAATTCGGACGATTATGCAGCTCATATTGAATGGCAGTGGTTGAAAGCGAATTCTTATAAATATGGTTTCATTGATCGTTTCCCAGAGGCTTGGGCGGGCGGTTTGATGTCGGAGCCGCTAAATGTGGATGAGCATGGTTCGACAGGATTGTATGAGACATGGCATTATCGTTATGTAGGAGTGGGGCCGGCGACGGAGATTGCGATGGGTAAATATAATAATGGTCAATATGATTCGTTGGAACATTATTTGAAGGTAACGCAAGGGATAGTGGATTTGAAGAATGGGGTTTGTAGGAATTAATTTACCAGTTCGCTGTTTCTTACAACTAGCTATACCAAACAGCGGACGGGGAAACCAAGCCGACGGGCATTAGCGAAAGTTGGGAGAACTTCTGTAGTATAAAAATTTAGATCGTAAGCATTGGCAGTGGTCGGTGAATAGATATTAGTAGTATTTGACCAGCTGTAGCCATTGATGCCGAAGTATGCTAAAGAGTTCCCATTGAGATTGAGCCACCCGCTACGGACCATATCTAAGGGCAATTTGTAATTGCATTACAAGTTCAACCTATAAATAACAGGGGTGAATTTGAACCAATCTTAACTTAATTAACGTCCGTAGCGGGAATATTAACTTTGACAAGGAGTCATTACGAGGATTCGGCGAGGCTAGTGATAACTGGTCTAGCGTTAGCGCTAGTTATAATGTTGGCAACGACCGTATTTATTCTTATAGTATTGGAATGAATCCAAGTACTATCTATCCTTCAAATGCTGTTCAACGGTGGTACGGTTACCCCGTCCGCTGTTTGGTATACTAGTTGGAACTTTGTTCGATTTTTATTAAAAATAGGGTTGTGTCTTGGGGAGCGATGTGATATAATTGGCGATATATGATTAGTAGAGAGAAAAAAGCTGAGGCGATGGCGAAGCTAGCTCGCAGTAAGGAAGATGTTGGGTCTCCTGAGGTGCAGGTTTCTGTTTTGACTGAGCGGATCAAGGAAGTGACCGAGCATGTTAAGCAGAATAAGCACGATTATATGGCGAAGCGCGGCTTGATGCAGATGGTAGGTCAGCGCAAAAAGTTGCTGAAATATCTTGAACGCACGAACTTCGAGCTTTATAAGAAGACGATTGCGGATTTAGGTCTGCGTAAATAGTCTTGGAGTGTAGTTTGGAAAACCCATGCCGTTTTGGTGTGGGTTTTCTCGTCCACTGTTTGTTATATATTACTTATAATCCTAGCTAGTGATATGGGTTTTATGTATTTCTGCTACTACTTTCTCAGTCCGGGTGGAGCAAGGCTTATCTAAAGAATCGCCTTAGCTCCAGCCCTCCGAGCCGTCATGACTTCGAGAAGTAGTAGCAGAAATACACTAACACTTATCTCTAAGCTAGTCTAAAGGTAAACTAGTATTACCAAACAGCGGACGGGGAAACCGCGCCAACGAGTGTAGTTATTCGACGGGCCAACACCTGAAGGAGCGAAGCCGAGGTTGTAAGCATCAGCAGAGGTCGGTGACGAGTAAGAGCTAGCAGTAGAGATACGAGACCAACCGAAGCCATTGTAGCCGAAGTACCCCAAAGCGCTAGTATTAAGATTAACCCACCCGCTACGGACGAAGTAGGGGCTAGTAATAAAACAAAAGGAGAGGTTTGAAGTAGTTATCAAAAATCAATTTTTGATAACCTGAATCCAATAGGATAACAGGGGTAAATGTAGAATTTTAGGTTATCACTTTTTGATTTTTGATAACCTAACCTAGTTACTCCTTGAACCTAGTTTGGGCATCGGTAGGAGAATAGGAGAACTTTCCAAATAACTTGTATACCAAACAGCGGACGGGGAAACCACGGAAGCGATAGTTTTGGTCATATGATGGACGGATGCCGCTGGTATAGAAGTCAAGGCCATAAGCATTGGCTGTGGTAAGTGATGAATAGACTCTAGCAATACTTGACCAACCATAGCCCCGGTTACCGAAGTACACTAAATGACCATTGAGCAAATTTACCATCCCGCTACGGACGAAGTCATAGTTAAGATTACTATTGTAGTCAAAAAATAGGTTGCCGTCAAACAACCTAAAAACCTTGTAACTTAAGCTTATCAAAGTTTAGGTGAATGTCAAGCTAGGTTGGCCTATTTGCATTGTAGTCTTACAATTGATGTGAGACACTAATACCACTAAAAAGTGGCCGGATACTTTATAATAGTCATACAACAAAACCAACTATTAGTAAAGGAGGCCACTTATGGCTAGTATACTACAGGATGTGTCAACATTAACAAATAAGTTACGTTATCTACCACATGAGACAAAAACGAGATTACATGCCGTGCAGCTGTTCCAAAGCAAAACGGCATCAATCGAGTTCATAGTTCGCAGATACCATATATCTCGCGCATCATTGTACCGTTGGATCAAGCGCTTTGATGGTAGCAAGGAATCTCTTATGAATCGTAGCCATAAGCCGATATCAGGACATCCAAATGCACATAGTAAAGAAGAGCTCAAATGGATTAAGAACTACATGACACGTAATCCCGAGCTAACAGTAGCAGAGTTATGGCGCAAGTTATAAACAAAGAGAGGATACAGATACTCAATTGCCAGTTTATATCGTGCTATGCGCCGTCTCGGCTATTTACGACCCATTGTAACTAGCACGTCTGGGTACAAAAGCCCTACAATATGCCCACAAGAATAGGCATAAAATGGCAAATTGATGTCAAATGCGTACCTACTTGGTGCTTGTCTCCGTGGTTACAATATTGCGGTAAAAGATTATATCAGTATACCTGCATTGATGAAGCTAGTCGTGAACGTTTTATCTACTTTTATGACGAACAGACACCAAATGCAACTAAAGACTTCATCAAGCATGCCATCGCACACTTTGGTTATAAACCTAAAGCAATAAAGACTGATAATGGCATGGAATTTACTTATCCCCATGATAAAGTTCAGAAAATACACCCGATGGATGAGCTCTGCAAAGAACTAAAGATTCACCACATTACGATCTGACCATACATGCCCAGGCACAATGGTAAAGTAGAACGCAGCCACCGAAGCGATAACGAGCGCTTCTATGCCTATAATGTCTTCTATTCGCTGTATGATTTACGTAAGAAGGGAGCCAGATATCTTAATAGATCTAATCAGATCCCTATGCAAGTTCTAGGGCTTAAAACACCACTAGAAAAACGTGCTGAGATCGAAAAGAAGTATAGACTATTATAAAAAACTTGTCTCACATCATTGACTAATGAACAGGTTGGCCTATTTGCATTTCGTCCGTAGCGGCTACGTTATTTTGCATGATGGTGCTTTATCGGCTATGGGAAGAAGTAGCTTCGGTTGGTCGCGTAGCAGCTCTTATTACCCGACAGCTCGTTACTTACATTTTAATGATCCAGACATGGCGCCGTCTGATGGTCCAAATAATCGTTGGTATGGTCTCCCCGTCCGCTGTTTGGTATACTAGTAAAAGAAAAAGCACCCCGATAGAACTGGGGTGCGATTTGAAGTGCAAAGATTCTCAATTCAATTCGGATGCGGCTATTATTTCGTCTACTTTGCATGTTTTTATACTGTAATAGTCAGGCTTAACCGGCTTGCCAGTTTCATGCGCTTCAAAGACTGCGCTCACGAAAACTTGGTTTAAGTGATACTGTATCGCCTGCGCACATTGTGCTGAAAAAAGGTTGCTGTAGTATTTAATCTCCGCTTTAGTCATGGGTACTGCAAGGTATGCGTTATCCCCGTATTTACGAATATATTTGGGGCGAACGTGTGCTCGCAGGATGACTTCTGGATCAGCGGCATGTAAATTGATAGGCTGATCTGCGTGGTTACGCATGAGCTTGATCTTGAGCAAACTATTGCGGTATGACATCGTGTAGGTAAAAGCAATACGGACGTCACTGTTGCACAGTGGCTCTTTGGCGGCATGTTTCTCCTTGATGCCACTTTTGCCGACATAGTCACCATCACGGTAAAGGTGTTGGAATTGATGGCAAATGGCGGCGATAGCACTATTATTCGCATCCGTTGCCGATATACGTGGTAATCCAGTGATGACGATTTCTTCCGCAGAGACTTTCTGGATGGTGGGATAAGGAATGCCGTTTCTATTACAGAGCTCTGTAATAGAAGGAATGATCATGAAATTCATTCCTTCTATAATCAAATTACTGATTATCGGGTTACTGGGTTTTGTTACTGTTTCTGCCATGGAATCTTCTCCTTTTTTGAAATATACTTTTCTGGTAACTGAGGCCACCAAAAACCAGACCTATGCCTCTATTGTATCACAGATTTATTAAAAAGTCAAGCTTTTTAACAGCTATTTCAGCTTTTGGGCGAGTTTTTTGGGAGAAAATTGGTGAAAATTGAGGATGAGAGTGAGAATAGAGGTAACGAAAATGGTGGCAATGAGATAGAGAATGGCAGAATCCCAACCGATTAATATGATGGTTTGAGGGGCAATTCCAAAGGCGAGAGTGAAAATTTGGCTGAGAGCAGTGGTATTACAAAAGTTAAGAATTAAGGCAAGAACAGTGCCGATGATTAAGGCGCAGAGGCTGGCGAGGAAGCTAATGCAGAGGAGATAAGTGCTATAGATGAGGATGACCTGACGTTTACTAGCACCAGTTGCATAGTAGAGAGAAATGGTCTTAGTATCTCCGGCGATGAGTCGAGAAAAAGTGGAGAGGATAATGATAATCGCGATAATCATGAGCACAATACAGATGATGTTGTAGATGGTGTGAATACCCCGAAAGGCAGCGACGGCGGATAGAGGGTTGCCGAAGACGGGGCTGACTTCGCCGAGGAATTGGTTGGAACAGCGGTTTTGGTATTTGACGAACTCATCGCAGTGGAAGGCAGGATTCTCGGAATAATCATAAGCGGATTCAGAATCAGGGAAGAGGGCCCAGACCGACGTGGTGGTAAGTGGCTCACCGAGCTGCTGTCGCACCGTGGACGAGTCAACGAGGAAGGTTTGGCTATATCCAGTGGGGATATTGCTCAGTATGATATTAAAGGGGTTGCCATCTTGGCGCACGGCGGAAAGATTGAGGCTAGAAGCACTTATGCCAGAGGGAGATAGATCGAGGACGAAAAATTCACGAGAATTGGTGACTTGTTGATTGGTAATAGTGCGATGCAGGCTGGCGCTGCGGATTTTTTCGACGATGGCGACTTTTTGGGTAGGGGATTGCTCGGAGAGCGGCAGGGGGATTTGGAGCCAGCTAGCAGCATTGTAGGGAGAAATAAGAAGCGGTAAGGTGTCGGCTGGCAGATGATCGAGCTTAGCAGCGGTAGAGTCGCTGAGAATACTGGGTGGCAGGGCGAAATAATTGTTGAATTGGTCGTGGTAGCTGGGGACGTCTATGATTTCACCGCCAGATTGAGTGATAATAGCTTCAATATTATGGATCTTGGACTCAAGATTACAATTCTGGTTGTTTTCTGGACAAGACGAGATATCGGCGGTGGTCTGGAGCAGGACTTTCCCACGGGTGAGACGGTTGTTCTTGGTGAAGACTTGGTTTTCTGTGCCTTGAATAACGAGACTTCCGGCAGTTAGAATACTAATGATAGCGCTAATGATAATGATGATTGTGAGGCAGCGCTTTTTGTGGCCGAGGATATTGGCGGTGCCAAGGCGGAGATAGTCGAGAATGCTCATTATTAGTCTTCCTTGAGCTTGCGGGCGATATGCTTGCTAGAGAAACGGCGATGAGTGGTAATAAGGGTGAGGGGAGCGACCAGAAGAATGGTGAGAATAACCACGCAGAAATTAACATCAATACCGAGGAAGGAGACGTGAGGTGCGGAACCGAGCACGTAGAACTCTTGTAAACGTTGACCGAGGGCATGAGCATTACTAAGAGTCATGACCAGAACGATGATCAGGGCGATAAGCAGGGAAGTGAAGATGGCAAGGAAGCAAAGCTCGAGAATATAAAGGAAATAGATGAGATAGATATTGCCAGTAGTGGCTCCCATGGAGCGGTAGAGGGCGACGGTGGCGGCATCTTGATCGATGATGTGAGCAAAGGTCATAGTAGTAATGATAACGGCAGTAACCAAGAGGACGACTTGTAAGAAATTCAGCATGAGGCGGTAAGACCGGAAGAGGTCGCTGATACTGGTGGTATTGCTGAAGATCGATTGAGCAGAAAAGGGAATAGACTCAAGATGGGCGGCTTCGGGAGTGTCGTAGGGGTTGGAGTAGGCGACCGCATCATAGGGATTATTAAAGAGGGCAATGGTGTAGGAATTAGTGTCTGGTTCCCAAGAGTTAAGATACTCGTGTTCATCACGTATCTCTTCGTCAGTAATGACAAAATCGGGATCTTCGCGCAGGAAGTCTTGGATGGAAGTATCGTAGGCGGCAATCGCTTGAGTACGGGTTTCAGAGATCATGTTTTCGATATAGCGGGTGGTTTTTCCGGAACCGTCATCAATCAGAAGTGGATCCGTACCGCGTCCGCCACCGTAGATATTATCTAGTATGAGATTAAGAGGATTACCTCCTGGTAAAGCAGGTTTACTGGCATGCGTGATGCCGTATTCTTCATCATATTCCCCTTCTTCGGTCACAGGCAAATAGCCGACGACGTAGATTTTATCCTTGATAAGAGATTGATGGGCTTCGTAAGAGGAGTATTCGGGAGACATTTCGTCTAGACCGCCTTTTGGTATGAGGGCGGGGATTTTGTCGTCTGGCACTTGGCTGAGGTCGGTGGTGATGAAATCTTGAACGGCGGGGGCGCTGATGACCTGAGTGTAAAGGAAATTCCCGGCTGGGCCTTGGTATGTAGTATAGGTGCCAACAGCTTGACCGTGATATTTGGCGAGACGGGCGGCGAGGCGATCTTCGGCTTTGCCGTAATGGTTATTGGCGGTGAATTTGGTCTCGAGGTAAACTTTGCCTTTCGTGGAGATGACGGAGGCATCAATCAGAGTGGTCTCGAGGCCACGGAGGACGAAATTAATACCCATGAGCAGGCCGAAGATAATAGATATAGTGAGGATAACGATGGCGCTACGGACTTTATGCTCTCCGATATTACTCCAGCTTAATCTCAGTGCATCAGAAAATTTTAGTTTCATTCGTTCCTCCAACTTATGGTTATATTGTATCATATAATTCATACAACTTGTGCTATAATTATATACATGACAATTACACTACAAGATTTGAATAAATCCTACACTAAAAAGGGCAAATTAGTCCTAAAGAATGTGAACTTAGAAATCCCCGATCATGCTTTTGTAATGCTTAGGGGAGTGAGTGGATCCGGTAAGTCAACTTTACTAAATATTATTGGTGGGATTGAACCACTGACTAGTGGCAAGGTGACGATTGACGGTCGTGATCTTAGCGAGCTAAAGCCGAAAGAACGATCAGACTTTTATCGTCATGAGATTGGCTTCATTTTCCAGGGATTCTATCTCCAGCCTCAGCTCACCATTTCTGAGAACATCGCCCTGATGGGAGTCTTTGCCGGTATGCCGAAAAAAGAGCGCGAAGAGCGAGCTAAGGAATTAGCTCATGATTTAGGCATAGAGGCAGTCTTAGACCAGAAACCGACTGAAGTATCAGGCGGCCAAGCCGAGAGAGCCTGCGTAGCTCGGGCGATGTTTATGCACCCGAAGATCATCTTGGCAGACGAACCCACGAACAATCTTGATCCGGAAAATGCCAAGAACGTCATAGAACTCTTACAGCAAATCTGGCAAGATACCGGAGCTACCGTAATTGTCGCCAGTCATGATAGCATGGTGGGGAAATATGCCACCATGGTAGTGAGGGTGAAAGAGGGGGAAGTGAAAGAGGAGAAATAGCGAGACGGCGGGGCGGCTCTGTGCTATAATAGGTGGAGAAGAAATTTAAAAAGTTGGGAAGACGGCAGATAAGATTTTTGCTCAAAGATAGGCTGGGTCTAGAGTGGCAGAATTTTTATCTGATGTTTTCCCAAGAAAGGTTTTGATGGAAATAATAAATCCTAAGGGTAAGCAAACTTTACAGGTAGAGACGGAGCTTTGTGGTCGTAAGCTAACTCTAGAAGTGAATCGTGTGGGGTTTCGGTCAACCGCTTCGGTGTTGGTGACTTATGGTGACACGGTGGTGCTGGGTTCGGTGGTAGTAGGACAGAAGCCAGTGGTACAGGATTTTTTCCCGCTCTCGATTGATTACGAAGAGAAATTTTATGCGGCGGGGAAGATTAGCGGTTCAAAGTTTATTAAGCGCGAAGGCAAACCGGCGGACGAAGCTATTCTTGTGGGCCGTTTGATTGATCGGCCAATTCGTCCGTTGTTCCCGAAAGGTTATCGTCAGGAAGTGCAAGTAGTGACGACGGTTTTGTCGATGGATCCAGATTTTCGGCCGGATATGGTGGCAATGATTGCCGCCTCGAGTGCCTTGATGCTGTCTGGCACACCGTTTGATGGGCCAGTAGCAGGTTTGCGGATCGGCCGTATTAATGGTGAGTTCAAGGCTTTTTTGACTCCAGAAGAACGTGAACAGAGCATTATGGATCTCGTAGTGGCTTGTAAAGATGGTAAAGTTATGATGGTGGAGGCCGGTGCTAATGAAGTGCCAGAAGCTATGATTATTGAGGCGATGCATTGGGCAGTGAAGAATGTACAGCCGGCTTTAGACTTGCAACGTGAATTAGCTGAGAAGGTGGGAGTGGTGCCTCAGAATTATGAATTAATCTTGCCAGACGAGGCGATTCAAGAGAAAGTGGAGACTTGGTATAAGGCTCATGCTGGTGATCAGGTGCGAGGCAACGTGCTGGAGCGCCAAGATGTGATTGCGCAGCTCAAAGAGGCGATGCATGCTGAGTTTGCTGCCGAGCTAGGTGAAGGTGAGACTGAGGAAGAGAAGATTGCGGATTACACCGAGCGCATGCAAGGTGAGTATGACCAAGCTTTTGACCTAGCGGTAAATCACGAAGTGCGACGAGCAATTATTGAGGACGGAGTGAGGCCAGACGGACGTAAGTTGACTGAGGTGCGACCGTTGTCGAGCCAGGTGGGGATTTTGCCACGGGTGCATGGGTCGAGTTTGTTTACGCGGGGTTTGACTCAGGCGATGAATGTTGTGACTCTGGCGCCACTGAGCTTCGCTCAAGTAGTAGATACGATGGAAGTGACCGATGGTAAGAGGCGATACATGCATTATTACAATGCACCGAGCTATACTGTGGGTGAAGTGGGGCGGATTGGCTCACCAGGACGTCGTGAGATTGGTCATGGGTATTTGGCAGAGAGGGCTCTTATACCAATGTTGCCAAGTGAAGAAGATTTTCCTTATGCAATTCGGAGTGTGACAGAGATTATGAGTCAGAATGGTAGTACGAGCATGGCGGCGACTTGTTCGAGCTGTATGGCTTTGATGGATGCTGGTGTGCCTTTGAAACGACCGGTAAGTGGGGTAGCGATGGGCTTGATGGTGGACGTGCCGATGGGCCAAGAGATTACTGATGACGATATTGATAAGGCTTATGTCTTAACTGATTTGATGGACGCGGAAGATTTTGCGGGCGATATGGACTTCAAGGTGACAGGCACTACTGAAGGTGTGACAGCTCTGCAGATGGATATGAAAGTACACGGTTTGCCAGTGGCTGTGCTAGAAAAGGCGATTGCTCAGAGCCATGAAGGCAGAATGTTCATTTTAGAACATATGCTCAGTGTGATACCAGAGCCACGTAAAGAGTTGTCGAAATATGCTCCGAGGATTGAGAAGATTATGGTGAGCCCAGACAAGATCGGTGCTATTATCGGTAAAGGTGGTGAGATGATTAATAAGATCACTACTGAGACGGGGGCTATGGTGGACATTGATGATTCTGGTCTAGTGACGGTATCGGGTAATAATACTGAGAGTATTGATGCGGCGATGAATTGGATCAAGGGTTTGGTCGAAGAGCCAGAAGTGGGTAAGACTTATGATGGCACAGTCGTAACAATTAAAGATTTTGGAGCTTTTGTGACGATTTTGCCGGGAATTGATGGTATGCTACACGTGTCGCAGATTAGTGATAAGAGGATTGCAAATGTGAGCGATGTCTTAAAGGTGGGGCAGAAGGTCAGAGTGAAGCTGGTGGCAATTGATGATAAAGGTAGGTTGTCGCTTACGATGCGCGGGGTGGAACAGTAGGGGTTAAAGGAACACTACAACTAGTATTACCAAACAGCGGACGGGGAGACCGAGCCAACGAACATCGTTATCGGACGGACCAACACCTGAGTCATTGAACCTGAGGTAGTAGGCATTAGCTGAATTAGATGATGAGTAGATTTTAGCTATATTTGACCAATTGAAGCTAAGTTTACCGAAGATACTTAGAGAACCGCGGTTCAAGTGTACCCACCCGCTACGGACGAAGCTTTGTTTGGAGCAAAGTTTCTGGTTATGGTTGGCTATGGTTTTTGCGAGGCATTGAATTTTTAAGATGAGCTGTGTATAATATAAGATATGGCGAGTAGGAGGTCGACGTCAAGTAAGAAGACGTCTAATAAACGTAAAAGTAGTGCTAAAAGTAGCAAGGCGCGAGCTAAAGAGGTTGCACCAGAGCATGAGTTGCCGGGTGGATTCTGGCGGCAGATTAAAGCAGTCTTGATGCTGGTCTTAGCGGTAATATTGATTTTTGCCTGGTTGGGTGATGGTGGCCCGGTTCTGAATGCTGCGACGGATTGGTTGATGAAAGCGATTGGTTATGCTGAATATGCTATTCCGGTATTATTAGTATGGTTGGCGGTGAAGATTTTTCGTAGTGAGGATAATCGTTTGCCGGTGGTGATGTGGATTACGTCTCTGCTGATGATTGTTTGGGTGTCGGGGCTGGCGGGGTTACCGACCATTGGGCAGCCAGAGCCGACCGGTGGTTATTTGGGGGAGTGGCTGAATGGAATGATGACGCAGATTGTGAACCCGGGTGTGGCAGTGTTTGTTTATATAGTTTTGATGTTTGTAACAGCAATTTTTGTTTTGCAGACGAATCCGATGACAGTTTTTCGGGCGGTTTTTGGGATTTTCCGTACTGGCGAGAAAGAAGACAAACATAATGCTCGGGTGGCGCGGCGCGCAGAAAAGGGCGAGGTGGCAGATGACAACGATGTTGATATTAAGGTGAATTCTGGTGTGGCGGTAGATGATACTCCTGCTGTGGCTGCCAAGCCGATGCGAGCGAAGTTGGGCAAACCGAGTAAGCTGGGCAAAGTTGATAAGTCTGAGGCGAAGGTGGTCGCAGCTCCGGAGCCGGATCGGGCTCTCGTGGCAGTGAGTGATCCAGATTGGCAGATGCCACCATTGAATTTGTTAGAGAAGAAGCAATCTCCAGCAAATCCGGGAGACATTCGTCAAAATGCACAGATTATTAAGACGACTTTAGCGGAGTTTGGCATTGATGTAGAGATGGAAGATGCTAATGTGGGTCCGAGGGTAACTCAATACACAATGCGTCCGCCACAGGGGGTGAATTTGTCGAAGATTTTGGCGCGAGATAAGGAGTTGGCACTGAATTTGGCCGTGGATAAGATCAGGATTGAGGCACCTATTCCAGGTACGAGGTCGGTGGGGGTGGAAATTCCTAACTCCAAGTCGGCTGATGTAAGGTTGAGGGGTGTGATTGAGAGCGCAGAATGGAAGAAGGCGGCTGATCCATTAACGTTTGCCGTGGGCAAGGATATCTCTGGTAAAGCGGTGGTAGGGAATTTGGCGAAGATGCCGCACCTTTTGATCGCTGGTACGACTGGTTCTGGTAAGTCAGTGATGACGAATACTTTAATTTCTAGTTTGTTGTACCGTAATGCTCCGAGTGATATGAAGTTGATTATTGTGGATCCAAAGCAGGTGGAAATGGCGCAATATGATGGTATCCCACACTTGTTGACCCCAATTATTACGCAGGTAGATAAGGCACTTTCCGCGATGAAATGGGCGGTGAATGAGATGGAAAAGCGCTATACCTTGATGGCGCAGGAACGAGTGAAGAATATCGTCGATTATAATGCGAAGATGGCAAAGAAAGCGACAGATGAGGCGGGTAAGCCGGAAGGTGAGGGAAATTCGAAGAGTGAGCAAATGCCCTATATTGTGATTATTATTGATGAGATGGCGGATTTGATGATGATGGCCGGTAAAGATCTGGAAATGTTGATTGTGCGGATCGCTCAGAAAGGTCGTGCGGCTGGCATTCATTTGGTACTCGCGACGCAGCGGCCAGAGGTAAAGGTAATTACGGGTCTGATTAAGGCTAATATTCCAGGTAGAATTGCTTTTGCGGTAGGAAGTCAAGTAGATTCGCGGATTATGTTAGATATGACCGGGGCAGAGAAGCTACTTGGTAAGGGTGACATGCTGATGCTGACAACAGAAATGATGGGTAAGCCGCGGAGGATTCAGGGCGCTTGGGCTAGTGATGAGGATGTAGCTAAGGTGACTGATTTCTTGCGGGCGCAGCGAGCTCCAGAGTATAATGATGAGATAATTGCTCAGGCGGTACAAATTAAAGGTATGGGACCGTCAGATGGTGGAGCGATAGGCGATTTAGGTCGGAGGTATGATCCTAATGATCCGGTGGTGCGTAAGGCGATTGAGATTACTTTGAAGAATGGTAAGTTTTCGACAGCGAGTTTGCAGACTTGGCTGGGTAAAGGTCACGGGTTTGTGTCAGGTTTGGCAATTTGGCTAGAAGAAATTGGCGCTATTGGGCCGGCTAATGGACATAAGCCACGGGATGTTTTGATTCAATCAATGGACGATTTTGACCAGTTGGCAAATGGTGGTGGGGAATAGACTTGATCGGAAATATTTATATAATTGGAGCATCAAGGTCAGGTAAAAAGTACCGCGTTAATGGAGGGCTCATTCATGCAAGTGCGAGATTTAGTGCAGTACATTAGTTAGGAAGATTTGGTGATTTGTTTGGGCTTTGGCGGTAGGGGTTTGGATGAAATCGCAGATGAAGTATTGAGAGTCCAAAAACCAGACGAATATTCTGCGGAATGGTTGGTTGAGCAATTTAAGGGGCATTTTTGTGATTTGGCTGATAATGATTTGGATAATATGATGTTTTGTCGTGAACGAAGATTAAGATATTACGATGTTTTTGGTCGTCATGATGAGGTTTGCAGAGAAGTCTTAGATGTTGTTGGTGACTGGGTTGGCTGTGTGAGGCACTGGAAGGTGGGCAACTAGTATCCCAAACAGCGGACGGGGAAACCGTAGTAACGTTGGTGCGGACCATGTGATGGCAAAGTTTCGTGGTCATTGATAGTAAGTAGGAAGGCGGTTCCGCCATTGGGCATTATATAGACCTGGCAACTGTTAGACCAGTCTTGAGCATTAAATCCGGCAGCCTTCAAAGAACCGTATTCTAAGCTGATACTCCCGCTACGGACGAATAAAACGAAATGAGTGTTGTTTTCGTCTCTGTTGTGTTGGGTTTGAACTTGTAATGACATTACAAGTTCAACTATTCTTCGCCCTTAGGCGAAGAATTAGGTAGAAAAAGATCGGCACTCTCACCGCGAGATTTTTGAATGTCCGCCATCATACAGCCAGCCACTCAGGCTTTTTGATATGTTCTAATTTTGACGCGAAACTAGAGGAGTCGAAAGAAAAGGACTCGCCATATTTCTATGACGAGTTCCAAACCGTTTCTTTTTTATTTACTCTTTTCTTTCTTGAGGTTTGAGCAACGGAGAATCCAGGCAGTCCAGGCTGGAGTCAGGGTCTCTTGTCTTGTGTCTCCCTCTTTCACTCCCCCTTCTTCTTCTCTCTTTCCCCTGCCTGTCTTCTCCTACTCAAACATAATACTCATCATCCAACTAGTATACCAAACAGCGGACGGGGACACCGATGAAACGATAGCCATATCCAGTTGGATGCGACCCGGAATCAAAATATACATGATATGATCTAGCAAATGTGGGAGAAACATAGGTAAAAGCTACACTTGACCAAAAATACCCAGAGTCACCACTTCTTCTCAAAGAATTACGTTCTAAATTAACAGCCCCGCTACGGACGAAGTCCGAACACGCACCGAGCACTTATATGACAGAAAACTTTAATTATCTTTCATGCTAGCCTCACTAGTTCTCTTGGAAACATTTTGGAGGATAACTTCATGATCTTGATAAAAACAGAGAGCCGCCGGGAGCTGGAGCCAAAACCTCAAAATAGCCCCTCTGGGTCCCATAAGCTACTGTGCTTACCAATTAATTTTATCATGTGTAACCATTTTTTGGACGTTAGAGTATTTCACGTGTTAACATGGGTGGTTTACCCGTAGGATACGTATTGACAGTATCTGTATTCTACGGGTATACCAAGTAGTATTGACGGGGGTGAGTAGTGTGGTATAATTAAGGAGTATATTAGCTCAGTGAGCAGGTGTGTAGGCGGTGTAGCCTCGGAGCCGTGCTTGCTTTAACCAAAGGAGTTGTAATGAAAAATTACGAACTTACTGTGCTCGTTCACCCAGATTTGGAGATGAATCCTGAGCCAGCTATCACCAAGATTAAAGATTTAGTCGAGAAGAGTGGTGGTAATATTACTAAAGAAGTTAATGACGGCAAGAAGCGCTTGGCCTATCCAGTTAAGGGTCAGGATTTTGCAGTTTATTACTATTATGAGGTAGAATTGCCAGCTGAAGCCCCAGCTAAAATTGAGTCTGTTCTTAACATTACAGATGAGATTTTGCGCCATTTGCTAGTGACGGTTGACGAACGTAAGCTGAAAGCTGAAGCCAAGCAGGCGGCACGGGCAGCTCATGACGAGAACTCTGAGGCCGAAGAGAATTCTGCGGCTGAGGAGGAATAATCTATGCGAGGATTTAGCAAGGCGATCATCGCGGGAAATTTAGTGCGCGACCCAGAGATGCGTGCTACTCCGACCGGAGCGCAGGTTTGTAGTTTTGCTCTAGCAGTGAATCGAACTTATAAGGATAGTACTGGCAATCAAGTTGATCAAGTTTCTTATTTGGATTGCGTAGCTTGGGGAAAGTCGGGCGAAACTATTAATCAATACGTTCACAAAGGTTCACCACTTTTGGTGTCGGGTCGCTTGGAGCAGAGGAGCTGGGAAGATAAGGCTTCTGGCCAACGTCGAAGTCGTGCAGAAATTGTTGTCGAAGATTTTTCGTTTATCGGTTCTGGGAACGGTGCTGCTGGGGGTGGATATAGCGGTTCGCGCAGCAGTGATAATAGTGCACCGGAGCCAGATTTGAGCGATGACGTTGTTGCTCCAGATGAGATTCTGGAGGACGACCAGATTAATTTGGACGAGATTCCATTCTAACGAGTAGGGAAAAAGGAGAGTTATTAAAATGCGAAAAGTTAAGGTTAACCCAAATTTATATTTCGATTATCGAGACGTAAAAACGTTGCAACGTTATATTGATCCGTATGGTCGGATTGAGCCGATCTCTAAGACTGGTTTGACGGCGAAACAGCAACGTCAATTAGCAGTGGCGATTAAGCGTGCACGACATTTAGCATTGCTACCATTTGTTGCTAGTAACTAGGATAGGGTTCGCTCTAGGGAAACTATAAAATTAAGAAAGGGTAAACTATAAGATATGTATGGTCCAACCGATTTAAAGAAGAATGTTTTGATTACACTGGACGGGCAGCCCTATAAGGTCGTCGAGTATTCGCAGAAAGTGATGGGGCGAGGGGGCTCGATTGTGAATGTGAAGGTGAAGAACTTGATGACTGGTGCGTTGTTGCCAAAGACTTTTAAAGGTCAAGAGAAAATTGAGCCGGCAGAAGTGACAACGCGCAAGGTGCAGTATCTCTATAAGGACGATGAGAAGTTTTATTTCATGGATCCAGAGACGTTTGAACAATATGAATTGTCCGCTGATATGGTAGGCGATTCTAAGGATTTCATGCGAGATGGTGATGAAATGGAAATTCAGTTCTACAATGGTACACCGATTAACTTGGTTTTGCCTAAGAATATTTGGCTCAAAGTGACTTATACGGAGAATGCCGTTAAAGGTGATACTACCAGTTCTGTACAAAAAGATGCGACTTTGGAGACCGGGGTGGTGATCAAGGTGCCAGCTTTTATCAAAGAAGGCGATGTGGTCAGTGTAGACACTGATACTTATGCTTATCGAGAGCGGCAGAAGTAACTGAAGGTTATTTGTGGTTGAAAAAGCCCTTCATAGAAGGGCTTTTTCTTGTCCGTCGTTTTCTCCACTAGCTACAATAATTATTAAAGCCTAACATTTTTCATAATTAGTATACCAAACAGCGGACGGGGCGACTGCTCCAACGATTTTGCGGTCCGTGCGATGATTCAATAGTATTGGCATCGAATTTGAAGAGATAGGCACCAGCACTTGTAATAGAAGTGTAAGCAGTACTTGAGTTTGCCCAAGTGTAGCCACGACCACCGGAGGCCCACAATGAACTACTGCCCAAGGCGACGAAGCCGCTATGGACGAGGAGACGGAAGCAACTTGTAAAGCCATTACAAGTTCAGCTCATGACTAACAGGGATAAAATTGACTAAGTTTAGTTATAATTAAATCCAAGTCTCAGAATTTCAGCTCGTAACTAGCTATGATATAATGGATACTGATATGTACATAGATGTGTTGGGTAGTGAGCTATGGTAGTTGGTCGGGCGGAGTTGAAGTTGGCGGAGGCAGTCCAGGTTTTTCGTTATGATTTTTGGGGGAAGACTGTCCTAGATATCGGATCTTCTACTGGTGGATTTACAGAGTTTGCCTTGGATCATGGAGCGAAGAAGGTTTATGCTGTAGAGAAGGGTACTAATCAAATGGTTAAGCCCTTAAGGTATGATCCTCGGATTGTCCTAATGGAGAAGACGGATATTTTTGAGGTCATGGTGGCGAAGCAGCGACCGGAGTTGAAGAAACGTTGGATCGTAGTGGCTGGCCGAGGGGTAGTGAATGAGCTGGAAGGGGGGATTGATACGGTGGTGGCGGACGTGTCGTTTGTGAGTTTGACGAAGATCTTGAATCATGTGAAGCGCCAGATTGCGGGTAAAAAGACAGACTATCTGATTATGCTGAAGCCACAGTTCGAGGCAAAACCTTGGCAGCTGGTGAATGGTGTGGTGAAGAATGAGAGGATGCGGCGCGAAATTATAAAAAATTTTGAGCAGTGGTTGCAACGAAATGGTTTTTTGATTATACAGAAGCACGACAATAATTTAACCGGTAAAAACGGGAATCGGGAAAGATTTTACTTCCTACGTTTAGCGCGATAGGCGGGGTAAAATCGATAAAAATTTACAGAAATGCCTGTAACCTAGTATAATAGGGTTATGTTTGATGATAAGGAAAGAACTGGCGAGCGCTTGGGTGAGCGCGGCTCGGAGGAACGTGAAGAGCGGGGCGAGTATGCTGATCGTTGGGAAAAAGCCATGGAGCAGGACGATGTGCCAGAATTTGCAGGAGAATGGGGATATGGGAGTCTGCCAGAGTCAGGCCTTAATGAAGTGGAAGCGACGATTGCTGCAAGCTGGGATGATTTAGCAAAGATTGAGCCTACGGATTTAGAGAAGGAATGGCAAGATGAGACGGGCCAGCCAGACGAGACGGAACGATCGATCAAGGACGAACTAGTCGATGCTGGGAAAATTACCAGCTATGGTTTTGACACGGCGAGCCGTTTGTACGGTTTAGAGTCGGTAATTGAGGCAATTGTGAAGACTGATGAAACGATTAATAATGCCGAGAATCCTCTAGGTGCAATCTATCAGACTTTGGAACCAAAGGTGGAAGAAAGAGCCCATCTTTATAACGAAATCCAGAAGGACCGGGTCAAAGCTAGTGATTATAATGAGCAGCCGGATTTAAGTTCTAATCATAGTCCGTTGGGCTTTAGTCGGTCAGGAAATTTTTATGATAGGACGAAGAAGATTCCGGGCAAAGAACAGGAGTCCGTTGAGGCGATTCGGGCTGTTCGCAGGTTGATGCGTACCTTAGAAAACGATGAGCGGTTTGATGCTTTACGCGAGCAGGCCTATGAGCGCGATCAGACAATTATCGAGCATCTGATGGAAGAGATTGATCACCCGACTGTTACTCAGCTACTCGACAATATCAATGCGGAAGTGGCAGATGAAATGGTTGATGAAATTTTGGATCAGGCAGAGTTGGCAGCTGATGAGCAAGAAGCAGGGCCAGAGGAAACGGTGGCGGAAGTCGAGTCTCTGGATCGAGCAATGATGCCAAGCGAGACCCTAAAGGCAGACCAGGAGGACGATGGACCGAAAGTGGCTTGAAGATAAAAACGAAATTTGCTTGAAAAAACAGTTGATATTTTATAATTAGGAGCATATAATAATAGCATGAGCTTAATCCATGGTGTGGGCGATTTCTTCGCATTAGATATAGGAACAACAGCGATTCGGCTGGTTCAGCTTTCTGGTGATGCTGGGCATGGCTGGGCATTACAGAAGTTTGCTTATGTGCCAGTTGACCGAAAGGTTTTAGAGGACAGTTCGGCGGCAGGTCGTCGACGTTTGGGTGAGACGATTCTCGGGGCAATCAAACAAGCTGGGATCACGACGAAAAATATCGCCGTGGGTATGCCAGCGGGCAAGACTTTTACGGCAATTATTAGGGTAGATAATCGTCCTGAGCAGGAGCTAATGACGACGGTGCGTTATCAATTAGATAAATATATTCCTATGTCGCTTGATGAGGCGACGGTTGATTTCGTATCGCTGGGGGTTTCGCCGATTGATCCGTCAAAGGTTGAAGTTTTGATTTCTTCTAGTGCGAATGAATATGCTGAGGCGCGGATGGAAATGATTGAGTCATACGGTTTGAACGTCATCGCGCAGGAGCCTGAATCTTTGGCAATGGCTAGAGCTTTGATGCCGGTCGGGGTGCAAGATGCGAGATTAATTATTGATCTAGGTGAGCGATCGACTGATATTGTGATGATGTACAAGGGCGCGCCGAGGTTAGTACGCTCTGTGCCAGGTGGTTTGACGCAGTTGATTCGTGCAGTGACGACGGCTTTGTCAGTGAAAGACGAGCAGGCTCGACAGTTTATTCTGAAGTTTGGCTTAGCCCAAGACAAGGTAGAAGGCCAAGTATTCCGGGCTCTTGATTCGACTCTTGAAAACTTTGCCACGGAGCTAGGCAAGTCGATTCGGTTCTTCCAGACTGAGTATATGAATGCTCCGGTTGGTGGTATTATTCTATCCGGTTTTGCGGGTATGATTCCATTTATTGCAGAATACATTGAAGCGAAGACTGGTGTACCGACTACCCAAGGTAATCCATGGCAGCTGGTAAGAGTTTCACCAGAACAGCAGCAAGTGTTGCAGCCAGTGGCGAGTGAGTTTGCGGTGGCAATTGGTTTAGCGGAAAGGAATAATAACCGATGAAAGAAGGTGGTTTTAGTGATTTCTGGAAGAAGATTACAACCAAGCAGCCAAAAGTTGGTGAGGCTTTGGTATCGACCGGCAGTTCGACTTATGAGATTAACTTAGTTCCTGAAGTCAAAGTACAGATGATTAAGGCGCAGAAGTTGCGTAACTTAGTACTGTTCATTTGTATAGTGGTAGCAGTAGCTTCGGTGAGTGTAGTGGCGGTTTTGTTTAGTATTAAAAGCGGCCAAGACATTGCTATGCACAATCAAGACAAAAAGTTGGAAACTTTGTCGGTGAAGTTGAATGATTATGGTGAGCTGGGTGATTTGACGGCGATTCAGAGCCAGTTGAAATTATTGTCGGACATTTCTGGGAATAAGGCGGTTTTGTCGCGGGTGTTTGCTGCGCTCAAAGCCATGTTGCCGACTACAGGGGATTTGGTGCAGGTTTCTGAGCTCAGGTCTGATTTGACCAGTAATGTTATTACCTTGAATGCTCAGGCCGATGCGAGAGTTGAGCCGCTGATTGATTATCGGGTGCTGGAATCCTTTAAGAAAGGTGTGGCTTTGACTAAGTATGATTATGGTCGGTTTGTAGATGTAGAGGGAACAGAGATTCCGAGTTGGTGTATTAGCGAGGCCGATCAAGACGGTAATGCTTATCGTACGGGTGATAGTTATTATGCTTGGTGGGATTTGACTTTGGGCGGTTGTCAGGCTTTGCCGCAGGGCACTAAAGTTGATGAAGATGATGAGGAAGAGTCTAATATAGACTTGTTCTATAATAAAGATGCTGAGGTAGAGACGGTCGAAGAAGAAATCTTGGGCGAGAATCTACGTGAAGCAGGAGTGAAGTTTAGCATTAACGAAGCTGGTGAGTTTGTGATTTTGGATCCGGATATTGAGACTCGTGATCGTGAAGATGGGACGAGAGTCTATGTTCGTAAGGTGCCAGCACGAGTGAAGATTTGGCGCACTCCACGATTCAATGCTTGGTTTAAGGCTGGCTACATGGAGCTAAGTGGCGAGATTTCTGGAATCGAGCATTTTAATAGTGAATGTACGACTTATAGTGGTGTGACACAGGGTGAAAGTGAGATAGCGAAATGGACTTCTAATAATACTTGTATGCTCGTGCCAGATGGTTTGCGGGTAACTTCATCTTCGAATGGTCGAGATGATAGTGATAATCTCGTATTGAAGTTTGATGCACAGTTTGAGATTGATCCAGAGTTCTTTGCCTTTAGGAATAAGCATATGATGGCGATTAGCCCATCGGGTCAAAACGTGACGGATTCGTTTATTCAGATTGGTGGTATGTTTGCGCAAGAGGCTAAAGATTGTGAACCTGGTGATACCGAGTGTTTAACTCAGTCTTCGTCTAATAATAAGGAAGAGGAGTAAATTATGGCGGAAGCAGCACAAATAGAAACGAATAGCAAAAGAGCAAAGATTTCGCGTGCACAGCAATTTACCATGCTGGAAGTCCTAGGTGCGTCTCTAGTTCTAGGTGCCTGTGTAGTAATCTCCATGTTTCTGATTAAGTATATTAACTTTAATACCAAAGTAATCGCAGCGAAAGATGAGGCGATTGCAAATTATGATGCTTCGATTCGCAATGTGGGAATTTGTGTCGATACGAATCATAATGGTAAGCTAGACAAGGAAGAGTTGGAGCGCTGCAATCCCACTACGACATCATTAGATAGTGTGAGTGGAAGTTTGCGTTATAATGTGCTGAAAAACATGGCTCAAAATACTGATTTGGAGTCAGTGGCTCGACAACGCAATGAGAGTTGTTATGAGAATGGTGAGAGGATTGATTTCAATAAGTTGTATGAAGAATCAAATGATGATAAACAGAAGCAACAGTATTTGCAGATGTCGAAGATTTGCTCGGCCCTTAGGGTGATTCCAGATGCTTTGCCAGCGCAGCAGAATACTGAGGCTTTGATGGCCAGCTTGAACCAGATTTTCATCTTGACGGGTTGGGAGCCAGAGCGTTTGGCTCCGCGTGATGATGGTGGTCCAACTGATACGGAGGGTCTAGGGGCGATTCCGGTATCGCTTAGTGTGGAAGGTTCTGATCAAGTCGTTTTGTCGACTTTGGATAATATTGAGCATTCGATTCGTGAGTTTGATATTAAGACTGCGACGATTGAATGGACGAGCCGCGGTCTGAGTCTGGATGCGACAGCTGATGCCTTCTATCTGTTGGAGATGCCGGATATAGAAAAAGACGTGACAGTTAAGGCGACAGATGGTAAAAAGGCGAAAAAGAAAACCACAGGGAGCAAAGAATAATGAAGCAATCTGATATATTTACTTTAGTTTTGGTAGCGGGTATTGGCACTTTGGCTTCTTTTGTGATTTGTAATATGATTTTGAAGGATCCTAATGAAGCGACCGTGACATTTAAGACTATGAGTTCGGTAATTGAACCTGGACTGATTGATCCGAATCCAGAGATTTTTAATAGTACGGCAATTAACCCCACGATTGAGGTTTATGTGGGTGATTGTGTAGATATGGATCAGAATGGTATTCTGGATAAGAATGAGCTGGCGGCTTGTGGACGGGTAGATGCTCCAGAGGTGAGCAGTGAGACTCCTCAAGAGGAGCTGACACAGCTGCGTGACAGCGATGATTATTGTATCACGATACAGGTTTCCGAGGAAGAGAAGAAGACCTTGTGCGATGATGAAAAAGTGAAATATATAGATGGCTTGCTCGGGGGAGGCCAGCCTAATGAGGGGCAACCTAACGAAGGATAATCTAAAGTGGCTTTGCTGACAAAGGATGGGCTTGAGCGAGTAATTCAGCTTCTAGTGAATGAGGGGCTAGTTGATGCTGCGGCGGTGGCGCAGGTGCAGGCTGAGGTGGTTCAGACGAGGCAGCCTTTGATTGCGACTTTGTCTTCTAAGAAGTTGGTCACGAATGAAATGATTGCCCATGCTACGGCGGTGGTGATGGGGGTGCCGTATGTTGATTTGAAGAATGTGCAGATGGATCAGAACGTCTTGGCCTTGTTGCCTTACGAGGTGGCGATGCGTTCGATGGTGGTGCCGCTGGGTGAGTCGAATGGTCAGCTAGTGGTAGCGATGCTGGATGTGGGGAACATTCAATCCGTAGATTATCTCTCGACGTTCACTGGTCGGCCGGTGCGGGCGGTGATGGCATCGAGCGATGGTATTCAGGCGGTCTTGAAGCAGTATAAGGGTGATTTCTCCAGTGTAAAGCAGGCGGTTAAGTCTACCAATGAGGAGATTGCCGCACGACAGGCTAATACGAATGTCAAGACGATTACTCAAGATTCGCCGATTTCTAAGGCCCTCACGAGTATTTTGGAATTTGCAGTAAAAAGCAAGGCTTCGGATATTCATATTGAGCCGCTGGAAGATGGTTTGGTGATTCGTTGTCGGATTGACGGCGTGTTACGTAAGGTGATGGAGCTACCGAAGGCGATTGAGCCAGCCTTGGTGTCGCGGATTAAGATTTTGTCAAATTTGAAGATTGATGAACACCGTATACCGCAGGACGGTCAGTTTGCAGTGCTAGTGGCCGATAAAGAAGTGGATCTACGCATTGCGATTTCGCCGGTAGTATGGGGTGAGCAGGTGGTAATTCGTTTGTTGGACAAATCCGGTACTAGTATGGACGTGGAAAGTATGGGTATGGCGGGGCATGCACTCAGGGCGGTGCTTGCGGGAATTTCGCGGCCTAATGGTATGATTTTGACTTCTGGTCCGACTGGTTCTGGTAAGAGTACGACTTTGTATGCACTGATTAAGAAAATCAAAAGTGAGAAAATTAATATTGTAACTCTAGAGGATCCAGTAGAGTATAAGATGGACGGGGTGAACCAGATTCAGGTGAATGTGGACGCAGGGTTGACCTTCGCTTCGGGGTTGAGGAGTATTCTCCGGCAGGACCCAGATGTGGTGATGGTGGGTGAGATTCGTGACTCTGAGACGGCAAATCTTGCGGTGCAGGCGAGTTTGACGGGGCACTTGGTTTTTAGTACCTTGCACACGAACAGTGCGGCTGGTATTCTACCGAGGTTGTTGGATATGGGGATTGAGCCGTTTTTGCTGGCTTCGACTTTGAACACGGTGATTGGTCAGCGCTTGGTACGACGAGTGTCACGTAAACGCACCACCCATCTCAGCAATGAGATGCAGACGAATGAAATCAACCAGCTAATCGGTCATTTGTTGCCGCAGAGTCCTGACGAGGTAATTAACGTCAGCGATGATTTGGGCTATCCGGGATTACCGGTGGTGAGTCAGGCCGGGTATAATTTGGTTGAAGGGGTGGACGATCAGGAATCTCCAGGTGGATACTCGGGGCGAGCTGGTTTGTATGAAGCAATTACGGTGGACGACGATATTCAGAAGCTGATTGTGGCACATGCTACTTCGGCGGAGGTGATGCGGGTAGCAAAGGAGAAGGGAACGATTACGATGCGCCAAGATGGCATGCTAAAAGCTTTGACTGGGATTACTACAATAGATGAGGTAAATCGAGTTGCTAGCGATTTGGCATAGTATAATAAATAAACTTATGGTAATATAGAGATATGGATAACAGCGGCATACAAGGATCAAATACAAACAACACGAATAATGCTAATGCGGCAGGTGATTTACCGGGCTTGAACGAGATTGGAGTGCCGAGTGCGGTCCCGCCAATGGGCACAGCTGGTGGTGCGGTCCGGGCGAGTGCTGGGGGGGCGACGGAGACTGAGAGGCCGAAGCCAGCAGATATGATGACGGCGCAACCGACACAATCTCCGGCTAAGCCAGTGAGTGCACCGAGTCTGGAGAAGCCAGTAGAAGCGGCGCCAACGGTGGCGAGAGAAATGGCTCCAGCACCCGTGAACGGGGTGACAATCGAGGCTTTACTAGAAGAGTGTATTCGTACGAATGCGTCAGATTTACATTTGCAAGCAGGTTTGCCTCCGATTTTGCGTAACGATGGTATGTTGCATGCGATTGCTAATTATCCAGTGCTTGATGATATGGCAGTGCAGCAATTAGTGTTTTCGACCTTGGATGCCAATCAGAAGGTGATTCTGGCTAAAGATAAGGAATTTGATTATTCGTTTGCCTTTGGTGATTTGGGTCGTTTCCGGGTCAATGCTTTTTACGAGAAGGGCAATATGGCGGCGGCTTTTCGTTTGATTCCTAATATGATCAAGAGCATTGATGAGTTGGGCCTGCCAGGAGTGGTGAGTACCTTTGCGGATCACCCGAATGGATTGGTTTTGGTGACTGGTCCGACTGGTTCAGGTAAGAGTACAACTCTTGCAGCTTTGATTGATAAGATTAACACCGAGAAGCCCGTACATATTATTACGATTGAGGATCCGATTGAGTTTACACATCAGTCGAAACGGGCAGTGGTGGCGCAGCGTGAAGTACATTATGATACTTATAGCTTCGCGGCCGCGCTAAGGAGTATCTTGCGTGAGGATCCAGACGTAGTGTTGATTGGTGAGATGCGTGATCTTGAGACGATTCAGGCGGCGATTACCGTGGCCGAGACTGGGCACTTGGTGTTTGCAACTTTGCATACTAATAGTGCGGCGCAGTCGATTGATCGTATGGTCGATGTTTTCCCAGCACATCAGCAGCCACAGATTCGTGCGCAGCTGGCGAATATTTTGGTGGGAATTTGTTCGCAAAGGTTGGTACCGGCGATTGATGGTGGACGAATTGCTGTGACGGAGATTATGGTAACGAACTCAGCGGTGCGCAGTATTATTCGTGAAGGTAAGACTCACCAGCTTGATATGACGATTCAAACTGGTATGAGCCAGGGCATGCAGACTATGGATAGGGAATTGGCGAAGTTCGTGAAGAGTGGTGTGATCTCATTTGAGACGGCACGGGATTATGCAGTAGACCAAGCGGAGTTTGATCGGTTAGCGAGGGGATAGAACATGCGCAAGTACGAATACAAAGCGAAGGATAAGGGAACTGGCAAGATTGTCACTGGTACCGTGCAGGCGGAGAATGAAAATTCCGCCGGCAAGGTGTTGGTGGATCAGGGTTATGTACCGATTAAGATTGCGATTAAGGAAGAAGGTGGATTCTTCAGTCGTTTGACTAATCGGGTGAGCGGTAAGCAGAGAATTATCTTTACGCGGCAGTTCGCGACTTTGATTGGCGCGGGTATTCCACTGGCTAATAGTTTGAGAATGGTGGCGGAGCAGACCGACGACAAGCCGACCCGGGATATGGTAGAAGACCTTTTGGCTCAAGTAGAAAGCGGTAGAACTTTGTATCAGGCATTCTCGCGCTATCCGGAAGTGTTTAATAAAGTGTATTTGGCATTGATTGCGGCTGGTGAAGCTTCTGGTACTTTGGACGTGTCGCTCCGACGATTGGCAGACCAGCAGGAAAAAGATGCTAATATGATGTCGAAGATTCGCGGCGCGATGACCTATCCGGCAATCGTGCTACTAGTGATTATTGTGGTGATCATCTTCATGATGGTGGCGGTGGTGCCTCAAGTCGAGAATTTATATCGGGATTTGGGCGAGGAATTGCCGGGTTTGACTCAGTTGCTCGTGAATATGTCTAATTTCGTGATGAATTTCTGGTGGTTTATCTTGCTGATTGTGGGCTTCTTGGTTTGGTTCTTTATTCAGTTTAATCGTACTTCTACGGGTAAGCGGGTGATGTCGCAGGTGAAGCTGAATGTACCGCTGTTTAAGGGGTTGTTCCAGAGGTTGTATAATGCGCGGTTTGCGCGTACGGCACAGATGTTGCTTTCGGCGGGTGTGCCAATGCTAGACTCAATTCAGATTTCTTCGGAGGCGATGAATAATGTCATTCTAGAAGAAGAAATGCAGCAGGTGGCGCAGGTGGTACGTTCGGGTAAGCCGCTCAGTGTGGCTTTGAAAGGGAAGCCGTATATTCTGCCACTTTTGCCGCAAATGGCGGCCACTGGTGAGCAGTCTGGTAAGATTGATGAGATGCTGGGCAAGGCGGCTAAGGTTTATGAAGATGAGCTAGATGAGCGGATTGCAGCGATTAGCACGATGATTGAGCCTATTTTGATGGTGGTGCTGGCTGTGGTGGCCGGTGGTATTGTCGGTGCGATTCTGTTCCCGATTTATGCTCTAGTTAGTAAAATTGGTGCATAAAATAGTTTTTAGCACTAGAATTTTTCGCAGAGTGTAATATAATGGTTTTAAACGTATTCTAAAAAAGAAAGGAAAAAATATCGTGGGAACAACACGTAAAATGACACGCAAAAAAAATCAAGGTGATTTGGGCGGGTTTACTATCATTGAGGTAGTCTTGGTGCTAGCGATTGCTGGTTTGATTTTCTTGATGGTTTTTATCGCTCTCCCGGCATTGCAGAGGTCCCAACGCGATACCCAACGTCGGAATG
>CAZTQW010000003.1:0-94720 GCA_964616255.1 uncultured Candidatus Saccharibacteria bacterium
AGGTAGGTGTTATTCCTTACCATGGAAGTGCTCTACCACTGAGCTATCGCGGCACTGGTTGTATTATAGCATAGATTATCTAAATTGGGTAATTATTTATCAAAAAGTGACCGATTTATAGTATAATAGATGTGACGGGGTAGTAGCTCATCTGGTAGAGCGCAGCATTCGCATTGCTGAGGTGGTCGGTTCGAGTCCGATCTACTCCACCATTGACAGAATTTGAAATATCTTTTGCAGTGTATTGCAGAGGATATTTTTTATTTCAGGACATTACTGCTAGGCCAACGATGCGAGTATCCGTACTCTGACTTCGTCCGTAGCGGGCATATTCGTCTTGATTATCCTTCTCTCAGGGCTATGGGTGAAGTCAATTATAGCCGATCTAATACTGCTGCGGGTTATGGTAGTGGCACTTGGTCTGCTATGGCTTATTATTTAAAATTTTCCGCTTCTGGTACTAACCCAGTTGGCAGTGATGCTCGCTGGTTCGGTTTCCCCGTCCGCTGTTTGGTATAATAGTTAATCTTCTGTACTACTTTTCTCAGTCTACTAGATTTATTTATGAATTAGTTATTTGGAGACGCGTCACTCAGGCCCGTCTTCACGGGCTTCGCGCGCTGCATACTCGCTAGCAAGCTCCGCACCCTCCAAATAACTAATTCATCAAATAAAAACAAATCCTAAAAAGTAGTACAGAAGAATCAACATCCCCAGGGCAAAGCCCTAAAACGTCATTTTATGACGTTTTACAAGTTGCTCTGCAACCTGTGGGGTATGTTTCGCCCTTCCAGGCGAGCATAAACTTTGTTTATGCTCTAGCAAATGCTAAAGCATTTGCGCTAATTCCAACGGGGCAGAGCCCCGAGGAATTAAACCTGGGTTAGATTAAACCTATCAAAGATTAATTTGCTTGATGATACTAATTGTAAGGTTCCTTTAACCCTTTTCTGTAAGAGACTAAAAGAAACTAAGAATGAGCAGTATTACTTTATTGCTCCACTTACCACAACTTACGGGTCTCGCACAGAAAAGGGTTAAAGGAATAGAATGAATAGTATGAGGAAACATTGAACGAGAAAAATGCCCCAAGGTCAAAGGGGCATTTATTTAGGCTCGACGAGCCTCGCTTTCTGCCAGATGCAATACTTTCAAGTAGGTATCGTCCACCTCGTGTAGGCTACGGTTCAAGACCGAGATGTGCTGGCTTATGCTTTGTTCGAGCTGCACAATCCGATATTGGAAAGAGTCCGAACCCAAGCGACGTACCGGTCGCACGATCTGGCGCAACTGGGCATTAGCTAAAAGATAGCTGTTATTACCAGCCTCGCTGCGCAGTCGATCCAGAGCAGGAAGAGCTTGCGTTACATAAGCTTGGCAGATGATCTCGCGTCGTAGTTTCTCTAATTCTTTCTCTGCCTCGCGGTAGACCGTAATAATATCAGACAATAAATTGTCGTAAATACTGCCGGCCCGGCACACTTCTTCTTGCCAAAGTTCATAGTCAGCGCGCTGTTTAGCATGTCCGACGTACCAAGTTAGCTCCTTGGAGATGCTAGCCTTCAGGCTAAAATTATTGGAAGCCAAGGTGTCATAGTCATAAATCAAGCCCTGAACCGCCACTAAATCATCGGCCAGACCTAATTTTGCATTAGTCACCCACGGCATTTCTGCCTGGAAGAATCCTATGGCTACCCAGATGCGGAATTTATGCCATTGTGATCGGGGACTACCAGTCAAGCGCGCCTGTTCACGTAAGCGCTCAATCCACATACCATCAGTATGCACGTGATCATCAATGAACCGACTATGCTTGTCAATCTGAAAGTTACGAGCCAGTCCACATAAATTTACTAAATAATCAGTGGCTGCTCGGCTGGGATTTAAAGTACTCATTTTGGTCATATTCACCCCTCCTTTTTCTCTTTTTAGGACCAAAACATCAAAATCTAGGGAGAGTAATACTCCTTACTATCATTTTATCACAGATTTGTATTTTTGTCAATATCTAGAGAATGAACCGATGAGCTAAGAAAGACCCACCAGCAGACTTGCCGGTGGGCTTGCAACTATTTGAGCGGGATACCCTGCTCGTCATATGCTCCCGGTCCACCCTTCCTAGGCTGGCGATAATAGGCGGACATTTTCTCTAAGACTGTATTATAAGCTTCTGAAAGACCCGGAAGTCCATGTCGAAAGATGTCCTTGTCCAGAGACTCGCCGGTTTTAAGATCACGCAGTCGAAAGACATCGGGTGACAACTCGCCGATAAGACGTAAATTCGTCGGATCTCCAGCAGCAATCTTGTGCAGCCGCCCAAAAACCAGCTTAAAGTCGATTAGCTCAATACCAATCGCCTGGAAAAATGGTATCATAATCTGGTTAGCTGCTAGTGCAGCCTCACGCATGTACTGTAGTTCCAGATCTGTGGCATAGCCAAGAGCCAGAATGTGATCATCGTTAATTAACGGATCACCCAAGCTGTCGTCTTTGAGGGTAAATTCACAGGTCGATTGCTTAAGAGCCGTGCCTTTCGGGATTCCATAGCGATCCGAGAAGCTGCCATCTGCACGATTACGAATAATCACTTCTAGCGGCAAGACTTCTTCCACCCACTTAATCAAACACTCGGCCTCACTATTGGTAAAATTGCTTTGATAGTGAGTAAAAATTGGCATCGTACGGTGCTTATCCAGGTACTGCCCTTTCATAAGCTCAAATAGCATGTCATTAATCGTAGCATTCAGTCGGCCTTTGCCGGGAATTTTTTCATATTTCTGGCCGTCGTCAGACCATACTAGGTCCAAAAACTCCTCAATCGCCAGCTCCGGGTGTTCCTTAACCCGATAGAATGACTTGGCCTTCTTACTAAAAATCAACTCGTCTTTTTGGAACGTTCCACCATTTTTCGTTCGCAATGATTCCATAATTACCTCTCCCTTCCCTAGAGTGTTGTGAGAACATTTTAAAAAACTACCTCACGGACCGTGAGGCTCATAAGTGATATTTTACTATTAATTGCGACAAATGTCAATCTATGATAAGATGGTAATATGAGTAAGTTAGAGGATATTGTAAGTTTATGTAAGCGCCGGGGGTTCATCTTCCCTGGGTCGGCAGTTTATGATGGAATGGCTGGTACTTGGGATTTTGGTCCTCTAGGTGTGGCTTTGAAACGCAATATTATGAATGCTTGGTGGAACTATTGGGTAGATCAGCGCGATGATATGTATGGGGTGGATGCTGCCATCATCATGAATCCGCGGACTTGGGAGGCTTCGGGCCACGTCGCCACTTTTGCCGATCCACTGGTGGAGTGTAAGGAGTGCCATGGGCGGTTCCGGGCGGATAAGCTGGTCGATGGGGCGACAGAGAGCATTACGACTGAGGAATTTCTGCAGGCAGGTGTGAAGTGTCCGACTTGTGGCAAGCAGGACTGGAGTGAGATTCGCAAATTTAACATGATGTTTCAGACCCATGTCGGGCCAGTGGCCGATGATAGCAGTATTGCCTATCTGCGTCCCGAGACCGCGCAGGGGATTTTCACGAACTTTCGCAATGTCGTGGATACAATTTATCCAGATTTGCCTTTCGGGATTGCCCAGCAGGGTAAGGCTTTTCGGAATGAGATTTCGCCGCGGGATTTTATCTTGCGTGATCGCGAATGTAGTCAGATGGAGATCGAGTATTTCGTCCGCCCTGATGATTGGGAAGAACAGTTTGAAAAGTTGCGTGCAGGGCAGCATGACTTCCTGGAAAAGGTGATTGGCTTGCCGGCGGAGATGATTCACGAGTATGACGTGCCGGCTGAGGATCGAGCACATTATTCCAAGCGCACGATTGATTATATGTTTGATTATCCGAACGGTGAGGAAGAGCTAATGGGATTGGCTTACCGGACGGACTTTGACCTTAGCAATATTCAGCGAGAATCGGGTAAAAGTATGGAATACCGCGATAAAAATACCGGCGAGAGCTTTGTGCCGCATGTGATTGAACCTAGTATTGGAGTAGAGCGGTTGTTCCTCGCTGTGCTGAGCAGTGCGTATTGCGAAGAAGAGAATAGAACTGTTTTGAAGTTGCCAGAAAATTTAGCACCATATAAATATTGTGTGTCACCGCTTTTGAAGAATAAGCCGGAGCTAGTAGCGAAGGCGCGCGAGGTGTATGAGCTGCTGAAAGATAAATATACTTTTGTGACTTGGGACGATTCGGGCAATATCGGTAAAAGGTATAAAAAGCAAGACGAGATCGGCACTCCGAAATGCGTGGTGGTGGATTTTGAGGGGTTAGAAGACGGAACGGTCACGGTAAGAGATCGGGATACGACTGAACAGGTACGGGTGAAGATTGCAGAGCTGTAGAAGATAGAGGGTGGGGTTTCGTCCGTAGCGGGCTCGTCCACTTGGGACAAGGTCCTTTGAGGAGCTTAGGTAACAATAGTACCGATTGGTCTCGTAGTGCCAAAGTTTACTCATCTGCAACTGCGTCTAATGCCTACTACCTCAGGATCAATGATTCTAATTTCAACGCGTCTAACGGTCCATACGATCGTTGGTATGGTTTCCCCGTCCGCTGTTTGATAATACTAGTTGTTAGAAAATAGTGTTCATAAGGTTAACATACAGAAAACCCCGAGATGTCTTACGACTTATCTCGGGGTTTAACACAGGTGTTAATTTAGCATGAATATTCGGTCACCTCAACGATAGTGACATATTCCTCAGTTTCACTTTCATAAAACATAAGTTGGCGCTGGACATTATGCTTAGTGCCAGGAAAATATTCCTTAACTCCAATGCCGCCCTTATAAAAGTCTAAACCATAGCGCTCTTTTCTATGACCTGATACAGCTGGGACGATGACTTTGACCTGATATCCTTGCAGTTCCTTACTGTCGCAGTAGAACCAGATATTATACGGTAGCAATGTCTGCTGCCCTTCTTCGGATCCAGACTTATGCAGCAGATACAGGTTTAAGCTAGCAAACTCAAGCCTAATGTGATGACCTTCGATCTGTATAGCCGTAAAGGTCCAGGTTTCTGATTTACCCTGAAAAGCTAGTTTAAGTTCCTCTATGACTGAGTTAGGCAAATTATTAGCATAATCAATATAACATGGAGTAAGCTGATTAAAGAAAGCTTCAAAATAACCATCATTCTCCCCATGGTTATTAGTTACCTTCAGTTTAAGTGATGGAGCTCTCATAGCCGCTTCGTCATATAAGTCGCTGAGCCACCCAACATTTACAGTCTTACTAGTAATACAATATCCGGCATCATCATTGTCTGTCCGCATGCTGAATTGATAATTTACTCTTCTCATATTTTTACCCCCATTGTCTTTTTAAAAAACTAACACCACAAGTTGTTTAAAATGCTTAAGGCAGATAATCCGCCTTAGGTAATATCAAAAAACCTGTGGCGCAAATAGATTAATTTGTACCTTATCCTTTCATTGTATCACAGATTTATTATTTTGTCAATAGCTTAACTAACGGTTTTTATCCCTTAAAATCGCCCCCCCCCCCAGCAGAAATCACTTAGAAAATGCTTGTACAGTATAGAGAAGTAGTATATAATTATCAACATGACGCAAACAGAGGAAAAAGATCAACAAGATAAACCCAAGACTACTGGGCGCACTTTGCATTATTATTGGCAAGAAATCAAAAAGTATAAGTGGTATTCGCTGGGCATGGTCATTACTACCCCGATCGTGGTGTTCATTCGGGCGATTCTGGCTCCTTTGATTTTTGCGGATTTGATTGAGAAGGCCTCCCTAGGACTGTCGGCTGAGGAGATGCTTCAGGTGGCCTTTTGGGAGATTCTGGGGTTCTTCGCACTCTACATCTTTAATAAAGTAGTACTAGAAGAGCTGAGGCTTTATTGGTGTTGGCGCATGGAAGTGATGGCGATGTACGACCTAGCGGTGGATTGTTTTACGGTCATAAATGATCAGTCAATGCAATTTCACAATAATCGCTTCTCTGGTTCCCTAGTGTCGCAGACGAATAAATTTGTTTGGGCCTTTGAACGGTTGGTTGATACGGTGATCTGGGATTTGTGGCCTACAATAGTTTATATCGGTATGGTAATTGTAGTCCTGGCTCCGCAAGCTCCATGGTTCGCAGTGGGTATCGTGGGGTTCGCCGCTCTCTATGCCTTGGTCTCCGGGTTATCATTCAAAAAGATTGCCCATCTCAGTGATAACGTAGCGGCGGCCGAAGCTAAGCAGACGGGGCAGCTGGCAGATTCGATTTCTAATATTATTTCAGTGAAATCTTATGCCAACGAGGTGCACGAGCGGCGGCGCTATGCCGACTTTTCCAAGACTACCTTGAATGCTAATAACAAGCAGATGCGCGCCACTATTAAACGCGACTTGCAGTTTAACGGAGTGCAGATTGGGATTACGGCACTCATCTTGGTGTTTTTGGTCTACGGGCGCAGTTGGCTGGGGATTTCGGTGGCGACTTTGGTCTTGATTGTGAACTATGCCCAGACTATTCAGGGCGAACTCTGGAATATCAATAGCATCTTTAAGAATATCAACCGAGTGTTTGGTGATGCCCACGAGATGACTTTGATTCTAGATATGGTAGATGACGTAGTGGACGAACCAGGGGCGCAAGAACTAGAGCTGAAAGAAGCCGCCGTAAGCTTCAAACAGATTGATTTTAAGCACAAGGATGCTAAAGAGGCGATTTTTCAAGATTTTACTCTCGATGTGAAACCGGGTGAACGAATTGGCCTAGTGGGCATGTCCGGCTCGGGCAAGACGACTCTGACAAAGCTTCTACTGAGATTTGCTGATGTAGATGCGGGCGAGATTACGATCTCGGGGCAAAATATCAAAGGGATCACTCAACACAGTTTGCGCGAAGCGATTGCCTATGTGCCCCAGGAGACTTCACTGTTCCATCGCTCGATTGCGGAGAATATTGCTTACGGCAAGCTTGATGCTACGCAGGCTGAGATTGAGCATGCGGCAGAGCTGGCTAATGCCCACGAGTTTATCAAGGACTTGCCAGATGGCTATGAAACACTGGTGGGCGAGAGAGGAGTCAAGCTATCGGGTGGTCAGCGGCAGCGGGTGGCGATTGCGCGGGCGATTTTGAAAAATGCTCCGATTCTGGTATTAGATGAAGCCACTAGTGCGCTTGACTCGGAGAGTGAAGCGCTGATCCAGAGTGCTCTGGAGAGGCTGATGCAAGGCAGGACTAGTATTGTTATCGCACACCGGCTGTCAACCGTGGCCAGCTTGGACCGTATTGTGGTGCTGGAGAATGGTAAGATTGCTGAGCAAGGCAGCCACGAAGAACTGCTAAAGCGCGAAGGTGGGGTCTATAAGCATTTGTGGGATCGCCAATCAGGCGCCTTCATGGACGAGAGCTAGAAACGAATCTTAAGTTAGTTGTCGGAACGACGGCGACTAAGGTAATTGGCTGCGATCACAAAGGCGAGGGTGAATATTATAACAACTGTTATATTTAAGACGATAGGCCCAAGAGTTTCCCGAGAATATGTTTCTAGGAGCTTAATCTTTTCATTAGCATCAATATACCAATATGATGGTAAGATATGAGCCAGAACTTTGACGGCATCGGGTAGCCATTGTAGGGGTACGAAAGCTCCGCAGAGGAAGCTGGTACCGAGACCAATGACGTTCACGACTCCGTTCAAGGCATTACGGCTATTGATCAGCTGAGCGATCAGAAAAGCCATGGCCGTCGTACAGCCAGTGAAGACTAGTGAGTTCAGAATCAAGATTAAGCCCTGCGGTGAGACCATGGCTGAACCAGCAATCACGAAGCTGAGGACGACGTAAATCAACCACATCACCGCGGCGAAAAGTAAATTGGCAGCCAGCAGAATACGATTGACCCGCTCGGGAGTAGTAGCGCTAACCGCAATTCGCCGGGCGACTTTTTGACTACGAAAACTCAACAAGGTAAGACAAATCATGAAAATACACCCAGCAATCAACGGATAATTCAGAAAATTATAGTAAAAGGCAGCTTTGTTCAGACCACTGGTGTCGGTCTTCGTGGTCAGGTCAACCGATACTTCCTCAGCCAAAGTCGACTCTAGATTCTCTACTAGCTCCGCCTCATTCTGGCTGATCAGGCGATAAGCACCAGCTGTTTCGAGATAGCGGCCTAGGCTCATCTCGGCCAGGCTAGCATTATAATCCCCGGTACTGCGATAGCCAATGACCGGATTCTCCCCGGCGAGATATTTGCTGCTAAAATTTTCGGGGATCTCGCAGATAAAATTAACTCGGCGGTAGAACAGCGCATCGTCTAGACTTTCGGGGTCGTCCGCCAAAGCAATAACGTTGCTGCGCTCGCTGAGATACTGGACTAGTGAATCACTGAGCTTATGACCGGAATCATGATTAATAATATAAATGTCTGGTCGAGTGGCCTCGAAATTAACCGTCGACTCGTTCGATTGTAGACTAAAGATACTGAAGCAAATCAGAATTAAGCTATAGAGGATCAGAATACCCTTATTACGATTGAGAATTTTAAGAAAAGTTTTAAAGATAATCATATTGCTCCTTTCTCAGGGCATGAAGCGCAATACCAATTATAACAATCGTTATAATTGAAAGAGTCGCGATACTAGTCCAGAAGCGCCCAGCAGCACCGTAATAGTACAAAGCATAGAGTCCATCAGTGATGAGATTAGCGGGGTTGAGCTGGTTCAAAACCGGCAGGTTGGTATCGACAAGATACTTCATAGTAATACCCATCATGCCCGCTAGGAAGCAACCAAACATAGTAATAGCAATAATCAAACCGACCTTATTATTCTCATTGGTACGCATCACACTGGCCACCATGGCTCCGAGAGCCAGACCACAGAGACTACCGATGACGGATAGCAGGATAATCATAGGCAAATCACTACCGTAATCTACCTTGAGCACGCAAACCGTATAAGCAAAGAGTAGGCTAAGACCGACTAATTGCACAAGATAGCTGGAAAGCAGACTGCTGGCCAGTAGGCGCAGCTTCGGAGTCGGACTCACGGCAATACGTTTGCCGCTGGCGCTCATATTGGCCAAAAGATGATTCACAGCTGCCATGCTAATGATGCTGCCGTAGAGACAGGTCATAGCGATGAGGGTGTAAAATTCAATCATGGTGTAACTGAGATGATCCGGTGAAGCATCGCGCAAATTAGCCACTTCTACTTGGGCAAGATCGGCTAATTTAGACGGATCAACCGCCCCAATGCGCTGCATGATGGTGACTTGATCGAGAATGTTCTCTAGAGCCGTCTTCAGAATAGTCACCTCAATGCCGCTAGTATGAGCCGTAATCTTGGGAGCGCCAGACCCGAGCTCGACAAAACCAACGATTGATTCGTCAGTAAGTAGCTGTGTAGCTTCATCATGCGAAGCTGTCGTAATCTGAAAGAGCTGGTCACTGCTGTCCTCCTCGCCTAAGATCTCCAGAGCTTGCAAAACCGCGGTTGATTGTGGATCTTTATCCTGGCCTTCTTCCACCACGGCAATCTTGATAATCTCTAGCTTCTCGCTTTGCTCAATATTAGAGAAAGCCAGATTAAAGAAGGTGGCCATAATCAGCGGAAAAGCCAAAGTCCAAAAGACCAGAGCATGATCGCGCAAAAGAATTTTGAGATTGTACTTGAAATTATGCCAAAACATTAGTCTCTGAGCTCCTTGCCGGTGAGTTCCAAGAAAACATCGTTGAGGGTGGGGCCGACCACCTGTTTGATTGGTTTACCCTTAACTAGTTGCTTCAGCTCCTCAGTCGTGCCGCTGGCGATCACATGCCCTTGATCAATGATAATAATACGATCGCAAAGTTGCTCGACTTCTTCCATGTAATGTGAAGTGTAGACGATGGTGGCTCCTTGCTGGCGCAGCGACTGGATATTGTCTAGAATGTGATTGCGACTCTGTGGGTCGACTGCCACGGTCGGCTCGTCGAGGAAAATCAGCTTAGGGTGGTGCGCAATGCCGCAAGCGATATTGAGGCGACGTAGCAGACCGCCGGAGAGCTGCTTGGGATAGAATTTACGATATTTCTCTAGGCCAACTAGCTTCAGCGCCTGATTGACGCATTTCGTCCGTTCGGCCGGATCAGTAATATAAAGACCGCAGAAGAAGTCAATGTTATCCTCTACTTTTAATTCTTCAAAGACCGCCACATCTTGAAAAACCACTCCAATTTCGCGCTTGAGCTCGTAGGAAGTCGGGGTCATAGTCTCGCCAAAGATTTTAATTTCCCCCTTATTATACCTGATCAGCGAGAGAATGCAGTTGATCGTGGTGGATTTGCCGCTGCCATTAGGGCCGAGTAGACCCAGGATTTCGCCTTCCTTCACTTCAAAAGAGAGATCCTTTACAGCCGTGAGCTTTTTATAAGTTTTGGTGAGATGCCGCACTTCAATAACATTAGGAGTTGAGGCGGCTTGGAGAGTTAGAGCGGCTTTAGTTTTCATGTTTTGCTCCAATCATCATTTCGTGAACGGTTTCCTGCAGCAGCTGCTCGACTTCGGCATCAGTAATAATGACCGTGCCGTTAGCCACGAGGGTAGCTAGACCATGGGTAAAAATCCACACTTTCAGATGAAATTTCTTTTGGGCTTCGTAGCTAAATCCGGTCAGTTTGCGGCCAGTCTCGATAATATTGTTGCCCGCGCTGTCTTGGTCAATGAAATGCTCTGGGGTAAGATGACTCTGGTTGGCAAAAAGAATCCGAAAATAATTTGGGAAATCCCGGGCAAACTTGATGTAGGCCATACCCATGCCGCGATAGGGCTGAGGTTGCTTCGCCCCTTCGACCATGTAGGCTTGATAGAGGTCGTGTATGGCAGAGACGGCGGCCTGTCGGAGCTCGTCCATATTGTCAAAATTGTAAAAAAGTGGTTGCACCGAACAATTAAGCTGTTCTGCGATTTGGCGGGTGGTCAAATCGTCAAGGCTTTCAGTCTTGAGCAGATCAAGAGTAACTCTTACGATGTCTTCCCTTTGAATCTTACGTTCCGTAGGCATAGAATCCTTTTTATGAATATTATAACACTTGTTATTATATCGCTTGTTATAATATAAGTAAAGACTTTGCGGGCTATCTAATTAAAGCACAAGTATGGGAATTTTGTTTAATCAACATCCCTAGGGCAAAGCCCTAAAACGTCATTTTATGACGTTTTACAAGTTGCAGAGCAACTTGTGGGGTATGTTTCGCCCTTCCAGGCGAGCATAAACAAAGTTTATGCTCTAGCAAATGCTAAAGCATTTGCGCTAATTCCTCGGGGCAGAGTCCCGAGGAATTAAACCTGGGTTAGATTAAACCTTCGTCCGTAGCGGACTCGTCGCTTTACATTATGGTTCTTTAAGACACTTTGGACTCAGTGGTTATAGTTGGTCTGGGGTTGCAGCTAGTTATGCTGGTCCAGTCGCCGATTCTACTAGAGCCTACTACCTCGTCTTTGATGCCCCAAGTACTAACTCGTCGAATAACCATGCTCGCTGGGTCGGTTTCCCCGTCCGCTGTTTGGTATACTAAGTAGGCGAGTGAAGAGAAAGACACTAGTATCTTTCTCTCCCGAGACTGCGCAGGCATACAACTCTACGAAGTAGAGTATAGCTGCGTTAGCGACGTTTCAGCGGACTGAAGCAGAATGTCGAAACTGTGGCTGAAGCCACTGGAAAGACTGGCAGGCTGGACTTTGCTTACACCTTGAAGACACAGAAAATCAATGTCCAGTTACACTTTGTCTATCTCATTATAGATGCGGTGCACGAGGAACTTTTGTGGATTCAATACGACGAAATGCAGCTGATGTAACGGCGGTAACCAACATTTTCTAAAACGGAGCCAAGCTATGACTCCGTTTTTTCTGTTTTACTTCAAGTTATTGTTCGTTCCAGCGCTTGATTGCATCGGCGATGACTTTTTTCGCCTCGTCAAGACCAGCAAATTCTTTGACTTCAGTACTGCCAGGTTTCTTTAGATCTTTGTAGTGGTTGAAGTGGAATTCAATTTGCTTAATCAACTGCTTTGGCAAATCTTCGAGAGTCTGAATTGCGTCGCCACTGTTGCGGTCGTCAGCTGGCACGGCGATAATCTTATCGTCGACTTCGTCGCTATCAATGAATTTCATTACACCGAGCACTCGGGCGGTAGTATAGATGCCAGTAGTCAAAGGTTGATCTGTAATCAAAAGTACATCTAGCTCATCGCCGTCCTCGTCTAACGTCTGGGGGATAAAACCATAATTACAGGGTTTAGCAAAGGCAATCGGTTCTACTCGATCGAGCATGAAGCAGGCATTCTTGCGATCCCATTCAATCTTGTGATTAGAACCGGTTGGAATCTCTACTACAACATTAATCTCGCCATTTTCGTAGTCACCTGGGGTGAGGATTTTATTAAAATCTGCCATAATTACTCCTTAGTTATAGTAATAATTATAGCACAGAACTAGACTACGGGGCACAGTAAAAAGCCACACCGCTATGGTATGGCTTAATATTTTGTCAAATTTTACGAGGTGGACTTAATCATCTTCTACCTCAACGTAGTAGGGGTAGGATTCCCAGAGCCGGCCATCTTCAAAAGTATATGTACTGCTCGGCGCATCATCAGACCTAATTTGGCGAACGGTGAAGCTACTGGGCTCATCTACGTCGGGATAAGACAGCTGATATTGGCAGTTAGTCTCGAACCCCAATTTCGCACCATTAATGTTGATGAAAATCGCAGGTGCTCCGCATGGCCGAGATAGATCTAAGGTTATCGTACCGCGATTTTCGGTACGATAATTGAAATATTTCAATTTAACCTTATACACATTATGCACCTCTACTTCGTAAAGCTGCCATTGGGGCCGGCGCTCATGCAAAATCGAAGCCGCCTGGCGCCGAAATTTCTTACGATGTCGCCGAGCTTTCGTCTTCACGATCAGGTCCGCAATGTCAAACTTCTGCGCAGATTCATCCGGAGTTAGCAAAAGCTCCCGATAAATGGTTTGCCGCCAAAAGCTCTCTTCACTTCCAGCCTCAATCACCAAACTATCATTATCTAGAGCGGTGCGTCTGCATTCCTTTACCAGTGGTCGTACAACCTCTTTCTTTCGGAAAGGCCACTTTTTAAACATATAAAATCCCTCCATTCATATGCTATTCAAAACCAATAAACTACTAGCCGCTTTTCTTGCAGAGCGACTCTATCTCTTCATTGTATCATACTCTATTAGAATTGTCAATAGAGAAATCGTATTCTGAACAACTTTTCAACTACTTAGCATTGTGATCATAAGGTTTCTGCTGGGGATCCTGAAAAATCTTCTCTTGGCGCACCTCTTCAGGTAGGTAACTCTTGTCAAGATGGAACCCGGCTTCCCACTTCTGGCCCTGGCCAAAACCGAGGTCTTTCATGAGTTTGGTCGGAGCATTACGCAACCACGTCGGCACGGGGCAACCCATACTCTTGTGAGCCACGGCTTGCGCGCGAGCCCAACCGTTGTAGGTATCGCGATTCTTCTTGGCCTTCGCTAATACTACCGCCACATGACTCAAAATAATTCCGCCTTCCGGCATACCGACACGTTCAATCGCTTCAAAACAGCTGACAGCTAGATTGAGAGCACCATTCCCCGCTAGACCAATGTCCTCAGAAGCAAAAATCACCATGCGCCGCGCGATAAATTTAGGATCTTCCCCACTCTCGACCATGCGTGCTAAATAATATAAAGTGGCATCCACGTCACAACCCCGCATTGATTTGATGAAAGCCGAGATATTATCATAATGATAGTCGCCAGACTTGTCATAGAGAGGCATTTTTTGGCCGACGGCGGTCTCTACGACTTTGCGGTCAACTTTCTTAGCGAGATTCAGAGCCAATTCCAGATCACCCAGGGCCGAACGAGCATCTCCGCCCGATAAATCAGCTAAATATTCAACTGCTTCGTCCGAGACCCGATCTTCGGCCTTTTCAGCCTTGATCGCGCGCCGGAGAACTTTGGCAATTCCCTCTCGGGTCAGAGGTGAGACGATCACTACGCGCGAACGGGACAAGAGCGGCGAGATCACTTCAAAACTGGGATTCTCCGTCGTGGCACCAATCAGAATAATCAGGCCGGATTCGACATGAGGCAAAAAAGCATCTTGCTGAGCCTTATTAAAACGATGGATTTCGTCGACAAATAGCACGGTACGAATCTTGAGATTCCAGTTGGTTTTAGCGCGTTCCACTACATCTTCGACATCTTTCTTGTGCGCAGTGACGGCGGAAAGCTCAACGAAATCTGCCTTGTATTCACGGGCCAAAATCCGGGCGAGAGTAGTCTTGCCCGTGCCAGGAGGACCCCAAAAAATTAGGTTAACCGGCTCGGCTTTCTTGACGATTTCGGTAAGAATTTTACCCTCGCCAATAATCGCATCTTGCCCAATCACCTCCTCTAAACTCTGCGGTCGCATGCGCTCCGCTAACGGCACTCGGCTCATACTATATATTATAACACGGTTCTAGGGGCGGGGCTAATATTGATGTGTGTTATCTTGGCAATACTAGTTTTGGTATGTATAGAAGAATGGTAGAACTTTTTAAGTTCACCAGTCGACAGCCTGCCTTTGCAGGTGTCTCCTTCTGCGCGAGCAGCTCGCTCGCGCTTTTATTCACTTCAAAAGTTCTACCATTCTCTTATCAATAACATGATTATAAACCCCAGCTGCCCCTGACCTTCAGTCAGGGGATCCGTCCCAATGGGGATAACCGTCCGTAGCGGGGACGTCAATCTTAATAATGGCGCCTTGAGGGTCTTCGGCATCAATGGCTACGGTTGGTCTCGTATCTCTACTGCTTACGGTACCGATACCTGGGATGCTAAAGCTTACTACCTCCGCTTCTATGCCTCTGGTGTTTACCCGTCAGATAACTATGTTCGCTGGTACGGTTTCCCCGTCCGCTGTTTGGTAATACTAATTATGTTTCAGGCTATCAATTTTGCGTTTTTGATAGCCTAAATTTTGGCCTCTACCTCTGTTATGAGTAATAAGTGTGGCTATCATTTTTTAAAAATTGATAGCCTGGATAAATCTGCTTTTGTTCTATTTTTAATCTCATTTATCGTCCATTTAGTCCCCGAAATTTTCACCTCCGAAAGTTATCCATACTTTCATTGTACTATATATTTTATACTTTGTCAATAACATTTACGGTTTTTGAGCGAAAATCAAGCTCACGAACATAAAATTATTCAAAACTCTTGGCCAGTAACCCAAGTGGTGGGAGCAAATCCGTATAACGTTCAACTTTCAGGGCGAAATTTAGGGGCTTAGTGAGCAAAATCCGAGCAAATTTAATTTCATTCACCCCAATCCGACCACAGGCATCAGAGCGCAAAGCCTGCTCAAGGCCGTCCCAGAGGTATTTTTGATCTGGCTGCAGTTCATCGCCATGCACATCGCGCACCAGATTGATCTCTTCTCCAGTCGCACGAGCCAAATTCAAAGTTCCCCATATTCGCACTAACTCTAGCGAAATTTGACTGTGCAGCGCACTGAGAATCTGCTCAAGAATTGCAAAAAACTCTGGATTATCAGTTTGTTCCGCTAGGCGATCGAGTCGCTTGAGATAAAGGGAAGCCAACTCAAGCCGAGGTAAATCCGACATAATGTTGCCATAAAAACGAAGCATTTTCGCACTTGTCAGGGTGGCAAGATTGCTGCGGCCTTGATGTACGACGACGTCGGCCAGGGAAAAAACTTCGATCCCACCGGCCAGACGAGACTTTTCTTTGCGCACTCCCCGAGCTAAGACTGCAATTTTACCTTCTGGAGTAAGCAGGCTAAGAATACGGTCGGATTCGCCGTAGTTCGTCCGCCTGAGAACAATGGCCCGAGTCCGTAGATCGCTAGGCATGAGATATAATATCTGCGGCTGAGCTAGGTGACGAAGCTGTCTTGGCCGCTGCAGCAGCACGGTTGGCCCAGCGCTTTGCTAACCCCGCCGCCACGGCTGCTTGAATATCTTCTGGAGTCATATTACTCTTAGATAGTGTACCGATTACTCCATAATGCTCGAGATTGCGATCAGACAAATCCAGGCTCGTAATCAGCACCACTGGGATCGAGGCCGTATCGTCATAAGATAAGAGTTCATTGAGAAAGGCAAAGCCGTCTGGGCCGGTCAAGAGCACATCTAGTAAGATGACATCGGGAGTATCAGTATCAAGACTTTTTATGGCATTAATCGCATCATTAAAAATCATGACATATGGTGGTTGCTTACTACCGTCCGCTTCGGTTTGCTCCTGGCTGCGCACCGCCATAGCGATACACTCAGCCATCATGGGATTATCCTCAATCACGTATACTAGACTCATTCGTCACTCCTTTATCTTATTTTAACATATAATTATTGCTAAATCAAGCTCATTTGCTGCGAAACTGGTAGCTCGACAAAAAAGCTCGTGCCATCTTTGTGTCGAACCGCTCCAATCTGGCTATGCATATAGTGAGCGAACTCGGAGGCGATGAAGAGGCCGAGGCCCGAGCTGCCCGGGCGCATAGCAATCGAGGTGGGGGCGGCGAGACGGCCAGTCTGCAACTCGCGCCAGACCTTAGTAGGGAGAGCTGGGCCAAAATCCCGTACACCAATACGAATTTTTCCAGTATGATCCGAAATAGAAAGTCGACTAGAAGTGCCATTATCGGAATAGTGCAAGGCATTGACGCAGAAATTATAAACTATACTATGTAACAGATCGCGGTTGGCGACGGCTAGGCGAGATTTATTATGACAAGAAAAATCCAGGGCTTTTCTAGAAAAGCCAAAGAGCGGAGTTAGCTCGCGCAAAACCTCATCGCAGACTCCCCGTACACTCACGGGCTCTAAATCAAACAGCGCATCTTCGAGACGGGAAACCTTCGTCAGATCTTCGACCTGTCGCAGAGCACGATCAGAAACTTCGACGAGCTGAGCTTGCAAGCGGGACCGAGTAGGTATATCGGACGCGAGAGCCAATGCTAAAGTAAGCTGGCGCATCAAACAAAGAGGGGCTTTAAGCTCGTGTGCTGCCACCAAAAAACCATTTACCTCCACAGACATACTTACATTATAGCATGTCTAATCCGGACGAGATCAAATCTACTGGACAAAAGTCACAGTGCCGAGAACTTTGTAAAACTCTTCACTGAACAGTGGCGCATCTGTACGTAAGACCACCGTCTTGTCACGTAGCTTAAACAGAGCGGCTACACCATGAATGCCATTAGAAAATTCACCAGTATAAACGTTGCCGACTGTGCTACCAATATTCCGAGTCTCAACTTCGAGCTTACCATTCTTCACACTATTATCGTAATTACGTACGATGGTGTCATAAGGCTGGTCAAGGATTGTCACTCTTAGGGCATTAATAGTGTTACTGCTGACCGGCAAAACTTCGCCGGGATTTAGATAAGCTTCGTAGTCACCACCGTTCACCGCATCGCGCCCCACATATAGGTTCCAAGTTTTAGGATACTCAAAACTGAGGCTACCATAGTCTGCCGGGCCAGCGAAAGTTTTATAAGGATATTTTTCGCGCTCTAAAAATTCCGCTTCAAGCTTCGTCGTGTTAGCAGCTACAGCCTCTGCCACAGATTTCTCGACTTCACCGTCGAAATTAGTTTTAAGAGTATTCCACTCAAGGTACTTCCAGATAAACAAGCCAATAAAAGTAACAGCCAAGATACTAACCAGAATCAAGATAATCATTTCAATCAATCCACGATGAGACTTTTTCGCCTCTTCAGGTACTGGCGCAGAATGCAAAGCTGTATTAGTAGCGGTTGGAACTGAACCGGGCATGCCGGGACCGAAGCCGGGGTTAGGATTCTCAGGAGGCAGAACTACACTACCTTGGGGCAAATCATCTTCCATCATTGGATCGTTCGGAGCCTTAGTGCCAAAAATGGAGGTTTTTGAGTGAGGATCTGGTGGTCCTGCTGGAGATGGAGCTGGAGTGCCAGCTGCACCTGTAATCGGTGGTTGGTTTTGCATATGTTTTTATTATAACGCACACCGCACTTTTGTAAAGCTCATAAGTACGGCCAGGTACTATGCCTTGGTAAAATCAGCCAGGACTTCAACCTGGTTCTTGAGCTTGGCCAGATCTTGATTGATTTCTTCGCCCAAGGTTTTGGCTACCTGGTAGCGCTCCAGAGCCTCGTCGAGATTAAAATCGTCACTATAAAACCATTCTACGGCCTGATCGAGTTGGGCGATTTTTTGATTAATTGAAAGCTTAGCAGCTTTAGGATCTTTTGATGACATTTTTTACCTCCGCGGTGATGTTTTGTGCTTTTGTAGTGATCTTGATCTCTGATCCGGGGCTAAAATCTCCAGTTAAAATGGCATATCCTCGATCCAAAACTCGTTCGGGACTTAGCGAATCCAGAATGCGCATTTGCTGTTCGACGTGCCGCTGCTGCCGCTCTAGGCGATCCTGCAAACGACGAGTAATTTCTTTGGTTTGATCACGATTACTACGCATGGCTAAGTTAATTTGTTCAAGAATTTTTTGCTTTATTCGTGCAATAGTAATCTGATTAGCCTCAGAAGTCGCTTGCCGATCTGGCACCAAGCGCTCGGCAGCATTAGACGGAGTAGAGGCTCGTACGTCGGCTGCCAAATCAGCAAGACTCTCGTCAATCTCGTGACCAATGCCAGTCAAAACTGGAATGCGGCTAGCGGCAATAGCACGGGCCAGCTGTTCATCGTTAAAAGCAGCAAGATCGTCGGCACTACCACCGCCACGCAGCAATGCTATGACTTCTACCTGACCATGTTGGTTAAAATATTCTAAGGCCCGAATCATCTGCTCGCTGGCCGATATGCCCTGCACGTTAGTATTGATAGTATAAATGCGCAAGCCTCCCCAACGATTGTCGAGAATCTTTAAAAAGTCGAGGTAACCAGCAGCAGCGACCGAAGAAATCACCCCGACCTTAGTAACTTTGGCTGGCAGTGCCCGTTTTTTGGCCGGGTCAAATACTCCTTCGGCTAGCAATTTGCGTTTCAGCAGCTCAAAACTTTTCTTAATGCTGCCTTCGCCGACGGGCAAAATCCTCCGCACAGTGAGGGAGAACTTTCCCCAACGAGTTAGTCCGGGAGTCGCCCAGACCTGAATTCGCATACCATCAGCGAGGGCGACATTTAACTGACTAACGGTCATAAAACAGCCGATGGTCGACTCTGCGTCCTTAAGGTCAAAAAAGACCCATTTGTTTTGATTAATTTTAAAGCTTGCAACTTCCCCCTCGACAATCAGATGAGAGAAAGCATAATCTAGAGACTGATTGCAAAAGTCGATAAATTGCGAAACGGTAAGTTTAAGCTCGGTCATTCTCGATTTCGGCTTTTTCTTTGCGACCAATCTTAGAGATGGAATGTTGATAAAAACCGTAACCACTAATAATCGTACTGGCAAGGACAATCACGCGAGTCATCAATACGACCGTTCCGGCAATCGCCACAGGCACACCGAGGCTTACCATAATACCAGCCATGCCCAGTTCGTACAGGCCATAAGGCACAATCGCCCCCATGACTGATCCGATGGCTTCGCCAATCATAATCTGAGGCAAAAGTTGCGGATAACCCAAGCTGGCGGCCACAATCCAATAGGTAGCAATTTCGAGGAAACTATACAGAATACCCCAAAGGATAGGACGAATGAGCATTTTTTTGTTCTTCCGAGCGGTCGTCAGGTCTCCGTGAATATCGAATAAATATTTGTCCACCATTTTGCGATCGAGGACGGATTTTTTATGACCAAGGGTCAGTTTTTCTACTAGCCAATTACAAGAGTTGGTAATAGCCTTAGCAAACCAAGTGATGCGTTTCTTGCTACTGGCAATGACGATCACTAAGGCAATCGCTGCGATGATACCAACACTCAGCAAGGCCGTTACCCAGATAACCCAACTCCCAGAGGCCGGCACACCGCCCATAACCAGCAGGGCGATAATTGCCACAATGGTCTGCGCTTGATTAGCACAAATCGTAATAATATAACGCAGGACATACATGAAGCTAGACTGCCCAGCCGTAGCACCAAAAGGTTTGAGCCGCCAAGTAATATAACCTAAACCGCCCAAACCGCCGGCCGGCACAGCATGATTAACGAAGTTTAACTCTAGCGAGACTCGCATCAGAGTACCGGGAGAGATTCTCTGAGCATCTTTCTTGGCGGCCATGTAAGAAAAGAACATCTGACCACAACAATAATACATAAACAACTGCTCAGGAATGAGTAATAGCAAAACGAAAATATTAGTCTCGCCGAGGTGACGAATTGCCTCCTGAATATCGCCAAAATTCTCATATACTACATATATAATTAATAGCAATGTAACGATGCTCAGGATCGTACGAAAAGAAATCTTGAATTTGCGCTTAGGCTTAGACTTTTGCTCAGACATGAGTACATTGTAACATAACTTCGTGCTATAATTAAGAGGAATATGAAATATCTTGCGGTTTTAGGACGACAGCCAAAGATTTCTCTGGCCGAGCTGGAGAGTTTGTTTGATAGTGTGCAGCCCCTGGGTGAAAACTTGGCGGAGTTCACGGTGGACGATTCCGACTCTGACCTGCCGGACGTTACCCGGCTGGGTGGCAGTTTGAAGCTGGCTTACAAAATCGAAATTCCGATTGTGCAATTTCTCAAGACTTTACCAGCTGAAGGCAAGATTACTTTAGGGCTGTCAGATTATTCGCCGAATACCAGTGCTTTTCAGGCGCAGGGTGAGGCTTTGAAACTGAAGCGGATTTTAACAAAATTACATCACAGTGTGCGAGTGATTCCGAATAAGACCCCCGTCCTCTCGACGGCCACCAGCTTTCATAATCATCTCTGGGCGGAGAATAAGCTGGAGTTAATTAAATATCATAAGAGCTTTTATCGAGTGATTGGGGTACAGAATATTGATGCTTATACAAAACGCGACCAAGCTCGTCCGGCGCGTGATGCGAAGGTTGGCATGCTACCACCTAAGCTGGCCCAGATTTTGATCAACCTGTGTGGCCGGCAACCTAGCAATGCCGTGTTGCTGGATCCATTCTGTGGCACAGGGGTGGTTTTGCAAGAGGGTATGCTCATGGGATACAAGGTGCAAGGTTCTGATCTGAGTGAACGTATGGTGGAATATACTCAGCGCAATTTGCAATGGCTAACCGAAGCAAAGATTCTACCCCGGAGCCAGACGATGGAACCTACCAATATCATAGCAGTTACACAAGGTGATGCTGCCAGCTTAAGCTGGCCAATTCCCATTAATCTGGTCGCTTGCGAAACTTACCTCGGGCGGCCGATGTCCTCAGCGCCGGCAGAAATTAAACTAAAGCAAGAGAAGCAGGAGTGTCGAAGTATTATTCTGGGGTTTCTTAAAAACCTAGCCCAGCAGATCCCGGCCGATACTCCGGTGACCATTGCGGCGCCAGCTTGGTTGAGAAATAACGGAGAATATGAGCGGCTAAATTTGCTTGACGAAATTCAAGAACTGGGCTATAATGTAAAGAGATTTAGAAATCTGGGACAGAAGGACCTGTTGTATCACCGCGAGGGACAAGTGGTGGCCAGAGAAATAATAGTTTTAAGGAAGAAATAATATGTCACATGTCAAAGCTGGCGGTACCGCCAAAAACATTCATAATAATGCCGGTCAACGTCTCGGTGTGAAGCGCTTTGGTGGACAAAAAGTCAAAAATGGCGAAGTTTTGATTCGTCAGACTGGTGCTACCAAGATTGCTGGTCCTGGTACTTATATGAGCCGCAATTTTACAATTCATGCCGCTAAAGATGGTGTGGTGACTTTTGTAAAGACTAAGAAGACTCATTTTTCTGGTCGCAATGTTCCACGAGTGAGAGTTGAAGTACGATAGTGTCTTCTAGAATGATAAATCCCCTGGGTAGCCCAGGGGATTTTGTTGTGCAACAAAACTCATCAAGCTCATGATGCTAGAGCTCTTCAGAGTCGCTGCAGATTGTAAAGAGACGAATATGCTTACGACAAAGCTTCTGTACTCGAGCCATGTCTGCCGTATTGTCTTCGCGGGGGTAAATTTGGAATACGACCGGCATTAGCTCAAGGGCTAGCAACACATCTTGCCGCAGCTTATTCTTTTTAGAGGTGGAAAAATCATTATAAATGTTGACTACCTGGCTTGTGGGCTTGGGGCCATAGGCTAGCTTCAGAAAGACGGTCTTTTCGGTGGCAAATTTTCGCCTCACTGTATGGATTTGCTTTAGAGCCTGAGCACTCGCTTTAGTTTGAGGCAAATTGTTGAGCATTTGTTGCTGCTGAAATAACAAATACTCGTAGAAAGTTGTCTCGAGCAGATCATTGGCTAGGCAAATATGAGCGACAATTTCTGGAGTAATCAGAGGTCGAATCGCCTCAAATGGCAGACCGTTAGGATTATGGGTGCTCGCAAAACAACGATTCCGAGCGGCTACGGCAAATAATGATTCCACCCATGCACGGCTTCGAAAACCGTTATGCCGCAAGATTTCTTCCCCGGTACAGCGGAATTGATAAGCAATTTCATAGAGTGTGCCAAAGTACTCCAAAACACAATTATCAGATAAGTTAGATTGAACAAGGGTATCGAGATTCAGATCCAGTTCCAACTTAACACCTCTTTTCTAGAAATTTTCTGAGGTACGAGACCTCCTTTTTCTATTGTATCACAGAACCTTCATAAAGTCAAGATGCTAATGTTAAACAGGTGTGCTATAATGTTAGCATGAGCAAGATTTTGATTATTGGGAATGTACTGAAAGATGTTTATCTGAAGCTGGACGAGCGGCAGAATGATTTTGAGACGGATGAGCGCGGAATTAATTGGTTGGAGCTTGGTTTTAATGGCGATGCGCATAAGTTTTTTCACCGCACGAGTGTCTTTGGCGGGGCAGCTGTATCACTAGCAGTTTTGAACCAATTGGGGATAGAAGGTACGATTCTTAATTCCAAAACCGAAATCAAAGCTGGCGAGCTGACTTGGTCTGATGACCCGGCAGATTATCGTTATATTTTGTCTTGCCGAGGCGGGATTACTTATTTCGTGCCGGCCGAACGCAAGCCGACCGATTGGGCTATGCCCAAGGGGACTCCAGAGTGGATATTGGTAGACCGTTCGACTAATATTTCTAACCGGTTGGTGGACGAATTAAAGAATTTCTTGAAATTCTCGCACGGCACGAAGCTGGCGGTACATAGCGAGAAGCATGCTACCCCGGCCGGACAGAGGCTGATGAAGATGGCCGATGTGCTTTTCGTAGAAGATGAGGCACCAATTCATCGTGAAGAAAAAATCGTGGATAAAATTGAGGTCGACCAGCCTGATGGCCAGTTGGTCTGTCATATTAGCCCGCGTAAGCTAAGTCTGGGCGGCATTGAAGAGAGCTGGAATTTGAACCGGGCGGATATGATGACCCATTTGACGGTTTATTCGACGATTGTAGCAACGATTTTGGGTGTGATTGCTGCCGGAGGCACGGTCTCAGATGCTCTGCTGTGGGCCAAAATTAATGCAGAAAATGCCACCCTAAATGGATCGCTGACGACTGATAAATTACGTGAGTTGGCACAGCAGGAGCTAGCGAAACGCAACAGCCTGAAGCTGATTGCTCGTTCCCTCTTGAGTCCGGGTAAGGGTGTACTGGCGGTTGATGAGAGTAAGGCTAGCCTGGTGAAGAGATTTGAAAAGTTTAATATTGCGACTGACATGTCAAACCAGCAAGCTTTTTATCAGATCATGTTAACTACTCCAGGGCTACAAGATCATATTAGTGGAGTGATTTTGAGCGATGAGCTTTCACGGCAGAATTTGCCCAATGGACAGAGTGTCTTGGAATTTTTGACCAGCAAGGGTCTGATTTCTGGGATTAAGATCAATATTGGTCTTACTAGCACCATAGATCCACGCGAAAAATGGACTCAAAATCACCCCGGACTAGCCGAGAAGTTGCGCCAGAGCTATGAGCGCGGTTTTAGGTTTGCTAAGTGTCGGGCGGCTTTTCAGATATCTAATCAGGAGCCAGATTTCTTCGTAGTGGAGCGCAATACGACCAAGCTTGCTAGCTTCGCTAAGGAAGCACAATTAGCCGGGCTAGTACCCATGGTCGAGCTAGATATTGCGGCGACCGGAAATTATACGATCGAAAAATGTGCAGAGGTCAAGGCGAGGTTGTTGGCTAAGTTGTTCGAGCGCTTAGCTGAGCGACAAGTGAGCTTAAATGGTTGTATTCTGAAGTGCGGCATGGTGCAGAGCGGAGAAAGTGCAGAAATGCCAGCCTCGGCGCACGAGATTGGGGTGGCAACTGCCGCGATTCTGAAACATGCCGTACCACGATATATGGCGGGAATAGTGCTGCTGAGTGGTGGTCAAGAGCCCAAGACAGCCACGAAAAATTTGACCGCAATCATGCAGGAATCGCCTTTTCCTTGGCCGGTGAGTTTTGCATTCTCTCGCGCCCTAGAAGAACCGGTGCTGGCGACCTGGAAAGGTGATAATGAGAATATCAAAGCTGCCCAGGCTGCTCTAGGACGACATTTGGTCGCAAATGCCGATGCCCTGCATTATCTGCGTGTGGAGCCACGTGGAGGAGCTAGTAATGCTGACCAGATTGGGGTACTGGATTGGAATTAATAGTGGTGGTGATGATGTAGATAAGTATTTGGAACTCCGGATAGGCTGGGGTTTAGGGTTAAAAAGAGCGATACCTAAGGTATCGCTCTTTTTGCTTTATAGCTCTCTCGACTCTATTCGGCCTTAGCTTCTTCGGCAGGAGCTTCGGTAGCCTCGCTGGCAGCTGTGCCTTCGGCAGCCTTTTGGTCTTCAGCTTCACGAGCAGCCGCCTCAGCAGCTGGGTCGTAAACATTGGCGATTACCGTGTTAGCACTTAACTCTTTGTCCGCCAGAACAACACCTTGTGGCAACTCCAAATCAGCCACAGTCAGCTTATCATCAACTTTGGCCAATTTAGCACCGCTCACAACCAATTCTTTTGGCAGATCTGATGGCTTTGCCTTTACATCAATTTCCTCAAGCACCATCAGCAGTACATAATGCAGCTTAGCAGCTTCAGACTCTTCAAAGCCAGATACCTTGATTGGGGTAGTAGCTTCAACTACTTCATCAGCAGAAATGGCCTGAAATTCGACATTCAAGATGCGGCGGCTAACTGGATCAACAGCCACATCCTTGACAATGGCGAGTTGATTCTTACCGTCTAAAACTAATTCTAGCGGCGAGTGGTAACCTGCTTCTTGCAAAGCCTTTTCTGTAACGTTGTAAGCTGAAGCCACCATGATTGGCTCTCCCTCACCGTAAACTACGGAAGGGATCAGGCCTTCAGCCCGCAAAGCTTTGAGCTTCTTGCCCTGAATGGTACGTTTCTCGAGAGATAACTGATTTGACATAATAAATTTTAACTCCTTTTTTCTGAACGTTCTTGATCTTTCTGAAATTTTATCACAAATCTTCTAATCCGTCTAGACCGGGCAGCTTTTCTCCACAGAGAAGTTCGAGAGCCGCGCCGCCGCCGGTTGAGACTAGGGTATATTGCAAATTTGGATCCTCACTGCTTAGCTCTTCTACGAAGCCCGCGGTGTCTCCGCCACAGATGATGGAGGTAATCTGACGGTTTTCTCCAAGATATTTGGCCAGAATAGTCGACGAAGTAGCATAGGCGGCATCTTCTACCTTACCTAGCACTCCATTCCAGAGCACAGTCTCGGCGGGCTGAACTATCTCCATGAGCTTGGTAGTGGCGATTGGCCCAATATCCAGCTTAGAGCCATCACTGGCCTCATCAAAGTCTTCTGCGACAGTTAGCTCTGGGCTTTCCGACTGATAGCCATCGGCAGCAATCTTGCCACCCACAAAAATCTGGTCGGCAAGAGGCAGGAATTGATCGATCAAAGGTTGCTTATCAGCAACTTTCGCACCTCCGATTACGACCACGAATGGTCGCCGAGGAGCTTTGGTTAGCTTTTCTAGAGTCGTAATTTCTTTCTCAAGCAATAGACCGGCTACCGAGGGGAGAAGACGAGTAATCGCTTCAGTCGAGGCATGAGCACGATGAATTACACCGAAACCATCTTGGACAAATAGCTCGGCATGAGTAGAATCAACAATTTCGCGCGCGTATTCTTCGTCGTTAGCTTCTTCGCCCGGGGAAAACCGCAAATTCTCTAGTAGCAGAATCCCACCTTCTGGCAGAGCATCAACCGCCATCTCTACTTCAGGTCCGGAAACTTCATCAACGAAGCTCACTGATGTACCGGGTAGTAATTCGGCCAGACGATTGGCAACAATTCTGAGCGATAAATCACGATTCGGTTTACCTTCGGGGCGACCTAGGTGAGAGATTAAGATAATTTTGGCTGCGTCGTGATCAAGCAAATACTTAATGGTGGGCAAGCTAGCCTGAATCCGCAAATCACTGGCAATCTCTTGTTCAGAGCTGCCCGATTCTTCCTCGGATTCAATCATCTCCAAAGGAACATTGTAATCTGTGCGAACCAAAACGATTTGATCGGCTACGTCAACATCGCGAATAGTTTTTTTGTGAAACATTTACCTCCTAGAGTTTTAAATGTAACGAACTTTGATCGTGTCGGTGCTAGCCACACCATTATCACCTGACACTACGACAATTAATAAATCTTTTTTGCCTTCTTCAATCTGAAGATAACCTGAATCCTTTAATTCCCTGGCCAAATCTAAACCGTAATTAGCCGAGTATGGTCGCACGAAGGCCGAATTAGCATAAACCAAGGCTAGCTGATTGGCCACCCGTGGATCGCTGGTCACAGAAATAATCGGCAAGTTTGGCCGTTGCGCAGCTATAGCTAAAGCTGTTGCTCCTGAGGCAGTTTGGCAGATAATTGCGTCCGCACCAATTCTTTCGGCCAGACGGGCGGCGGCAGCAGAAATAGCATCGTAATTCGGATTATCACCTTGCGGATCCATAGGAATCGGAGCAATCTCTGAGTGGTTTTGGGTATAGAGAATAATCTTCTTGAGCTGCTTGACGGTCTCTAGAGGATATTTGCCATTAGTAGTTTCATCAGAGAGCATCACTACGTCTGCTCCCTGAATAACGGCATTGGCTACGTCACTTACTTCGGCACGGGTAGGAATTGGACTATCCACCATCGAGCCCATCGTCTGGGTAGCCACAATACAAATTTTGCCGTGTTCGCGACACATCGTCACCAGTTTGCGCTGAATAATTGGTACCATCTCGGCACCAACTTCATAGGCCATGTCACCTCTAGCCACCATCACTGCATCACTGGCTTTTACGATTGCTTCAAGATGCTCATCATTCTCAACGGCGCGCTTAGTCTCGATCTTGGCGATGATCTTCGCGTCAGAACCTTTAGAGCGCAGTAATTCTCTAAGTTTATCAATGTCATCAGCCGCTTGCACAAAGGAAATCGCGACATAATCAAAATCTCGACTCACTCCCCATTCAATATCAGCCAAATCTTTGGGAGTCAAGATATCTCCGCCAAAATCCGTATCTGGCAGGTTCAAACCTTTGTTACTCATGACGAATCCGTCATTCTCGACCGCCAACTTGATCGCCGTATCAGAAACAACCTCAATCACGTGGGTGCGGACTTTGCCATCAAACAGGTAAATCGGCTCTCCCACCTTGACCTTCTCGGCTAAATTATATTGTACGGGGAAAGTTTTGCTACCGTCGTGTTCTTTGACGGCATAATCCAGGATTATCTCATCGCCCTCATAGAGGTCGAAATGGTTGTTCTGTAATTGCCCCAAGCGAATCTTTGGCCCCTGAAGATCTTGCAGGATTGTAATCGCCCGGCCTTTTTTGGCCGCTGCCTGCCGAATCCAACCGATAAATTCGTCCATTTTTTCGTAAGTACCATGAGAAAAATTTAACCGGCAACCATTAACCCCAGCCATGATAATTTCTTCGATTTTCTCAGCGCTATCCACGGCCGGCCCAATGGTAGCTAAAATCTTCGTTCGTTTAAATAATCTGCTCATAGATTTTATTATAGCATGGATCGCTTTTTTATGACGTTTGTGTTAAAATGGTTTTATGAGGAAGGCAAAGAAAAAACTGAATTTGTCTTGGGAACAGACCACACTGCTGAGTATGGTGGCAGCGGCTGGTGTGGCGATCATGATTTCTTTCCTCGGTTTCTTGATTGATACTCCAGAAGAACTGGCCCATAAGGAGCTGGCAGCACTGGCTGATGATTATTATATTACTTACCTTTATCCTACCTTGCTAGGCAATGTTTTTACGGCTGATCCGGCCGAGAAGCTACAGGGTTACGTGGAATTAGGCACTCCAGCAACTTATTTGCGCCAGTTGCTACATTTCGATAATGATAAAAATATGGTTTCAGCTCCGGTTTTCGATAATGTACAGTGCGATACAAACCGCACAAGCATTAGGTTTTATCCAGTGGAACCTTATGGGCCACGTGATTACACTGTGAAGTATACCTGGAACTGCGAAGGTATGCCAAAAAATGAATAGGTATTGACAATTTATTGTGCTTGTGCTAATATATTAGTATAGGCCGCTGGTGGCGGTAAGGGTTTTTGTTGTCATTTTTACCTTTTCTGTTATAATGAGGATAATTTAACGAAGGAGTTTTATGGCAGCATTAATAGTGATTTTGGTCTTGCTTGCGATTATTATTATCCCAGGTATTCGGATTATTAATCAGTACGAGCGCGGGGTGGTCTTGCGCTTGGGACGATATTCGCGCACTCTCGACCCGGGCTTTAGAGTGATTATTCCCTATATTGACAAGATGCACAAAATCGATATTCGGACTACTCCGATGGACATTCCTAAACAAGAAGTCATTACGAAAGATAATGTTACGGTTAATGTCGATGCCGTGGTCTATGCGCGAGTGATCGATGCACAGAAAGCGGTATTAGAGACGACTAATTATTCTTATGCTACTAGCACTTTTGCGCAAACCGCTTTAAGGGACGTGACTGGAAATTTTGACCTAGACGAGATTCTTTCCAAGCGCGATGAGATTTCTGCGCAAATCCGCGAAATCGTCGATGCTCAAACTGATAAATGGGGGATTGACATTGAGAGTGTGAAACTACAGAATATTGAATTACCGGCAGACATGAAGCGAGCAATGGCCAAGCAAGCCGAAGCCGAGCGCGAACGTCGAGCAGCGATTATTTCAGCAGAGGGTGAAAAGAGTGCGGCGGCAGCAGTGGCAGAAGCAGCTAGTATGCTAGCTCAAACCCCGGGCGGTATGAATATTCGTACTCTGCAGACTCTAGAGAAAATTAGTACCGATCCATCACAAAAGACAGTGATTTTGTTGCCAACTGATTTGACCGATCGCGGGCTGCAAATTCGTCATTAAATCAAAGCTCTGGTCTCGCTTCCTTGGTGGCGGGACCAATTTTGCTAAGGGAGGGTTGACTAAGAAGGAGTTTCTTGCTAAAATGTACCTGTAGCTAGTGCTTGGTCTCTTAGTATAACGGTTAGTACAACGGGTTTTCATCCCGTCAACGCGGGTTCGACTCCCGCAGAGATCACCATAGTGTCAGAACTGTTGCCTTCGGGCGCTTTTTTGTTGGTAATAACAGAGGAGAGAGGGTTTAAATCTTTCGTTCTACATAAATAGAAATACCCCGGTCCGAGGACTGGGGTATTATTTTTGTAAAACATGGAGGTCTATTAGAATAAGTGAACGGAAGCGAACACGGGCGCCAAACTGTTTGCTACGGTAGACATCAGTTTGATACCTATGTCTAAGGCTACTCCCACAACATCTTTACGAGTGTCGCCCACGGTATCACCCGAGACGGCAGCTTTGTGTGCTAAGGAGCCCTTCGCGCAGCCTTCTAAGTAACCGCTTTCGATGTATTTCTTGGCATTGTCATAGGCTCCGCCCGAATTGCCCATGAAGACGGCATCAGAAATCGCCATAATTGTCGCACCAATCAGGATTCCGCCTACAAATTCTGCACCAAAGAGTAAACCGCCAAACACCGGCACCAGTAGCATCATTAATGAGGGCTGCAACATTTTACGCAGTGCCTCGTCCGAGGCCATCGCAATAACTTTCTCGTAATCCGGTGCAACTTTACGTTCCAAGACACCTGGGATTGCCAGCTGCCGTTCGCCTTCTTCAGCCATTTTGTAGGCTGAGTCGATCGTGTTGTCGGTTAAAAGACCAGAAAAATATTTAATTAGAGCGGCTCCAATTAAAGCTCCCGCCATGACGAAAGGGGCAATGATGTTGAGTTCCGGCTGGTCCATATTAGCCATATATGATCCCACGTAGGTAGTAATGAGCGAAATGGTTGCAAATGCTGCAGAACCAATTGCTAAGCCTTTGCCAATGGCAGCAGTAGTATTACCAGCCGCATCGGCAGCATCGGTAACGTCTCTAATTGCAGAATCAAGCAAACATGATTCTGCAATGCCGCCGGCATTGTCGGCAATCGGCCCAAACGCATCTATGCTAACAATCGCACCTACAAAAGACAACATTCCTACCGAAGCAATCGCAATTCCGTACATACCGCAAGTTACAAAGGCAATAATAATTGCTAAACCGATGACCACACTAGGTCCTAAGCAAGAGCGCTCACCCACCGCGTCACCTTTTGTAATGTTAAAGGCCTCGCCCTCCCGTGAGTATTCGGCAACTTGACGAACAGGTTTTTGATTAATCCCTGTATAATATTCGGTGATCTTGCCAATCGCAATGCCACTGACAATCCCACAAGTACTCGCTATCCAAGGTGATGTCCAACCAAGACGAAAATCTGTATTGGTTGTCTGATGCGCGAAACATAAATAAGCCATAATCCCTCCCAAGACCAAAGTGCCACCAGCTGCGATATAAGTCAAGACATTTAATTCTCGAGACGGTGTCTCACTAGCTTCGTGGTGAGTTGCAAAATAAACAGCTATAATACAGCTGAACAGACCACAGGTCGCAAGTAGCATAGGATAATTAAACATAGCCTTAAGCATCGCTGCATCAACCTTACCCATTTGATACTGCATAGTCGCATTGAGAATCGCAGAAACAACTGTTGCCACAAAACTTTCTAGCAAATCACTACAATTTCCGGCAATGTCGTTGACATTATCACCGATAAAATCAGCGATGGTATTAGGCATGCGACTGTCATCTTCGGGAAGATTATGGACATTCTTAGCCACAATGTCAGCCGAAATGTCCGCAGCTTTAGTATAGTTACCCCCGGCCACACGATTAAACAAAGCTACCACCGAGCACCCTAGAGAATAGCAAAATAGGCGCTGACTAACTGGATTGCAAGGTATATGGAGCAAGAGTCCGCTGCCGTTGTTCTCGGGGTGGCACAAACCTCCGAAGTTAGCCACGACTACGATCAGTAAGCCCAACAGCCCAAAACCATGCACTGATAAACCGCTGATACTACCACCAAAAAGCGCAGTTTGTACTGTTTTGCCCTTGCGATAGGTGATACGCGCAGTCTCGGTCGTACGGACATTGGCATAGGTAGCACCTTTCATACCTAAAATACAGGTAGCACTACTCATGCAACCGCCCAGCAGTAAAGCCGGACCGGAGCCGCGCTCCACGCAGAGTGACATAATTACTGCAATAACAGCCATGACAGGAATAATCATGCCATATTCGCGTTTCATGAAGGTATTTGCACCTTTGCGAATGATGAGTGCTAACTCTAACATAGGCTCCGGTATACCTGATGGCATTGTTTTAATGCTACAGAAATTCACCGTTACCACAACTAAAGTTAGCACAATTACGAATGAAACAAACCAATAAGTTACCATTTAGATTACCTCCTTTTTGTTAAAATGCTTTGGCAAAGCCAACACGAGCTTATCTGCTCATCTATAATGATACCATTATTTTGCTTTTTTGTATATTACATGTTTAACATAAACTTTATGGAGCAATTACTTCGTCCGTAGCGGACTCGTCGACCTTAACTATGGCTCTAACCGTGCCTTAGGTGTCTATGGCTACGGTTGGTCTGTGACTACAACCACTTACTCGTCTCCTACTTCTGCCAATGCTTACTACCTCCACTTTCTCGCCTCAGGTATCTACCCGTCCCATGGCCCGTGGGAGCGCCGGTTCGGTTTCCCCGTCCGCTGTTTGGTATACTAGTTCATAGGGATTAGAAAACCGCCAGTTATAATCCTGACGGTTTTACACGAATAACTATCTCGCTGTTATCTTTTTCCAAGCATCAGTAATAAGACCTAACAATTTAATCGATCTAAGACTTGGTACTGCTGTTGACGGCTCAGAAAATTCACCTTGTGCCTTCTGGTTAGCTTCGACATGCTGTCCCTCTGCGGTGACAGGGCGCCAAAATTCCAAACAGGCTTCGCGATCTCCTTTTGGCAACTTTATGCGGCTGCTCCAATCTTTTTTCGCCAGAACTATTGTGAAGTTCTGCGCCATCTGCTTCCAGTCATACACTTCATCAGGATGATAAAGTAGATCGTTGAGCAAATCTCGATTGACATGCGCAATAACCGTATCTGGTTCCAATCCGGGGATCAATATAAGATCGTTTCGGTCTCCATTATGTGACATTCTGCTGCTGATTGAAAACCCCAATTCCGCCTCAAGCCTGCTATTAATCGCCTGGAAGAGCTCAAGTCGTCTATCTGTCTCCTGCACTTCGTTTTCCCATGTTCCGGTTTGATTAAGCGGAGAAAATGGGCATTTGGTAGCATCTAACGGACACTTCTGGCATCGCTCTTCGCGCGGGTCATAACCGCATGATACTTTGCTAGTACGACAGTACAGGATATGCAAATAACGGCTAATGCGACCTCTATCGTGTATTCCGGTCTTGTCTTCAAGAGGTTGCCAATAGCCTCCGCTAATCATGCTGCCGCCTCCCCAATAATAACCATAGTTAAAATGGGAGTTTTTGATATAATCATCCACCGATACTTCTCTGGTGCTTAACTGATGTGCATCGCGAAATGGCAACACCAGCATCAGCGCTCCACGGTAGTGCATGGCAAGAACCGGATAACCCGGCTTAAGATTCTGAATATAGTAGTAATATCCAGATCCATCTTCCTGAATATAGTGGATATGATCCACACCTAAATGGTAATCAATCAACCTTGAGATCTTCGTGCTAAGTTCCTGTAGTACGTCTTTGTTCATCATTTTTATTCCCTCCTAATAAATCCATGAAGCGAAGACCCTATGTTTTCGCCCTAACTACCCACCAACAAAGATGACCAGATAGGGCAAAAACATTTTGCGAGATAAGCTATTATGTTAATGAACATAGGCATTTATAGCATTATGTCTTCTACGTTGTAGAAGACTCGTATACGAGTCTTAATCGATACTTCCATACTGCCCAACAATTAATCTATACAGTATTTTGCTACTGTATGCTTCCATTATACATCAAGATTCCTATTTTGTCAATAGTTTTTATGTTTTTTCGCAGTAAGTCAACTACGATGTAACTTAAGTCGGGTTCGAGAAGCTGTCGGTAGCCCAATTAACCGTTAAATATTTTTGACTTGGTTTTTAGGAAAAATGCCTTATAATAAGTACAGTTGAATAATCACTCAACTATTAGAAAGGGATTCAATGGTCAAAAATCAATATCTCTGTGATTGCAATATGATTCATCAGGAAGCCGTTAGCGATACTTTGGCGGCAATGCCTAGTCGAGCGACTTTGCAAAAATTAGCATTGATCTACAAATTGCTTGGGAATGAGACTCGCTACCAGATTTGCTTCGCACTGAATGAACGAGAGCTGTGCGTCTGTGATTTAGCTAACGTTCTCTCCATGACAAAATCTTCCATCTCCCATCAATTAAAAATCTTACGCGATAATCATTTAGTAAAAGCTCGTCAAGCAGGCAAAGAAGTGTATTACATGTTAGATGATAGTCATATTCAGCAGATTTTGCAATTAGGAATTGAGCATATTAAACATCTGAAGGAGAATAATCTATGATAAAAACTAAGATGCCTAAGGCAGAACGTAATATCTTGATGGCTCTTCTGCTTAATCTAGGGTTTTCGATTTATGAATTTGTCGGCGGGACGATGACGCATAGTGTTGCGATCGTTTCTGATGCCATACATGACATAGGCGATGCACTAAGCATTGGAATTTCGTATGTCTTAGAACGCAAAAGTCATAGGCGACCCGATTCACAATATACTTATGGATATTTACGTTATTCTCTGATGGGAGGGTTGATTACCACGGCAATTTTGATCTTCGGGTCGGCTTTTGTGATTTACAATGCCATACACCGGATTATTGAACCAGTAGAGATTAATTATGATGGTATGATTAATTTAGCGATTGTCGGAGTGGTGATTAACTCCCTTGCAGCATATTTTACGCACAGAGGTGACTCTCTGAACCAAAAATCAGTGAATTTGCACATGCTGGAGGACGTTCTGGGCTGGATGGTGGTGTTGATTGGAGCTATCGTGATGCGCTGGACGAATTTCGCCATGATTGATCCGATTTTATCAATTCTGGTGGCGCTTTTTATCTTGAAAGAAGCTACTCATAATTGTCGAGAAATTATAGATGTTTTGCTAGAGAAGACTCCGCAAGGGGTTTCGTTGTCGAAGCTGAGCGAGGAGCTTAAGATGGTAGTCGGAGTGCAGAATATTCATCATTTGCATGTTTGGAGTATGGACGGATATCATAACTATGCTACTTTGCACGTAGTGTGTAAAAGTAATGAGGAAGAAGTCAAGCATCAAGTACGGAAGTTATTAAGTAAACACCAAGTGGAGCATGCGACCATAGAAATAGAGCACCCTCGCGAAATGTGTGGAGAGAAGGAGTGTATCATGCCGGAGCGGAGCGAGCAAAGTCACCACAAACACCATCATTAGATGGCGGAATGGCGAATGAGAGAGTTTTGTGCTATAATTGGGCTGTGGCTCCATCGTTCAACGGATAGGACATAGACCCTCTAAGTCTACAATGCTGGTTCGATTCCAGCTGGAGTCGCCACACGATTGTTCATACACTAGGCGCTGGAATCTCTTGGATCCTGCGCCTATTTTACTAATCTGTAATAGATTGACGGAGCGAAACGAACCGGTGCGAGGATTTTTTGAGCACCTTTTTCCATGCGTACGAGGTTCTTAGTGCCAAAAATCTTTTTTAACTTAGTGCTACGAAAATTTGAGACTGAAAGCACTTTATCAATTTTAAATCCGCTATTCTTAAAAATACCTTCGATATATCTAGGGTGATAATTATAGAAACCATTTTCGTTCAAATCTTTGAGGTGGGCCGGCTCTAAGCTAAAAGGATTAACCTCGGAATGTTTGAACCAGTAACGAAACATCTTAGGGAGTGTTTTTTTATTAGCGACCTCAATAACTGCCACTCCGCCAGACTTCAAAACCCGATAGAGCTCGTCTGAGACTTTTTGCATATCCTTGAAGTGATGAGTAGCCCGCACCATCATCAGGGCATCGAACGTGTCGTTCGCAAATGGTAACTGATAGATATCGCCAGCCTTAGTCTTCAGAATGTCACCATATTTTGCCTTAGCCTCTGCAAGCTCGGTCTCGGAATAATCAAACAGTGTCGCAGTCTTGGCTCTAGGTAAGTATTCATCGGCTAACCGACCGTAGCCACCAGCAATGTCTACAAACTGATCCATCGTCAGTGGTAAGAGCTTGCGAATCGCCATGCGATCAGCCATATCTTCATATTTGCGGTCAGCATCTTCCCAGAAGATTTTCTTGTAGTCATAGCCATTATAATCGGCAATCACGTCGGGTTTGTTCGCAGTTTTATTCGTCATAATGGTTTAATTATAGCATACAGGAAGGGGCTGTGGTATAGTTAAGATATGGTTAGAAATTTGATCTTTGACATTGGGGGAGTAATTATTGACGATGGTAATGCTAGGTAAGATTACTCAGCATGATTATATGCTGGAGATGATTCAGAAACACCCAGAATGGACGGAAGAAATTAAGAAGTGTTTGTCCTCAGAGTTCCAGCCGGAGGTAGTGCCGATTTTGACGGATAACTTACAATACATTTTAAGTTTGAAGCCTAGGCATAATATCTATCTTTTATCTAATCTTACCGATGTAACTTATAAATTTTTAGAAAATGTTATAGCGAATTTTAATGGTGGAGCTTTTTCTTTTCAGGAACATCTAAAAAAGCCAGATCCGAAATTTTATCAAATTCTATTCCATAGATACAGCTTAGACCCCAAGGAATGTATTTTCTTTGACGATCGCACGCAAAATCTAAGGGCCGGGGAAGAGTTTGGTATGCACGAAATTTTAGTACATTCGTTAAAAGATATTAAGTCCGCCTTTTCCTCTTAAGTCGCTTAGCAGTCAGCTGATAACTAAGGTCAACTAAGGTTTTAATGCGGTCTGCTGGGCAGCTACCATCCAACAAAACTGTCGCCCAGTGCCGTTTGTTCATGTGATAAGCAGGCATAATACCAGGATTTTTTATAAGGTCCTCAATAAGATCCGGATCAGATTTGAGATTAAGAATATCAACTGTTCCCAGCCGATCAATCTTGAGAGTACTGTATGTTACAGTCATAATTAAAGCAAACCATTTATGATTATCGGGGTGACGAAAAACAGTATATTCTGGCGAATCGTCCCAAGGATAATCTTGTGTGATTCCGCCAAAATTTTGATGAATAAATTTTTCTACTTCTAAACGGTTCATAATAACGCACAAAAGGTGTTATCAATGTAACACCTTTTGTCTAAATGCAATTGAAATGATTTGGTGAGTCGGGAGGGGCTCGAACCCTCGACACCGGGCTTAAAAGGCCCGTGCTCTAACCAGCTGAGCTACCGACCCATCATGTCGATATTATCAATCACTTCCCTTTTCATTATATCAGAAGAAGATGCTTTTTGCAATAGAGAAATTGATGAATAATTCTGCCCCATGCACCCTCTTTACTTCGTCCGTAGCGGACTAATCTACCTTGGTTATGGTTCCGCTCGGAACTTGGGTATCGGTGGCTTCGATTGGTCTGGGGTTGCAGCTGGTTATACTGATCCTACCTCTGGCTCTACTAGAGCTTACTACCTCTACTTTAATGCCTCCGGTGTCTACCCGTCGTACGGCCCGTACTATCGTTGGTTTCCCCGTCCGCCTTTTTTGTCGCGGTTCGGTGCCGATCTTTTATAACGAAAATAGACACCGAAGTGTCTATTTTCTAAAACCTAAGTATGGTGGGCGATAGAGGAGTCGAACCTCTGACCTCGTCTACGTCAAAGACGCACTCTAGCCAACTGAGCTAACCGCCCGATGTCTTGTATTATATCACACTTGTTACTGGTTGTGAACGGTAAATCCCATATAAGTTTAGTCAAGCTGATTTTTCTCTTTTTCTTCACGTCGGCGAGCAAGGCCGCGCACAATTAGAGCAACCGTAATAGTCAAAATAGCAACGACCAATAAAACGATAGCTAAAATACTCATAAATTGATCCCAGCTATTGCTTTTTCCTTTGTCCTCTCGGGAATTAACCTTTGAAGCATCACTACTTGGCGCTTTAGGGATTGAGCCATTCTCACCGTCCTGACTTTCCTCCGTTCCCGTCTTGTCACCATCGGAATGATCAGATGACTCGTCGTTAGAGCCAGAATCGTTACCAGAATTATTGTTAGACTCTGGAGCTTTATCTTGGCCCGAATTGCTTTCATGTGTAGTATCTGATGGAGTTTGGGTTTGTCCGCCAGAGCCAAAGTCCTCACGCGTAGTAGGGTCCGGTTGATATTCGCCGATACCTGACTCATCATCATTCACACCATTACCCATGCCCTCGAAGCTACTAGAGGCTGCAGCATCATCTTCAGTATTATCGGTGCCATCGCCATCGCTTGAGCCAGCTGAATTATCAGGGCCTGATTCACCAGATCCGTCTGTATCATCTGAATCATCTGACCCGGGAGTAGTCTCGCTGGGGGCACTCGCAATAGTGTCACCATTTGTTGTGTTACTGTTAAGATCTACACCATCAGCATAGCTATCTGTTGGCATACTAGCTATTGCTAGGGTCAAGACCGTGACCAAAACCAGACGAAGCCCTCTCATATCTTAATTTCTCCCAATTCTCTACTAATTTTATCCCATTCTATAACGTAGGCTAATAAAAGTCAAGTGCGGTAACATAATATATACATAATCATAAAAAAATAATACCCCCAGTTGGGAGTATTATTTTTGTTTAGGCTCGTTTAGCGACGGCTCTTTCGCAGAACAAGATACACAGCGAACCCGGAGATGAGCGCAAAGGCAATCAAACCAGTAATAATGTAGTCTAAACGAGAGATGTTTAGTTCCCCGACCAAACTACCAGTATTTGGAAGCTCTGGGGTAGCTGGAGTATATTCAATCGGAGTGGTTTTCTTAGAAATGATATTGCCATTTTTGTCATAGGCATCAACCACGACGGTATATTCTCCCTCTTTGACTCCGTAAGAATCTAGTGGTAATTCGACTATCAACTTACCGTTTTCGTCAAAAGCGCTCTTGTCAACGATAATAGGTGTTTCTTTACCGTCCTTATCTACTAGAATAGGATTACCATTCTTATCATAGATCTGGATAATGACTTTCTCTACTTCGTCATTAACATCAATTTCGATAGAAGGATTCCCACCTTCTTCGGGTTTTGGTTCCGGAGTAATAATGGTAGAAGTGTAACTAAAGGTAGTCACATCAGACGGAATGGCTACACCTTCAAAATCGTAAGCCTGAGTAGTCAGCTTATACTGGCTATTTTTACTTTTGTACTGGGTTAGGTCAATATTGAAGTTACGCGTACCAGAATCGCGATCGGCTCCTGTTGGTATAAATGTATCAACGACTTTATCCTGAACTACACCTGATTCATCTTCAAAAGTCAATGTACTGATCATCTTGCTAATACGTTCGTAGCGGATACTGACAGGTACAATATTTGTATTAAACTCTTGGCCGTTGGCTGGAGAATTAATTTGTTGGTTAGTATCGCCTCGCTCTACGGAAACATTAACCTTAAAATCGCTGCCTGCTTCTGGTTGCTCTTCATAAATACCATTACCGGCTTCTGCCGCTGCGCCCGGCGCTGGGATCATATATGCAGTAGCAGTCATAATACCGACTGCTGCCAAACCTGCAAGCCCTAAAAGTTGCTTTTGTGTCTTTCGCATACTCTACACTCTTTCTATTTAGTTTTTATTTTGAATTTGCTCAGAGCAACCGTCTCGCAGAATACTACTCGCAATAGTATCACGGCATCACCTAGGCATTAGTGAATTCCACTACACTAATGTACGGGCTTTGCGCTCTTTGCGCTTTCTGATTATGATTATAGTCCAAACAATTATAACTGTCAACAATAAAATTATAATAACTATCATAAAAATCGGCATAATGATAACGATATGCCTCTCATCACGCACAGTGTCTGCTGCATTAACCTTGAATTCGACCTGAAAGATTCCCATTAGTGGAGGTTCGTCCCAGTCGAGATTAACATGATACTCGGTATCGGGGAAGGTAGAGATTGATCCAGAAAGAGTCTTTAATTCTTTACCGAAAATCGTGCGCGCGGTGTAATAGTAATATGCATCAAAATCGGTATTTCCGGTATTCTTGATTGTGGCATTAGCTTTGAGACTACCACCTACCGCAAAACGGGTAAAGCTGTACTCAGGAATCTCGGCAGTTTGTTTGGTATTACCAATAGAACGGCCAGAAACCACCATGCCAGCCTGTGAAATAGTCTGCACTCCACTACCACCTTCGCTCAAGGTCTGAGCCCAAATCACGGCATACTGAGCACCACCAGGAACATCCTCGGGTACGGAGATACGATAATCGATAATTTGGGTCTCCCCGGGAGCGATAGTATAAATCACTTCTGATTCATAATTCCCCTCAGAGTTTTTAAAGCTGATCCAACGCGAAATCTGAGTATAAGATGTAGATGCGGTCTCGGAAAAATCTAACTGATAATCCTCGCCGGATACTACATAGGGCGACGCATAAACGCGATAGCGAAAGATCTGTGTACCGACGTTCTTGACTTGTACTACACAGCCGCCTTCAACATCTTTAGGGCAGCGCTCACTGGTGCCGCTGAGGGTATCGCCCCCCATCAGAGTAACCGTAACGGCTGTGGGTGAAATTTGCAGCGAAGTGGTAGGTTTCTCTTCTTCGCCACCTTCTTCAGCATAGACATTACTCGGAATACCCAGTGTACCGATGCTAACTAAGATAGCTAGTATCAAACTTAATGTTTTCTTCATTCTTTCACCTCCACTTCTTCTAGATATTTTATTCGCTTTTGTTGTCGCGGCTACGAGCACGTACGCGTGTGATAATCCAAAACACTGCACAGAAAATCAGTAGGATGATGATGAATGCAAACCAAATTGGACATAGGAAAACTACTCTCTCTACAGTGGAAGTCTGATCAAACAAACTGACCGTCTGGCGCACACGGAAGATACCGAGCTTTGGAGAACCAGGCCAAGTCACTGTATTAAAACGACGAGTCTCAGGCAAAACTGTCAAAGTATCTGGGTTCTCACGGTTTGTATAGACTTCTTCGTCGCACAGAGTGCCATCGGAGGCCTTACCACTGAATAATGGGCAGACTTCTAAGACATAGGTAGCACTGGCATGAGTATTACCAGTATTATTAACGATTGAGGTAGCAGACACCGGTGGATTGAAGAGAATTGTAGGGATCTTATTTTCGATTACTTCACCAGTTTTACGGGTATTGCCGTGGACGTTTGCATAGACAATTGAGCCTACTTGCTGTGTAATTGCTACACCAGATCCTTCGGTAGTGCCAGTGTTAGTAAGCTCGACGGTAATTGCCAAATACTGACCACCGGCTGGTACATCAGCCGGTACCTTAATTGTGTAAGCAATTTCTTGTTCTTGGTTAGGATCTACATGCCCAGTAGTAGAGGAGAATTTAATCCAGTTGACAATATCAGTATATTGATTGCTCTTGTCATACTCTGGTGAATAATGCTCGTCCTTCACACTGTACGGGGCAGCACTAACTTTAAAATCAAAAGCATTCTTACCAGTATTCTGCACCTTAAATGCTCCCGAATAAGATTCACCAGGCTTAAGATCGCCAATGTCTTGTTTGGCCGGCGAAACTTGCAAACGATACTCAGGCTGGCTATCTTCAGCAAAAACTGCACCATGGTTCAGCACAATCATACTCATCGCTAAAAACATGCCGCACAAAACACTGCTAATTCTTTGAAAAACTTTCATTTACCTCCTTATTTCTTCTTATTATATATCATCATATCTGTATTTTCAAGTAATAAACACGAGAAAATCCCGCCCCTGCGAGAGGGCGGGATTTAACTTTATATATTTATATATATTATATATGCTAAGATTATTTCACAGATGCAGTGATGACCACTTGGTTAGTGTAAACACCTGGAGCCTGGCTAGCATCGGCTTTAACACCAAAGGTAATGGTAGTATCGGCCGTAGCGGCAGTTTCACCAGTGCCATTTAGACTACCTGGATCGCTATCTAGCAATGAGGTAGCAGCGGCAGGCACCGGCTTGAAGGTTGTACCATTATCAGTTGAGTAGCCCCAAGCCGAAGTGCTGCCCTTTGGATCGCCAGCAGGAATTGAGTTGCCGTTACTGTTCTTCATAGCAGTCTCAGTTGTAGCAGTACGAATAGTCAAAGCATAATTCAAAGTCTCGTTGGTAGAAACAGTGGCTTTGATTGCACCAGTGATTGGATCAGCAGCACCAACGATGATCTTTCCTAGATCAAGTGTGTTGGTGTCAGCATCAAAAGTGCCACTACCGCCAGCAGCAATCTCCAAAGAGATAGAACCACCGACTTCTGCCTGCACCGTAACGTTCTCAGATTGTGGCATTACACCATCACCATCTGCTGCATAAGAGCTTAGTGGCAGCGCAGCAACACCAAGACCAGCTACGACACCTAAAACTGCGATAGCTTTTGACATTTTAGACATATATTTCTCCTTTTAATTTTTGTCTTTTACTTGTTTATTTGTATGACCTTTGTAATTGTTATTATGTTGATATAAATAAAGTTAAAGGAGTGAAATGCGATATCACCTAGAAGAGATTGTCTCAAAACATAGTCGTATCTATCAGCAAGTAAGACGTTATTACATATATTGTGAACAAGTTCGCGGAATGAGCCAAACTACGATGGCTAGCAAAACTTATGCCATTAATCAATTTATCAGTGTGACGCACTTGAACAATCTGCGTAAGCTTTCCAATCGGCAGATTTACGATTGGATTAATTATCAATTTAGTCGTGGCAATACTGGGCGCACAATTAATGATCGCTTGGCTCATCTTAAAGCCATGCTACATTGGCAACAAAACATGAATGTACGCATGCCAAATCTGCAGCTTGGTCTGATCACGAAAGCAAAAGAAGTGCCTCCGCGTCAGGTTTGCTTTTCACGTCAAGAAATTCAGACTGTCCTCAGCCAGGCCAGCCTACAGGAGTGGTTACTAATTAAATTGGCTTTTGATTGTGGTTTGCGCATCAGCGAGTTGCGCAAATTGCAGCTGGAAAATATTTATGAGGACAGCCGCGTCTCGATTTTAGGCAAAGGCAGTAAGAAGAGATATGCTTATTTATCGCCAGAGGCACAACAGAAATTACAGATTTGGATTTCTACTAAGAAAATCACGAAATATCTCTGGCCTAGCCCGATCCACCCTGATCAACCGTTAGCAGTATGCACAATTCGGCAAAGTATGCGGGCAGCTTTTCTGCGGGCAGGTTTTGAGGATTTTTGCCCACACGATTTGCGTCACTCTTATGCTACTGACCTCAAGAAAATTGGCATTCCTACACGTAAGATTCAAGCTGGACTCGGACATGCGTCAGAGGCGACAACCGAAAGGTACCTTAGTGATTTAATCGGTTGGGATCTATATGAACTCTATCAACAGAAGTATAATTACTCGTCTTCAGATGAGTAATAAAAATGTCAAAAAAGTCGAGAAAATGTATTGACTTAAGCATAACCATCCTATATAATAACAATTACAAAGGTCATACAAATAAACAAGTAAAAGACAAAAATTAAAAGGAGAAATATATGTCTAAAATGTCAAAAGCTATCGCAGTTTTAGGTGTCGTAGCTGGTCTTGGTGTTGCTGCGCTGCCACTAAGCTCTTATGCCTATGATGTACCAACCGAAACTACTGTGAAGACTACAGTTGAAGGTGCAATTTCTATCGCCGTGGATAAGTCTACCGTCGATCTTGGCACCCTGAAGCTTAACGGTGTAGCTACTGGTACCAATACTGGTGACAATGAATTAACCGTTACAGTTTCTGGTAATAGTGCTACTGCTTATTCATTGAAGATCAGTGCTCCAAGTGGCAATGCTTTGATGAATAGTGAAACTAATACCTCCATTCCTGCTATCGCTGATGATGCCGGTGTAACCGCTTTAGCTGGTGGTACGAACTCTTGGGGTTACCAAGTTAATGGCACTGGCAACTGGTTTGGTGTGCCAGCCACTGGCAGTAAGGATGTCGCTACTGTTACGGCAGACAGTGGTTGGACTGCAGGTACCGGTGATAATGACGGCAAGCAGATTTCTACCACTAAGCTCGCTTTCGGAGCAACTGCTGGTTCAAGCTTACCTGCAGGTGAATATAAGGGTACAGTTGTCTTAACTGCTTCCACTACTGACTAGTATTTAAAACTATCATTAAGCTTCACTCTCTCGCAGGAGTGAAGCTTTTTTGATATTAATGAGCTTATGAAAGAAGCTTTTTATGCCGTGGCGCCAGTTAGCAAAAATGCTAGGTATACTAAACGTAATGCTTTGTATTGTCTTCATCGCAGCAAAAACTATCATAAGCCAAGTGTTCCGCGTAGTTTACGACCCTAAGACCTGTTTTAGATATTTCCCTGTTGGAGTGTCAGACTTCTTGGCCAGTTCTTCTGGAGTGCCTTCAGCCATAACTTGACCACCGTGCAGGCCGCCTTCCGGACCCATGTCGATCACCCAGTCAGCACTCTTAATCACATGCAAATTATGTTCGATAATTATCATTGAGTTGCCGCCATCGACAAGCTTGCCAAGGATCTTTAATAATCGGTTCACATCATCAGTATGCAAGCCCGTAGTAGGTTCATCGAGAATATAGAGAGTTTTGCCAGTACTGCGTCGAGATAGTTCAGTTGCTAGCTTGATACGTTGCGCCTCCCCACCCGAAAAAGTCGTAGCTGGCTGACCAAGCTTGATATAGCCCAGGCCGACCTCTTGAATAGTCTTCAACTTAGAAACGATTGCGGGGATATTCTCAAAGAATTCTACGGCTTCGTCAATCGTCATGTCGAGCACCTCGGCGATATCTTTACCGCGGTATTTAATCTCTAGGGCTTCGCGATTATACCTTTTTCCATGACAAGCCGGACACGTCACATAGACGTCGGGCAAGAAATGCATTTCGATCTTATTTACCCCATCACCTTGGCAAGTCTCACAGCGACCACCTTTGACATTAAAGCTAAACCGCCCGGCTTTGTAGCCTCTCAGTTCCGCTTCAGGCTGTTTAGCAAAGAGTTCACGAATCTGGTTAAATACTCCAGTATAAGTCGCGGCATTCGACCTAGGAGTGCGGCCAATCGGAGATTGATCAATCACGATAGCTTTATCAAGATATTCGATACCATCAATGCGATCATGCTCTCCTGGAACCGTCTGCGCCCGGTGTAACCTCGCCAGCAGTTCGTTAGCCAGAATATCATTCACCAGAGTGGATTTACCGCTGCCAGATACACCAGACACTACTGTCATCACCCCTAACGGGAAATGCACATCAATATTCTTGAGATTGTTTTCGCGCGCGCCGACTACTACCAACTCTTGGTCCTTCTTAGGAGCTCGACGTTTCTTCGGTACAGCAATTTCCAGCTTGCCAGATAGATACTTCCCCGTGATTGAATCATCGTTAGCCGCTACTTCCTCTGGAGTACCAGCCGCCATTAACCGACCACCATTTTTGCCGGCACCAGGGCCAATATCGATGATGTAATCTGACTCCCACATGGTATCTTCGTCGTGCTCAACTACTAGGACAGTGTTCTTCAGATCACGCAAATGCTTCAGGGTGGCAATTAATTTATCATTATCGCGCTGGTGTAAGCCAATACTGGGCTCATCAAGAACATACAAGACCCCTTGCAGCCCAGACCCGATCTGTGTAGCTAGGCGAATGCGCTGAGCTTCCCCGCCAGAAAGAGTATTGGCCGCGCGCCCCAGCTCTAGATAGCCCAAGCCCACATCTTGCATGAACTTGACCCGCTCACGAATTTCCTTGAGGATTGGCTCGGCAATCATGGCTTCTGCTGGTGAGAATTGCAAATCTCCATTCAAGACTTCTAGAGTGGCATCGACATCCATATTACACATATCAACAATGTTTAGCCCATGTACCGTGACAGCTAGAACTGCAGGCTTGAGCCTAGCCCCATGACAAGTCTGGCACTCATGCACCCGCATAAAGCGCTCGATATCCTTTTTGACAAAATCTGACTCAGATTCACGATGGCGTCGTTCTAGGGTCGGAATTACTCCTTCGTAGGTTGATTGATAAGTCGCACCGTCACCCCATTTACCATGGCCACCCACCTCAACTTTATATTTTTTATCACCAGTACCATACAAAATCTTATGGATAGCTTCATCGGAGAGGTCACGAATCGGTACATGTACAGAAAAACCTTCCTTCTCTCCAACTGCTGCTAAGCGCTTGAGCCACCAAGACTCTTGATTAATCCGATTAAACGGCCGAATGCCGCCTTCAGCAATGGTCAAATTAGGGTTCAAGACTAGATTTGGATCGATTTCCATGCGTGTGCCCAGACCCGTACAAGTCGGACAGGCACCTTGGGGAGCATTGAAGGAGAACAGCCTGGGTTCCAGCTCGGGGATTAATTCATCTGGGTGCAGCTCACAAGCATAGCGCTGAGAATAAGTCAAGATCTCGCTATTATCTGCGCCAATACTTTTACCCTCGACCGCAGTAGAGTTATCATTGATCTTGAGCAGATGAATAATCCCCTGCCCTAGTTCTAAAGCTTGTTCAATTGACCCAGAAATCCGACTAAGCAGCTCTGGGGACAAGATAAAACGGTCTACCACAATCTCAATATCGTGACGATCATTCTTATTTAACTCGGGAAATTCGTCTAGAGCATAAACGATGCCATCAATCCTTACCCGAGAGAAACCTTTGAGTTGATACTGCTCGGGAATGTGTTGGAAACTGCCCTTTTTCTGGCTGACGATTGGGGCGAGTAACATCAGCTTGCTGCCCAGAGGGAGCTTCATGACTTCATTCACGATATCTTCAATGCTGCGCCGATGGACTTCGCGGTGACAAATTGGACAATGTGGCACCCCGACTCGCGCAAACAGGAGACGCAGATAATCATATACTTCAGTAACGGTGGCCACGGTTGAGCGCGGGTTACGGCTAGTTGATTTTTGGTCAATCGAAATCGCCGGTGAGAGACCAGTAATACTATCGACATCAGGTTTATCCATCACTCCGAGAAACATACGAGCATAGCTCGAGAGACTTTCGACGTAGCGCCTCTGGCCTTCAGCATAAATCGTATCAAAAGCTAAGCTCGATTTGCCACTACCAGACAGACCAGTAATCACGACTAGCTTATCGCGCGGGATATCGACATTGAGATCTTTGAGGTTGTGCTGTCTAGCACCACGCACTTTAATAAAATTATCATTCATTAACTTATAATTATACAGTAAAAATCCCTCGGCTGCAATGGTCGAGGGAGACATCTAGTAATCTTCTGGTTGCAAACTCTGGTACCAAAGTTTCAGCTCTTCAAGCAAGAACTGACTTTCCTCAGGAGACTTGGTGCCGTAGCCCCGATCACCGGCGATCGCCTTTTCAATCTCTTGCAACTCTTTTAGAAATCTTGGAGCTTGGCGGCCCAAGCGCTCGGTACGATATTTCTCCCATTTGTCAGTTTCTGCTTCACTCAGGCTGTCAGGAAAATTTTTGGCTTTATAATGCAGCATGAGCTCGGCGAGGCGCGCATCACGAAAATCGGGTTGAAAATGGCGCAGATCCTCGGTGCCATTGTTGCGTACTGCTGTACAAAGTAACTTATCATGGTCATCTAAAAATCCGTCATAGAGGGCCGATTCTGGGTCTTCGCCGGGTGGGAATGGGGGGCGCGCCAACACTTCGCGCTGCATGCGCTGCGCGAAGTCGGGGTGCTGGAGGAAAGTCGCCAAGTTTTGGTCGACCTGTTCGCGGGTAAGATGGATCTTAGCCCAGCCGTCGTCCTTGTCTAGCACCCCCAGCGGCGCGACGGCGGGACAATGGTTAAACTGTAAGGTCTTGACCATGGGGAAGAAATCTGGCTTTTTGTCGCCGCCGCGCCGCCCGCTGGCGCGCCCCGCCCACTTTTTAGGTCCAAACTTCTCAGCATAGCTACCATCTTTTTCTGCCTCCAGCAGCTCTCTTACGTCATAACGCAAATCAAATACCAATAAATTCTTATTTTTATCTTCTGCAAAGGGATAGGCCACGGTGGTCTTCTCAAAATCTGCCGGGTAGCGCCCCGAAGCATAAACGAAGGGCTGCGGTTTTTTCAGATTAGCTAATTTCGCAACAGCGCGTTTATCCCTCATCTGGTACAAGTAGGCAAAAAGTTGCGGCTGCTTCTCTTTGATCAGCTTCGTCACCGCAATTAAAGCATCTACATCGGCCAAAGCATCATGGGCATGTTCGTGCGCAATATCATTGTATTTAGTAATCAACTCCAGCCGATTAGTCGAATATCCATCTTCCGTTACTGGCCAATTAATCCCTTCCGGGCGCAAAGCCCTAGTCAAGCGCACTACATCAAGCAGGTCCCAGCGACTACGGCCATCTTTCCATTGCCATTCATAGGGATCATAAAAATTGCGCCATAAAGTATGCCTAATAAACTCATCATCAAACCGCACGGAATTATACCCCATAATCGTAGTGCCTGGGGTCGCCACCTCATTAATCAAGAACTCACAAAATTCACGTTCACTAATACCATCAGCCAAAGTCGCCTGAGGTGTAATTCCCGTGACCATAATCGCCCCGGGGCTAGGCAAAGTATCTTGCGGCAAACGCACTAATAGATTAGTTGGCTCGCCTAGTGGTCGCAGATTCAAATCCGTGCGTTGTCCGGCAAACTGCATAATGCGATCAGTTCTAGCATTCAAGCCCGAAGTCTCTAAGTCATAAAAATAAAAGCTTTGTCGCATATCTTCATTGTATCATGTCTGCATAAGAAAATCCCACCATATACATCAGGTGGGATTTGACTTTTTACTACCTAGGCCGACGATGCGCGACGTTTTACTCTCATTGAACACTGTGCCTGACGTTTAGGTCCTTCGCCTTTGAGCTGGATATGCAAAACGTAGCGATTTGACCTCACCAGCTCATCAAGACCAGGAGTTTGTTCGATCAAATCTGTTACTAGCTTCCGATCATCGGCGCTGAGCCCAGCCGTAGCATCTTCGAGCAATGTCTTCGAGCCCACTTGCTCCTGTGCCTGTTTCACCTCAGCCGGCTCTGCAGTTACCATCTTCTTCGAGAGCATGCTGGCGATCATCGCCCTAGCTCGTGCCATTGAGGCACAATATCCCATCATGGCCATCTTGAGCCCCGAAACTTGATTCTCGGGTATCTCAATGGTATGCCAAGAGCCGTCAGGCTCAACCACTTCAGTTTCCACCAAATTCTTAGATGGTACACGAGGCGGAAAAAGCTCACGTAGTTTCTGTTCCGGAGACAAATCTTCGTCTGCCGCCGGATCTTCAGTAGTACCTTCATCGTCCACATAATATCTCTGAGGGGGCTCATTTCGTAAAGCCTCTTTAGGAGTACCATTCTGGATCAGCAGCTTAACCAGATCGGCCGCTTGTACCACTGTAACTATTCGTCCATCTGGGTTGCGCCGTTTCTTCGCCGGGCAACGCAAACGTACTAAGCCGATTCGTGAACACCGACTTGCTACCCGGCGCAGGATAGTTCCGTAACATACGGATAGCACTACTGGTGCAACTACACAACACATCAGTCCGACTAGCTCGCCCATCGCGTCTTGTGCCTTTGCAACGAACAGCCAGTAAAGGCCGTCGCGCGATTCTGCATAAATCATTATGCAGAGCACGGCGCCAAGAATGGTCGCGCACAGATAGTCCAGCTTGGCCGTTTTACTATCTCTCCTAGCAGAATATTTGCCAGCACGATGGCTGCGACAGTAGCCCACTATGGCGGCTACGGCTGCCCCCAGTGGCATTAATAGGTACCAGAAATTAAAGTGTAACATGAAATCCCCCCTTCTCTTTTCGGTTGGTAGTTTTTAGGTTCTAAGGCTTTGATCTATAATTCAGCCTCCTCTTTCTATTGTAGCACACTTTACTAAAAAAGTCAATACTTTTATGCTTCCCTACACCTCTGTTGCAATCAACATTCCTAGGGCTCTGCCCTAGGAATGTCTCTCCTTTCCAGTCGAGCATAAACTTCGTTTATGCTCTAGCAAATGCTTTAGCATTTGCGCTAATTCCAACGGGACTTTGCCCCGTTGGAATTAAACCTGGGTTACATTCAAAAAATCCAGCATTTCGATCGCCGCCGCCGCTCCATCGCCGGCCGCACTCACTACCTGGCAAACCGCTCCCTTGCGAATATCGCCAGCAGCATACATACCCCTTTGTGCCGTCTCGTGCGCACTTTTGCCTTTGGTACCAGTAATAATGTATCCGTCCTCATCGACTAGCTCTACTTCTTCAATTACCTCTAGACCAAAGAACTTCGCGTCTTTTTTGATCACATGTCGCCTCTGTAACTCTTGCAAAAAGCTAGCTTTGGGTTCTTTACCAATAAAAACGAAAACTCGCTCAAATTTGTTCAAAAGTTCCGCGGTAACCTCGATGTTTTCTAAAATCTTCACATTATTATGCTGGCGCAGTCTCTCTTGTAAGACTGGACTGGCTTTCAACTGCGAACGAGTAACCACGGTTAACTCTTTGACCATAGGTGCTAGATACAGGGCCTCCTGCACCGCGGAATTTGCACCGCCAACTACGACGACTCTTTTGTCCTTCGCTAGCTCGCCGTCACACAAGGCGCAGTACGACACCGGTACCCTTGGAGCTACGGCCAACTTCCGCGGCTCTGCTCCACAAGCCACCAAAACTGCCCGCGCATACACTGCGCTATCATCAATCAAGAGACGAAATCCGTTCTCGGGTAAGTCGGTGTGGTCGGGCTCGCTTTTTCTGAGCTCGGTACAATCTTCGATTTTATAACATTCGCCATAGCTAATCTTTGCTCCGGCCTGCTCGGCCTGCTCGCGCATAACCTTAGCCAAACCTTCGCCGCTACCTTGATATCCGGGATAATTCTCCAGCTCAGCGATCTGTCCTAAATCCCCACCGATCTGACCTCGCTCAAAGACTTCAACTTCTTTGCCCCCACGTGCTAGGTACAATGCAGCACTGAGGGCTGCTGGCCCACCCCCTACGATCACCGCATCAAGCATTACTGGACGATGCCTCCGTACATGGCATAATAAATCTGCATGCGGAGATTACTTAACTTTGAACTCAGATCCTTATACGTAGCATCACTCTCGATTGGCATGACGATGAATTTGAGCGGAGAATTTTTGCCCCCACAAATCTCTTGTTCACCATAGGCTAGGTCGCTCGTAATCGTTAGCTGCCGCACTCCGCCGACCTTCATACCGATTACTCCTTGGTTCCAGCCTTCAATCAAACCACCACTAGGGTCAAGTGGGGCTTTTAGGCTGGTGGGGTTATTATCGCTGTCCATATTAAATGACGAATCGAAGATCGTACCATCAGCACACCAACCGATATAATAGGCCAGATAATCCGTATCACCTTCGGTCAAAGTTTTGCCGGTGCCTTCTTTAAGATCATTCTTGGCTAAGCCTGCAGCATTAGCATTGGCGGAGTTGTAAGCCTTGACTTCTGACTTATATTTCGAGAAATCATTATAATATTTTTCGGAAAAAGGCTTAGTAATCTTACTATCAATTTCTGCCGCTACGGCATCATATTCTTCTTGAAGCTGTGCTAATTCCTCTTCATCGTTCTTACTGCTAGAGCCTCCGCTATTGCCCATGACAATGAACATATAGCTCATCATCATGGCACCAATCATAAGAATCGCTACCGTCAAAATCACTACCCGCTGCCAAGTCTTTGTCTTTAAAGCTTTTTCGTCCATGAATTTTACCTCCAACTCCTTATAGTTACACCACTTCCGCACCAAGCTGCGTTAACTCTACTTTAATTTTTTCCATTATATCAGAGATCTCCATAGAATTCAAAGTCTTAGTCGGATCACTGAATTTTAGATGGAACGAAAGATTCTTGGTCTGTGGTTCAGCTTCAGATTGATAGACCGACACCGGCAGGGCTTGATAATATAGCCCGCTCTTCGCCAGACAATCGTCTAAAGCATTGCGCACCCGACCAAAGATAATATCTGCAGCTACCTTCAGAGTCAAATCACGCTCTACGGCTGGGAACTTCGAGAGTCGCAGGTCAACTTTTTGCTCTCGCTGCGCAGCGACAATTTTGTCAAGATTAATTTCTAGAGCCGAGACGGTCTGATTAAGTTTAAACTTACGTGCTACTCCCAGTTTGATCTCTCCAAAAGCTCCAACTTTTTGACCATTGACGTGCAGCTCGGCTGAGCGCTTGGGCTCAAAATAGCTATCGTGCTTGGCGGTGCCTGCCGTCAAAGCTTGATATTCAAGCGGTAGCTTAAGCGAAGCAAACAGTGCCAGTACTCTCGCCTTGAGATCGTAGAAGTCGCCCAGGCTAACCACTCCAAGATGGGTTTTTACCACGGGGGTGCCTTCAGCAGTCAAACCAGAATCTTTGGTACTTACCTGATTCATTTCGTACAAAGCAAAATCTTGATGACCAGCCTTGACATTCTCCATAGTTTTCTCTAGGAGGCTAGGGACAATTTGTTGACGGAAACACTGTAGCTCTGGTGAAATAGAATTAATAATCTCATAACTATGCTCCACTTCTTCGCCGACTTTTTCTAGCAAGCTGCGACTGATGAAAGAATATGTCAAAACCTCGTTCATTTGCAAACGATCGGACAAAATACTACGCAGTTCCGATTTGAGCTGAATCATCGGGTCAATCTCTGGTTCGGCAAATTTCCTCATCGGCAAGGACAGCTCAATACTATCATAGCCGAGTAACCGCCCAACTTCTTCTATAATGTCTTCAGCGATATGAATATCTGTGCGCCAGGCTGGCACGGTTACCTTCAGCTGGTCTTTGGCTTCAGCCACTACGAAACCAACATTCTGCAAAGTTTGAATGATCTCGCTCCGGCCGTATGTAGTCCCGAGTAGACCATTAATCTGCTCTACCGTCACTGTTACTACGATACTCTCAACTTTTCCAGGATATTCATCTGCTACTGCTAAAGGTTCTAGCTCCAGACGTCTGATAACTTCAGCCAAGACTGGATAAGTCATTGGTGCCGGCTGCCCCTTAGTAAACCTGGTAATTGCCTCAGAAAAGATGCCATGCGCCATTTGGGTTTTGCGTAGATGATACAACGAGAAAGTCGCACTCTCAAGCACGATGCGCTTAGTGCTAACATCGACTTCAGTGTTTTTGCCACCCATCGCTCCAGCTAGAGCAATCGGGACGTTGTTTGAAGTAATTAATATATCATCTGGAATACACTCAATAGTCTTGCCATCTAATAGCTGTAATTCTTCACCCTCTTTCGCCGCCCGCACAATAATTTCTGGGACATTCTTCCCTCCTACTGTGATCAATTTGTCATAATCAAAGGCATGCAGAGGTTGGCCAGTTTCTAGCATAATAATATTAGTTAAATCGACGATTGGATCAATCGTGCGCATGCCAGCTTTAGCCAGAAAAATCGCATCTTTGGTCAAATACTTGCTAGGCTCATTCTTGGGCAGGTCGATAATCGCACAACTATATCGTGGGCAAATTTGTTCGTCCGTGATTTTAACTTTGACAGAAAACTGACCGCTGGTCATAATTTTTGCCTGCAAATCAGCAAAAACACTTGGCTCGGTAAATTCTACACCCAAGATCCCCGCTACCTCACGAGCAAAACCAATCAACCCAAAACAATCTGGACGATGAGTTAGGGATTTGTTCTCGACGTCCAAGACCAAATCATCTAGGTCAAAGACATCTAACAGGGCATCTCCGGGCTGGGAATCTTTTGGATCGATCTCGGCAATGGCTTTGTGTTCATCGTCGAAGTCCAGCTCATCAGCGCCGGCCAACATACCGTGCGACTCATAACCTCTGAGCTTGCGTACACTGAGGCGAAAGTTTTCATTGCCATAAGTTTCTGGCACGATACTGCCTGGAGTGATCCAAACCGCCAACATGCCGGCATGTACATTGGGCGCACCACAAACGACTTGTACTGTCTCGGTATCAGAAAAATCCCGAGTATGTTCACCGGCATCAATTTGACAGAGGTTGAGATGAGTATCGGGGATTGGCTCACAGCTTACTACCTTAACGATATAAATTCCCTGATACTTGGGCGCCAAGTCAATCACGTCTTCAATTTCGACTAGTCTAGAGCCGATTAAGTCTATCAGCTCTTGGTTCGAGATATTTTCGGGGATATGGACATATTTTTTGATTTGATTAAGTGAGATTCGCATTAAAATTCCTCCAAAAAATCTAGTTTACCTGATTCAAAGTAGCGCACGTCATTCAGGCCATACTTCAACATAGCTAAACGGTCGATTCCTCCTCCCCAAGCGAATCCATGATAGACCTGAGGGTTAATAGCAGCCATGGTGAGGACATTAGGGTGAATCATGCCGCAACCGCCCATTTCTAAGTAACCCTTACCGCCTAAGCTGGCAGGTTTTTCGATCAAAAATTCCGCCGATGGTTCCGTAAAAGGAAAGTATCCGGGTTGGGTTTTTAGCTCAAGCTTTTCGCCGTAATACGACTCGAAGAACTGCCTGAGGATCCCAAATAGTTGCCCCATATTTGCGTCTCGTGATACGAAAACTCCTTCGCACTGATAAAAGGTATGCTCGTGAGTAGCATCAGCATCTTCATTACGAAAGACCCGTCCCGGTATCACAACCGCAATATTATCGCCCTCATCTAATTTATGCTTGTATTTTTTCAGAGCACGGTGCTGCATAGTAGAAGTATGAGCAGGCGGAATAAAACCTTCTGAGGTGCGGAAAGTATCATAACCATCTCGGGCAGGGTGGCCCTTGGAGAAATTCAAGCTGTCAAACATATGGAATTCATCATCTAGCTGTATTGATTCCATCACATCAAAGCCCATGCCGGCATAAACCTTAATGACTTCTTCTAGCTCGGTCATTAACGGGTGCTTCGTACCAAGCTTCAAACGCGGCAGAGTCTGATTAGGACTGGCCGGTGCAGAAATATCAAGAGATATGACGTCAATATTCTCAGCTGCGGTCTCAGCCTGCTTTAAAGCGGTAATCAATTTCTGCTTTTTAGCATTGATTTTGCGACCAAACTCGCCCCGTTCTTCTGGCGGTAAATCTTTGATCTTGGCATATTCGGAGTTGAGCTGCTTCAGCTCGTCTCGCAATTTCTCTATTTCTGACATATATATATATTATAGCACGGATAACCTTGCTAGATAAAAACAATACAAATTAAAGATAGAATCGCTAGGACGATTAGCACAATCCATACCCAGGTGAATTTTCCGGTCTTTTTAGTGTCTTTAATATATTCTGAATCTTCTTCAAGATCTGGCAACTCGCGATTGGTGGCCTGTGCACGTTCACGTAAATCCGCCGAGATACGTTGATTCAGCCTTGAATTTCTCTGAACGTCGTTTGAAACATTGATTCCCATGATACTCCCTAAGCTTTTATGTTTAACTTCATGCTTACAATTGTATCATACATGTGCTATAATCAAAGGAATATTAGTGTAAGGAGGTTAAAATGGCCAATCAAAAGCCAAAGAAGTCTGCCAAGAAGACTTCGCCTAAATCAGAGAAACCTGAGATTAAGAAAGAGGAAGTAGTTTCTAAGCCAGCAGTAGTCCAGACCGCCAGCGACGAACCTTCTCTCAAAGGCTTCTTTGCTCGCAAATGCGACAAGAACGAAAATGTTATTACTATCTTTAAGACTCCAAGGATTTGGGGCGCACTCATCGGTGAAGCGATCGGAACCATGATGCTGGCCCTATTATTCTTAACCCTCGGTGTGACTAGTCCGATTTACGTACTACTGGCTCTCGTAGGTGTCTATATTGCAATCGTGGGGCTTTCTGGAGCCAATCTCAATCCACTTGTAACCGTAGGAATGATGGCTACTCGCCGCATGTCTGCGATTCGTGGAGTATTATATATCTTAGCCCAGGTAGTAGGCGCTTGGTTGGGCTTGATCATAGCTAATGGTTTCCGCCTTGGTAGCCAAACTAGCATCGATCTACAAACAATGGTAGATATAGCCGGTGATAGCTTCTGGTCCGTGGCTTTGATTGAACTACTAGGTGCCTGCATAATCGGCTTCTGCTTTGCACGGGCTTTCAAGTATGCTCGCAAGAGTCCGGTTGCGTTTGCGTTGACTGTGACTAGCGCAATGGTACTGGTGTTAACTTTTGCCGTAGTAGTATTCCAAAACTTCTTCGGTGCAACTGGCAATGTTTTCATCTTCAACCCAGCAATTGCTCTCATGTATCAGATTCTACCAACTGTTGCAGATGGATTTGCTGATTTTGCTACAACTGCAGGTTTGGCATTGGCTGCTTATGTATTAGTGCCAATGATCGGTGGAGTTATCGGATTCTTCGTATCTGACCTGTCTTCAAAGCTCGTCGGTAAGGGCTATGATTGTACTGATTACGACGAAGTTATCGTCAGCGAATAGTATGTAGAGTAAGATCGTTTGCTACCCGATGGTATCCTCTTATGGAGGATACCATTTTTATGCGGTGGCTGTGTTATAATATCATTATGATTAAAAAGCATGATTCAGTCCGAAAGCACACTATGCCCACAGTTCTAAGAGTGCTTTTGTCGGCTTTGTTTTTGTTCGCGATGTCGATTATTTTTGCCTGGTTTATTGAAGTGCGCCGGGTGAGCAATGATACAGATGCAGCTTGGAGCTTTGTCACCTCGCATCATCTATTATTCTGGTATAGTATAGTAATTATATTTTTCTTGTTAGCAACTCTTTCGGCAATCTTGTGGCGGCCTTTTTTAAGTACGGGAATTTTCTTTGCGGTAATTAGCGCCGTGATGTATGCCCATCTTCAAAAAATGAAATATCGCGAAGCTCCTCTTTTGCCGGAAGACTTTCAGATGGCCGATCAGGCTGGTGGCTTGATGCAGTTTATTGATCCCGGAGAGGTGATTCGTTTAATATTCGGGATAATCCTAGTAATTATTGGCAGCGCCTTGCTAGATCATTATATGAAGAAGCTAATTGGCAATAACTACGCAGGGGCATCATGGTGGCAACGATATGCTATTATTCCTAGGGCAAGCTTTACGATTATCGCCTTAGTAGGATTGATGTTGAGTACGGATTTTTTGTTGCACCGCGAGAATTGGGACGATCCGGACAACCCTAAAGTGGAGTGGCTAGATACGGAGTTTACAGCTTGGGATCAGGGATATAATTATGAGTGTAATGGCTTCGTTCTGGGATTCTTGTATAACTTAGGTTTGTCGCGTATGGAGGCGCCTGAGGGTTATAGTGAGGAGGTGATTGTGAAGATTGCCGAGAAATATGAGAAAATCAAAGAAGCTGATACTGAGCGAGAGCCTCTGGATCAGGTCGCTGATAATATCGTGATAATTCTTGATGAGACATTTTATGATCCGGAGCTGCTGAGTAAGTACTATGCGCACGATGGCGGTGATCCTCTGCCAAATCTCCATGCCCTGTTCAAAAAATACCCCTCAGGATACATGTATTCTCCAGAATACGGGGGCGGTACGGCGAATGTAGAATTTGAGGTGTTTAGCGGCTTGTCGAATTTCTGGTCAGGCAAATTACAATATATTAATAGTGTACCTAGGATTACAAGCCTCATGAGTGTAGCGAGTTGGGCGAAAAAATTTGGTTTTGACACCGATGCAATTCATGCCTATGACGGCCTCATGTATAAACGTTATATTGTCTATCCCAAGATGGGGTACGATAATTTTATTGACGAGGATGAAATTGAGAATCCGGAGCGCGAGAATGGCATAGGCTATATCAATGACCGTACAGTGTATCGCGAGATTTTGCAACTTATCGAAGAAAATTCTGGCAAGCAAATGGTTGGTGCGGTTACAATGCAAAACCATGCTATTTATAGTAGCGCTGGCTATACTGAGTTAGATTATAGTACGAACCACCCAGAAATTAGCCATAGTTTTCAGAGTCTACACTATGCCGACCAATATCTAGGAGAATTCTTGGAGGCTTTGGATCGGCTTGATGAACGAACCGTCGTGTTATGGTTCGGTGATCATGCGGCAGGAGTACTGAGTGCTTATGCGACTTCGTCCGACAAGGCCGAACGGGATTTAGTCCAATTAACTCCCTACTTTATCTATGCCAACTTTGAAATTGAAAGTCCCTTTACCGAAAAAGAAGTCGCAGAAATTAATCGTTCACTGGGCTTTAATTTTCCAACTCGGGGTGTAGACTTACCCACTACAACTCCGAATTGTCTGGCTAATACCATGTATAATGTGCTTAAGGCTGAAAAACCAGTACTGCAATATTTGCTAGATGTAGTCTGTGAAGAATCTCCAATTTTGGCTCGCAAGTATTATGCAGAAGATGATGATATAAATGAGACGACAGCCCTGAGAGAATACGAGCTGCTGAATTACGATATTCTCAGTGGTGAGTATTATTGGCCATACAAGAAATAGGAAAAACTGACCAATGGTCAGTTTTTCCAGTCAGCGCAACTTTCCTATTTTAACCTTTGGGAAACAGCGGAGTCTCAGGTGCTTGTATCACCTCTTCAGTACTAAATACCGTCTGGATCCGCAAAGCCGTGTCAGGCAGAAAAATCGCCAACTCGCTCGTAGCACACATGAGCCGATCAACCAGCTCTCGTAGCACACTCTGTGCTTTGTCTTGTTCGCCATTCTTTGCCAGCTCCCAAGGCTTAGTCTCATCGATAGCCTTGTTGAGAGCTTGAACCTTATCCCAAACTAGATCAAAAGCCTTTGATAATTCAAACTTCCCCATCAACTCTATAAACTCCGGGCTTAATTCCTTAGTATCTGCGATGCCTCTCACCTCATTTTTATAACAAAGAGTCGCCAACCGCTGTACCAAATTACCTAGATCATTCGCCAACTCATGGCTATAAGCTTCTTCAAATTTATCCCAAGTGAAATCCGAATCAGCAAATGTATCAACATGTCTGAGGAAATAATAGCGAAAGGCTGGCAGGCCCCGTCGTTCTAGCACTTCCACTGGATCAACGACATTGCCAATACTTTTACTCATTTTTTGACCATCAGCTAAGACAAACCCATGCGAAACAATTGTCTTCGGTAACTCTAACCCTAGCCCCAATAAAATAGCTGGCCAGGTAATAGCATGAAACCTCAAGATGTCTTTACCAACAAACTGTACCGTGGCAGGCCAGAACTCACTAATGTCTTGGTCGGGATACCCGAGAACTGTAATATAGTTTGATAATGCGTCTAGCCAAACGTACATAACTTGATCTTCATCATCTGGCACGGGTACTCCCCAGCTGAGTTGTTTGCGCGGACGTGAAATCGAAATATCGGGAGCATCCTCCAGTAGCTTCAAAACTTCTTGCTTACGAAACTCTGGCAAAATCTCCATCTCGTCATCAGCAATACGACGGGCGATTTCGTCCTTAAAGTCTGAGATCCGCAGATAATAGTTCTTCTCAGTAAGCTTCTGGTATGGGCGCTGGTGGTCAGGACAAATTCCCCGGTTCTCTTCGTACTCTTTTTGAGTAACGAAGCGCTCACAACCTTCGCAATACCAACCATTATAATCCGCAGAATAAATGTGCGGCTTAAGCTTTTGCCAAATTTCTTGACAACGACGCACATGATCAGGATTAGTCGTGCGAATAAAATCCGTATAACTAATATTAAGTTTTTGGATAAAATTCCGAAACTTAGCCGAGTTTTCTCCGGCATATTCTTCTACATTTAGTCCATTTTTCTGTGCCGTGCTAAAAACTTTATTACCGTGCTCGTCGGTACCCACCTGAAGACGCACTTCGTCACCCAAGGCTCGACGAAATCTAGCATATGAATCAGCCAACAGATAATCCATGGCATGACCAATATGAGGATTACCATTAACATAAGGAATTGCAGTACAGATGTAAACTTTTGACATAGCTTTATTATACCATGGCTCGTCATAGTTGTATAATTTTGGCGCTTCAGAAAAGCTATGACTATATAGCTTTTCGCTCAGGCTCCTCGCTACATCGAAAAACGGGTCCTAACTAGAAAGAACCCGTTCTGATAATCACAATTTATTTAACTTCGCAAGTCAAGCCTTCTGATTCATACTTTTCTTGCAATGTCTCTAAATCGGTGGAAGTCTCACTATCGGTTAACCCATAGAGGAACATGATTGCATCTTTATTTTCAAAGCCAGCTTTGGTAGAGATAATCGCTTCGGCTGTATTACCGTAGACCCAATAATTAGAGATAAATGATTCACCAATATTAGACAATAAAGTTGCTTGCTCAAGAGCCAGGGCATCTTTGCCGGCTACGGCCAAGCCTTCATCGGGGAAAGGAATAGAAAAGCTAACAGTTAGCCCACTTAGAGCCCCATTAATGTAGCCCGCGGTCAAATTGCGAGTACCAGTGATAGGTGCCTCACTACCAACCAAATATCCGAAATTATCCTGACCCGAGCATTGCAAAACTTCGCGGTTGGCGGTCTGATTCTGCTCTGGATTTTGAGTGTAGACAATCTTCGGTGGCTTATTAGCCGCCTGGAAATAAAGTACCGCCATGACTACTGTGGCAACCATAAATATAGCTGCTGCAATCAGCAAAACAATGGACGTTCGTTTGGAACCGAGCTTGAAGCTAAATGCAGGCTTTTTTGGCTTGGCTGCTGGTTGGAAAGCTGGATTGATGCCCGGAGCAGCTGGACTAGCCGGGGCAGGAGTTTTAGCGGTCGGAATTGCTGTTGGAGCAGATGCTTGGCTCGTAGCCGGATTAGTAGTACTGGCTGCACTACTAAATGGTGTAAATCCAGAAACGGCTGGAGTGGGCTGAGCGGCGGCAGCCGGGTTAGTCGCAGTATTTCCAGTGACTTGAGGAGCCACGGCAGGAGCAAGCATAGGGCCACTACCCATCGTTGGCGCAGAAGCACTAAAAGCTGGCGCAGCGACTGGCTCAGCCGGAGTGGCCGTCGCAGGTGGTGCAGAAATCGCGCTACCAATTGAACCCGGCACGGGGGCGGCAGGAACCAACGGCTCATCTGTAGGTACGGAAGTATCGGCGGGGGCCGGCTCTAGAGTAGTATCTGTGCTCTCAAAACCATTATTAACTACTTCACCTATGCTATTAAGATCTGGGGTAGTGGCTCCACCCTGAACCGCAAAACTTGCACCCATTTCTGGAGCGACATACCCATTTGAAGCGCCGAAAGAACTAGCCGAATTACTAGTTGGATCCATGCCTGGTGCTGGTGCGCCTGGGTTAGTTAGTGGATTGTTGTCTTCAGGATTCATGATGCCTCCCTTTTTACCTGTTTTGCCTTTTATTAATGCCTATTCTTTATCATTTTACGTCTAACTAGGAGTTTTTTCAAGTAGCTTTTTTGCTAGTTTTTCCCAATCCCAGAGAGTTAGATCTTCAGCACGCGCATCTGGATTCAAGTTCAGATCTTCCAGAATCTCGCGCCAGTCCGCCTTACTAATACTGGGGGTTGCGAGATTGGCCACAAGTTTCTTGCGTGGACTCGAAAACCCCTTTTTAGCCAAATCCAGTGCCGATACAGAGACCTGGGGCTTCGCTAACGGTGTAAGCCTGATCACTTGACTATCAACTTTGGGCGGTGGGGTAAATTCACTGGCTGTCACTACTTGCCCTAGCTCTACGGCTGCCTTATTCTGAACCATTAGTGATAGAATTGAATGGTTTCCTGGCTCAGCGGCGATCCGCTTTGCTACTTCTTTTTGGATTAGCAAGACGATTCTTTGTGGACTAGGAACAGTATTAATTAGTTTCTGAATAATTGGCGAAGTAATATAGTAAGGAATATTGCCTACGACTACGTAAGGCCGGTCACCCACTAATTGAGCGATTTCGGTCTCTAGAATATCTCCGTGGATTACCTCGAGATTTTTGCCCGGAAATGATTTTGGCAAATTCGCGGCCAACCTTTCGTCGTATTCAATCGCAATTACTCTCTCAAAACGTCGCAACAAACTAGAAGTCAAAGTTCCTAAGCCTGGCCCAATCTCCAGACAAAGGTGAGCTAAGTCACCATCTACCAGTGCTAGGTCAGCGATTTCATCTAGGATTTCGCGATTTTTCAGCCAATGTTGTCCAAGCGATTTATTATTCTTCATGGGGGTTTAGTACCAACCCCTAGAAAGTTTGAATTCCAAAGCTGCTTGCCAGCCTCCATAACGACCGGTCACATAACTATTCATCCATCGAATTTGAGTAATCGGGTTAGTTTCCCAGTCGGCACCAGCACTGGCCATTTTGCTGCCTGGTAAGGCCTGCGGGATACCGTAGGCTCCAGAAGCAGCATTCCGAGCATCTACCCTACAGCCAGATTCATGATAAATAATATAAATTGCCGCTTCTAAGCTTTCTTCTGGTACACCTGCTTCTCTAAGCCAACCCAGACAGACTTCCTGATCCGGTGACACGGAAATTTTGGCTCCTACGACGACAATCTCGGGGACAGCTTGTAATTTTATTTCTTCTGAAACCAGCTCGCGCGACACTTCAATATTATTAGCAAATTGGACTTCATAAACACTGACTTTACGGCCATCTTCACCCGCTTGTTCCAGACGAGTCTCGCCTTTAGCTATATTATAATCGTAGTGCACCTCAGTAGGATAGGGTAGGACTTCTTCGACAGTAATCGTACGGCCACCGCTACGTTCAATCTTAAAGGTCGATGCTACCCCGGCTTCCAGGAAGTTGTCGTTAGGCACTAGCTGAATATTGTCACCGTCATATACCGTGATCCCCGCTTCTTTAGCGATACTTTTCGCATCATAGCTGGCAGTCATGAGATAACGGCGCTTGGCTCCGTCAATAATTACCACCGGTCGCGAGCGATAGATATTAATATTATAATCACCTCCGACTAGGGCTGTGTCTAGACCTGGCTCTACAATATCAGAAGGGCTAATTTCAATATTAGCCTTTTCTAGCACTTCGCGCACGGAACTGGCCGAAGTCTTGACCGTACGATACGAACCATTATCGTAAATCGTCACAAAACGACCATCAGGATTAGCTTCCGTGGTCTGATCTTCTGCAAAAACAGTACCCGTTCGCATGAAGCATTGGAGTCCCAAAAACAGGCCCAACACAACCACTATCAGGGCACAACAAAAATTCTGTAATTTATTTTGCAATTTCATCATTGCAATGCCATTATATCAAATGTTATCTCTTTTGTCAAGATATTTATGCTTGAAATCTCCTCTAACCCTCGAAGACCGGTACATCTTCTGGGAAGGAGTCGAAGGTGTCGACTGGCTCTGGCTGAGGTTCAAAATTATCTTCTTGGGCCTTTTTGCGGGAAAATTCCCCGTCTGGGTCGCCACCTAGTAGTCCAAAATCAGCACTATCATTGCTCATGATAATATCATAGGCTCCTGATTCGCCAAATCCACCTGAACCGTAAGGATTGTAGCCAAGCTCAAGCAAGAACTGCGACGGCGCATTATAAGTGCGCCCACCGAAGGCATAGCGAGAGCTGGCAAAAGTCAAAAATAGTTCCTTCATTGCCCTCGTCATACCCACATAGGCTAAGCGGCGCTCCTCCTCAAGAGCTTCCTCGGAGCCGTCCGATCTACTGCTCGGAAATAATCCTTCTTCCATACCAACAATAAACACAATTGGAAATTCTAGGCCCTTGGCGGCATGCAAAGTCATCATCGTCACAGCATTGCCCGAATTAGCTTCGTCTGCTGAGCTGAGCAAACTAGCATCGGTCAAAAACTCTTCTAGCGATTCGTAAACGGTGGCATTGCTGGCGAGAACCTCAAGGTTTTGCATACGTTCTTCCCCATCTGGAGTTTCGCTGTGTAACAAGGTCGCAAAATCAAAATACTTCACCACCTGTTCGACTACTTCTGCCAGTTCCAAGGTCTGCTCTGTTTGGTTCGTCTGTTCACCCTCATCTGTTGCTTCAGCTGAAATCACAATTTGACCGCGGTATTCTTCAATGAAATTCGCTAGGCGAAGGACAGAAATCTTGGCTTTACCAGTCAAGCCTTCAGCCGCTTTTCGCAAGCTGCTATCCGCATCAGCATCAAATTTCGCAAATAGTTTATCAAGCGAGGCTTGCCCTACTCCAGCCAGGACATTTTTCGCCACTCGTTCTAGACTAACGCGGTCATGAGGATTGGCTAGCAACTTCAAAATCGCGAGCACGTCTTTGACTTCTTTGCGATCATAAAACCTCACCCCACCGATAATCTTATATGGTATTTTCGCAGCCATGAAAGCTTTTTCAAAGGCCGAAGACTGTGCATTTGTACGATAGAGAATTGCAAAATCGCTCCATTTCCGCCCTGGCTCCATCTTAACGATTTGCCGCGCTACATAATTCGCCTCGCCGGTCTCGTCCATCAAGTTCTCGATGGTAATCGGATTGCCGTTCCCCGCCTCGGTGAAAAGATGTTTGTCGGTGCGGGTTTTATTCTGGCTAATAATCTTTTGCGAAGCGGCTAGAATGTTGCCTGTGCTGCGATAGTTCTGCTCGAGTTTAATGACTTTCGCTCCAGGAAAATCCCGTTCAAAATTCAGGATATTGGTAAAATCCGCCCCCCGCCAAGAATAAATTGATTGCCAATCGTCGCCTACTACGCAGATATTGCGTTCGTCATTAACCAGATATTTAATCAAACGGTACTGGACAGAGTTGGTGTCCTGATACTCATCAATCAAAATATGTCGGAATTTTTGCTGCCACTTGGCCCGTACTTCGGGATTTTTTTGCAACAAATCAGCAGTGCGTGTAAGCAAATCATCAAAATCTAGCGCTCCAGCTGCTTGCTTCTCGTGTTCGTATTCTACGTAAACTTCGGCGATTTTCTTCTGATTAGGATAAAAAGCCTCTTTAGTAGCATCTTGGGGCGACATGCCGAGAGTCTGCCAGTGGGAAATCTGCCCATGCACGATCTTAGGTGTGAGACTTTTGTCGCCAGTGAGATGCATATTACGCAGAATCCGACGAATCAAGGTCAACTGGTCGTCAGAATCATAGATAGTGAAATTACGTTCTACTCCTGCCGCAAGGTGTTCGATATGCAAAATTCGCACGCAAATTCCATGAAAAGTCCCCATGTAGGGCATGAAAGAGCGCGGTGGCTCTAGGCCGGTATCATCAAACTCAGGATCGCGCTGGCGCTCCAGTAATTTCCACAGACGCACCCGCATTTCTTTGGCAGCCTTATTAGTAAAGGTGACGGCCAGAATTTGATCTGGCCTGGTACCATGAGCAATTAAATTAGCAATGCGATGGGTCAGGACTTTAGTCTTACCAGAGCCAGCTCCCGCCAAAATCAACACCGGGCCGCTCAGAATCTCGACCGCCTCTTGTTGAGCTGGATTTAGACCTCCCAAAATCGCATTCATTCCTCAATTGTAGCACTCCTCAGTTGAATAATAAACCCTTATTCGTGAATCTCGAGGGTCGCCTCGGTTCGAGCAATCGATTCATGGTAGCGCATACGCGAAGCTGAGTGCCGCACCTGCCGGCGCCGTTTGCGCAAATTAATCAAATAATAAGCAACACCAATTTGTACTACCATAATGGCGGCAGATAAGCCAAAAATATAGGCTAATCCGTAATTATACATCATACCGCAGAGAATGACTCCCGTAGCTTCGCCAAGATAAGTCATGACGTGCTTAAGAGTACTATGGCTAAACTGATGTTTGTTGTCCACCAGATTAATGTAATAACCATCAGTCACGTCTTCATAGGCCGTAGAAATCATAATCGACCAAGTAATAGCTAGTAGCGATATAAAAGGATCATTGGCCAGAATAGCCACTAGATATGCGCCGAGACGAATCCCAAATTTAAGGGTAATGGTCAAATAATCATTCTTGGGAGTGAAATATTTAAGGGCATAATAGCCGATCACGTCAGAAATCAAACCGACGATTAGAAGGTAATTCGTAGCTGTGCTCATCGAAAACGACAGAGCATTAGTCAAAATGAGCATTTTCAGACCAAGGGCAGTCGCAAAGGAACAGGCTGCCAAAAAAGCATAAATCAGATAAAAAACTTGGATACGACTCTTGGCTACATATTTCAGGATAGAGGTGGGTCGGGCGGTGTGCGCACTTTCGGTGATACGGACATTAATAGTGCTCATGACTATAGCCGACAAGAGCATACAAACGGCAGCCATGATTAGACAAACCTCATACTCGCTGCCCAGGCTACTGAAGAATTGCCCAATTAAGATTCCGCCAATTAAGACTCCGAGATCACGAAACCAGTATTCGACCAGCTTACGTTTGCTATAAGCGCGATTGCTTTTCATGACGGTGGTCACCAAGGGATAAATGCTTGTGACTACGAGATAGGTCGTGACAATGTCGATAATAGTATTGAAGTTAATGAAAAGATTTTGGCCAGTCTGGTTGAGGGCCAAAAGCCATAATAAATTTAGGAATTTCAAACTAAGTATACCGGTCATGAACTGTTTGAGGTGGGTATTCTTTAGAAAACGTCCGACAAGAATGATTGCCCCCACACTAGCCAGTGTAGCAAAGCCGGTAATCTGGCTAATGTCGCTAGCCGAATAGCCATTATCTTGGAGCCAGAGTTGGCGAAAATTCTCCCACAACCCTACCGAAGTGCTAAAACAAGCTAGCATAAGGAGAATCTTCTTCTCAACACGATGTCTAGAAGTTTTAGCGCTTTTCGGTGGACAAATTCTCATTTTTATATTGACTTTTTATATATTCTGTGATATAATAGAAAGATAGGATATGGCTATCCTTCTACAAAATGACCTTTTAAGCTCATTTTAGCATAAAAAGTTCGTTTTGAGGAGAAATTATCGTCCGTAGCGGGTACGTCGAATTGGCTAATGCTAATCAATTCTTAGGTTTCTTTGGACAAAACGGCAATCTCTGGACATCAATTAGCGGGAATTATGTATCTGCTGTTTCAGCTAACAGCTATTATCCTACTTTTTGGCCAACATTCGTATCCGCAACAGACCGGCCGAACAATCGCTGGCTCGGTTTCCCCGTCCGCTGTTTAGTATACCAGTTAGCCCTCTGAATAGAACATATAGTGACAATACATGTGACAAAAAGGCTAAAAATCCAGCTTGACTTTCACCCAAACTTTGTTAAGCTTAAGTTATAAGGTTTTTGAGTTGTCTTATCGGCAACTCATTTTTTGACTACAATAGTAATCTTAATAACGATGATCAGTTTCTTCAAAAGCTTAATCATAGCAAACCCTCCTTTCCCTACCATGTGAAGGCGGAAGCCAAAAGCTCCACACTCAGAAAAGACATCAAGCTGGCATTAACCTAGTTCCTAGTGCAGCATTACTTGACGGTCGAAGGGTATTGGTTGCATTGAATTCAAGATAATAAGCATTAGATGCCCAAGGGCCACTACCATAAGCCGTAGCAATACCTGACCACCAAAAGCCAATACAACCATCGCCCCAAGCTCGAAAGGCACCCGCATTCAGATCTATCATCTCGCTACGGACGAAGTCGCGCAGGCCAGACCTTATATATTATTCTAGGATTGCCTTGATCCGACGTACTCCAGCACTGGAGCTTTCTTCCTTCGTGATCTTAAACTTACCTAGATCACCGGTATGTTGCACGTGTGGACCTCCACAAATCTCAATAGAAATCATTTCTTTGTCATCGTCCGGCGCGTTGATGCCTTCACCAATAGCATAGACTGTCACTCGATCAGGATACCTGTCACGAAAGCTACCATGCGCATGCAATGTATCAAAGGCATAATCTTTATCATACTCTGCATATGCTACGGGCAGATCAGCCTCAATCCAGGCATTCACGCATTCTTCGACTTTTTGCAGTTCCTCAGGAGTCATTTTATGGTCAATGTTAAAATCAAACCGCAGGCGCTCGGGAGTCAGATTGCTGCCCTTCTGAGCGATATTCGGGTCAATTTCTTTTTGCAGGGCAGCCAACAGTAAGTGGCAGGCAGTATGATATTTGGTAGTTTGTTCACCGGTATCAGACAGCCCACCTTTGAACATGCCCTTTGAAGCAGTCTTACTACGTTCGCGTTGCTCCGCCAGGGCCCGTTCAAACTCATCTTGATAATTATCCGATAGCTTAATATTCATCTTATAAGCCTCTTCTACACTCAGCTCCAGCGGGAAGCCATAAGTGTCTTGCAGTTTAAATAGCTCAGCCCCGGTCAGTTCCTGATCTGCGCTCAATTTGCGTAATTCTTTCACTCCCTTATTGATAGTCTTACGGAAAGCTGCTTCTTCTTTGGTCAAAACCTCCAAGACGTTAACACGATTTGGCAAGATGTCATTCGACAGATCCTGATAATTAGTCTCAATTACAGGTAAAATTTCCGCCAAGAATTCCTGGCCAATGCCTAAATCTAGAGCACGGAGCACCGCCCTACGCACTAGCCTCCTGAGAGCATAACCTTGAGCCTTATTGCTTGGAGCTAACCCTTGAGCCGCGAGCAAATAAGCTCCGCGTAAATGATCAGCAATAATGCGCATTTCGTCGGTGTTATTCTCGTATTTTTTGTGCGAAAGCTCTTCAAGCTTAGTGATAATAGGAGCTAACAAAGAAATCTTAAAGACATCAAAACTATTGATTGAAGCAGCTGTAATGCGCTCAAGACCGCCGCCAAAATCCACATTCTTGTGCTCTAGCTCTTCAAAACTACCATCTTCCTTGCGCTTATACTGCATAAAGACTTGATTACCGATCTCCATGAACCTCGCGCCATCGCTGGCAGGGTGACTCTGGCCGTATTTAGCCACGTCTTGTTTGTCCTCGCCAAAGTCATAAAACACTTCCGAGTCTGGCCCACAAGGATCACCGAGCGGAGTAGTCTCGATGCCGCCGCCCCGGCTCCACCAGTTTTCTTTATCATCGTAGAAGAAAATTCGCTCTCCAGGTTTAATGCCTCGCCGATCACCATTCTCCGCTGAGCCAATCTCGACAATTTTTGCTTCCACCCCAGCCTTACGGAAGACTTCTTGCCAAATCTCGGCCGCTTCAGTATCTTTAGGAATTCCATATTTCTCATTGCCAATGAAACAAGTGACGTAGATTTTTTCTGGATCAAGGCCTACTTCTTTGGTTAAAAATTCAAAAAAGTTCTCAATCTGTTCTTTCTTGAAATAATCCCCCAACGACCAGTTACCCAACATCTCAAAAACCGTCGTATGCCGTGGATCACCGACATCTTCGATATCTTGCAGACGCATGCTCGGCTGCGAATCGGTCAACCGTGTTCCTTCTGGATGTGGCTGTCCTAGCAAATACGGTAGCAATGGCTGCATACCCGACCCGGTGAAGAGAGTAGTCGGATCGTTCTCCAGAACAAGCGGTGCGGGCGGAATGATTTTGTGCCCATGTTTAACTTGGAAATCTAAGAATTTTTGGCGAATTTCGTTTGCGTTCATAGGTAGTATTATAACATATGATCTCTAATAAGCCTAAAAATAGGGCGGTTCTAACATTTAGAACCGCCCGGTACCATATTATAATATGGGTTCACAGGAATCTGAATTTTACTATCAACAAGATAGTTAACACGTAAAAGAGTGGGCTCACTTCTCTGCGGTGCTTAGTAAAAAGACTGATTACTACGTAGAATACAATGGCCGCAGCCATACCGTTGGCAATATTGTAAGTCAAAATCGTGGCAAATACACAGAGTACACCAGGTATGATTTGATAGAGCTTGTCTTTATCCCAGTTAACTTGCTTTAGGGCCGACATCGCCATAGAACACCCCACGGCGATTAGGGCAGGGCCAGTGGCAAAGCCCGGGATGGTAGTGAAAATCGAAGCGAAGAAAATTGCCAGGAAAAACCAAAAACCAGTCACTACTGTACTGAGGCCTGTCCGGCCGCCAGATTCGATTCCAGCACCAGATTCCACGAAACTAGTAATAGTCGTACATTTAAAGAATGCTCCAATAATCGTACCGATAGCATCAATAATTAAAGCTAATTTGGTCGTTCTCTCGCCTTCCAGACTACGCAGTTCGCGCTCCATCGTCTTCGCCTTTTCTAACATCTGTTTATTCTCAGCATATTCTTCGCGCAAGTGGCGGATTTCCTCCTGCATCTGTGCCTTGATTTTTTCAATACAGGTCATGCAAGTGCCGACCGTATCAAAGAAATCACTGTAAAACATAGTGCAGGTAATCACGATAATGTTGGCCAACATGCTCAGGTCAAAATCCTTTAGCCCCGTTGACGTAAGAAACATAGATCTAAGCGATGAAGGATGTGGCAGGCTCAAATGTGGATAAAGTGAATAGTAGCCAGCTTCTGCATCAGGTACATAAAACCCCAAGGCCTGACATAGCATTCCTAAGCCCCACATTACCAGAATGCCCACGACGATCGCGGATTTGGTGCCCTGCACCATCAAAATTACAATGATCGTGAGACCAATCAGCGCCAGCAGAGCACCAATTCCCTGAGTGGCAAAATTAGTCCGAAAGTTAACCATAGTAGTCAAGGTGGATTCATCTTTCACGATCAGATGGGCATTTTGCATGCCAATATAGACCAGGAAGCCGCCAATGCCTGCTCCGATAAACATCTTAAGGTTATGTGGCAAAGCTCTGGCTAGGCTCGATCTGACACCAGTGAAGCTGAGAATGAGAAAGATGAAACCCTCAATCAGAGTACAAAGCATCACCAGCTCATACGGATAGCCCATACCCAGGCAAATCGTGAAAACCGCGAAAGCATTTAGCCCCATGCCCGTGGAGAGGGCAATGGGCAGATTAGCTACCACACCCATGATGATGCTGATAAGGCACGTGACCAAGGCGATAGCGATCGAAGCCAAGGTCGGGTCTACCCCCGCTAAAGCATACATTGCCGTGCTGACCGGTATGATGTAAACCATGGACATAAAGATCGCTGTACCGCTGGTAAATTCTGTGCCAATTGACGAGTTACGAGCTGTGATGCGGAATTTTCGATCCAGCATTACAGCAAAAGAGTTTGGTTGACGAGTAACAGTTGTGTTTGTCATTTTCTGACACCTCACTTTCTTTTTTTGAATGAACAATCAATTCTGAGCCCTGTGATACCCAGAATAGTATCTCCTTTATTTTATACTGCTCCTCTATTGCCGTCAATTACATACCAAAAACTTTACCTCGCAGAGGTATTAATTCCATTGTATCACAGCATAAGCATTTTGTCAATAATAGCCATAGCGGGCATCTTTCACTCAAAGACGGATTTTATTCTGTAATCACCCCACCGCCCAAGCAAACTTCGCCGTCATAAAAAACTAATGACTGACCAGCGGCGGGACGTTTAATGGCCTGTTCAAAGCTTACCTTATTGTTTTCAAATTGAGCCGCCACCAGCGGAGCACGATGCCGAAACCGTACCTTTAAGTTGGCATTTCGAGCTAATTTTGCCGCCGTAAGCCGGTTACGCAGCTTCAAATCCTCCAGCATTAGCTCTTTAGTCCAAAGACGGTCGGCATTAAGATTACGCGAGACATAGACAATGTTTTGCTCTAAGTCTTTTTGCACTACATAATAAGGCAAGCCTCCGCCAAGATACAAGCCGTGCCGTTGACCAATAGTATAAAAGATCGCGCCATCGTGATAACCGAGGATTTTATCGGTCTCGAGTTCACGAATCTCCCCCGGCTTAGTTTCAAGGTACTCATGCAGAAAGTCTTTCATGCCAATTTCACCCACAAAACAGACTCCCATCGACTCTTTTTTGTGCGCCACGTCTAGTCCGCGCGCGGCTGCGAGAGCTTTGACTTCGGGCTTGAGGAGATGCCCTACCGGAAAGAGAGTATGGGCAGTAGCCTCGTCACTCATACGATAGAGAAAATAAGTTTGATCTTTGTTTTCATCCTTGGCCCGAAGCAGTCGACACCGTGAGGCATCAACTCGAGCATAATGTCCAGTCGCAATGTAGTTCGCACCACTAGCCATCGCTCGTTCATAAAAAAGCTTGAATTTAATCTGTTCATTACACATCACGTCGGGATTGGGAGTACGGCCTTTTTGGAATTCTACCAACATGTAATCCACCACACGTTGTCGATATTCTTGCTCAAAATCCCAGACTTCAAAATCCAAATCCAGCTGCACAGCGACCCGCTTAGCATCAGCCAGATCTTCCGCCCAAGGGCACTTCATACCGGGTAAATCCTTTGACCAGTTTTTCATGTAAATTCCAGTCACCTCGTAACCCTGCTCTTGGAGCAAAATTGCCGATACCGACGAGTCAACACCGCCCGACATGCCGAGGAATACTTTAGGCATGGGAACCTCCTTTGCCAAGACGAGCATATTCAGATGCTACGACCCTTACAATCACCTCCGCAACCTGTTTGATTTGCTCAAGGTCATTAGTGTTACCCAGAGAAATACGTAAAGATCCGGCGATCTCAGCATCAGAAAGACCAATCGCGGCAAGCACATGTGACTTGCTACCCTTATTAGCCGCACAGGCCGCACCGGTCGATACCAATATTCCCTCTTGCTCTAACTTATAAATCAGCCTCTCCGCATCAATCCCCGGGAAAGATACAGGGAGAAAGTTGGCCAGTTGATGCTTAGGGTGACCAAGGAAAATTGGAGTTGGGATCCTATTGACTTTCTCGTTAACCTGTGCTATAATATAAGGATAGGCTAGCGCTTTTTTTAGTACATTAGTCATTTCTTGATATGTTTTGCGCTTACTGGATAAATGAGCTTTAGTATATTTGACTGCCGCCGCAAAACCGATTACTCCGGGAACGTTCTCTGTACCAGCCCGTAAGCCGCGTTCTTGCCCACCACCAACGGTTACCGGCCGGAGATCTATTCCATGAGCGACATACAGGGCACCGACTCCTTTGGGACCGCCGCATTTGGCCGCGTTCAGAGTCAAGAGGTCAACTCCGAGGCGCGCGACGTTAATGTCCATGAGATTGAGAGCCTGGGAAGCATCTGAGTGAAGCCAGAGCGGAGTCTTAATCCCACGACGCAAACGATCTTGGCGCACTGCACGAATAATCTCGGCAATTTCGGCGAGGGGCTGAATCGTTCCAAGCTCATTATTAGCCAAGGAAATCGAGATAAAATCTACTTCATCATTAAGCTTTTTCTTTAGATCGTCAAGTATAATTATGCCATTTTTATCTACATCTATCAGGGCATGGTCGCCAGTTTTCGCAGCCTCAATGACAGCAGCATGCTCAATGGACGAAATCAAAGCGCGGCTATGACAAGCCGTAAAAGCCAAGTTAATTGACTCGGTAGCCCCAGCCGTTACTACTAGATCGACACCTTTGGCTCCGATGGCATGAGCAATCTCATCTTTGGCGGTTTCATAGGCCTCGCGGACGTGTTTCGCCGGGAGATAAGGGGCGGAGGGGTTGAAAAATAATTCCATATAATATGGCTTCATCGCTTCGAAAGCCTGCGGCAACACCGGGGTAGCGGCGGCATGATCTAGATAAATCATGCTTTTATTATAGTATAATAGAGCAGTTTTTACAAGCTAAACACTCTTTTGGCATTCTGGGTCGTGGTTTCAGCAATTTGCTCCACTGAGAGCTGCAAAGTCGCGGCGAGATATTCGGCAATCGTCTTGATATACTGTGGGCCGTTCTTTTCCCGACGGTGAGGCACTGGAGTCAGAAAAGGTGCGTCCGTTTCTAGCAACATCTTCTCAAGCGGAGACAAAGGATTAGTCGTATAGGTACAAAGTCCGTTCACACCGATATAAAAATCACGATCCAGGGCTTGCTTCAAATGGCGCTTGGAGCCTGTAAAGCTATGGACGACCCCTCTGGTTCCTGGAAAGTTATCGAGGACAGCGAAGGCATCTTCAAAGGCTTCGCGAATATGAAGCGAAACTGGTAAATTATGATCAAGGGCGAGCTGGAGCATTTGTTCAAAGAGTCGAATCTGGCCAGTGCGATTATAGCCTTCGTAATGATAATCTAGACCAATTTCGCCAATGGCTACGGGGACTTCTTGCTCCCCTCGCTCCCCATCGGTTGCGAAGAGTTTCGAGGCAGAAGATAAAATGTCTCCAAATCCCGCGTGACTGTCAGCGAATTCTGGGTGAATGCCGTAAGTCCAGTAGATATTCTCAAGTTTGGAGGCGAAATCGCGAGCCTTGAGAGAGTCGTCATGGTTAGTGCCAATACAGATGATCTTCTCGACGGTGTTTTCGCGAGCTTGATTCAAAAATTCTTGCTGCTCAGCTTCTGTAAACCATTCTAGATCATGGAGATGACAATGAGTATCAATTAACATGCGTTTATTATAACATATGGGAGAATGGTAGAACTCAACTGCCCCTGAACTTCGGTCAGGGGATCCGTCCCAAGGGGGATAACGTCCGTAGCGGGAGTGTTGGCTTACGCAATGGTGTCTTAGGATACGTTGGTAGAAATGGCGATGGTTGGTCTCGCATTGTTACGATATATGATATTAGTACTCAGAATGCCAAAACTTATGCTCTCTATTTTGATACTCATGGTACCCACGCATCCAATCTCGATGTCCGTTGGTATGGTCGCCCCGTCCGCTGTTTGGTATACTAGTTTTGGTATATATAGGAGAATGGTAGAACTTTTTAAGTTCACCAGTCGACAGCTTGCCTTTGCAGGTGTCTCCTTCTGCGCGAGCAGCTTGCTCGCGCTTTTATTCACTTCAAAAGTTCTACCATTCTCCTACCGATGCCTAAACTAACATAAAAAGGTAAAGCTCTTTACTTCGTCCGTAGCGGGAATATCCGTCTAGATCTCGAGAGGACTCTCAAAGGTCCCGGCAGCGACGGCAATGGCTGGGCTAGCAGTGCCACAAGCTATAAGTCTGCCATGTCTGCACATGCTAATTATGTTGCCTTTTCCGCTCTAGAAACCTGGTCAACTCTCACCTACCTGCGTTCTTGCGGTTTCCCCGTCCGCTGTTTGGTATACAAGTTTAGTTTCGTCCGTAGCGGGTACGTCTATCTTACTACTGGCGCCTTGAGGAACTTCGGCATCTATGGCTACGGTTGGTCTCGTATCTCTACTGCTTACGGTACCGGCACCTGGAATGCTAAAGCTTACATCCTCGACTTCGATGCCTCTGGTGTTATCCCGTCACATAACAATGTTCGCTGGTACGGTTTCCCCGTCCGCTGTTTGCTAATACTAGTTGTAATGTTCCTTTAACCCTTTTCTGTAAGAGGCTAAAGGAAACTAAGAATGAGCAACATTACTTTGACTGCTCCACTTACCACAACTTGCGGGTCTCGCACAGAAAAGGGTTAAAGGAACGGAATGAATAGTATGAGGAAACAGGGGACAAGAAAAATAATGCGCCACAAAGGGCGCAAAAGTTGGTATTAGCGCATGCTGCGCAAAATACGGCGAATAATCATAAATCCAGCAAATAATACCAGGATTATCAGAATGATCAACCCGAAAAGTACTATCTGAGCTAATACTCTTGCAGCTATGTAGAGACCAATCGCCCCAACCGTAATAACAGTACGCACAATTCGGCGCAAAGACACCCCGAGGAACCTACTAAGAATCCACACAACCACGACAAAAACCACTAATGTGCTCATTTTACTACCCCCTCCCAGCGGAAAATTAGTTTATAGGAAGTCAAAAATCCTATACTTTCATTCTATCACACTTTATGGTTTTTGTCAATAGGAGTCTCAGCGGCCCGCCCTTTTGCGCTTCACCGGATCGAGTTCGCGCTTACGCAGCCTCAGGCTCTTGGGGGTCACCTCTAGCAGTTCATCATCTAGCAAAAAATCAATACATTGTTCCAGTGAATATTGAGTATGGGGTGTCAGCTGAATTGCACCGTCACTAGCATGAGTGCGCATATTTGTCAGTTGTTTTTCTTTGCAGACATTAATGTCAAGATCGTCCTTTTTGTTGCTAAGCCCCACGATCATACCTTGATACACCGGCACTCCGGGCGGAATGAACAAAATACCGCGAGCTTGAGCTGCGTCCAGAGCATAAGCCGTGCTAGTACCGGCTTCAAAGGCAATCAGCGCACCGTTACGTTCAGGCTTATACTTCCCCTCTACCGGCCGATAACCGTTCGGCAAAGACGACATAATCGCTGTACCTTTAGTCGCAGTGAGCAAATTATTACGCAAGCCAATCAGTGCCGCCGTAGTGATCTCGTAGACAAACCGAGTACTGCCCGAGCTAGTCATTTCTTGGCTCTTCAGCTCAGCCTTGCGTACCCCCAGCTCTTGGCTGACCGCACCGACAAATTCGGGCTCTACCTCAATAGTCAATTCCTCGACCGGTTCACATTTTTGTCCGTCGATTTCTTTATAAACTACTTCCGGGCGGCCAGTTTCTAGCTCGTAGCCTTCGCGACGCATAGTCTCGATTAAGACCGACAGGTGCAGCTCACCGCGTCCAGAAACCTTATAGCCCAAACCATCAGGGACAATCTTCAAAGCAATGTTGGTCTCTAGTTCGCGCTCTAGGCGCTCGGCGATTTGACGAGAAGTCGTAAACTCACCCTCTTGGCCCTTGAGCGGGCTGGTGTTGGGTCCAATATAAATACTCAAGGTTGGAGGCTCGAGCTCAATCGTCGGTAGGGCCTCTGGCTCGCTACCATCTTGTCCGGCCGTTGCAATCGTATCGCCAATGTTAGCCTGGGCGATACCAGAAATTGCCACAATATCACCAGCCACAGCTTCGTCCACCTCTTCACGGCCTAAGCCTTTATAGGTGAAGATTTTCTCCACTTTAGCACTACTGGCTTGCAATTCGCCACTATCTACATCGGTATGCAAGACTTTGACGTTCTCACCTTTTTTAAGTTTGCCCCGAAGAATCTTACCAATTGCATATTTACCTAAGTAACTATCCGCAGCCAAGGCTGCCACCAAGAGTTGTGCACCCTTAGTAACATCTTCGTCAACCTTTGGAGCAGGAATTTCATCAATGATAGCATCGAAAATTACATGCAAATCGTCATCGAGTTCGGTAGTCTTACCCGCCTTACCATCGCGCGCAATAGCATAATAAATTGGATAATTTAGTTGAGTTTCGTCGCTTGCCAGCTCAAGGAAAAGATCAGCAATTTCGCTCTCGACCTCTTCAATTCGCGCGGCTGGTTTATCAATTTTATTAATAATAACTACTGGTTTAAGATGCAGACTCAGTGCCTTCTGCAATACAAACTTCGTCTGGGGCATGGGGCCTTCTTGAGCATCGACTACCAAGATCACACCGTCAGCCATATTGAGAGTGCGTTCTACCTCGCCTGAGAAATCAGCATGCCCCGGGGTATCAATGATGTTGATTTTATAATCTTTATAAAACACCGAGGTCTGCTTAGCGGTAATGGTAATACCGCGCTCATGCTCTTGATCCATTGAATCCATAATCAGAGTCTGAGACATTTCGGCTTGATTATCACGAAAAGTATGAGATTGTTTCAGTAGCCCGTCGACTAAGGTAGTTTTACCGTGATCGACGTGAGCGATAATAGCAATATTACGAATTTGTTCTTTCATAAAAAGACTTTCTCTTTAGGTTTGATTTGTTTTGCCTCGCGCGGCGAGATCGCCACCTCAAAAACTGGGCAAGCAAGGCTTACTTATCTTTATTGTAGCACACATCGTTCAAAAAGTCAATGGAGGAGGGCATGTCTGGCGGGGTCATTCTTCTCTATAATACTGGGCGATTATGTCTGCGCTTACGAATACGCATGACAATCCAAATAATCATCAAAACGACAAAGAAGACAACTAATCCTGCCAGCCAAATCGGACAAATAATAACTAGTTGTTCGTAAGTCTCGGTCTTGTCGAGGTAGCTCACAGTCTGAACCGCCTTGAAGACTCCGAGCTGCGGCGCTCCTGACCAAGTGAGGATATTGCGGCGACTAGTGCCCGGTAAGACAAAGACACTAGCATAACCGGGACGAGAACCGTCTTCGATTACGGCTTCAGGGCTAAAGACTTCACGATTAGTAAAGAAATCACGTACGGTCAGAGTGTGAGTCACCCGGAAATCCGTATTACCATCATCTTTGACCGTCACAGAGACAGAGAAAGGCGATCCGAGCAGGAAGCGCGGCAAGCTATGGGCCACGATGACTCCACCCACATGTTCCTCACCTTGCACATGCCCATAAAGTATAGCAGCAAGCTGACTAATAATCCGAACATGGGCTTCGGGATCAACACTATCACGTGTTTCTATGATAATGGCAGCATATTGGCCACCTCCGGGTACGTCTTCAGGCACATTGATCTCAAAAATCACTTCTAGACTCTGGCCAGGCTCAATGTGATATTCGTTCTGGTTGAAGGTAATCCAATTTTGTAGCTTAGTATAATCTGTGACGGTGGAGAAATCAGGATCATAATCTTCGTTCTTGACCTGGTAGGGCTTTGCAGAAACGGTAAAATTAAACGGCAAGCGCCCAGTATTCTCAACCATGATACTGCCCAGATACGACTGCCCGGGCACAAGATCAAAAGTCTGCTCCGCAGGTTTAATCTGGACAACAATATCACCCGCTTCTAGAGCCGAAGCGGGTAAGACTGCATGGCCAGCAGAGGAGAGAGTGACCACAAAAGAGAAGATAGATATAAATTTGAGGATTTTCTTAAGCATTATATGCTTATTATAGCACTTAATTCTTCACTGCGGCAATAACCGTAATGTCTGTAGAATAAGTACCTTGAAGATTTTGCTCGGAGGCGCGAACTCCGACATCGAACTTAGTAGTGACAAAGTTCTGTTCGTCATGGCTAGAGATAGTATCAGTTGGTTGCCCAGTAAAGAAAGTTTCGCTATTTGAGCTAACTGCTGAATAGGTGTTAGCATCAGCATCTTGGCTAATTTTCTTCTTGATGCCCCAACCGTAGGTACCTGCAGCTTCAATGCCGCTTTTTGGTCGAATAATCATGACTTCATTCCCCTCCATAGTAAGCAATGGGTCTTCGGCACTAATAGAAATGGTATATTCCTTGGCACTGCGAACTTTAACATCTAGGAAGTTATTCTTGATCATATCAGGATAGGCCGGAATGACACCTTCCATTTTGGTGCTAGCTGCGTCAAGGGATAATATACTGTCGATTTTGACCGAGACTCCAGCTTCCGACGGAAGTGTAATCACATTGCCTTCCTCATCGGTGTAAGTATATTCAGAATCAGCTGAGCTCGCGCAGGGGTTATCAGGCCCACCACAGTTATATATGCCGTGACCCGCGACATTCGGTATGACCGCAGCATAACTAGTCAACGGGATCATCGAAACGGCCGCCGCCATAACAATCCCGGTGGATACTAGAAGCTTAGTAATCTTCCTTTCCATTTTTATTTTCCTGTTTTATTTTTATATTACATGACTTTTATGTTTCTATAATACATCATGATTATGTTTAAAGCAAGCATTTTTCTGCAGTTTTTCGTTGTAAATTCTACAACGAAAGTAGGCATTGGGGTAACTTTATTGGTGGAGATTTACTTCGTCCGTAGCGGGTGGCTGAATCTTAACAATGGTGCTCTGGGCTATTTTGGCAATGGTGGCGACTATTGGTCTGAAGTTGCCATGGGTTACGGAACCGGTACCTGGTCAGCCATTGCCTACTATTTTCGATTTGGTCCCTCTATCGTTTATCCGTCATCTTACTATTCTCGCTTCTTCGGTTTCCCCGTCCGCTGTTTGGTATAGCTAGTTACAGTAGTGGAAGCTCTGAAATCTATTTGAAACATTATGTCATTATTTGAAAAAGTATGCTATAATATGGTTAGTTCTGCACCCGTGGTGGAATTGGTAGACACGCTACCTTGAGGTGGTAGTGGCGATTTTAAGCTGTGCTAGTTCAAATCTAGTCGGGTGCACCAATTGACATATAACACCGATTGTGGTGTTATTTTGTTTTTTTGGTAATTGTACAATTAGATGCTAATTTAGTTCTCGTATTGAATTTATGGATTCGTCCGTAGCGGATATCCCAGTATTAATACGGGTGCTATAAGGCATGGTGCTAACCGCGGATTCGTTTGGTCAAACACTGCCAAAAAATATCTATATGCTACTTCTGCTGATGCTCAAAATTTCAATTTCACCCCTTCCGCCGTCAGTCCATCTGGTAATTACGATCGCTCGTACGGTTTCCCCGTCCGCTGTTTGGTATACAAGTTTAGGATTCGTCCGTAGCGGAATGATTCATTTACCATCTAGCAGCTCAAGATATCTAGGTGAACGGGAATACATGTGGTCCCGTTCCGCATCATTCTATAATGATACGTGGAAAAACCAAGCACGAACCTTAGATGTACATATCACATCTATAAATCCTTCTGGCGATAACCTTCGTTGGCATGGTTTCCCCGTCCGCTGTTTGGTATACAAGTTAGCAATCTTCCGATGGCGCAATTATAAACCTCAACTGCCCCTGAACTTCGGTCAGGGGATCCGTCCCAAGGGGGATAACGTCCGTAGCGGATATGTAACCTTTAAATATGTCTTGCCTGAGTCACTAGGCAAATGGGGTTACTTACGTTCTCATATTGCTGCAAGCTACACATCTAAAACTCATGCTACTGCCTTTCTACTTTATTTTAATGACAGGGGACTTGATCTCTCGCATTATCTTGATCGTTACCTTGGTTTCCCCGTCCGCTGTTTGATATACAAGTTTAATCTTCGTCCGTAACGGAGACTTGCGCCTAGATCTGGGCGCCTTATGGCGGAGTGGACTACGTGGAATCTTATGGGCAAATACTACCGGCTCCTATAAGCCACCGACATATGTTTTATCCTATCATATCGACATATCTTCCAGCGGTCTTTTAGCCTCAGGTGGACCTACTGCCCGTCATGAAGGTTTCCCCGTCCGCTGTTTGGTATACAAGTTACTATAATAGTTGCTATATTCAGGCCCTACTTCTCGAAGTCATGACGACTCGGAGGGCTGAGCCGGATCAAAATCACGACCCGAGCTTTAGCGAGGGATTCGATTTTGAGAGGCTCACCCGGACTGAGAGAAGTAGGGCCTGAATATAGTTAATAATAGAAGAACTTAGTATGAGGAAACAGCGAATGGGGAAACCCCTGACATAGAGCCAGGGGTCATTACCAGTATCATTCCCTCTTGAGAGTTGAAATTATTTTTAAGCTAATTGGTAGAAAAATTATAATTGTAGCCAAGGGTGCATATTGCAAATTATAGTCAGCGGCCCACCCTATGATATATACCGCTGGAATGTAGACAATTTGTCCGACCACTTTCGCTAGCGAAACCACGGATGTTTGTTCTTCGGGCTGTGTGTGCTCTTGTACTAAGGCCAATAACATTGAACCGGTCAAGCCCTGCGCTACACCCATTAAGAGGTAGCTCCAGACCGTCCAGAGATTGATTTTGAGCGATAGAATAGTCATGCTGCAGGCCACTAGCCCAACTGGTAGAGCTAAAATCTGCCAATCTTTCAATCTAGCTGTAAGCCTAGAAGCAACCTTAGTGCCCACGATACAAGCCAAAGAATTCAGGGCCCATGCACACGATACGATACTCAGCGGCACTCTGGCCATGATGAGAATTGGAGTGAAAATCCAAATTATCCCATGAGTCATTTCTCTGCCTACCGCGTAAGCCAAAATCCGAGTGCGTAATTGTGGTTGCCTAAAGCTCGAACGTAAAATTCTCATCATATCGCGCAGAGGATTATGACAAGCAGGCTGCAGCCGACGACTATCGTCTTGAATAAACAGACTAACGGCCCCAGCTATCAGCGATGGCAAACCCGATAGTAAGATAGCTAAGCGAAAATCGATTACACCAATTGGCCCACCCAGAAGCACTAGGATTAAAGTAGCTGCATACTGCCAGAAAGACAGACGTACACTTTGTCGCCGGAAATACTCTTCGGTCGGACATATTTTTTGGGAGAAATGTCTAAGCAAGCTCACATCGACTCCTTGGCTCAAAGCCATAAAGAAGCCTAGGCTACACTCGCAGACTACAACTCCTGCGAAGCTATTTACTCCGGCATAGGCCCAAAAACTGATGGCCACTCCAAAATCGCCTAATACGTTAGCCCATTTACGACTAAACCGATCGGCGATCCACCCCGCAGGCAGATTTAAGATTGCCGCAACAACAGTAAAAATGGCTTGCGAAAGTGCAATTTGCTTTTGGTTGAGGCCAATTGATTGATAGAAGGGGGTCATGATAGACATGGACAGAAGCCCAGCCGTTAAAACCGACTCAACGAAGACCAGCTTCAGGTTGCGTTTAGGAAGATTTTTTTGCATAAATTTCATCCTTTCTTGAGAAAATAATTGTTAAGTTACTCTGTCAACGACAGCTCGCCGCGTGAGAATTTGCGGCTAGAAAAGACCCGAAACTTGATATTTCGGGACTTATCTAGTTTGATTAAGAAAAGATTAAGCTAGTATAACTCCCGCACATTCTTCAGCACATGAAAAGCCTAGGCCATCTGTTAGCGATGTCCATGGCATCATCAAAAACTGGTGTGCGTAGTTATTTCTACTCATACTTCCATTGTATCACACTTCAACAAAAAAGTCAAGACCACCTTCGATCTTGACCTTTTCGTACCTAAATATATAAATCAGCAGCGCGCCCAAACAGTTGTTTACGCAGCTTTTTTCTTCAATGTGAGGAAGCCATTGCGGGGATTCTCGTTAACAACGCGATCCTCTGGTAAATCACATGGAGTACCCTTACCGCCTTCAGCAGTCTTTGTAAAGAAGTAAATCGTTTGTGGTTTACCGCCGCGCAAAGTAACTTCAGATTTATGCAAGTAGTAGGTAATGCCTTTGCTGTTGGTATGTTCGTAGGCCATGAGGTCCCTCCTTAAATTATTATATTTCTATCTTATGCTGTCTTTATCAGGGTGTCAAGGGTTTTCTTAATGCTTATCCAAGAAAAACAGTGCAACTCGCAAAACGCACCACACTATGATCCGAACGACAACTATCAGAATTAAAATCAGACAGAGGAGGATCACCCAGCCAGCCCAGGTCGGAGCCCAAATTGGCGAGGCATAATTATAGCGAAAAAGTTCGGTAGATGGGACATCAGCCTTGAGCTGGGTTTCTTCGAGACGATCCACCGTCGGGTAGGCTTCTAGCTCTCGATTAAGACATTCATAATACTGGGCACTGAGGAGCGACCAACCATGAGCTAGTGCCTGGGGACGGCAACGAGCCATGGCCCCCGCATAGGCATCGCTTTCGGGAGTACCATCGTTTTTAAGCTTTTCTTCGGCGGCTTCGATTGCAGCATTAGCGGCTCTCAGATACTGATGTTCTAGATAAAATGGACCAGTACCAAAAGTAAGCTTTTGAGTACCATTCTGCTCCGTAACATTTACTACGATATGAGAAAAGACAAATTGCTGCAAAGCGGCAAGAGCAGTTCTGATTGCCTCATCATCTTCATTATTATCTGCTTCTAGCACAGCAGTGCGCAGCTCAACCATGCGCAGATGATCAAAGCGCAACAAGGTTGCGGCCACGAATGATAACGGTACTAAGATTAAAATCAACTGCCAACCACGTACCCCACCAAATTTACGCAGAGCTTGCTTTAGATGATTCGTTTTTTTGCCACCCATATTGTTTTAATTATAGCATAAGTTTATCTAGTGCAGTGTGCTATAATGAACTTATGAATGTATATATTTCGGGAATATCTGGTACAGGAATGGGGCCACTGGCTTTGATGGCTCAAGATGCGGGCATGACAGTGTTTGGTTCGGACCTCGCTGGGGGAGCGGTCACGAATGAATTAGTTAATCATGGAGTGAAACTTTGCTTAGGCGATCAAGATGGCGAGTTTTTGAAGGCACGGGCGAAAGGTGAAGGAGTGGATTGGTTTGTTTATACTTCGGCTTTGCCGGCTGATCACCCAGAATTACTGCTCGCTAAGAAATTGAAACTTAAAATTTCTAAACGTGATGAGTTCTTAAATTATCTGCTCAAAAAATTGAAGCTGAAATTGGTAGCCGTGGCTGGAACCCATGGCAAGACTACTACTACCGCAATGATCGTCTGGGCGATGCAGCAGCTAGGTGTGCCGATTTCTTACTTGATTGGTACCACTTTACCTTTTGCTCCGGCGGGGCATTATGATCCGGAGTCTGAATATTTTGTCTATGAGGCCGATGAATATGATCGTAATTTTTTGGCTTTTCGGCCATGGCTAGCAGTGATTCCGATTGTTTCTTATGATCACCCAGATATTTACCCGAGTGTTGAAGATTACCAGCAGGCTTTTTCGCAGTTTGAGAAGCAGAGTAAAACTGTGCTACACGGTGATGAGATTGATGCGGCTTTGACCTTGGCTGGTGAAGCGCGGCGCTACGATGCTACTCTCGCGATTGATGCCGTAGAGCACCTTTTACCGAAGCCGAAAGGTATTGGGAGACTGACAAAATCCCAGCATCGTAAATTGGTGAAAATTATGAATGACTTCCCTGGTGTGGGGCGAAGGTTTGAGCAGGTATCAGAGGGATATTATTCGGATTATGCGCATCACCCAGAAGAGGTGAGGGCTACCGTGGAGATTGCGCTTGAAGAAGCGGATCGGCGCGGGCTGAAGGGTGTGGTGGCAATTTACGAACCGCATCAGAATATTCGCCAATCTGAGCTCGCCGATGACTATGCTGAAGTGTTTCAGGGAGTGGCGAAATTATATTGGGTGCCGACGTATTTGACTCGTGAAGATCCGCAGCTCGCAGTGATGAATCCAGAAGATTTTATCGCGAAGTTGGAGAATAAAAAAATCGCCGAAGCGGCAGTACTAGATGAGGATCTGGCGGAGACGATTAAAGATTGGTATAAAAAAGGCTATTTGATCCTGCTGATGTCGGCTGGGCCCGCCGATGCTTGGATTCGCAAGTTGGTCTTTGCCGGAAATCAAGAATCTGCGGCGACTCGAATAGTGCATGCACCACGAAGTGCCGCTGAAGGTAGCGAGCGCTAGCAGCCTATTCTGACCTTGGCAGGGGGATTGATGGGTTGTTTTCTGGTGTTTCTTGTAATTCGCTGGGGATACCTAGAGACTCGTTAGAGAGTGGACTCGGAGAAAAAGGATCGGCGAAATCTTTGAGACGATTATTAACCAAGCGGAGTTCTTTAAGATACTGGTCAAGCTCTGAAGCATTGAGCTCGCCGTTTTCTGAGAAGGTATAATTAATCGGGCCCGCTGGTTCTTCGGCAGCTTCTTCACTATCGGGCAAATATCCTGGACGCGAACGATCCAGATAAATGTCACCGGAATTACGATAGATCATGAGGCTGGCCATGGTAGTAATACCGGCCAAAAAGATGGCACCGCCACCCAAAATCATTAGATTCCTACCGCCTCGGCTCATAGTTTTTGCCTCAAATCTAGAACACTAGCATATTGTTCTTCTGCGAGCTGTGATAGCTCCTCGGTAATTTTGCGTAGGTCGGAACGTTTTTTGCGTACGACTTCGAGCTGACTATAAAACTCGTCTGGTAGCTTCTGGCAATCATGGTCTATAAGGGTCTCCATTTCGCGCATGTATTCTGTATATGTACTGCGGAACTCAGACTGTTTCAAAGAAAAATCAGACTGAATATGAGGCAAGGTGGCCCGGTTATTTTTGACTAAACGCAAGTTAAGCGGCACGATAAATTTATTAGCTAGAGTCTCATAGGTAGTTCCTAAGTAATTGCGAGTTTTCGCATCTACTCTTTGGAGCTGGCTCAAGCTTTGTTTGATTGTAGAACAATTCTGGGATATCGCCCCGCGTTGCTGCTCCGACAGACCATCAGCTGGAGTCGAGAACAACATCGAAACTATAATACTGCAAACCGCTATAGGGATTAACCACTTCAAGATCTTTAACGGGAAAAGTAATAGCCTAACGATAAATCCCATTGTGTTTCTTTCCGTCATAGATTAGAGTCGGTATACCTTTGGCATGGACCTTCCCTTCGACCATATTTTTAACAGAATCCAAAATTTTGGTCACTTGTTCACTGTCGGCTGACTTTACTACTTCTTTAATTTGATCCGACTTCATACCAAAATCAGCTAGCCAACTTTGGAGCAGCTGTTTGGCTTCTTCGCTTGACGCAGTCTGCATCACGGCCTGAAAATTGACTCCCGCTTGATCAGATTCGGTGAACAGGCGGTCAATAATCTGCGCTGCGTATTTTGGCTCGGTGAGAGCCGCAGCATAGATATAGCGCGTAATTAACTCAGAATTATTAAATTTATAACCGCCATCGGGCAAGCTAATGGGATAGACCATCAAGATAGTATTATAGCGATCGAAGAATCCATCAGCTTTTTGATTGCGATAAGAACGTAGACAGACCGTACAGCCTGGGTCAAAGATATCGAGAGCTAAAGGCTTACCTGCGGCGAAATCTTGAGCATAGACTACGGGTTCGACTCGATAATCTTCGGCCTGCCAGCTATGAAAACGATCGGGAATGTTTACAAAAATCTCACCCCATTCCGAGAACCAGCGGCCCGTCCATTCTAAAGGATTGCTGGGCTGAGCCGCCTCAATGCCGCAAACTTCTGCACCTAGAGCACAACTCTCCGGCTGAGAAACATTACAAGTGCCAAAAACCCAGATGGCCAGCAGAGCCTTGATTGTTTCTACGAGCGACCAGATAGTAATAACGACAATGAGTACTGCGCCCACTTCTATTGTAATACCCAGAGGCTTTACCCATTTGGGGTGTTTCAAGACTATGCGGCTGAGCAAGGTGTTTTTGACATCATCTTTGAAGTTGGTCTCGCATTTTTGTAGGCGCACTTTTTTGCCGACACAACCCCAGGCCTTTTTAAAAACCGCCCAGTATTTTTTACCGATATCGCGCCGAAAAATACTCAGAAAGGCGACAAAAACCCCTACCAGAGCCAATATAATAAATGCTGCAATGCAAACCATGAGACTATTATAGCATACCTAGACGAGCCTATTCGTCTTCTGGTAGAGCCTGCAAATGACTTTCTTCAAGTTGCTTTTCGTCGACCTCTGAAGGCGATTGCATCATAAGATCAATGCCAGAGCCATTCTTCGGAAAAGCCACCACATCACGAATACTACTAGCATCCATTAACTCCATAAACATACGGTCGATGCCAAAGGCACAGCCGGCATGGGGAGGAGCACCGAACTTGAATGCACTCAACATGCCGCCGAAGCGCTTTGCGACTTCGTCATGACCATATCCTAAGAGTTCAAAAGCCTTATACATAATTTCTGGGTTGTAATTTCGCACCGCTCCAGAACAAATCTCATATCCGTTCATCACCATGTCATACTGATCTGCCATAATATCAAGCTTGTCCTTGGTTTCGCACAGAGCTTTCAAGCCTCCTTTAGGCATAGAAAAGGGGTTATGACAAAAGTCCAACTTATTCGCTCCGTCGTCCCATTCGTAAAATGGAAAGTCAACAATCCAGCACAAAGCTACCTGCTGCGGATCTTTGAGGCCCAAGCTGTCAGCAAAGGCAATGCGCATCTGGCCCAACACTTTATTAACTTTGTCACGATCGTCTGCTCCAAAGAATACCGCATCACCATCTTGTGCGCCTGTTAGCTCTTGAATACTGCGTAATTCATTCTCTTTCAAGAATTTAGCAATTGGGCTGCGCACAGTACTATTCTCGTATATCATATAGGCAAGACCACCAGCTCCATTTTTGCGCGCTAGTTCGGTAAACTCATCAATCTGTTTGCGAGTGAAATTGCTACCGCCTGGCACACGGATTGCCTTAACACATGGAGATTGAAAAACTTTAAACTCACAATCTTTCAGTGCGTTAGTCAAGTCTATCAGTTCGAGTCCATACCGCAAATCAGGTTTGTCAATGCCGTACTTGTCCATAGCTTCTTGATAGGGAATCCGTGGAACTTCCTCAGTAACCAGTTTCTTGCCGGCAAACTCTGTCACCAACTTCTTAATCAATGGCTCGAGAGTTTGGCGCACAGTCTCCCCGTCCTCTACGAAAGACATCTCGCAATCAAGCTGATAAAAATCGCCATACAGACGGTCAGCCCGGGGGTCTTCATCGCGGAAGCAAGGCGCAATTTGGTAATACCTAGACACACCGCCTACCATCAGAAGCTGCTTGAACTGCTGGGGAGCTTGTGGCAGAGCATAGAATTGCCCTGGGTGCAATCTTGATGGAACCAAAAAATCCCTCGCACCTTCTGGCGATGAGTTGGCTAGAATCGGAGTCGTAATCTCAATGAAACCATTTTCGTCCATGTAGTTTCTCATAAAACGATAATACTCGGCACGACGACGCAACATGCGCTGCATGCTCGGTCGGCGCAAATCCAAATAGCGGTATTTCAAGCGCAAATCTTCACCCGAGGCGTCACCTTCGTCATGTGTATTGACGGGGAGAGGTTCCGACTTGTTGATTAAGCCTAGCTTATCTACGACGATCTCAATTTCGCCAGTGTCAATATTTGGGTTCTTGAGCTCTGGGGCACGTTCACGTACCAGACCTTCTGCGCTAATCACGAATTCATCTCTAAGACTTTCAGCAATCTGAAAAGCTTCTGCCATATCCGGAGTAATCACTAATTGGATAATTCCCTCGTGATCCCTCAGATCAATAAAAATCAAACCACCATGATCGCGGCGCGAATTCACCCAGCCGGCCACCTGAACTTTTTTACCAATTGCTGTCTTTAGACTTCTAGATAAACTTCTCATTTCTTAATTATAACACAGATTTCATAATTATCACCTCAAAAGCATGCCCTAGCTGGGGCCTATACTACCATTATATCACAGATAGCTTATCCTGTCAATCCCTGAAGCTATGGTGTACGGTTTTTTTGCGTTTTATTGACTGCCCAATATTCTACATCAACAAAGCGATCCACCGGATAGACTAAGCGATCATCCTCCGAAAAAGTGCGGACGTTTTTATTAAAGAAATAAGTCAGACTAGCTTGATAAATGCCAAGAGCTGGCACATCATTCACCCAGTGGCGCAAAAAGGCTTCGTATTTCGCTACACGCAGACTTTCGTCTAACGTGCTACGTGCACCTAAGATTAGATCGTCGACCAAGGTATTGCGATAATTAGACAGATTCCACCCCGAGGTCGAGGCCTGAGAGGAATGATAATAGGCGAAAAGGTCCGGATCCGCACCTAATTCGACTTCGTAAATCAGAATATCATAATTACGTGGTCGAATGATGTTCATTAAGAATTCCTGACCAGGATTGTAGACTGATAGCTCGACATTGAACCCTAGTTGCTCCAGCTGTGCTTTCATTTGATTGGCGATTTCCGGCAAGTAACCACTACTAATCGTCATGAGTCGCAGAGTCTGCCCAGTCACACCAGTCTGTGCTAATAATGCCTTAGCACCATTAAGGTCATAAGCTGGTAGCTCGGGATAGCTCGTAAGCTCGATTTCTGACCTTAAAATAGGGTAATCCAGAGCCTCCTCGCCGTCTAGGACCGAACGTACACTGGCCATATTGACACCCATTTGGATAGCACGACGCGTTTCGACACTGGAAAGTAACGGACTAGCGGTGTTAAGGAAGGCATAGATAGCACTACCAATAGTAGTCTGTTTCTCATAGATTAGATCATTTGATAGCAAGTCGCCATCTAGTGGGGTAAGCTCAGCAGTGGCAGATACCTCACCCGTAGACAAGGCATCGACTAGATCTGCAGCTTGGCCGTAGGTGCGCACTGCAAAAGTGTTTAACATCGGGGTGGTTTTGTAATAATCGGGATTAGCTGTGAGGTAAATGATTTTGTCACCACTGCTAGCGATATTCTGGGCAGCATTAAAGCGGAAAGGACCGGAAGTGACGGGATTAGTACTAAAATTATGCTCGAATAATTTATTAGGAGAAACCTGTCCTAAAATATGTGCGGGCAGAATCGGAATATTAAGAGTGGTAGCAAAATCAGCATAAGCTGAAGGGAGAGTAAAGACTAGCCGCTCGCCTTCTTGCTCGACTTCTATACCAGTGAAATTAGCCGAGTACGATGTGCTGATGGTGTTATTTTGCATGACTGCAATCGTGTAAGCGACATCTTCTAGAGTAATAGGCTGTCCGTCTGACCATTTAAGACCGTCTTTGAGAGTGACGTACCAAACTTTGCCAGTTTCATCAGGTAGAATGGAGCTGGCTAGGCCTAGTCCAACGTGGCCTGAATAGTCAATAGTAGATAAAGTGGCGAACATGAGCTTGGAAAGAACTTTTTCACTATTAGTGCTAGCAAACACAGGATTGAGCGAGCTGACATTCCCCACTGTACCTTCAATATAAGTACCACCGTCGGTGAAGGCCTGGACACTGTAAGATTGCTTGTACCAGAAAGCTTGAGTCAAGGCTAAAGACGTAATTACAATCACTAGGAGAGCCCATTCCAACATGAGTAAACGCACACGTCGGGCATTAGGCAGGCGACTGATGAGGTTTTCTTTAATATGCTCACTAGTGCTTTCTTTAGCCTGCGCTGAAAAACGTTCCCACTTTTTAGTGATTTTTTGCCCACGCTTTTTGAAAGTTTGTTTCATAGCCGATAAAATTTGCCCTTATGCTGGTATTAGCAATAGACACAAAATCGATAACACGAAGACTACTGAACAGATAATCGTAGCATTAAAGAGGGATCTCTCAAGGCCGCGGCGCGTAGTATAAAGCTCTCCAGAACTGCCGAAACCAGCACCTAGTGAGGCACCGCGCTGTTGTAGTAAAATCAGCAAAATCGTCAAGAAAGCTGACACAAAAGTTAAACTCTGAAAAATAGTTCCCAATTCCATATTACTTCTTATTATACGGCAGAAGCAGCAAATTTACAAGGCTGTTTATCAAGCTCATAATGAGACTCGAGACTAGGACCCCCCACCAATCCATCTCGACCGCCGGCAAAAGGTAAATCGTTAGGGCCATCATGCCCATGTTAATCAAGAGAGTCGAAATGCCGAGAGTAATGATCGCTAGTGGTAAAGCAAAAAGCTTAATCAAGGGCTTGACGATGGAGTTGACAATCGAAAAAATGACTCCCGCTACAATGAAGAGCATAGCCTCCATAGAGTTAGGGATATTAATTAGAACGAAATCGCCGATATTGATTCTAATGAAGCTATCGCCAGCCATACTGACGTTAGCAAACCAAGAAATACAAAGCCACATACCAAAAATCGAGGCGACAGTGCGCAACAGAAAAACGGAAATTTGTTTCCTAATCATACCTTAATTATAGCACAGCTAGTGAGCTACTTGAGCATGTTTTTGCGCTTGAGTAGAGTATGATAGGTGATGGCAAAACGATGAGCTTCGTCGTCGATACGAGAAATGAGCTTCGCAATATGAGAGCTAGAAGAAAGAGAGAAACGTTTATAGCCTTCTGGCTTGGGCGCTATAATTTCTACTCCGGCATTACGGGTGTGATCACCAGATTTGTCACGGCCAATTACGGGAATCTGGTGCTCAGCTAGAAGATCCTTCACGGCATTAACTTGACCGATTCCACCATCCAAGATTACTAAGTCTGGGAATAACCATTCTTCATGCTTCAGGCGCCGTTCGATGATCTCTAGCAAATTGGCGGTATCGTCGTTTTGTTGATGGCGCAGCTTGAATTTCCGATACTCCGAGCGATCAGAAGCCCCATTGACAAAAACCACCATAGAGCCGACTACATTTGTGCCAGATTGATGAGAAACGTCGTAGCCCTCAATGCGACGGGGAGGCTCTGGCAGGTGTAGCAACGTTTGTAGCTCGGTCAAAGCTTGGTCGGAGGAGATATCGAGAAACTCTTTGTCGGAAAAAACTATCTTTTTCTGTAATTCCCTGAGTCCAAAAAGCTGACCACGTAGCTCGGCCGCCTTCTCAAATTCTTGATTTTGCGCGGCCTGGTTCATTTGCTTTTCTAGCTCTTTGAGCAGCTTATGACGACCGCCTTCGAGATAGAGACGCAATTTGCGTAAATTTTGTTTGTAAGTTTTGGCTGTGGTTTTGCCAACTTCAATTCCCGGTGTGAGGCCGAGGTCCGTATTTAAAGTCTTTTTGCCATCGTAAGGCTTATCATAATAGGGAAAAACTTTTCGCAGAATCCGTAGGGCCTTTTCGATTGCTACCTTACCATAAAACGGACCAATATAGGTCGCTTTATCATCTTGAGGAGTGCGGGTGAAGCTGACGTATGGCACGGGAGATTTCATATCGATCCGCACATAGCTCACGGTCTTATCGTCACGCAAAAGAATATTCCACTTCGGCTTATAGCGCTTAATCATTTCTGATTCCAAGAAAAGTGCGTCCATTTCCGTGTCGACCATAATCCAATCCGTGTCGGCAATTTCGCGCACTAACGCAATAGTTTTGGGATCTTTCTGAGTTTTGTGGAAATATTGACGCACTCGATTCTTAAGTACGGCGGCCTTACCGACGTAAATTACTTCGCCATCAGCACTTTTATGGAAATACACTCCGGGAGCCGCGGGCAGAGTCTTCAGCTTCTCTAAGAGCTGTGCACGCATTTCCGGTGTGACACTGTCATCAAGATCGTATGTTGGTGTTTTATCCATAGTATTATATTAAGATTATAACATATATATTATATATGGGCAATTCTAATGAGTGACAAACTGATATTTAGTGAGATCGACTCGATTATCATGCACTTTAATCCCCTCGGCTTCTAGCCTAGCTCGTTGCTCGGGAATCCCGCCAAACGCAAAGTGTTCTGATAGCTCCCCGCGGTTATTAACTACTTTATAACAAGGATATGTATTACCATTAGGATTCCTATGCAAAACATTGCCCACCGCCCGTGCAGCCTTTGGATGGCCAACCGCCTTAGCAATTTGACTATAAGTTACAACTTTACCTTTGGGTATGGTAGTAAGAAATTCAAGAACTTTTGGTGTCACTGGTATGCTCCTGGATAACTTTCGTAATTAGATCAATCATTTGCGCCGGTGTGGCATACTCATAAAATTGGTTCGTAACTACCCAAAGCGAACTAGATGGTTTTGTACCTTGACGATAAAGACAAGTAATTTGTACATGGCTGTCGAAAGCCCAGCCCAACTCAATACCTAGGCCAGTTGCAGAGTAGCTAACTTCCGCAATAACTAAATTTAGTTGCGCATAAAACTCACGGGTATGGTGATTATTGCACCCTGGTTCGTGCGGCAAAATAATATCATCTTGAGGTAATTTCGCTTGAGAACGGATTGGAGCATAAAGCAGCTGCTCATAATCAAAATCTCGCGAGTGGGCAATGTAGATTCTCATTTGTTTCCTCTCTAATAATTTTCGGATAGCATAATATTAGATTATTATAGCATGCTAGCTGCAAGAGCCCCAGCGCTTGCTGGGGCAAAGGTTTAATTCTGCAGTAATAAATCTTGCGTCGCGTAATGCACCCCAACCCCGATGCATTTTATTACTGCCGGCAAATACGGAATAATGTTTTCTGGAAGATTGTCTAAGTCTGCCCAGAGTAGCCCTCCACATTTATCCGGCTCACAGACTTTTGGCTCACCACTATAACTCGCGGCTGTAAAGAATCCTTTGAGATAACCTTCCTCTGGCGCATCTACCAGCATTAAGAATTCCACGTTATCCTCAAGTATATCTATACCTATTTCCTATTTAGCTTCGCGACATACAGTGTGTTTCATACTTTCACCAGATTGAACATGGCCACTAGTTGCAAAGTCGTACTTCTCATCCATGTAGCCAGTATTCTCTCTGAGCTGTAAGAGAATTTGGGTCTTTCCCGTAGCTTTATTCTCACGGGTTAAATACAAAAATGTGCATGCGTTAAATTTATCTCTCATATTTTCCTCCTTTCAAGAGACTCCTCCCTAAGTTCGATACCTTAGCTTGGTCGCATACTATAATTTTATCAGAAAAACGTTTTGTCAGATATAATATATCGAGATCAGGAAAGTCAAGGTTTTATTTAACTGGATATCTTCATATATTTTCAAATCACGGAGAGCCTATAAGGTCGAGAGCATAAGAATAGATAGAATCTCTCGGTGGGTGATATCTAATCTTGTGAAAGTCGTCATTATGAAAGACGAGCATTATAAGTGTTAAAAATAGAAGCAGCGCAAGTGGAGCTACGAGAATTCCGACCATCACCTGAAACAACCGTTTAAGCCATTTAATAGAAAGACATGGGATGCTGTACCTGTACAAAATAAAAAGTGTACCAATTAATAGAAGGATCGCAAGAACTACCCCAGCGCCAAGAATCAAATTAGAGTCTAGGCGCATGCTTTGAGCCCGGATGGATGCTTGTCTAAGCTCCTGCCAATTATCAGGCATACAACAGAAACCTTCATAGCCAATAAGTTTAATTTGGAGCATCTCTGCCCAAAGTGGAAGGTAAAAGATAATCGGTATTAACAAGATAACAGCCCAACTTAAGCATAAACGACAAGGCTTGTTAGAATGAGGCGATTGCGCTTTTGTTGTAATCGATGGCTTTACCAATTCTTTATCCATATCTATATATTAACATAAAACCCAGCTATGGCGGTTTAAACTTAGCGACAAACAAACGAAAAACCACCCGTTGGGGTGGTTCACTCGTATAATTTGGCACCTTGCTAGTTTCCCGCTTGTGGCAGTATAATCGCCGCTACTGGGCTTGACTTCTGTGTTCGGAATGGGAACAGGTATTTCCCCAGCGCTATGGGCACCAAACAAACGTCTCACTATTTCTTGAAGAAACGTCCATTGATGTCCATACAACTTGCATTGTGCTGAAACAACGATAAAGTTGTAAAACTTCGTGGTGTTTTCACGGACTATTCGCCTGCGGCTCGCCCGAATTTCAAACACCGATTGCTAGTTAAGTATACCAAGTCACCACGGTTCTTGTCAAGATAACCCTCAACACAAACCCGATGACTTGAGCATAAAAAGGCGATGGATCTTTTAGTATGCTTCGGCTCCATATGTTGCCATACTTCCACCTTGCACCTATCAACCAGATCTTCTTTCTGGGATCTCATAGGGAATTCTTATCTTAGAGTGGGCTTCGCGCTTAATATGCTTTCAGCGCTTATCTCTTCCGAACATAGCTA
>CAZTQW010000004.1:0-90989 GCA_964616255.1 uncultured Candidatus Saccharibacteria bacterium
CGGCCCGGACAATCGTTGGTACGGTTTCCCCGTCCGCTGTTTGGTATACTAGTTGAGGAAGAAGCAATCTAAGTCTAAGTTGAGGTCATCCGGACGCACGAGGAGGAATAGCGCCGTTCGCCCGTAACGACGGGCCGGACGGACGCGGGCCGAATACTTAGACTTAGATTGCTTCTTTGTTAGGTATTACAGGAAACAGCAAACAAAAAATCCCCCACTCATAGGGGTTCCTTCTTGTATCAAACGTGTAAAACTTTATATGGTAGTCCCGGCGGGAGTCGAACCCGCGATTTCCTGGATGAGAACCAGGCGTCCTGGACCACTAGACGACGAGACCACTTACCATTAAGTATAACACAAAACCCCTCAAAATAAAATATTTTTCTGATCAACATCACCAGGGTAGAGCCGAGAAATTAAATCTAGACTAATTAAAACAGGCCGAGGTACACCTCAGCCTGCCACCCAAAATCAACTATTCACCTCCCTCATCACATCAGCCAGATCCGTTATCACGATCCTTGCTACTTCATCAGCAACTTTAACATCTCTAAGCTGCTTTGCCCAGCAAAATCCCGACCGATAATCGAACTCCAATGACTCAGAGCTAATCTTAGCTGCCAAAGCCTCCGCAGAGTTAATTTGATTCTGCCGCAAGATCAGCGCCTGCTGCTTTTTCCAAAAGTCAATCACAGGATGATCACCCCGGTACTGCTCTAAATCGTTCATGATACAGCACCAAACACCCAAAAACGCATCCACCGCGCACTGATTATGCAGCGACAAAGGCAAGAAAAACCGACCGTACTCCGGACGTTTAGAAAAATCTTTTTGATGCCAATCCACCCAAACCGCATGCATTCCACACAAGGCTGCATAAACCGCCTCTGCATACGTCTCAATAGGAATCCTGGCGCATCGAATATTCCGCATTTCACATGGAACATCATAAAATACATGCTCAAGATATCCTACGGGAAGATAAATTCTTTCTTGATTCAGTACTGCAGAAAAGGCTGCTAAGCCCCGGTCTAACATCCCCTGTACGTATTCCCGATAATCAGTAGGGTCATAACCGGCCAACGGCAATTTCTTGACTTTTTTACAAACGTCTTTAAATATCTGCATTTTACACCCTCCTTAACAAAACGCAAACAATGAATAGTATCAAAGACCTAGGGAACTACACCATATTTTTTCATTATATCACACTCAGTTGTAAAAGTCAATGCTTAAGAGACTTCTTCAGGTCCTTATCGGTCTTTCGCACAATATACACTGGCCGCCTCTTTGTCTCTAAGTACATCTTAGCCAAATACTCGCCAATCACTCCTAGTGCCAGAAGCTGTAACCCGCCCATCATCAACACTACACAAATCATACTCGGCCAACCTCCTACCGGGTCACCATAAAGCAAAGTTTTTACCACAATTATCACTACCATTACGAAAGCCACTAGGCAAAAAATCAAACCCAACACCGCTGCAATCACCAATGGCATCGTCGAAAAAGCACAAATCCCATCAATCGCATACACGAACAATTTCCAAAAAGACCAATGCGTTTCACCAGCCGCTCGCTGCACGTTCTCATACTCCAGCCACTTAGTCTTAAACCCGACGAAACTAAACAATCCCTTAGAATAACGATTATACTCTGGCATGCTAATAATCGCATTCACCATCTGTCTAGACATCAAACGAAAATCCCTTGCACCGTCCACCATCTCAATTTTCGACATTTTGTTGATTAAGTTGTAGAAAATTCGGGCAAAAAAACTGCGAATCGGTGGCTCTCCAGCTCGGTTCACTCGACGTGTGCCCACGCAATCATACTCTCCATCCCGAACATATTGATACATCTTAGGCAAGAGACTTGGCGGATCCTGCAAATCCGCATCCATCGTAGCCACGAAATCACCTTGAGCATATTCTAGACCCGCCAATAATCCCGCTTCCTTACCAAAATTTCGCGAGAAGCTCACAAATCGCACTCGTTTATCACTAGCCGCCAGCTTCTCAATCTCCACCAACGTACCATCGCTACTCCCATCGTCCACAAAAACAAACTCAAAATCCACCTCGCGCACCATTTCCTCAGCAATTTTAGTGATTTCTTGATAAAACACTGGCAGAACTGCCTCCTCGTTATAGCAAGGCACCACCACCGAGAGTATTTTCTTCATTATTCCTCCTCCGCCGCCTTTACGCGCTTAACTCTAGTCTTGGTTGTCTTAGTAGACTTTAGCTTAGGCTGCTCAGCACCCTTATCAGCCTCAGTCTCTGACAGCCTCACAACTCGAGTTTTTGTACTACTTTTGCTAGACATTGCTACTGGCTTTTCTTTAACCTCCGCAGTAGCCGCTTTCTTTGTACTGGTCTTTCTCGGCTTGGCTGCGCGCTTCTTAGTAGTTTTAGTAGCCGTCTTCAGCTCTTTCTTAGGCTCAACTACCGGACTCTCAGTTTCAACTTCTGGCTGACTTTCTACCTTCGGTGGCATCAAATCTTCCATAGTTATCACATCATCGCTCAAACTAGGCACCTCCTCTTCTACCACCGCAAAAACCGAATCCATCAGACGTGCCTCCTCGGCGATCGCCCGCTCCTCTTTTTTGCGCCCTCGATATTCTACAATCCCCGCCACCACTAGCCACAACAAACCTAGCGCCGCCGTTCCTAGAGAAATCGCCGCTCCGACTTTCGTCGCCAAACTCAGCCCGTACCAGACGTTCACCGTTCCAGATTTGCCCGCCGGAATCGCCACCGTCACCAGACCATTCATGCTCGAATAGCCCACTTCTAACTCTTCATCGCCCAATTTAGCCTCATAGCCTGGATAATAGATTATCGGCAGCTCCACCACTGCCTTCTCCGTAGACTCACTCACAGTAAAATCAAACTTCAGGCCATCACGTGTCACCTCACTAATTTCCGCTGTACCTTCAAGCACCGCCAAATCCGTACCGCGCTCAGCAATTTTTTCTCTAATTCGTCCCAAGCTACAAGCATAACCTTGCGCAACGTCTTCTGCCACCTCCGGAGAACACAGCACCTGCATAGGCGCATATTCCGCCTCCCAGCCCAAAGTCACCGGATCTTGCTGTACTTTATCTTCCGTAATATGACGATCGCCTCTAGGTATAATCAAAGGCATTACTAGATAAACCGCCATCATCGCCATTATTACTGCAACTAGTTTTTGCTTTTCCTCAGCTAGCCCCCTCACTACCGCATAAAACACATAACCAGAAATCACCGCCAAAGCCACCGTCGAAACCATCAAAGAGCGCCACGGAAATTGCATCTGCCACATAATACCGGGCATATGGTACCAATTGATTACTGGCAAAGACAGCAAAATTGCCAATACCGCAATAATATATAATGAGGTCGCAAAGCGCCGTTCATCGTCATTCTTAATCTTCCGGCGAATAAACCAAAAACCTATTAAGCCTACGATGAAGATTATTCCTAAGGTCACTCCAAACTCGCCACCCAGTCCCTCAGCATTCGTGCCACCAGCATAATTCATTACCATGAGCTGCTGCGGCCAAATCCGATGATCATTCATACTACGCGGATTCGCTCCAAAATAAATATCCGCATACCCAGTATCAAAGACTCCATAATCACCCTTTAGCTTCGCCTCTATCAACGGCAAGGTAAAACCAGCCGACAGTCCCAAAGCTACTACCACCCCCAAGATCATTCTCCAGACATTATTAAAGTTAAAAATCTTGCGCCAATTCAACAACACATACACTGCCGCCATCAGAGCAAACAGCATAGCCGACAAACTATGTGATAAAACCAACATTGCTGCTGACACCGCAATACAACGAGCCGCGTGCTTTTGTTTCGTGGTTAAATACCAGAGACCCAAAAGCAGAATCGGCGCCGCCACAAAAGCCGCCACTTCACCTAGAGCCATGCGCGAATATAGATTATTCAGGGTATAAGGCGCAGCCATATAAAAGACTGCCACCAGCATAGCTAGAACTCGATTCTGGCTGATCTTGGTCATCGCGTAACACATGACCAAACCCGACCCGATCAAGCAAAGCAGCAACACGAGGTTAATTGCATACGGCCACACCCCTAATATAGCCTGCAAACCTGCAGCCACATAAGTCAGCAAAGGTCCATAAAACAGATTATAGGCATAACCAAAACCTTCTAAAGCATCTGGGTCAACCTGCGGCACAATTTGACCATTTGACCAGGCCTTTGAAGCACTCTCTAGACGCGTAATATGAAAAGCATAATCGTCACCGGTCATAATCTGCGTAGCATATGACCAAACACCCACCGATAAAATCACCCCGAAGATAAAAACCACCAAATAATGCCATTTGCTGCCCAAAAAAGTCTTCACTTTTCTCCAAAAGCTCTTTTGCTCTTCCCGTTCATCTGTCATAGTATAATTATAACACATCTTCATCTGTTTTTCGCCAGATCACCAAAATATACCCAAGTAGTATTGACTTTTTTAATCTACTTCGTCCGTAGCGGGTGGGTGTCTCCAGCTTACGATCCAGCACTTGGCGGTATTGGCAGTGATGCAGCAAACTGGTCAAATTCAGTCACAAGCTATAATAGTAGTAGTACTAAAGCTCAAGCCTACTATCTACGTTTTCGACCTTCAATCGTAAATCCGTCCCATAATTACTATCGCTACGATGGTTTCCCCGTCCGCTGTTTGGTATACTAAGTAGGCGAGTGAAGAGAAAAACATTAATGTTTTTTCTCTTCCGAGACTGCGCAAGTATACAACTCTACGAAGTAGAGTATAGCTAGTTGGCGAGTGTAAAAAAGCTGCTTGCAGATTTTTTACCGAGACAACGCAGCTAGACTGTCCTCGAGTCTACGACTCGAGGACTTTATACTAGTTGTAGTGTTAGGAAACAACGAACAACCCAATGTGCTATAATAATTATATGAAAAAACTTCCCATCGTCGCATTAATTGGCCAAACCAATGCTGGCAAATCTAGCCTCCTAAATCGTTTTGCCCACAAAAACATTGCCATTGTAGCCCGCGAAGAAGGAACTACCCGTGATAATGTCATCGCTCGTATCGATAATCGCTTTCTCTTAATTGACACAGCTGGGCTAAAAGATCCAACGGACGATTTTGAAGCTAATATCCAAGACCAAATTGCCGATGCCATTGAAACTGCGGACTTGATTCTTTTAGCACTTGATAGTTCCAAATATCCCGACGATAAAGACAAAGAAATTGCCAAAAAAGCTCTGCGTTCTCGCAAACCAGTTTTACTCTTGCTTAACAAATCTGACTTAGGTGAAGCACTAGATGATAACGAATTCCTACGTCTCGGCATCAAACCGGAGCAGACTTTCCGAGTTTCGGCTACCACCGGCCAAGGTATTCATGATCTCAAGGCGGCAATCGTTAGAATGCTAGCGGGGCCGGTTGCGCACAATAGCCTAAAACATAGTTGCCCAGATTCTTCGGATTTTTCTAGGAAAAGTCAGCGCGAAAATTCGCGGAACTTTTCCGACAGCTTCGCTGAAGAAAATTCCGAAGAATCCTGGCGCAACAAGTCAGGTATTGACGCAACCGGCCCCGCCAGCATTCTCAAAATTGCCCTCATCGGTCGCCCCAATGTCGGCAAGTCCAGCCTATTTAATGCCCTAAGCCAAAAACAACAAGCCTTAGTCAGCTCACGTCAGGGAACTACTCGCGATATTAATCGGGTCGAAATCAAATATCATGGTCGCACTCTCGAAATTCTTGACACGGCTGGCCTGCGCAAACCTGGCAAGCGCGAAGTTGGAATCGAAAAATTTTCTGCACTCCGCACCCTCTCCGCTATTGAAGAAGCCGACGTCTGTGCCTTGCTCGTAGATGCTACCGAGCCTCATTCCAAACTCGATCAAGCTCTCGCTGGCCAAATCATCGAAGCCGGCAAGGGAATCATCGTAATCCTCACCAAAGCCGACCTAGTTGATAATACGGACGAGATTCTCGACAAACTAGAATACGATTTTAACTTTATTCCTTATGCGCCCGTGCTCATTACTAGTAGCGAAACTGGCCAAAATGTCACTAAACTATTCGAGCTCGTCACCGAAATCGATGCCACCCGCCATCAAGAAATCAGAACTTCCGAACTTAACAAAATTCTAAACGAAGCCATCATCGAGCACCCACCCGCCGGACTCAAGAACACCCGCCCAAAGCTCAAATACATTGTTCAGACCGACATTTGTCCACCATGGTTTGTCGTGCACGGACGCGAGCTCGGGCTGTTACACTGGTCCTATAAGCGCTTCCTTGAGCGCAAAATCCGCGAAAAGTTTCCTTTCGTCGGCACCCCAATCATGTTTAGTTTTCGTAACGACTCCCACAAAGATTCGGACGAAAAATAGCCTATTGACTTCTTTGACAATCTGTGATACAATAAAATTACGGGGCTATTAACCCATACGAACTGAAAGGGGGTGAGAGTATGATAACACCAACTACGCAACACCGCATCAAAGAAGCGACTGGCGGAGCAACTGCAACAGGATTAAAAGTTCTTCTTGATGTTACTATTGAGAACGACCCATACCTGGCAACTTATGTAGCTTGCGCATGTGGCGGAGGCGGTGGCGGTTGTAGCGGTGGTCATCCGCCAGAGAACTAGCCACATATAAGTAACTTTTCAAGGGTTCTATTTCATAAGATATTGTTGTTATACTATAAAACTCTTGAACCCAAGAGGTCTGCCCAATCCCGGGCAGACCATTCTTCATATTCATTAAGACGGCCACCACGTACAACATCTATATACTCTTAGCCAAAATCTCTCTCACCTCAGCTGTATTCTTGCACTCCATCATCTTTGCCCTGAGCTCACTCGCACCCGGAAAACTATGTATGTAGATCTTAAAATAATGTTTCAACGGATCAAAAGCTAGCCCTCGCACCTCGGCATCGCCGCCATCACCAAGGGCCATTGCCCGTTTCGCCCTTAACCTAGCATCTTCCAAATCAAACAGTTCTAAATGATAGCACAATAAATCCAACAGCTCCGCCTTCGTCGGTTCATGATTAGTAAAACAATAGGGATTCTCAAACACCCCTCGCCCAATCATCCAGCCATCTACCTGCGGATAATTTCCTGAGAGCTCTCGCACCATGGCGAGATCCTTAATATCACCGTTAAAAATCACTTTGGTCTGCGGAGAAAAGGCTCGACATAGTCCCAAAATGTCCGGAATTAGGCTAAAGTGCGCTGGCACCTTCGACATTTCTTTGCGCGTCCTGAGGTGCACTGTCAGAGCGGCCGGCTTTTCCTCGAGTAACACCGGTAACCAGTCACGATATTCATTAACCTCTGTATATCCCAGCCTCGTCTTCACTGACACGGGGAGATTCGTCGCCTCCCGCGCTCGGCGCAGACATTCTACCGCGAGATCTGGAGTACGAATCATCGCCGCTCCACCCCCGGCCGCATTCACATTGCGATCGGGGCAACCCATATTGATGTCCAGACCGGCAAAACCCAAATCCTCCAGTGCGCCAGCTAGCTCCGCAAAATGTTCAGGATTCTTACCCCAAATCTGGGCGATAATCGGAGCATCAGTCGGTGCCACCGTCAACCTCTCTAAAGCATTATCCCGACCCTTCTCCGAAGCAAAACTCGAGACATTAGTAAATTCTGTAAAAAACAAATCTGGCCGCCCCGCCCGCGCAATTACTTGCCGAAAAATCACGTCCGTCACCCCCTCCATCGGCGCCAGCACCGTGAAACCATGCGGTAAATCGTTCCAAACACTCTTCATTATCTCCATATTATAACATAAATAACTATCCACCGGCTTAGCCGGTGGATTTTCTCTGGACGGGCTTATAGCCCTCTTATTATTAAACTTCATATTACCCCATTTGTTGTAAATCAGAATACTAGACTTCCCTTTGAGGTAGCCCATGAAGCTTGATACAGAGAGTTTTGGCGGTATCTCTACCAGCATATGTATATGATCTGGGCAGACTTCCGTTTCAAGGATTGTCACTTCCTTCCATTTGCATAACTCCCTGAGAATCTCACCGATTTCCAAGCGCTTTTGTCCATAAAATACTTTTCTTCTATATTTTGGCGCGAACACTATATGATATTTGCAATTCCAAGTTGTGTGCGATATTGTATGTATATCTGGCATATTATTTCCTTTATTAAAATTAGTTTGCAACCCTGACAGATTACAAGCTTATTATAGGTTGATATGTCAGATACTTAAATGTATAACTTAACTGAACCTCCGGCCTAGCCGGAGGTTTTCTGGTGACAAAAATCCCCCTAGATACAACCACGGGGGATTTCGCCTTATTTAAGGTCAACATAAGATAATTGGCACAAGACTTGAAACAAATTACTCCGTAAAGCGCACTTCTTTAGCTTCTTTGATTGCTTCCAAAACGCGCTCACGAGTACCAGACACCAGATCCGAAGCTCTTCTACTCTTCATAGCTTCACTAAGCAACGCAATAACTTGACGAGTCAAGTTATCCATCTCAGATGGATCCTGTTCTACTATGAATTTGCATTGGTGGTAAGTAACCTTTTTCTGGAAATCCTGGTCTTGCCATTCTGGAAATAAATCACACAACTGTAAGTGTCGGAAAATAAGCCGATCAGCCAAGCTTCCAGAGATCTTCGCCTCATCCACGCTCAAAATCCGAGTAATTTCTCCCCTAGCCGCTGGATCATAAGAGTCATCACCACGAGTCAAATCATAAAATAAACTATTAATCTGGCTCGTTTTTAACTCCGAAAACTCTTTCAAAGCATCTTCGATCTCATATAAATCGCTCCTGATCCCCAAACACTTTTCAAAGGCCGTACGACAATCTTCCGGAAACTCGTGATAACCCTTCTGAACCTCACCCCCAAAGCCTGGAATCATTGATAAATCCGCCAGATCATAGATCAATCTAGCAACCGGATACCGCATCCATTTCTGTTTCAATATTAACGCATCACGCATAATCTCGAAATCGCGTTCCACCGCCAATATCATCACCGCCCTGTTGAGCTCCCGCAGTACCTCGCTCGTAATCTTCTTCTGATACCGATCAGGAATTATCTTCTTGAGTTCCTTCTCATAATCTTGTACCATTTTATCTTGTAAACTTCTTGTATCCATACTCATACCTCCTTATATTTTCAGCATATTCGGATACATCTTCAATATGCCCATACTTCCATTATAGCACACATCGCGCAAAAAGTCAAGCGCTATAACAAAAATAGGCCACTTTCGTAACCTATTTACTCCTAAAATACCGACTAGCCAGCTCAAAATCCCTTCCGTCGTCCGTAATCACTACATAGCTCAGCTGCGGATAAACCATGTCGAGAACCCGCAGCCAGCTCTCCGCCGGCAAATGCGCACAAGAATTCAAAGCCAACCAGGGTCGCTCAGTTCGCGGTCGATACCTCGCTCCACTCGCGAAGGGAATCAAACGTACTTTACGTCCACGTTGATTATAATATCCCGGCCCAACCAGCCCCCGATCCGAAAACCGTGTTAGTCCGTCCAGCAAAGGTGGCACCATACCATTATGCATATGGCCTGCCAAAACCACAACTCTTGGGTCCAGCTCCAACTGGTGCAAAAACTGTGGAGCATGCAATAACAAATAATATTCTCGATCTTTTACCCGGGTTAACTCCGGCAAAACCTGCTTAGCATACCTTAGAAATGTCCCCGCTGAAGCCGGCTCTCGCTTCGAGACCGTAGCATAGCACTTCTCCGGCAAGGCCATTCCTAGCACCCGCGTCACCCCATCATCAAAAATCGACCGCCCCGTACCCAAAGCTTCGTCTAGCAAAATAATTCGCGGATTTTCCATCAAGCTCCTCCACCAGTCATGCCATTCCGCCGCCCGCATCACACCCCGATGTGGGCCTAAGTTATAATACGTAATATCATGATTCCCGGTAACCATAATAACTGGTGCTAGTTCCGCCAAAGCTTGCAAAAATCTTTCGACTTCTTGCCGTACTGCTTCATCATGCAAAACTTCTAGGGAATTAATTAAATCGCCTAGCCCAAAAATATAGTCTATCTGTTCAGCCTCACAAACCGCACGAAGCCGCCGCAGCATCAAGTCAACCCGAGGCCCGACATTATTGGCACAAAAATGCAAATCTGTTAAAGCCAAAATCCGCCGCTTGCGTCCCGGAAAAACCCAACGCATCTCTTGACCGTACATTTCTGTAAATCCAAAAGTTAAAACGTCCGAATCTTATCAAACGGATAAATCCGCACCGCTGCCGGCCCAATAATCCGACAATACGGCACTGTGCCTAGACCCGACCGGGAATCAAAGGAGTGCGATCCCTCACGATTATCACCTGCTACGAAAATCTCTCCTTCAGGCACAACCATATCCACCTCGCCTGAGCTATACTCTTTCGGACCATTATTCTCATCTACCCTAGTATCTTCATCAGGAGAAAATCCATCGGGGTACTCATCATTATAAACCGTTAAGACTCCATCTTTTACCGTGACTCGCTCGCCCGGAAAAGCAATCACCCGCTTAATAATATATTGGTCAGCCTTACCCACGGGAGCTTCGCAAGTCAGCGGACCAGTCGCCTCACCATTGGCAAAGACAATTACCTGACCGCGCTCTGGAACGTACTCATTGCCCCAGAAATGCGACCATGTCACTGGCAGACGATTCACGATAATACGGTCATCATTCTGCAAGGTATTCTCCATACTAGAGCCCACCACGTTATACGAGCGGAAGACAAAAGCATTCAAAACCAGTGTACCCACTACGACACAAGCTACAAAAACGGCCAAGCTTAATAAATCCTTTAACAGGGGGTGTTTCTGAAAAAATTTTGGTTTTGAATCCATTCCTAAATTATAGCACACATTTATAGCACAAACAAAAAATGCTAAGTTTTTTGATTATGTCTAATTTTTTGTTATAATAATCAATATGGCTGATTATATGTTTATCCGCAAGAGTCGCAACGCGCTCAGTTCATTCTTGCACGTAGTCCTCAATTTAGCCCTCTCAATAGCTTCAATTAGTGCTACTGTGATTACTGGTAATTGCATTATCGGCTTAATTCTTGTCGTTATTTCCAAATGGCGCATTTTTGCGGTTAACCATCGCTACTGGCTGGTCAATATCCGGGCCAGTCTCGTCGACCTCATCGTAGGCACTAGCTTTGTTTTGCTAGCATATGCCGCCGGCACAGAATTCCTTCCTGTGCATTATGCTCTCATTATCGGTTATGCTATTTGGCTCATTCTCATCAAACCCCGCTCTTCTACCAATTTCACAATCATCCAGGCTATCTGCGCCATTCTCTTAGGAGGAACTGCTGCCACAATTTTTGCAGCTATTTCTGACTCGACCGTATTAGTCTTGGCTGGTTTTCTCCTGGGCTATGCCGGGATCCACCATGTACTCATTCAGAGCGACGATCGCGACTGTACTCTCATCTCCCTTAGTGCTGGTCTAGTTTTCGCCGAAATCGGTTGGCTCTGTCATTCTTGGCTGATTATTTATACTATCGGCAGTACTGGCATTTGCGTCTCACAGACTGCCTTGATTTTATCAGTTTTAGCCTTTACGTTTTTCAAAATTCATGCCGCTATCTTAGAGAAGGGTGAGAAGCTGCGCTTTGCTGACGTCGCCCTACCAGTTTTATTTAGTTTACTCGTTATTATCGTTTTGGTCGTCGGTTTTAGCCAACCGCGATTCAACATTCATTAAGCCAATTTTAGGAGGTAATATTATTATGGCAAAAGCTGTAGAAACAAAATCTAACGAGAGTCCTAATGAGACACCAAAAGAGGCCCCAAAAGAGACTTCTGCACCGGCTCCCGCCGCCGACAAGACCACTAAGGCCCCCGGCAAGGCTTCGAAAAAAACTAGTAAATCTTCTACCAAGCCTCGACACTATGCCGAAGGAGCAGGTTTTAATGCTGGCATTATCGCCCTAGCATTAATCACATTCTTGCTCTCAGCTGCCAGTGCGACTTATTGCGTTTGGGACTATTTTAACGGCAGCGACCAAGTCACCGTCAATAATTACACTGGTACAGATGGCAATACCTTAAGTTTCGTCGAAGGCTCTATCGCTGATGTTGCCTCCAAAGTCGCTCCCGGTGTGGTTTCTATCCTTACCGAGGTCACTACTACTGGTATGTTCGGACAGACTTCTACTGGCACTGCGGCCGGTACCGGTATGATCGTGACTGCAGATGGCTACATTTTGACCAACAAACACGTCATCGACGGGGCCAAATCCGTCCAAGTCGTCCTCGACGATGGCACAACTTATAATAAAGTTGACATTGTCGGGACCGATCCACTCAACGATGTTGCTTTCCTTAAGGTTCGCGATGTTTCTAACCTGCCCACTGTTACCTTAGGCGATTCTAAAACCCTTCATGCTGGTCAACCAGTCATCGCCATCGGCAATGCTCTTGGTCAATTCCAAAACACCATTACTTCCGGTATTATTTCGGGCACTGGGCGCTCAATCACGGCCACCAGTAGCGATTATTCGTCCAGCGAGAACCTTACCGATATGATTCAGACCGATGCCGCTATTAACTCCGGTAACTCTGGGGGTCCATTAGTGAATGCGGCCGGTCAAGTCATTGGTATCAATACTGCCACTAGTGCCGATGCTGACGGTATTGGTTTTGCTATTCCAATTTCTAGTGTCAAGGGTATGTTGAATAATATTATTAAAAATAATTCCGCGGACCGAGCTTATCTCGGAGTGTACTATGTCACTGTCACTCCAGACGTCGCTCAAACCTACAACCTCCCAGTCTCCGCGGGTGCCTATGTTTACAGTCCATCTCAATATTCTGCCATCGTTTCCGGTGGACCAGCCGACAAAGCCGGTCTAAAAGACAAGGATATCATCGTCAAAGTCAATGGTATTAACGTCGGCAGCACCGGATCGGTCGCAACCCTCGTAGGCGAATATATGCCCGGCGACACCATTAAGCTCACCATTCTGCGTGAAGGCAAAGAACAAGAGTTAGACCTCAAGCTTGAAGGGTATCAAAGTCTGAATTCTAAGAAGTAAGATTATCCTCTATGGCGAGCAAAACTCGAATCGCTATCGGCATGCTACTTAGCCTGTTTTTGCTCGCTATACCATGCGGTTTTGTCTTGGCGCAAAGCCTCCGGCAGCAACATACCATTGCTCTTGCTAATCAGCGCGAGATTACGACGGGTGCTATCAAAGCTTCCATTAGTCTCGTCATCGAATCTCATCCCGAGAAGCATGAACTCTTCGCACGATATTACACTCAGGCCGAGCAACTTCTCCAAACTCTGACTTTAGAACAAAAAATCGGCCAAATGTTTTTGGCACGTTTTCCGGGCGCCAATATTACGGAAGAAATCGCTCAGTACTACCCAGGTGGATACATTCTGTTTAGCCAGGATTTCGCTAGCGAAAACAAAGCCTCAATCACCGCGAAACTAGCCGAATATCAGAAATCTAGCCAAATTCCACTCTTCCTCGCGGTCGACGAAGAAGGTGGCAGTGTGGTTAGAATTAGCAATCACGCAGCTTTTCGCGCCAAACGTTTCTCTTCACCCCAAGAGCTACAAGCTGAAGGTGGTCTATCGGCCATTATCCAAGATTCAGGGGAAAAGTCCGCCTTGTTAAAAAGATTAGGGCTAAATATGAACCTCGCCCCAGTCGCCGACGTCGCTACTGACCCTCGGTCATTTATTTATGATCGCACTTACGGACAAAATGCTCAGGCAACTGCGACATATGTCGCCAAAGTCGTCCAAACCATGAAGCAAGACGAAATTATCTCCGTCCTTAAGCATTTTCCCGGATATGGCAATAATACCGATACTCATAGTGGCAGCGCCATCGACGCACGACCTTATCAAGATTTCTTAAACAACGATTTTCTGCCTTTTATCGCAGGTATTCAAGCCGGCGCTCCCTGTATTTTAGTAAATCACAACCTCGTTACAGCTGTAGATGCAAAGCTTCCTGCCTCACTCTCACCTGCCATACATCACATTCTGCGCCAAGAACTACATTTCTCCGGTCTAATTATTACTGATGACCTCGTGATGGGAGCAGTTGAGTCACAACTCACTCCAGAAGAAGCCGCCGAGCAAGCCGTCTTGGCCGGGAATGATCTCATTATTTCTTCCGATCTAGCAGCACAATCTCAAGCCATTCTCCAAGCCGTACACACCGGAAAAATCAGCGAGGCGCAAATCGATCAAGCCGTAAAACGAATCCTCGCCTGCAAGTATGCCTACGGTATTCTCGCGTCTATTTAGCGACAAATCTCAGTCCGTAGCCTTCAATTACGTCTAGCCCCCAACCATAAGCCTCAGCCAGGCTAATCAAATCATCATGTTGACAAGGGTCTGCCTCTAGCACCAAATATTTAATCCACGGTTCTCCATGACACAACCTCGTCGAGTCCTGCTCAGCATGATGCATTAAATTATGTACAGCGATTTTTTCTTGCAACTGTTGTAATAACCGATGGTAGAGTGCCAGCCCTCCCTCGTCCGCAAACAAAGCCTGCCGCGGTTCATAACCTAGAGCCGCGAGATCAAGCCACTGCCAATCAGGATTTACATAAGGCAGATTTGCTATCAAGACATCAAAGTTTCCGTCCATTTCTGGGTCAATATTCTCTAGCAAATCCGACTCTAGCAAATCTACTCGCCCCTCGTGAATCACATCGTTCAATTCGGCCACTTCCAGAGCTTTCTTACTAATGTCCGTCGCTATCACTTCAGCCTGCGGGTATTCTAAGGCCAAAGTCACCGCAATACAGCCACTCCCGGTGCCAATTTCTAGAAACCTCGGCCGCCCTGGCAAGTCCAAACTTTGTACTAAATAAATCAGCGCTTCGGTCTCCACCCTCGGGATCAGTACATCAGCACTCACCCGAAACATACGTCCAAAAAATTCTCGCTCCCCAATAATATAAGCCAAGGGCTCACCAGCCGCCCTCCGCCCTAGCATTTGATTAATTTTTTGTAAAGTCGCCTGCGGAATTTCTGTCTCCATATGCGCAAACAAGAAACTCCGATCTACTTCGGCCGACAAAATATCCGACAGACCAACCAGCGCAATAATCTCCGCATCTAGTGCATCTATCTGCTTTTTTGCCCCACCTAACCAAGAATCAATTTTCATATACCATATTATATCATAACTAGCCAAAATGCATATTATATGATATGATTATACAGTAACACTGGTGGAGATGTTTGCAACTTAAGATTTAAGGTATTTTTAAGGCTAATTGTAAGAAAATCGTTGCAATCCATCTCTTAGTTTTTAAGGAGGTATCATAACAATGAGCAAAAATCCATTTGTAACCAAAGGTACAATCGACAAAATTGTCCAAACTTTTCCTACCCCGTTTCACATCTACGATGAAAGCGGCATCTGCGAGACAGTTCGCTCAGTCTACGACGCATTCGATTGGAATAACGGCTTCACGGAATACTTCGCCGTCAAAGCTTTACCTAATCCCTTCATCCTGAATCTCCTGCACAAATATGGCTGCGGTGTAGATTGTTCATCTCTAACTGAACTCCAGATGGCTGCCGCTTGTGGTTTTGAAGGAGAAGAAATCATGTTTTCTTCTAACGATACACCGCTTAAAGAATTTATCTATGCCTACGAATTAGGAGCCATCATCAATCTTGACGACATCACTCATATCGACAGGTTAAAGTTCGCTCTAAGCGGAAGGTTACCCGGCTGCATTTCTTGCCGCTTTAATCCGGGCGGTGTCTTTCAGATGAGCAACGGAATCATGGACAATCCCGGCGATGCAAAATACGGCATGACAGAAGAACAAATTTTTGCGGCTTTTGCCCGTTTGAAACGCGAAGGTGTGCAAAAATTCGGCTTGCATGCCTTCCTGGCCAGCAATACCTTGGGAGAGGATTACTATGCCGAAATTGCCCGTATCCTCTTTAACCTGGCTGTGCGGCTGCAACACGATCTGGGCTGCGAGATTAAGTTCATCAATCTTTCCGGTGGTGTGGGAATTCCCTACAAACCGGATCAAAAGCCCAATGATATCCATTTAGTCGGCGAAAAAGTCCAGGAAGTTTATAAAGAAATCATGACACCTGCGGGTATGGGTAATGTCGATATTTATACCGAGATGGGCCGCTTCATTACTGGCCCTCATGGTCACCTCATCACTAAGGTCATTAACGAAAAGGATACCTACAAACATTACATCGGTACCGACTCTTCTGCTACTGACTTAATTCGCCCGGCCATGTATGGAGCCTATCATCATATCACAGTACTAGGCAAAGAAAATTGGGAAGCAGATCACCTCTACGACGTCACTGGCTTTCTCTGCGAAAACAACGACAAATTTGCCGTTGATCGCAAGTTACCCCGGATTGATATAGGCGACTATCTGGCAATTCACGACACTGGTGCTCATGGACGCGCAATGGGTTATAATTACAATGGCCGGCTGCGTTGCGGCGAAGTTTTGCTCCACGGCGATGGCAGCTTCACAATAATCCGGCGCAAGGAGACACCGGGCGATTATTTCGCCACTCTGGACGTCTGCCCGGAAATTCAGCAAATGTTCACGCGGGCTCGGCACTATCCCGAATTCTGGGGATAATAAACCCTCGGCCTTAACAATGCCAAATAAGTACTCTTAAGATTAGACCCACCGTATATACGGTGGGTCTTTGATTATTCGCTCCTCTCTTTAATCAACTTCTCCGCCACAAAACTTTCATATAACGGAATATTCAATAAACCATCGTCATATGTCAAATCTTTCATCGACATTCTAACCGCTAATTTTGGCTGATAATTTTCTCGATAAACTTTTAAACTCTTCGCACGCACATTTTCCAAAGGAACATTGGGGCATTTCCGCACATTTTCCGAAGGAAAGCCATAAAATATCCCCGCCGTAGCGGGGAAGGAGGGGAAGAACTAAATCCTAGATTTTCATACAAATCATCTCAAATACTCTTCTTGTCAAAAAATCAATTACAGGGCATAAAACAGTGACACAAATACTGAGCGCCCCCATATAATCTTCCATGCAGAATCTCGTAGTATTCCTTTCAAAGCTAACACATGCTTTCCAAATTCTTGAAATCACCTTGAAACTCTTGTGGGAAGACAAGAATAAAGCCTCGTAACCATTACTTCTACAATTGTCCACATGTCCGCTAAAAGCATCAGCGGTGCCGCCACCGCACAAGTCAACATGCACAGATATAACGGTATCGTCTCGTCTTTTAGCTCTCGTTTATATCGTTTTATCTCTTTCGCGTCATGCGCCACCTTTGCTCGCATATAACCAAGCGCCCAGCTGCCTATCTCGGAATAATATAATCTTTCAAGACATGAGATTGCCACCATAACACTCCTTTCTCATCAAGAATCAGCTTTACATAACTTATTAACAAAAAGGTCGTGCAAATTATCCCATACCAACCAGACAGTATAATATGGTATAAATGCTGCTACTATCAATGCTGCGCACAAAGCATTTGGCAAAGTATAGCGCCAAAATCCATCGCCCAGCGGATCACAAAGCATTCCAAACATGGTCACGATTGTTGGAATTATTATTGCCATAGCTACGCATATAAGACCAGCCCAAAACAACAACCAGGCTGTCGTACATAGACCGATTATTGCAAGTGCCATACCAATACCGCACACCACAAAAGGCAATATTCGCGACATCGACATAAAATCACCTCCTTTTTCAAAGAACTCCCCCTCCTGTCCAGTATTATAACATGTCCTACTCTTCTGGTAACGTGCGCTCAGCCTTCGTCAACTCCTGCACCAAATCGTCAATATCTCCGTCCATCGCCGCTCCCACATTCGAGCGCGAATAGTGAATCCGATGATCAGTAATCCGATCCTGCGGGAAGTTATAAGTCCGAATCTTCTCACTGCGGTCCCCCGAGCCAATCAAGCTCTTCCTAGCATCACTAGCCGCTTGGCGCTCTTCCTGCACCTTTCTCTCCATCAATCTGCTCCGTAGCACCGCCATCGCCTTCACTCGGTTTTGCTGCTGGCTACGTTCGTCTTGCATCGCCACCACAATCCCCGTCGGCAAATGCGTAATCCGTACTGCCGAATCCGTCGTATTCACCCCCTGGCCTCCATGACCACCTGAACGATAAATATCAATCCTAAGATCTTCCGGTTTAATCTCAATATCCGCCTCTGCCGCCTCCGGCAAGACCGCCACCGTCGCCGTACTAGTGTGAATCCGCCCCTGTGACTCTGTCACTGGCACTCGCTGTACTCGGTGTACCCCACCCTCAAACTTCAACTGCCCATAAGGCGCCTCGCCCATCACCCGGATAATCACCTCTTTCATTCCACCAGCTTCATTCTCGTTCTGGCTCAAAAGTTCCACCTTCAGCCCATGTCGCTCCGCATAGCGCACGTACATGCGGTATAATTCACCCGCAAACAGGGAAGCTTCATCACCGCCCGCCCCCGCTCGAATCTCCATAATCGCCGGCTTATCATCAGCTGGATCACGTGGCAAGAGCTTTTCTTCTAGCTCGCTCATCCAAGCCTCAATCTTAACACCAATCTCGCGCACATCTTCTCGTGCCATCTCGCCTAACTCTGGATCGTTGACTAGTTCAGTCGCCTCTGCCAAATTCTGCTTCGCCTGTTCAATCCGTTGTTGTAAGCTCAAAATCTCATTTAGCTCCGCCAACCTCCGGGATTTTTCGGCAAAGCCCACCTCTACGTAAGCCTCCGGACGAGCCAAAAATTCCTCAATCTCAACTTTTTCCGCCCTCAATTTCTCTGCGTCAATTTCCATAGCTATATTATATTATATTTTTTCCAGAAATATGTTAAAATGAGCATAGCTAAACTTTAATAAATAGGTTTTAGACATTTCTAGTAGGATCCACAACGGCTCTTGGCTCGTTGTCCTACGCAAAACTCTGCTTCAGGTCGTCGCCTCAGAAAAAAGCAAGCTTTTTTCACTCGGCTTCTTCCGAAGCTCAGTTGACACGGTCTCTTGGCTCAGTGGCTAGAGCACTCCGTTCACATCGGAGGGGTCGCTGGTTCGAATCCAGCAGAGACCACCACATCTAGAACCTATTTACTAAAGTTTACTATAAAGGAGTTTCATGCAGCTGATCGTCGGCCTCGGCAATCCCGATCCCAAATATCACTTTACTCGTCACAATTTTGGTTTTTTGGTCCTTGACCTCTATGCTAAAACTCAACACCTAACTTGGCAAAAACCAGAGTTTAATGCCTTCTGGCTCAAGCAGGGAAACACGATTTTTATCAAACCTCAGACTTACTATAATAATTCCGGCCAAGCCGTCCAAGCTTTTGCTAAGTATTACAAAATACCACCTGAGCAAATTCTCGTAGTTTGTGATGATTTTGATCTAGAATTCGGCACGATCCGCCTGCGTCACCACGGCTCCAGCGGCGGGAACAACGGCCTCAAATCTATCACTGCTGCCCTCCAAACCAGCGAGTTCGCCCGCCTGCGTCTCGGCACTAATAATCAGGAACTCCGCGCGAAAATCGGCGATATCGACTTCGTTCTCAGCCGCTTCACTACCGCCGAGAAAGCCCAGTTACCAGCCATTTGCCAGCAAGCCCTTGACCGCATTATGGAATTTCAAGCATAAAAAACACCCCGGCCGTATGCATTTCGCATAAAGCCAGGGTAACGAGGGGATAAAATTTTAATAAGCCTGAATCTTAAGAAATATACAGCCCCCCTTCTTCCTCGACCGTCTCTTCCGATTCGACTTCTGTCACGTCTAAGACTAAATCATCATTCTGACCAGCCTCATCAACATCATCATTCTGCATAACTTCCGCTGAGTCTTCCTGAACAGCCGTCTCGCCAGTCCCATTAATTATAGCATTGATCTCATCCATAGATAACATGCCGTTATCTTCCGGAACCGAAGTCGGACCTGAAGTCGGATTCTTTAAATTCGGCTCGCCATAGTCGTAGCTCGGCACCAAAGGTGGAGCCTGTGTAGAAACAGTTTCAAACTGCTCTGTCGGCGCAGGACTGGGTACAGCTTCCGCCGAAACCGGAGTTGGAACCGGTATCGGAATAGCTTTATCATCAGATGATAAAGCTCGGCTAGCCGACTCGATCTCGCGCAGTTGATCAAAAAACTGTACATACGACCCAGCCAGCAGATAGGCCTTAGGGCCATCACCAGGATTCAGAAGGCATGCCAAGAACATGTAATCACCAGCATGCAAAACATTTAATTCTGCCATGGCTGATTTACTGTGATCAGACTGAAAGTCTGCTACCACCTCGGCCTCTACGTAAATTACCTCCGGATCAAAAGGAACATAAGCTCCATCAGGTAAGATATGTTTTCCACCAAGATTATGTATCTTGATTTCAACACCACCGCTCAGTTGCGGAAACAATACGATGTGGTCTTCGGCCTTTCTTACGGCCAAATTATAAACCATTCGCACCAAGTGATTCTTCCGATCGCACATAGCGCCAAACAAATCACCCGCAGTTACGTCAACAGTTACTACTACTGAGCCCATCATAGACTCAAAACTCATGATTCCCATAAATTTTCCTCTCTTTCTTTTAAAGGACTATTTAGTCGGTTTCAAAAATCAAACCAACCTCCTCATGCAACTAGGTGAATTCAGATTCACCCTATACTTTCATTGTAGCACACTTTATCAAAAAAGTCAAGCTTTTTATCACATTATCGACATAGGACTACACCTAAATCATATAATCATCCACCGATTAGCACCGAGAGCCTTAATCCGGCCTTTTAGTTCAAGTAAAGTCACAGTCTGGTTAAAGGTCGAGACGGGCAAACCTTGCGCTTTGACGATGTCATCACCATCCTGAATTCCTTGCGCTAGCGACCTTAAAATCCCCGTCTCGACCTCATTATCACCGATCGGCAACGATGCCTGGTGCGGGGGCGATGCGATCTTCGATCGCTTGCGCGCCAAAAACTCTTCCGGAAACAGCAATTCCAACACGTCTTTCACCTCTAAGCATGGCATCGCCCCCTGCCGAATCAACCGATTGCAACCCTTCGACAGGGGTCGCTGAATATCCCCCGGCACCGCTAATAAGTCCTTACCTTGTTCTAAAGCATGTGCCGCGGTATTCAGCGACCCGCTGCGCTCGGCCGCCTCCGGTATCACTACCACATCAGCCAGCCCTGCGATTAACCGATTCCGCTCTAAAAAGCTCACTTTCGGCCTAAATCTCACCCCAGGTCCCAGTTCACTCATCACCGCCCCATCTTGGCGCACGATCTGTTCCGCCAGTCCAATATGCGCCCTGGGATAAATTTGGTCAATCGGAGTCCCTAGTACCGCCACCGTCACACCGCCTGCCTCCAGAGCTGCTCGGTGTGCAATCGAATCAATCCCATAAGCCAAACCCGAAACTACCACCGCCCCGCGCTGAGCTGCTGCAAAGGCAATTTTATAAGCCAGCTCTTCACCATATTTGGTCGGCTTACGAGTGCCCACCACCGCCAGCACTTTTGGTCGCCGCGAGGCAACTTTTAGAACATTTTTTCTCGCCGTCTTTTTTGGCAACTCGCAACTATTTTCTACCGGTTTTTCGGGCATTTTTCCATAAAAATATAACATTTTAGGCTTTAGCACAATGGACTCTAACACCTCTGTAAAATCGCTCTCTTGGGGTCGAATTTCATTGTATTTTGAAAGAAACTGTGAAAAAAGTATTGACATTTATTACTCCGTGTGCTATAATGCTTATCAGTTAGGGTTATTAACTCCAACTGTACCTAAATAAATCATAATTTCAGCTAGCTGAATTCTTTCAGCTTAGCAGAAATTGCGTGCTTTTGAAACCCCTAGGGTCGACAATTTCTTTAAGGTTATCGACTGTAAGTATTACCTCCACTTTTAGGGTAAGTTCGAAGGCATAGCAATCCCTATAACCGGCGGACCCCGCGTTGTGTGAGGTGGGTCACGCTTCCGGGTTCCCGGAGTCGAACGACGATGCGTTGTAGGGCCGAACAGCCCCAGGTGATGCCCACCCTTACCTGGGGCTTTTTGGTTGCTAAAACCGCCAAAGCATTATAGCTGGAAGTGCACCGTTATGTTATAATTAAGCACAGACTATCGCAAGATGGTACTTTTGCAAAAAGGAGGTGTTCTAGATGGACACAACAAATCATAATAAGTCTCAGCCATCATCGGCCATTATTAATCAAGCTATTGAGGCGCTCTACGAACGGATCCACCCTCAGTGCAGTAGCAAGACAGCCGACCTCAAAAACGAATTTCGTCTCACCGCCAAAAAGCCCGAGGATACCGAATTCTACATCGAAAGGTTGTTTCTGGAGAATTATTTCACCAAAGCCTACCTGAGAGTCGGCGAGGCCTTAGAAGGGACCTTCCATGATAACAATGCAAACGAGGATTTTGACTGCCAAACCATCGAAATTGCCAGTACTGACAGTATTGATGGACCGCCTACTGAGACCCTACAATTCATCTACTATTTAGAAGATGACCGGTATACCGGAGCAGGCCGCCTAGCACTAGCCATCGTAGATACAGATGCCAGCATGCTCTACTGGCGCAGCCAATTTCATGATGACCTCAAAACCGAGTGGTATATAAATTGCTATGCTCAGGATTTAACAGACGAAAATGGCACTTTTATCTTTGACGGGGAACCAGTTTGTTTCTAATCTATACACCATCTCAAAATCTCTCAGGCTCGTCAGTTATGACGAGCCTCCTTTCTCGCCAAGATACTTGACAGCCGTGTTATACTAAATAATATATGCCTAAAAACTTAGTAATCGTTGAGTCTCCCGCGAAGGCTCACACCATCGAAAAATACCTCGGGAAAGATTTTCATGTCTTGGCCTCAGTTGGCCATATTCGCAAAGATACCAAAGTCGACAAAGAGACCTTTGAGGTTACTTACGAAATTGATCCCGGACATACCAAAATCATCTCTGACCTTAAAAAAGCCGCTGCTGCTGCCGATACCGTCTGGCTAGCCACCGATGAAGACCGCGAAGGCGAGGCGATTTCTTGGCACCTCATGGAAGTGTTAAAACTCCCTAAGGGCACGAAACGCATTACCTTCCACGAAATCACCAAACCAGCCCTCGAAGCCGCCATTCAGAATCCGCGCAAAGTCGATATGGACATGGTCTCTTCACAGCAAGCGCGCCAGACTCTCGATATGCTAGTGGGTTATGATCTCTCTGGGGTAGTACGTCGCAAGGTGCCTGGAGCTATTTCTGCCGGGCGAGTCCAATCTCCCGCCCTACGTCTCATCGTCGAACGCGAAAAGGAAATCGAAGAATTCGCCGCCAGTGCTAAATTCAAAGTTACTGGGGAGTTCCTCACGAAGGACAAATCCGAACTAGCTGCCACCCTGGACAAGACTTTTGACACCGAACGCACCGCGAAAAATTATCTTGAAAAAATCGCAGAGGCCGATTGGGAAATTGCTGATATTACGACTAGCCCTGGAGTACGTCGTCCTGCCCCACCTTTCACCACTGCCAGCATGCAAATCGAGGCTAACTCTCGCCTGGGCATGTCTACTAAGGCCACTATGTCAGCAGCTCAGGCTCTCTATCAAGCTGGCCTCATTACTTACCACCGTACTGATAGCCTCAACCTTTCTAAACAAGCTATCGCCATGGCCGCCCAATACGTCGAGGAGCATTTTGGCAAGGAATATCTAAAAATTCGCAATTTCAAGACCAAATCGGCTGGCGCTCAAGAAGCTCACGAAGCAATCCGCCCCACCCACATAGAACAAGAAGTCGCCGGCAAGACCGAATACGAGAAAAAATTATATAAATTAATCCGCAATCGTACTCTCGCTACACAAATGGCCGAAGCTAAGACCGAGAAAACCGTCGTTAAAATCACCACCGAAACCGAGAAAAAATATCTCTTCGAAGCTAAAGGTGAAGTGATTATCTTCGACGGTTTCCTAAAAGCGACTGGACGCGCCAAAGACGAAGAATTACCCCCACTAAATACCGGTGATCCACTCAAAGCTGAGAGCATCACCGCGCGCCAGAATTTCGCCAAACCCCCTGCCCGCTATACCGAAGGTTCACTAGTGAAGAAGCTAGAAGAACTGGGGATTGGCCGCCCATCTACTTATGCTACAATTATGTCCGCTATTCAATCCCGAGGTTATGTCGTAAAGGGTGAATCTGAGGGGGAACCACGCGAAGTAATCCAACTCAGTCTCGCCAAGGGCCAGGTGAAGCGCGAAATCGTCACAGAAAAATCCGGTTCCACTAAAGGCAAACTTCTTCCTACCCCCATCGGCGAATTGTTAGCAGGCTTCTTGACCGATAATTTTAATAATATTGTCGACTATCAATTTACCGCCAATATCGAAGAAGATTTGGATAAGATTGCCGAACACCAGCTCGAACGAGTAAAGATGCTCCGGGATTTTTATGGCCCATTCTCGAAAGAAGTTGCTAAGTCTGATGATGCTGCCCGCTATAATAATGCCCGCGAACTCGGCAAACACCCCGAGACTGGCCAGCCCATTTATGCCAAAATCGGCAAAAACGGCGGTTTTATTCAAGTCGGAGACAACGAGAAAACCACCGGCGAGAAGCCGCGTTTTGCCCCGTTGCCCAAAGGTATGACCGAAAAGACCGTCACCCTCGAAGCCGCGCTCAAACAACTCGAACTCCCCGCTCTACCCCGCGAGCTCGGTACTGCTAAAGATGGAGCAACCATTATCGCTTCCAGCGGGCCGTTTGGACCATATCTCAAAGCCGGGAAATATAATATCCAGCTCAAAGATGCCGACCCTTATACCATCAGCCTCAAAGAGGCAGAAAAGCTCTATCAGGAAAAACTCGATTCTATTATCGCCGACTGGGGTGACATTATGATTGTCGTAGGGGCTTATGGCCCATATATCAAGGGGCCGGGCCGTTTCAATAACGTCAAGATACCCAAAGAACAGGATCCCAAAAAGATTACTCTAGAAAAAGCTCGCAAGATGCTCGATGAAAAACCCAGTGGACGGGGAAGATTTGGCCGCGGCAAGGGTGCTAATGCCAGCTCTGACAATAAAAGTACTAGAGCTACTAAGTCCAAGATCAAGAGCGCTAAAACTACCAAAACCAAAGCTAAGACGAAAACGACTCGCTCTGCCGCAAAAAAGTCAAGTAGCAAAAAATAGTATTGATTTTTTATATAATCCATGCTATCATACATAGTATAGTCTCCTGGAGGCTAAGTTCCTTGTGAGATTTTGATGACTTTTTAATCAAAGGAACCGTTTACTCCACTTCTCTGGGTAAACGAGACTTTGATTAAGGAGGAAATCAAAAATGAGAAGGACAATTGAATGGTTTAATAACCCAGCAATCGCGGATGAGGCAACCAAAAAGGTTGGTGAATTGAAACCCAAGGCTTTGGCAGATCTTGAAACAAAGATCCAGCAAATGGTCGAGGATGCTTTCGTGGACGGCTACATGTTCGCACTATCAAGCAAACGTGTCTACAGCGAAGCATTCAACTTAAGTGAGCATATGCTTAAAGCTCATGTAATAGAAGAAGCTCTGCTCTATCACAAAAAAATCGAGGACGACCGACGCGGAAAGGCTAGGATATTGCTTAACAAATTCTCTGATCCTGACCGGGCCGAAGAACTGCGTAGTGTAATCATTGGCAAATCCCTAGTAAACGATCCTGACAATTTGACTGATAAAGCGCATAATGCAGCCAAAGATTTTGTCACAGCTAATGGAGAAAAGTTATCTGAAAAGGAAATCTTTGAGATGGGCGCCAATGCTCTCTTAGCCCTGGCAAAACATTGCTCACCCGAGAGCAATTGACACAAATTAAATTCTTCTCAACTGGGCGACAGTTTATCTGTCGCCTTTTTTATGCGCAATTTACTTCGTCCGTAGCGGGACCGTAGAAGTCTCTCAGGGTACCTTGGCATATTATGGACGAAGTGGCTATGGTTGGTCGACGTCGCTAGCATCTGATCATACTGACAATTGGAATGCTGGAGTCTATAATTTCTACTTTACTGCTGGCGGTCTTGATTCATCTGGTGGACCTAGTTCTCGTCGACATGGTTTCCCCGTCCGCTGTTTGGTATACTAATTACGAAAAATGTTAGTGGAGAAAACAGCAAACTATTGACTTTTACAACGAACTATGATAAAATAGTAGTATATAGTCCAATTATTCGTCATAAAAAGCATTTTTTAGACAACTAAGCATAAGGAGATAAAACCATTCATCACCCCTGTTAGTACGAACGGACCAAAAAAATATTATAGCAATTTTCCCATTTTTTCACCAAAAAGTGATATAATAGCTATAGAAAGTTAGCCTGATTTTAATTTCAGCTGTTGACGATAACACGAAAATATGCTATCATAAAGTAAATGACAAATATTAACTTTAGAGTCGAAGGGGACAAAGGGAATCTGATGGATCAGCATACCAGCACTATCGAAAAAGCCATTAAAGGCAGTCTAAATATTATCGAACAAGATCGTGAACGCGAGATTATTTCTCGACGTTTTGGTCTATCTGGGCAAAAAGAGACCCTCGAGCAAATCGGGGAATTACTAAATATCACGCGTGAGCGGGTCAGGCAACTAGAAAAAGCCATTCTCGTACGTCTACGTATTGGCGCGGAAGAAGGCCAAATTGAAGACCTAGCAGCGGCCGAGAAGCTAATCATTCGCAATCTTACCGAACTGGGTCGAGTCGCCCGTACTACCGACCTTGCTGATCGCATTTACGGACACAAAGCCACCCCAGCCGAACGCGCTAAACTCACTTTTATTAGCGCGATTTCTAATAATCTTACTGCAATTGACGAAAACGACCTTTACTATGCTGCTATTGGTATTGCTGAGTATGGCGACGCTAAGACTGTTCATGCACGAGTTGATGAAATCGTCGACATCATCAAAAAGCACAAAGAGCCTATGACAATTGACCAGCTAGACGAAGTGCTTGACTATGAGCACCCGGACCACATTCGCGCGGTCGCCTCAATTTCTAAGTTGCTGGCCTCACTCAACGGTCTATGGGGACTTGCTAAGTGGCCTACCGTCAATCCTCGCAACATTCGTGATAAAATTTTCGTCGTTCTTGAGGCCAAGAAAGAGCCCATGCACTTCTCCGACATCGCTGAAGCCATTTCTAAATCCGAGTTTCGCCGCAAAAACGTCACCATTCAAGCCATTCACAACGAGCTAATTAAAGATCCACGTTTCATCTTAATTGGTCGCGGTATTTATGCCTTGAACTCTTGGGGTTATGCCCGAGGTACGGTCGCTGATATTATTACCAATATCCTTAAAGAGGCTGGTGAACCACTTACGCGCGAAGAAATCGTCAAACGCGTCCTCCGTGCTCGCAAGGTCAAAGAGACCACTGTACTACTAAATCTACAAAACAAGAAACTTTTCTCTAAAGTCGACAAAGATTCTTACGAACTATCACCCGAGAATAAATAGTCTACGACTTGTGCTATAATAAAAGTATATGTTTTCTCAAATTATACAATTTATTATCATGCCAATTGTCTGGATACCAATTGTGCTAATTTTGGGATTCTTGACGTATCGCAATTACAAAAAGCTCAACAAACTCAAAGTCTTGAACGTAGATTCCGTGCTATTAATGCTCGAAATCCCCAAGGCCAACGACAAAAAGGAATTAGCCGCCGAGCAGCTTTTTGCTAGCCTCCACGGTATTCTTCGTGACAAAGCCGAACTCAAAAATTCTAACGGTGTCCAAGAACACCTAAGTTTTGAAATTGTTTCTACTGGCGGACAAATCCGCTTCTATGTCTGGGTGCCAAAAATCCTCCAGAGCTTCGTCGAGGGCCAAATCTATGCCCAATACCCAACCGTGCAGATTTACAAAATGAAAGACGACTATGTCGACGATCGCAGCGAATACCCTATCTCATATTCCGCTGAGCTTACTTTGACCGAAAACGAAGCCCTGCCTATCAAAACCTTTGAAAACTTCGAAGTCGATCCGCTGGCCGGAATCACCGGTACTCTTGCCAAACTCAATCCTGATAATTCTGAGGAGCTATGGATTCAGATCCTCACCCGACCAATCCCCGACGATTGGCATAAGCAAACCACTGATAAATGGGTGAAAAAAGTCAAATCTGGTCGCAAAGGCCTATTTGGTAATAGTTCTGGTCCCGACTGGGCCTGGATTATTCAAGCTCTCGGCGCTCTCTTTCGTCCTCCCGAAGGTGGCGAAGGTTCAAAAGCTCCAGAACTATCGGAACGCGACAAAACCCGCATCGCCAAGGCGGAAGAAAAGGCTACTAAGCTAGGTTATGAGGTCAAAATTCGTCTAACTTACCTAGGGAACGACACCACTAATGCTAAGCTAAACATGCAGGCCCTCGTTGGTACTTTCAAGCAATATAATTCTACTAACCTTAACGGATTTCGCCTGAGTGGTGGCAGCTTTAAGCCAGAAGATTTAGATGCTTACAAAATGCGGCAGTTTAATCAGCGCGGTTTCATTCTAAATATTTCCGAACTTGCCAGTGTCTATCACTTACCGCATACCTCAGTGGAAACTCCTAATATCGTCTGGGCCAGTTCTAAAACCGCCGAACCCCCCGCAAAATTGCCTCTTATCACCGGCGATCCAGCCCACGATGAGAACATTTCTGCTTTCGGCTTGACTAATTTTCGAGGCATCAACCATCAATTCGGCATGTTGCGCCGCGACCGTTCTCGCCATGTTTATATCATTGGTCAAACTGGCGCTGGTAAATCTGGCATGCTCGAACTTTTTGCCCTGAGTGACGTTTTTTATAACCAAGGTTATTGTATTATTGATCCACACGGTGACTTCGCTATTAATAATTTACGTTTTGTTCCCGAGAACCGAATCCAAGATGTGATTTACTTTAACCCCGCCGACACTGCCTATCCAGTGGCCTTCAACCCGCTGGAGCTGAGTGATCCGGCCCGCAAGCCCAATGTTTGTTCTGAGGTAATCGGGGTATTGAAGCGTATGTTTGGTGATTCTTGGGGTCCAAGGCTTGAGCACATTTTGCGCTATACTCTATTAGCCCTGCTCGATCGCCCCGAGACGACCTTGCTAGATATTTCGCGCCTTCTCACTGATAAAGATTTTCGTAAAGAAACTCTGGATTATTGCCGCGACGTGACGGTCTTGCAATTCTGGAAGCACGAATTTGGCCAATGGAATGACAAACAAGTCAACGAGAGTATTGCTCCAGTACTAAACAAGGTCGGCGCCTTCACCGCTAACCCTATTATCCGCAATATTATTGGCCAGCCCAAATCTAGCTTCGATGTTCGCAAAATCATGGACGAAGGTAAAATCTTAGTAGTTAACCTCTCGAAAGGTCTAATCGGCGAAGACAATGCTGGCATTCTGGGCGCCTTCTTAGTCACTAAAGTACAGCTCGCCGCCATGTCTCGCAGTGACATTCCGGACGTCGCAGACCGCCGTCCCTTCTATCTCTATGTCGATGAGTTTCAGAACTTTGCCACCGACTCATTCGCCGTTATTCTCTCAGAAGCTCGTAAATACGGTCTCAATCTTACGGTTGCCAACCAATACATCTCACAAATGACCGATTCAGTCCGTGATGCAGTCTTCGGTAACGTCGGTACCACTATCTCCTTCCGGGTTTCCGCTGACGATGCACCGATTCTAGCCAAGCAATTCGAGCCAGTTTTTGATCAATCCGACCTCATTCAAATGAACAACCGCCATTTTGTCATCTCTATGATCGTGAACGGCGAAAAAACTCCTGCTTTTTCCGCTACTACTCTAGCCCTGCCTACCACTCCACAGGATAATTTTGATCAAATCGTCGAAAGCTCCCGCCGATTATATGCCCGTGACCGTTCTGAGGTTGAAGAAGAAATCCGCGCTGCTATCGAACAATCCGAGAAATACAAAAAAGAACTCTCAGATTCGGGACGGGTAGGTCAAGAAGCAGACAATACCATGACGGGTGAAACAGAGCTAGATCTGCGCTCGCAACACTCTGGAAGGACAGGGAATCACGAACGTCCTAGTTTCCAATTCGTACCTAGCCCCCAACAAGATTTTCGCAAACTCAAAATGTCTCCTAATGCCGCTGAGGGCAAAGAACGACTTGGCCTCAAGGATTTAGGCATGCTCGCCGCTCAAAAGGCTAGCGAAACCACAAAAGACGATGATAATACTTCTCAGACCTCGCCACCACAGCCAACTACCCCTCCCGAATCACCAGAAAATACTACAAATCATCATCGCAAGAAACGATTTAACAAAAATCGCTCCAATCATAACAACCCTAATAATCCATCTAAACCTCGCCAATGAATCTCTATGAATTAGCTCATGCTATCCTTGCTGTCAATGGGCAGCCAATTGATCGTATGCGCTTTACTAAAACCATTTACTTCGTACATAAAGAGCTCGTCCGTAAAGGCAAAATGAAAGCACAAGATATTACCTATATCCGTCTGCCGCTTGGTCCAGTGCCTACGGGATTTCTTGACCTTACTGGGGAACATCGTGATATTAAACTTCGACCCATTCCTGCCCATATCTTATATGCCGCGGAAGAATATTATGTCGAATCTACTCCCGAACAACCTGCAACCGAAATTGCCGCCATTATTAAGAGACTCCTACAACTGCTAAAAGCTCATTCTACCACTGAGTTAGTGATTGCTAGCCAAGATCCTAGTTGGCTAGCTCATCAAAACGGCGAAGAATACACAATTTCCTCAGCCGATCTGCGCAATACCTTTCCACTACCGCATATTCGTCTCAAAATCCGCATCAAACGTCAACCGAACCATCTCGGTGCCTTGCAGGCCCATCTGCTCCGTGGCATGCTAAACGATATCGTAAAAGAAAGTACCGATCTAGAATATCCCGACGAGAACTCTCCGGAAAATCAATCTGGCAACCCGGAGCAACAAAAATGAACGGAGGGGAACGTTGCGAAATTGCCTCAGAAGACGTCACGAAATCTCTCTGGCGCAAATATCGCAAAACCGCTGAGTACAAAAGCGGCCGCCGCTACTCAATCAATTCAGTTCACCCTCTGGTACGTGCAGGCGAAGAAAAAGGTCTCAATGACGTAATTTTGAACTTCGCCAAAGAACTAGAACATAGCCCTAATATCCGCGAACAACTCGCCCTCCGTCAAGAAAATGACTGGATTGATAGTTGGAAGGCTATGCATCATACACTTTTTGGTTATGTTTATCGTAAATGCGGTGAATTGCGCCCTAGAGGCTATGACGTGCGTTTTGGGGCACCTGGAGATGAAGAGCTTCATCATATACCGCTCGGAGGCGCGGAGGTCTATAATGAGCTCTACGCACTAGCTCGCCGGCTGCATGACGGTATTGGTTATGTTGAGGTCACTAATTTAGACGAAGTTTGCCGTTTTTTGGCTGAATTTCATTACGGGTTCGTGCGTATCCACCCCTTTTTCGACGGCAATGGCCGCATCGCTCGAGTCGTCACCGATCAGCTCGCCGTCGCTCTAGGCTATGTACCAATTATCGCTGGATTTCCTCGTAATAATGCCGACAAGAAACGTATCTACCACCAAGCAATTCACGACTGCGCCCATGATAGTAGTTGCCAAACTTTGAGTAGCTGGATTAAAGTACAGTTACAAGACAAAATGTCTCAAATTACTTAGAAAGGGAAAATTAGCCGAGGAGGTAATGTCGCGCGACGCGCAGGGAATTAATAATTCCCTTTAGGAATGCTTAGCCTCGCCATGACGTTGAGGTACGACTTTGTGTAGTAGAGAATTATCCATTCTTTTTACCTCATTTAGTTAATGTTAATATGATTAACGAACTCCAACTTCAAATGTCGGACAATATATCTTTTGCGACATACAAGAAGTGGGGCTATCTCCACCATCCATACCAGCCCTTCGAATTCTTTATGCGGCTCAACTCGACTTCGACCGTCCCAAAATCCACAAATTTTTATTTTTTCTAATAATTCCCTATGTCTCCTAAAAAGTGCAGTAAATCCATATTAATCTCTCAACTTACTATAAACATTTCAAAATCATACTTTTCATCTTCTCCATTGTCCGAACAAAACCCGAACAGAAACAGAGAATTACAGACCTTCAAAATTTCCAAAGCTTGACTATTCACACTCTTTACTTCGTCCGTAGCGGATATATCAGCTTAAATTACAGTGCTTTGAGGAACGTTGGTCTCTATGGCTATGGTTGGTCTAACTCAAGTGTCTCTTACTCGTCTGCAACCTCCGCTAATGCTTACAATCTCATCTTTGATAACGGTGCTGTCTACCCATCAGGCGGACCGCTCCTTCGCTGGAATGGTTTCCCCGTCCGCTGTTTGGTATACAAGTTATAACAGATAAATCATCATTCCCCTAAACTAAAATTCAGGGAACTTCAAATTTATACCATGTATTACTGCTATAACGTAATTCCCTATTTCATCTTTCCCTATCTCCACGTATCCCTAACCTTAAGCCATCAAAATCTTACCTCATCGAGGATTCATATCTACATTATATCACACTTTATTATAAAAGTCAATAGCAAAATCCCCTGTCCACTTCGTCCGTAGCGGAAAAATCAATTTAGAAAATCGTATTACCTCAGGTAGATATATTGGTCAAGGCGGATACAGTGCCTCTAGCATTGCTACAAATTACACTTCCTCAACAATTGCTAGCACATTTTATTTAAATTTCGATTCTAATGATACTCACCCGTTTAATGATAGCTATCGTTTGCAAGGTTTCCCCGTCCGCTGTTTGGTATACAAGTTACTATAATAGTTGCTATATTCAGGCCCTACTTCTTCGAAGTCATGACGGCTCGGAGGGCTGAACCGGGTCCGTTATCGCCGCAGGCCCGATGCGACCAGTCGCCTTAGCCGTGCTACGCACGGCAATGAGGAGAGGCTCACCCGGACTGAGAGAAGTAGGGCCTGAATATACTGAATAATACAAGAACTTAATATGAGGAAACAGCGGACAAACTTACTTATAGTAAGCCTTACCCTCTACCCTCACATCAACATACTCCGGATGTAGATCTCGCTCTTCCAAATACTTAATCATTCGCTTAGCATCTTCAGCCGACACTGCCGTACCCCGATCAATATTAACCTTAAAATACGTCTCCAACCCATCTAAATCAACATATAATTCCCTACTTGTACCAGTTGGCAAAATCACCTTAGTCACTCTATAACCCAAGTCCTGAAAATCCTGCTCGAGCTGGGCAATATATTCTTTAGTTCGGACCGAAATCTGCCCTCGGTTATCCTCATCTATAATCTGTGCATTCACTCGTACGTCCTCTGTTACCCTCTCCTGTGCCGCCTGACCATGTTGCTCAGAAAACTCTTTAATCGCAATATAACAAACCAAACCAATAATCGCCATCACTAGCAGAGCCATGATGATTGAAGTCGTCTTTTTACGATGCGCCTTTTTACGAGCCTGCATTCGCTCAGACTCAGACTCCGCCCGCTCGCGTTCCGCCACAATCGTTTGCCCCGCCCTCATTCTTTTCATTTTGCTATGCCCACGCATTATCTTTTAACTTTCTGCTCTCCTACTTCTAAAACAATCTTTGCTAAATCCTTTGCTGCTTCTGGTCGCGCTACCTCAAGATGCAACTTTTCTGCCAAATTTTCCCGCTCCCTCGGAGCACGTACCAAATGCTTCACTTCTTCTAGTAAAATGCCAGGTTGCTGGGTCAGTTTCTCATTTGGAATCATCACCACCGCTCCAGCATCCTGCAATCTCTCGGCATTTTTAGTCTGATGACCGCCCGGCAACCGCTCAAAGGGTACCAAGATCACCGCCTTTTTCAAGGCAGCCAGCTCAGCAATCGTCGTAGCCCCAGCCCGACTCACTACCACATCAGCCGCCCCCATCAACTCATTCATCGCCGAATTAAATTCCCACATTCTAAAATTCGACTGCAACTTCGCTTTATCCCATTCCTCGTAGCGCTTCAAATCCACCATTTCTTCGTAATGTTTCCGGCCTGCCACCAACCCCACACTCGTAAATTTCAGTAACTCCGGCAAAATTTCTGCAACTGCCTGATCCAAACTCAAAGCCCCCTGACTCCCACCAGTCACCACCACTAGGGACCGTTCGGGATCAAAACCAAAAGATTTCTTCAAACTCTTCTGCTGGCTCGCTGTCACGGTCTTAAATTCTGCCGCTACCGGAATCCCCACTTGCACGATTTTCTCTGCGCCTTTTAATTCTCCCCAACCGGTTGCCACCACCGCAGCATGCTTCATTAGTAAACGATTCGCCAAACCCGGCACGGTGTCAGACTCATGCACGACATAAGGAATTCTCACTAATCTTGCAACTAGCCCCACTGGCAATCCCACAAAACCCCCTTTTAAGAAAATTACATCTGGTCTCTTCGCTGGCAAAATTAACCGGAAAAAACTCTGTACAATCCCACCAACAAAGCCAACAAAACCTACAATGTTTCCCCAAACCAGATCACGCAAAGTTACCTGAAAATGCACGAAATAATCTTTTATAGTCCAACCTGCATAACGATGAAACTTCCCTGACCAGATTCGACGCACCCGAATATAAGTGTTCTTGCGGCTATTGTGCCCCTGCTGCCTCTGCGAACCCCAGCTCACACCTAATTCTGTTGTAATTTTTACAACATTTTTGTAATACTTCCGATCCGTCCAAAACTCTACTCGCGTGCGTGGTTTTTCGGCCAGAACCTCCCTAATTACTGCCACGGCTGGAGTAATATGTCCACCAGAACCTCCCCCTACTACTAGAATTTTCATAGTCTTATTTCCCTCCTCGCCTCTTGCCTACGTCCTACATTTGCCTCAGCAGAATTCACAGATTTCATCGCCACAGTTTCCTTGCGCGGCTCCCGAGCCGTATAACACGAAATCTGCAAAGCCAAACCCAAAGCCGCCGCCGTAAACAGCATACTAGTACCTCCAGAGCTCAGCAGTGGCAAAGTAATCCCTGTGAGCGGCATCAATCCTGTCATTGATGAAATATTCAAAACCACATGTGCCGTCAGCCAAGCAAAAATGCCGACAACAATCAACGACTGCTCGTCATCAGGCAAAAACCTCGCCGTCCTGAGTAGCCTAAACAGCAATCCCGCAAAACAAGCCACAATCGCCGTAAGCCCCACAAAACCAAAAGTCTCACCCATCACTGCAAACACCGAGTCATTAATCGACTCGGGCAAATATCCCGTGGCCTGCACACTATTACCAATCCCCACTCCCCAGAATCCCCCCGTACCGATGGCGATCATGGCATTTTCAATATGATAAGAGTCACTTGACTCAGCACTGCCAAAAGTCATTAACCTCTCCCTACGATGCGGAGAGCTAAAAATCGCCAGCACTCCCGCTACAAAGATTACAGCGAGCACCGCCAGAAAATATCTCAATTTCACTCCACTCATAAATAACATAGCCAAAATAATCGCCATAATGCTCACACCTGTCCCTAAATCTTTCTGAATCACCACCACAAAACCTAGAGCCAGTACACTCACCACAGCAAAAGGAATCCAAAAATCCCTCGTCTCCAGCCGCCCTTCCTTTTTCCGTTCCACGATCAACCCTGCCAAATATAATACCAGACCCAGCTTTAAAATTTCCGCCGGCTGAATACTCAAAGAACTCGAGACATTAATCCAGCGACAAGCTCCCAGCTCACATTTCGCTAGGGGGCTATTTATCATCGAAAGTAGCCACAACAAAGCGCACATGCCTAACCCCACCAGCAAAACTAATTTGCCACACCTTCGCACTACATTATACGGTATCACGAAGGCCAAAAAGGCCACCACTAGAGACAAAATCACACTAATTAGCTGATGCGCAAAGAAGTAGTTCTCGTCTAAATCCATGCCATAGGCGGAATTCATCACATTGGCCCGCATTGGCCCAATTGCATAGATCACAATTAAACCCAATCCCAACAAAACTACCATCAGGACTCCAATTATTCGATCACTCTTATGCTTACGTATCATAGCCACTGATTATCCATTAAAAAGGTTGCGATCAACATTACCAGCAGAATGGCAAACAAAATCCCCGCCACCGCCTTAAGCAAATTCTTTACCATGTCGCTGATTTTATTATTCATTTACAAAATTCCCCCCTGTACCGCCAAAAACACTCCGACAATCGCAAAAACTCCAGCAATCACCCAAAACCGCATCACGATTTTCGCCTCTCCCCAGCCCTTAGCTTCCAGATGATGATGAATCGGAGCGGAGATAAATAATTTCTTATGGAAAAATTTCTTCCAGAACATTTGAATCAAACTTGAACCTGCTTCCACCACAAACATAATCCCGATGATCGGCAATAGAAAAAACGAGTTCGTCATCATAGCCACCACCCCCAAGCCAGCACCTAAAGCAAACGACCCTACATCACCCATCATGAAGCGCGCTGGAGGTACATTAAACCAAATATAAGACAGTAACCAACCCACCACCGTCAAACAAAACCCAGTTAACATCCACTGGCCTTGAAACAAAGCAATCACTCCATAGGCGCCATAGGCCAACATCGCCAAACCACCGGCCAAGCCGTCCAGACCGTCCGAAATATTAACCGCATTAGAAGTCGCAACCACCGCAAAGGTAAAGATGACAATCATGCCCACCGTTCCTACTTCCCAATCACCCACAAACGGCACTTCAATCGCCGTCCAGCCTAGTTTCACTGCAAACCACCAGCCTAGCGCTGCCGCGATTGCAGTAATCATGGCGAATTTCACCGGAGCCCGTAGCCCGGCCGCTCCTTTGCCACTCCCAAAGACATTAATCAAATCATCAATCAATCCAACCACACTGCCACCCACGAACCCCACTAGCGGTAACCAAGTCTGCTCTCGATTCAGATTACAAATCCAAGTCACCAAGAACACCGTCACCACTCCAATAATCCCTGCCATCGTAGGAAAATGCCGCGCGAACTTCTTCGCATGTAATTTCGTCATCACCGGCAGTGCCTCACCAGTCAAAGTCGTCTTCTTCTGCTTCTTCCAAAACTTATATTTATAGGCAAAATAAGTGTAGACCGGAGTTAAAAATGTTGCCAAGAAAAATGCCGACAAGGCCAAGATCAATCCATAAAACGTCTCGTTATTCAGTGTATCTTGCATACTACCCTTAATTATAACACTTATTCCGCCAACTTGGGTTGAACCCTTAGATAATCTTGTAGATAAAGATTCAAGGCATCAAACACGGGCTGAGCATGCAGATGTCCTTCTAACTTCTTCCCTTTCTCCCACAATCTCACCATAATTAAATATTGTGGCATTTCCCCCTCCGTCCCACCAAATCCAATATAAGTCGCCTGCAATTCGTCCATCGAGTAAGCTCCATCTTTTATTACCTGTGCTGTTCCCGTCTTACCCCCCACATAATATCCTGGCTTGTCCACACCGGCCGAGCGCGACATCACCCTCGTTCCATACATCATCGCCCGCATCTCGGCACTAGTCTCCGCGCTCACCGTCTGCCGCACCGCACCCTTATCCTCCACCGGTACTAATTCCCCATTCTCCAACTTCCCCGCAATAATCGTAGGAGTATAATATTTTCCACCATTAATCACTGAGGAAATCGCGGCCGCCACCTGAATCATCGTGGTCTGCATATTCTGACCAAAGGTCATATTAGCATACAAAGAAGCCAAACCATAGACATCGGCATGGGGCTCTACTAGAAATCCCGGCAATTCGTAGAGCTCAAAACCGGTATACTGCCCCAAGCCAAAATGATTATAGAAATAATCGTACAACTTCTCTCGCCCCACATCATTAATCTCCGTCTCGCTTCCACCCAGCCACTTCAAGACCTGAGTCGACCCCGTATTCATTGAGTAGTTAAAAGCTTTCTGCATAGTCTGCACTCCTGACAAAGATGGGTCCATATTGGAATTTCTAATCGGCCAGCCATCAACCGTAATTTCGCCAGTATTGACAAAAGTCTTCTCTGCATTCATCACTCCCAGATCTATTCCCGTTGCAAAAGTCAGAGTCTTGCAAATACTCGCCGGCTCAAACGGATCTTCAATCGCATGATTAATATAAGCCGCCGCACTGGTCACATTACCATAATCCGCCGGATCATAGCTGGGATAATTCGCCATAGCCAGAATCTTCCCTGAGTTTGGGTCCATCACAATTGCACTGCCATTTGCGCTCCCCACTTCTTGAGCCTTCTGCGCCAAAATCCTCTCCACGTTATATTGCATTGTTTTATCAATAGTGAGTACCACGTCTTCACCATCTACCGCCGGCTCCTTGATATTATCATCACCAATTGACAAAGCCACGTTATTCACGTCCTTGATAGTCTTAAGTAGACCATCTTTGCCCGACAAAGCCTCATTCATCGCGCCCTCTACTCCATATTGACCCGCACCATCGGCATTCACAAACCCCAGCACACTGGCCGCCAAATCCCCTTCCGGGTACACTCGCTTCGTGTTCGCCTGCAGCCATACTCCAGCAAAATCTAACTCCGCAATCTGCTCAGCGGCTTTACGTTCAACATTTTTCGCTACAATATAATACCGCAAGGCTTTATTCGCAAAAACTTCATCCCACGTCGCCGTCTGTCGTTCCCCTACAATCTCACTGATCTTCCCTGCTATCTCTTCACGATTCGCCAACATCGGATCCACAATCACCGTATAGACCGTCGCATTCATCACCACCGCCACCGGCTCATCGCCGTCCATCATGTAAATCTCCCCCCGTTTCGCCTTCAAGACATTCTGCTTCGTCTGCTGAGCCAAAGCCTTCTCTGTCCATTGATCATGCTGTACGATCTGAATAAAAAACAGACGCACTATAATCACCGCCATCACCGCCATCAAACCATATTTGAGGACTTTGTTTCTGCTCATGTCTATATTATATCATATCTATGCTCACCGAAAAAGGCGACACTCCGTCACCTTACTCTGTCGCATAACCCGACGCATTAGCAGTCTCCATATTGTTTGCCACAGTACTATTCTCACTCGCTGCAATCGAGGTCAAACGAGCCTTTTCCACCGCCAGATCTTCCTTCTTCGCCTCAAGCTCCGCAATTTCATCTTCAATCGCCGACAGCTCATAATCATAATTCGTTGCCTGAGTACCCTGCGCTACATAGATCAGCCCTACAATTAGGACTAGCATACCCACAATCATCAAATTAGAAATCGACCCCAAAGTTTTCGGTGTGTGACGTACAGTATTATAGTTCCGTGACCAACCGCTCGCAGTGGCAGAGCGCCTTGTTACATAAGTCTGCGGCCTCATTAGTTTTATTTCCTCGCTGTTTTTATTTTAAATTTAATAATTTCATATTCAAAGGTTGTTCAAGTTCCAGTTACTTTAGCAGAATCTTAGACCGAGGCTGCGCGCATGACAGAGCCATAAGTAATCATGCGGCATACCTCAGGAAGGTCATGTAACTTGGTAAACACTCTACGGTTTTAACTCTCCAACCGTGGTGAGCCTAAATCGGCCCATATAGGTATCAAAAACTCGGCGAACGCACCCTCCCATATTCTAGCTCGTGGGAAAATCGATACCTCAGTTTTCCGTGCTAACTAGCTATTCTAGCTATCTTAGCGGAAGTGTACTTGCACTTTTTGAGTGCGAGAACGATTGCTAGTTACGATAATTTGTCGTGGCATATTTTGCCTCCTTTTTATGTTTTGTTTTTATTTACGGCTCAGTTCCCTGGTTCCCGATATCCAGCTCACTTCGTCGCCTTTATCATTCCGCGGGCCCAGCCTACTCCACTCCCACAGTCCGCTCCCGCAAAGTCTCCACACTCTACAATTTCAGCGCTGCGCGCAGTTTCGCACTCCGTGCTCTCGGGTTGATAAACAACTCCTGTTCCTCCGCAGTAATTGGTTTCTTAGTTAAAATCGCAATTTCTGATTCTTCGCCAAAACTGGACATTTCTTTTATCCAATCTTTCACCAACCGGTCCTCTAGACTATGAAAAGTGATCATCGCGACCCTACCGCCCGGTTTCAAAACCTTCAAAAGGAGCGGCAACGTACGTTCTATCTCACCCAGCTCATCATTCACGGCAATTCGAATCGCCTGGAAAGTACGCGTCGCTGGATGGACTTTCCCTCCTCGTCCATACTTCTTCAGCGCCTCGCCTAGCTCCAAAGTCGACCGCCACGGTCGCCCATGCACAATCGCCCGTGCAATCAGCTTCGCAAAGCCCGGCTTCTCTTCGCCATATTTCTCCAAGATGGTGCAAATATCTCGTTCACTCCATTTATTCACAATCCTATCAGCATCCAACTCTTGCCTTTGATCCATTCTCATATCTAACGGACCATCTTTAGCAAAAGAAAATCCTCTCTCTGCTCGGTCTAGCTGCGGAGAAGAAACTCCAAAATCCATCAATATCATATCGAAAGTGTTTCCACACTCAATTTCCTGTAGCACCGCATTATAAAAATCTGCCTCGACAATCCTCAGGGGTCGATCTTGAAACCGCGCCCTCAGCACCTCTATCGCATTATGATCTCGATCCACCAAGACCGAATCCTTATAATTCTGTGTTACACCCAAAATTTCACTTGCATGTCCAGCATACCCCGCTGTGAGATCCAAATATGACTCCCCGAGCTTCGGTTGCAAGACTCCAAGTACTTCCGATAATAATACAGGCTGATGAAGTTCTTCCATGTGTATAATTATACACTATTTCGTTTGAGACCGTTCAACTAGAAATTTCCGCATTTTTGTGTTTTGCGTATATTTTTATTTGTGTTGCTACACTATTTATCTACTGTGATCTGGCCGGTCGTAACCAACCACATACACAGCCGTTGAGAGACTTAAAGTGTAAAAGTGGGTTGAGGTCTACAAATAAATGTCGACCTATAGAGTTAATTGGGAGGTGTTTATTTGAAGTGCGTATTGGTTTCGATTACGCGTGTCCTAAACGCGTGCAAAAACTCCTAGTTGGCCGATCTCAAACCTTGTTAATTTACTATATTTTAATATGTTTGTTTGTGGTACTTCCCCGCTATCGTGTTTACTACGTTTTTATTTTTATATTTTGTAGTTTTTCACTTGTTTGTGTGGGTGTTCGTCCACTGATTTCAGTATAGTCGAGATTTCCTAAAAATGCAAGTGCTTTTTTAAATTTTTCTCCCGCTTTTACAAAATTGGCCTGCTTCCCTTAAGAGTTTTCCACAGTGTGCAAAACTACTGCTTCTACCCCTATCAATTACTTTGTGGAAAAGTTTTCCACAAGAAAAGGGAGATCATATTGATCTCCCGAGATTCTTCCGAAGAATCTGTTTTCATCTTGGCCTCACCGGATAGATGTGGCCTCTACTAGGCCTAGTTGGTCCTGCAGGCGGCAAAACCGGTTCACTAGGGTCAGTGCGAGACTGGATTTTTTTCTTGCGCGACTGAGTCTTAGCCATTTCCTCCGATTCGCCCTCCGACACTGACTTACGATGATTCTCCACATGGTCCTTTCGCGTATAGAACACAATGCAACGTACAGCCTCACAGGCTACCATCAAAATTGCTAAAATAATGATTGCCCAGCCCACCGAAACTACATACGAAGCAGTGCCAAAGATGATCATATAGAACATACTCCGGCCGTTAAAGGGTAACCTGGCTTTTAGCTCCGCCGCCTCCTGATCGGTCGCATCAGTATGAACTTTCTTTAACTGATGAAATTCCGACCAAATAGTCCCAGCTGCAAAAACCGCGAAAATCACACCAAATGCTTGTAGCACCCGTATAGTCGCGCGTCGATAAGCTAACTCAGGCTGCCAATTATCATGCTCCAGCCACAAAGCCGGAGCTGCCACGATCCAAGATGCCGGAAAATTTAATTGTGCATAGGCATAGTATTCTTTTTCCGTGACCTCAATTTCCTGGCCAGCTGCATCATGCGCCACCGAAGCTTCGCCCGTACTACGCAGGCCTACCGTGCCCACTGTCGCGCTAACAATCATTATCAGCGCAATTAGCAAAATAATTTGATCCATAATCAATCTAAATTCCTTCATTTTTTCCCTCCTAAAATGAAATGAGCACCTCTGTTCAGATTCCCGAAATCTTAAAGTGCCAACTCTTGGTTCTTGACTTTTTGAGTACAAAATTGCCATTTTCTGGCTCCTTTACCCCAAAAATAGTCGTACCAGAATGATTTTCGTCATTCCATACCACCATTATAGCACACATTGCCATAAAAGTCAATGGAGCACCCCTTGGTAATTGATTTTTGTTGCCTTTTTGCTCAGCTTGCCTTATAATAAACCAAAAGCGAGGTAAATATGGATAACGAACAGATCGAACAGGCTAATGGTGATGCAACTAATGATAATGTGGTAGTAGAGACTGATATTTCTACACAGACTACATCTGGTGATGTTGCCGATTCTGACACCTCTGATAATTCTGCGGATTCGACTCCCCAGACCACTTCCCTGCCCCAGTCTAGCTTTGACGTCTTCCATTGGGCTAACGAAGTTGACGAAATCAAAAATAACGTTTCGGTCGAACTCTTTCTCTTCAATAAGAATTATACCCCTTACCGCGTGCGTTATTCTGATCAGCTCACTACCAGTGTAAAAGCCCTCTTCATGCAAGAAGCCACCGGCTACATTATCAAAGAGGCTGACAAGGGCCTGGAATGTCGCGAATACGAGAAGTCCGACGGCGAAGACAAGGTAATTTACCGCACAAAGTTGACTAATGTCGGCCGCGCTGAAACTTTGATTCATTTGATCGAGCACGAGTATCGTGATATCGATTCCATGAGTGATCACATTGATGAATTTAAGAAGGTTAAAGGCATTATTGCTCGATTCACCTACCCCGGCAATGAGGGAGGTACGAAGACTTTTTATATCGCTAAAGGCATCTCGGCCTCTTCTGCCCTCAAAGGCGGTTCATCGTGGGAGCTAAATGGCGAAGGTTTTGAACCTTTCTCGGCCGAAGTCGCCCTGAAAATGCCCGATGACAACCAAGTCGCCATTGTCGATGACAATGTAATCATCTTTAACCAGACTAAGTTTGAGAATCTCTTCCAATACGATTACAAGTCTCAAGTCATCGCTGATGCCAAGGCTAAGGAACTCAGCGACAAATACAAGCTTTCCTTCGCCGAAGGTCTAACCCTCAACGGTCTGCTTCAGGACAAAAAGCCACTGATCAAAAAACTCCAAGCCCTAGACATCACCGAAGAAATGCCCCAAGATAAGCTTATTGATTATGCAGACGAAATGCAGCTTGAGCTCATGACCGACGACGATGGCTCAATCATTATTATGGACGACAAAGATTTGACTATGTTCGTCAATTTACTAAGTGAAGATTATTATATCTCCCCTGTCAACGGCCGGCGCTACGAAATCAAATCCAAGAAACTCCTCTCCGAGCCCGAAGGCGAACCACCACGAGGATAGCGAATAATAAAAATGCTTGCATTTTTATTTGAGCGGCGCAGTAGTGGTCAAGGGCAACGCACCGAAGCGCCAAGAGAATAGCCTAATATTCTGGCAAATAATACGGCTGCATTTGCTCCGTCATCAAATCAGCATAAGTCTGCATAATGAAGGTCTCCTGACCAAATAGTTCCAGAGTCCGAAAGATTTCTCTTCGCAAAGCCTCAACTGCTATGACTTCAGATAACTCCGCCTCAATCTTCAGAAATGACCCAGCCAAACCTTCTACAATATCCAAGCACATCTTGGTATGTTCGTCCAAGACCAGCTCTTGGCGCTGTCGACTAACTTCGGCTGCCTTACGAAAACCCAGCTGGTGAATCATTGCTGTCACCTCAGTATAATCTCCCACCGGGGTAGCATGCACAATATCCACTCCGCTATCCTCAATGTGCCGCTTCAAAAACATGGTATAATTTGCCGGTTGATTAGTCTGCCGTACCTCTGTGCGCAAAATCATTCGAGAGTGATTCATATTTGGGCGATAATCGCTTGGCACATAAATCCGCTCATGCTGCCAAATCGTCGCTCCAAATTCCATGCCAATCTCTGCTGCCCTGCGTTCAAAATCCGCTCGATCCACCAACTGACATTTTATAATCAACTTTTTCATATATCTACATTATAACATAAGTATTATCAAAATACCGTGTCCGCTAGGAACCATGTTATAATGAAGCTCAAAGGAGGTCCATGAAAATTTGTATTTGCTGTAGTCTCAGTTTCACTAAGGAAGTATTACAAGTCGCTAAAGAGCTCGAAACCCTGGGTCACGAAGTTTTACTGCCTAATGGGGTAATTAATCATCTCGCCGAACAGCCCGACTATGACCCAGTCAAGACCAAAATCGAAACCGACCCAGTTCATGCCCATACCGACAAAATTCGCGCTTCTTATGCGGTCTTAGTCTGCAATTATTCCAAAAACGGCATCAAACATTATATCGGAGCGAATAGTTTTGCGGAGATGTTCGTCGCGAAATATTTTAATAAACCTATCTTTACCCTTTATGCTTTACCTGATCAGCCATATATTCATGATGAGATTCACGGTTTTGAGCCGAAAATTCTCGATGGAAATTTAAGCCGACTAGTAAACTAGTATACCAAACAGCGGACGGGGAGACCAGACCATCGGATATATTCATATGATGGGCTAAGACCAGAATCAGTAAAATGTAGATAATAAGCTTTTGTATCCCAAACACTAGTATGATATGAAGTTATACTTTTAGACCAAGCATAACCATACGAGCCAAGATACTTCAAGAAATTGTAGTTAAGATTAATCCACCCGCTACGGACGATTGGTGGGACGAACCCTCCTGAACGCAATCTAGCAGGAAATACGGCTAAAAAACAAATTTATCTAGGCTATCAATTTTAAAAAAATGATAGCCTAGAATTTGGTCTCTACCCCTACTATAATACTAGAACCAGGCTATCAAAAATCAATTTTTGATAGCCTAAATACGTTCTACTTTCTTCATAGGCCTCGTCCGTAGCGGGTTTATTGACTTAGGCCTCGGTGAGTTATCTGGACATGGTCAAGCTGGTTGGGGCTGGTCTACTACTGCAGTGGATTATATTTCTCCTACTGTCGCTAATGCTTATCGCCTTTATTTTAGCGCTTCAAGCATTAATCCATCAATCGGTCCGTTCAATCGTGCTAATGGTTTCCCCGTCCGCTGTTTGGTATAATAGTTCAAAAGAGCTTCTCCTCGTCCGTAGCGGGGCTGCCACTCTTGAGACTGGCACCTTAAAGGTCTTCGGCGGCGATGGCTTTAGTTGGCCACGTTCGGCTGGCACCTACTCGTCACCTACCTCTGCTGGTGCTTACACTCTCGTACTCGGTACTGATACTGTCGACCCGTCCAATGGCCCGCATGCTCGCTGGTTCGGTTTCCCCGTCCGCTGTTTGGTATAATAGTTAATCTTCTGTACTACTTTTCTCAGTCTACTAGATTTATTTATGAATTAGTTATTTGGAGACGCGTCACTCAGGCCCGTCTTCACGGGCTTCGCGCGCTGCATGCTCGCTAGCAAGCTCCGCACCCTCCAAATAACTAATTCATCAAATAAAAAAATCCTAAAAAGTAGTACAGAAGATTAAACCTATCAAAGATTAATTTGCTTGATGATACTAATTGTAAGGTTCCTTTAACCCTTTTCTGTAAGAGACTAAAAGAAACTAAAAGTGGAGCAGTATTACTTTAACTGCTCCACTTACCACAACTTGCGGGTCTCGCACAGAAAAGGGTTAAAGGAACGGAATGAATGGTATGAGGAAACAGGGGACTACAACCACATTTCCCTTATGCTTGCAGATAAATTACAACTTTGCTAGAATACAAGTAAATTTTAACGGGAAGTATTTATTATGAAACGAGCTTGCATCATTAGCACCCTACTCTTAACTTTAACTATTACCGTAGCCATGCCGCACTACACCTATGCCACTAATCCCAGCGCATCGGCTAGTTCTTTAGAAAGAGTTCCCACTGAATCTCAGCTTGCCGCCAAAATCGCTGAAGTCAAAGCCATCGAAGACTATGCCGAGTATTCCACCCTCGACCCCGAGCTCCTACCTTACATCACCGATTATACCGAAGATTATCTTTATCTTTTTGCCCTCGTAAACACCGCCGAGACCATGTTGGCTAATTACGAGCAAACTTCCCCTGCCGACCTCGATATGATTATGTCAGCCGCAAACGATGCCATTATCGCTTGCAATCTTAAATTTGGTGTCGTTAAAAGATCTGCTGCGATCGAAGAAAAAAACAAGCCCGCATCTACCCCAGTACAAACCCTGCCAATTGCTACCACCACTCCCGTAGTCACACCCCAAAACCCTACTACTCCTACAACATCTTCTAACGAACCAATTGACCCGGCGCCCATTGCTTCTAATCAAGCCACCCCAGAAAGTTCACAGTCTGAAAATATCGCGGTCGCACCAATCGAAGTCCCCGCTACCAGCACCCCTGCTCCAGATGATCTAGCAAAAACCACCAGCGGCACTCTCGACAATCACCCTCTAGCTTTCATTATTATTTCGGTCGCTGGTCTAGGCATTATCCTTGCACTCATTATTGGCAACCGTCAAAAATCTTATCGTCCCGGTCGCAAAGCTTAAACAAAGTAAGAGCTGAGAGCGAAGCTAGCTAGTAGCTGAAAGCAAAACCAAGCTCAAGGGGCGAAGCTATTGCAGATGAAGTACGAAGCTCTGGGGCGACGTCAGTGGAGACGAGATACAAGACAAGACCGAGCAGCGAACCGAGCCGTACTCAAAGTACGGTGAGGGAGCAGTCACAGGTCTTAACGCAGCAGCTCGCTCCAATGACTAGCCCCCTACAATTCCTCGCCCTGACGCGCCCTATTCGCCCAACTATCCGCCAACTCGTTCTCAGCCGTACCCACATGCCCCCGCACCCACACTAGCTCTACGGGATTATCTAGATAAAGCTGATATAATTCTTGTACAATGTCAAGATTAGCAATCTCGCCGGTCTTTTTCTTCCAGTCATTGCGCATCCAGCCCGCCGCCCACTTTGTCACTACATTGATCCAAAATTCCGAATCGCTATGAATTTCGCAAGGCTCACCATCAGCATACTTGATCGCGGCAATCATCGCCTTGCCCTCCATACGAATATTGGTTGATTTTTTCTCACTACCTAAGACCACTGGTTTACTATTCTCAATTACCGCAAACCCCCCAGGGCCCGGATTCGGGCTAGCACTACCATCAGTCCATAAAACTTTTACCATTCTACCTCCATTATGTCCTAAACTACCTAGTCCTTAATCACCTCATCAATAATCCCATACTCCAATGCTTCGTCAGCCGACATCCAGTTATCCCGATCCATGTCCTTCTCTACCTGTTCCACAGTCTTACCAGTGCGCTCAGCAAAGATCTCTACCAACCTTTTCTTCAAATAAATCCCCTCTTTCAAAGCAATTTCCTGGTCCGTGATCTTCCCTTCTGTGCCCGAGCTTGGCTGATGAATCATAATACGAGCATTCGGCAGCACAAACCTCTTGCCCTTCGCCCCGCAAGCCAACAACATCGCCCCCATCGAAGCTTGCAGGCCAATCCCAATCGTCTGCACGTCCGACGCAATATAGTTCATAGTGTCAATAATCGCCAGTCCGTCATAGACTGATCCCCCTGGCGAATTGATATATAATTTAATATCGCGCTTTGGGTCTTCACTGGCTAAGTAAAGCAGCTGCGCCACCACCAAATTCGCCGTATGCGCATCTACCTGTTCGCCCAAGAACACAATCCGATCATTCAACAGCCTTGAATAGATATCATAGGCTCTCTCACCGCGATTCGTTTCTTCTACCACTGTTGGCACTAAATAATTTTTCATTCTATCTCCTTTCTTACATTATATACCTTGAGCTTCTTCTACCAACTCAACATTAGAATTCATTGCATCATTCAACCTTCCCAGACTTTGCTGCATCTTGCGATATTCTTCAATCTTAGTATTATTATCAATGATTTTTTCATTCAGCTTAGTTCGCACCTCTTCCAAACCTGTACGTTCCGTCAATAATTCACTCCTCCGCCGCGCGAACTCACTTTCACTCCGAAAACACCCCGCAATCGCTGCACAATGGTTAAACTGCGTAATCTTCTCGTCTAGTTCCTGCACCCCTGCCAGGTATTTTTCTCGCTCCTGGTCAATCTCTGTCTTCGTCTGTTCAATCTGCGCCACCGCTTCTTGTAATTGTAACTTTAATTCCAAAAACGGCATCTCATACTCCTGATAATAAGCTACAATCTGCCCGCGCTCCCGGAAATATTTTGCATAATGTTGCTCTAGATCTTCTGGTAAAGTCTCCAACTTCGTCCCCGCCCGAGCATAAACTTCTTCTAAACGATCAGTCTCATCGTAGGTCTCAAGCTCCTCATCGAACCACTCTCGCCGCTCATTATAAACCTCTCCTAACCACCTCTCCACCTTGCTACGTTCCCAACCCGGCAGGCGCTCCCACACCGCATGCAAAAATTCATGCGCCATCGTGACTTTATTAGCCGCGCGTAACTGCTCTTCTTTAATCTCATACACATAAATCTTGCCTTCGGTATAACAACCCAGGAGCGAAATATCCGCATTATGACTATTACAAACTTGATTAAATTTTTCACTATCCTCTAAGCTTGGGTGAGACGCATTAAAGATTCGCATCCCCCGAGACGTCAGATTTAGCTCATCGCGCACTAGCATTACTTCTTCTGCCGGACTATAAAACCAGCCTTGCCACCAGTCTCGCAAAATAGGCATGCATAATACCGCCACCCCACAGACACAAGCCACCAATAATACCGACCAGCCATACCGCCGCCAGAAACTCGGCTTCGCTGCCACCTCAGCTCGATCCGCATCGTTATTCATGCACGACCTTCAGCTCCAACTTTTTATCTTTAGCATTTCGTCCCTTCGCTAAGCTAATCGCCGCAATATCTCCCGGTTGCAAAGTCCCTGCAATCATCTCTTCCGCAATAATTGCCTCAATCCGGTCCTCAATCATGCGACGGAGCGGCCGCGCTCCGTTCTTTGGATCATGACCTTCGCGAATCAGATACTTTTTCACCTCCGGTGATACTTTGAGGCCTAGCTTCTTAGTCGCCAAGCGCTTGCGTAATTCCTCCAATAAATTATCAAAAATTCGTTCAATATTCTCTGCTGACAGGGGGTGAAACACCATAATCCCGTCTAGACGATTAATCAATTCTGGCTTCATTACTTTTTTCAGAGCTTTCATCGCCGCTTCTTTACTGGCCTCGTATTCTTCGTTTAGCTCGCGCTTGTTCTTCAGAGTCTTCGCCGTGAAGCCCAGCTCATTCTCTCGATACATATCTTCAGCGCCGAGATTAGAAGTCAAAATCACCACGGTATTATTAAATTTCACCTTATTACCCTGGCCATCAGTCAAGACTCCGTCTTCTAGAATCTGTAATAACATATTAAAGACCTCAGGGTGCGCTTTTTCGATCTCGTCAAATAGCACTACCGAATAAGGCTTCCGCCGCACAGCTTCGGTCAATTTACCGCCATCTTCATAACCCACGTAGCCAGCTGGCGCCCCCACTAGACGTGAAACATTATGCTTCTCGCCAAACTCCGACATATCAATCTTAATCAAAGCATTTTCCCCACCAAACACTTCCCTTGCAATCACTCGCGCTAGCTCGGTCTTACCTACTCCAGTCGGCCCCATGAAAAGGAAGGAACCAATCGGTCGATCCGGACTTGCGATTCCACTACGTCCGCGCCTAATCGCCCGCGACACTACGGTAATTGCTTCATTCTGGCCCACCACTGCTTTCTTCAAATGATCTTCCAGCTTGCTTAATAATTGCAGCTCACTACCATGCACCTTAGACACCGGAATACCAGTCTTCAAGCTCACGGCCATGGCCAAATCGTCCTCGGTCAAAACCGGCTTCTTTTCTGCACCCTTCTTTTTCATCTCTTTCAACTGCTGCTTGACTTTTTCTGCCTCAGTCTTGCATAATGCCGCCGCCTCAAAATCTTCTTTATCCGCCATCTCGGCCATTTTGTCTTCAGCCTCTTTCAGCTGGACCTTGAGTTTCTTATACTGCGAGCCGCCGCGCTTATCCGCCTCTACCTTGGCAATCGCCGCCGCTTCGTCAATTACGTCAATCACCTTATCTGGCATAAAACGATCGTTAATATAGCGGCCCGACATATTAATTGCCACCTCTAGCATCTCATCTGGAATTTCCACTCCATGATGCTTCTCGTAATGACCTTTAATTCCCTTAAGAATCTTCAGAGTAACCTCTGGGCTCGGCTCCTCCACCATCACAATCTGGAAGCGCCGGCTGAGGGCTTTATCTTTCTCGATATTCTTGCGATATTCGTCAAGAGTAGTGGCCCCAATCAGCTGAATCTTACCCCGCGCCAGAGCCGGTTTCAAGATATTAGCCGCATCCATTGTGCCTTCACTCGAACCTGCACCGGTCAGCAAATGTAACTCATCAATAAAGAGAATTACATCTTCATTCTCTACCGCCTCATCAATCACACCTTTGATCCGTTCTTCAAATTCCCCGCGGAACTTCGTACCCGCCACCATATTCGACAAGTCTACTTGGTAGATCCGCTTACCGATCAGAGACCCGGGGACATTGTTTTTCACAATCCGCTCAGCCAAACCCTCTACCACAGCAGTCTTGCCTACTCCCGCCTCACCAATCAAAACCGGATTAGACTTCGTCCTGCGGCTCAGCACCGTCACGACTCGTTCAATCTCGCGCTCCCGACCAATCACCACGTCTAGCTTATCTTCTTTCGCGAGCTCCGTTAAATCCGTGCCAAAGCGCTTCAGCCACTTCAGCGGCTTCTTGTGATATTCCTTCTTTTTCTCTTGATTGCGCTCGGCCATAGCCGCATGATCCATCTGATCTTCAATTTCGTTAATCAAGGCCTCGTCATCGACCCCCATCTTCTGTAATAACACTGCACCCCGCGAATTCGGCTGACAGAGCAAAGCATAAAGCAGATATTCCGTCCCGATCACTGGCACCCCCTTCTCGGCAGCATAATGACTAGCCATGCGAATCGTCAAAACCGCAGCTTCTGAGAGTGACATCATGGCCATCGCCGAATTAGTATTCACCTCGCTAGCTTCCTGGCCGAGAGCCTTTTCGGTCTTGTCCAAATCTACACCATACACCCGCAACAACCGTGCACCCGTCGAAGCATCTTGCGACAAAATCCCCAGCAAAATATGTTCCGTACCCATATAGCCGTTATTATATTTCTTGCTAAAAAGATCCGCTTTCTGAAGTGCAAACCTTGCATTCTCCGATAACCGATTCATCATTTCGCTAAATTCACTATCCATGCCCCCATTATAGCAAATTAGCACTCATTTGTAAAGAGTGCTAATTTAGTGATTTTCTGCCACATTTTTCCAAGCCGCTACGTCATTTTTTACTTGACTTTTTTGCCATCATGTGATACAATAGAAGAATAGGCCAGATTCATGTCTGGATTTGACATACCATCGACCCCCTAGCACCTCAACGGTTAAGAGCAAAGGTATACTTCATAAATGCCCCCCCCCCAGCAGTTTTTCTACTTGGAGTGGGTTATTCATGGATCCAGCCAAAAAATAGCAAAGGAGGTCATACCATGACCACAGAAACAATTTTATCCTGTATTGAAGAGTCCCTGCAAAATATTTATCACAATAGCTCCGAAAGCGGCCATTGTCTCCCCGAAGTTGCTCAGAATATTCGTCGGCAACCCTACGAAATTCTTGCTATTTTCGACCAATGTGGCTACAAAATTTGCGAACAGACTAATCATAACGAAAACATCTGCGCTGTCGCCTTGCCTGAAGAGTGGTGCACATCAGCTCATCTGATGATACATAACCATATCACCGATATGACTTTCTCTTCTGAAGATATCATCACTACCAAGAATCTTAATCTTCAAATTAGCTTCTTGGTAACACCGAGGTATAATTTCTACCTTTTTCGCCCCCAAAGCGGCTGGCCCGATATAGACGACTTGGTCGAGGAATATGATACCATTATCCAAATGTACCGCCACCATCGTCGTTATGATTATAATCTAAGCACAGCGCGACACCTGGCCCTACTCAAAATAAGTCAACAGTATCATATTACCTATCGTGTCACCGATGTTACGGGTCGTCCAATCTCAGACAATCAGCTCAAAGCTTCTTAACCACACACTATGGGCTTACTTACAGGTAAGTCCATTTTTTATTAACAGGTGGTTCGTCCGTAGCGGGTGGATCAACCTTAAAACTGGCATATTGAAAAACTTTGGTCGCAATGGCAACGGTTGGTCGAGCAGTGCTACCGCATATTCATCTCCTACTTCTGCTGCTACCTACTACCTAGATATCAATCCTTCAGGTATCAACTCGTCAGGCAATATCAGCCGTTGGTCTGGTTTCCCCGTCCGCTGTTTGGTATACTAATTACGAAAAATGTTAGAGCCTAACTCCATAGGTCGGAGACTATCCGCAGCGCCACGAGCGAGGGATAGGTGGCTCGCGCCCGTAACGACGGGACGCGAGAACACCGTGTCTACGACCTATGGAGTTAGGCTCTAATAAATTATTGTAATTAGTGGAGGAAACAGCAGCCGGAGAAATCAACCCCTCTTTATCGAGCGCTCCACTTCAAAACCATCTGGATAGCGCTTCTCTATTTTCTCCAAATTCGCTTGCATTACCTCCTCCATATCTATGTCTAAAGCCATCGCCACTTCTGCCACCGCCCAGCAAACATCGCCCAGCTCCTCCTTGATTAAATCCCGCTTCAAATCATGACCTTGAGCATACCATTTCTTAATCAAATCTACCACCTCGCCAGCCTCACCAGCCAAGCCCAAAGCCCCATCAATTAACATGCCTTCAGACTTCGACAAATCAGGATTCAAAGTCCGCATCGCCCGTTTCTGATATTCATTAGCACTCAACATCAGCTACACTCGATTAATCACCGGGATCACAATCGGAGTATGTCCCGTCGCATCGAACAAGATATGAGTAACGTCTTCCTTGATTTCTTCCTTGAAAGCTTTCAGATCATCACCCTGCAACTTCTCTGTCCGCACCCGCAAATAATGCCGGATCTTCGCCACCAGCTCCTCAGAATTGTCTAGATAAATAAAGGCTCGGCTCACAATATCTGGAGTCTTCACCAAACGATTATTCTTCTTACTAATCGTGAGCACAATCACAAAAATCCCTTCACGCGAAATATGAATCCGATCCTTCACCACAGCTTCGTGCACTGGTTTGTCCGTATCATCAAAGAGCTCATTGCCGACATGAATCCGACCGTTCTTACGAATATGTTGATCCGGCATTAGCTCAATAATGTCACCATCGTCCGCCACCAAAATATTATCTTTAGGAATCCCGATCACATTCTCAGCCATCTCAGCATTATGCTCCAACATATAAAACTCGCCGTGGTAAGGCAAATAATTCTTCGGCTTTATTCGTTCTAAAAATTCTACATGGTCTTCATAGTAAGCATGACCTGACAAATGCAGCGGCCCTAAGTTAGTAATATGGGTTTTGCCATTCTGGATCACACCTGCGCCCTCGCGCAACAAACCATCTACGGTATTCACGACGTGTGGTTCATTACCCGGAATTGGATTACTCGAGAACACAATCACATCACTCGGTTTGATCTTAATATACTTATGCGCACCGCTCACCATGCGATTCAACACCGCATTCAGCTCGCCCTGAGAACCAGTACAAACCACTGTAATTTTATCATCAGGCAGTTTAATAATGTCTTCCATTTTCATAATGGTATCTTTCGGAATCTTGATCACCCCAGTCCTCAGTGCCACCTCGACGTTATTAATCATCGAAAAGCCCGCAAAAGCCACCTTGCGACCGCGCTTATGCGCTTCGTTCAAAATCAACTCAATCCTCTTAATCTGACTAGAGAAACAACTCACAATCACCCGACCATTAGCATAATGGTCCATCACCCGGCCCAAGTTTTCACCCACGTCATATTCTGAATGTGGGTGTCGCCCCGGACTATCAATATTTGTGCTCTCGTTCAGGAGCAAAGCCACCCCTTCTTTCTTCACGATCTCGTCAATCCGCTCGTAATCAGTTTGCCGGCCCAGCGGGTTCTCTTCGTGTCGCCAGTCACCACTCAGATAAATTACTCCATTCGGTGTCCGCACCACAATCGCACTATTACCCGGAATACTATGCAAAGTATGAATAAATTCAATACTAAAATGCTCACTCACCTTGATTTTTTCGTGTTTCAAAGGATCAACCGCCTGATAATTCAACTCTGGGACGTCATCAAGCTCTGACATCTGTTTTTCGATCATGCCAATAGTAAATTGTGTCGCATAAATCGGAGTCAAAGGATTAAACTTTGGCAACAAATGTCGACAAGCACCAATATGATCTAGATGTGCATGAGTGAAACAAATCGCCTTCACATGATCTTTATTGTCCTCTAGGTACTGAATGTCCGGAATCATATAGTTTACTCCCGGATAATCTGCGCCAGCAAACAACGAACCCATATCCACCAAAATCATCTCATTTTTGTATTCAATAATGGTCATATTTTTGCCAATACCAAACTCCCCCACACCACCAAGAGGTATAATCCGCACCGCATCTGGATCCGGCCGCGCTGATTTTAACTGGCCATTAGTTACTTGTTGGCCACCATAACCATTATATCTACTTTTATTCACCGGTACACCGATGATATGTTGCGTCGCTTGCGCATTAACATCTTGCGAAAGCATTCTTTGATGATGTACCATTTCACCTTTGCGTACTGAGACTCCCAAGCCGGCGCGTTTACTCTGCGCCGCGGTCAGTGTTTTAGTAGATTTAGTAGCCTTTGTACTTCCCTGCCCTTTTGCAGCCTTGCCAGCATTACCAGCCGCGGCTTTTTTACTCGCCGGCCGCGCCGATCTCGCAGTCTTGCCACGTCCAGATTTTCTGACCAAAGCCTCGTCTTTACCACCTTCCGCAAAATTAGAATTAAAATTACGTTTTTGTGATTCTTCAAATTGCTTCTTAATATCCGGTAAACGTTCGTCACGCATTTTCATGAGGCGCGCGCGCCTCTCATCTTCATTCTTATTACTCATCTTTCCTTTTCCGTTATTATATAACCCCCGAAGTTCCTCTAGATACTCCCATTATATCAAAAAACATGAAAAAGCACAAGACCTTCATGCCAAAAATCAGTTTACCCGCTAGCCTCTTAACTAACGTACCAAACAGCGGACGGGGAAACCGTACCAACGAACATTGTTATTCGACGGAGCAACACCAGAAGCATTAAAGTTGAGGTTGTAAGCTTTAGTATCCCAGGCACCGGTACCGTAAGCAGTAGAGATACGAGACCAACCGTAGCCAGAGATGCCGAAGTTCCTCAAGGCGCCATTATTAAGATTGACGTTCCCGCTACGGACGTTATCCCCCTTGGGGCGGATCCCCTGACCGAAGGTTAGGGGATAATTGAATGAACAAAAAACAGGTTTATTTAGGCTATCAAAAATTGATTTTTGATAGCCTAGATTTTAGCTTCCACCCCTGTTATGAGTAATAAGTGTGACTATCATTTTTTAAAAATTGATAGCCTAAATAAGTTCTAATTTTTATCCTATTTGTGACTTCGACTACCCTCAACCTTCAATCAAGGAATCCATTCCATCAGAATCGTCCGTAGCGGATACATAGACTTATTCGTCGTGACAGGACTACCTGCAACTATAGGAAGCCATGGGTATACCTCTCCTAGTGTCGCCGTTGACTACATTGAAGACATTTTTAAGGCTACGGGGGTCTTCCTCCGCTTCGGTACTTCAAGTATTTTCCCGTCATATTATGGTGCTCGTTGGTACGGTCTCCCCGTCCGCTGTTTGGTAATACTAGTTATAAAAGGCCAATTCTAAGCTTGACAGAAATTAGAGTATTAGGTTATACTCTAATTAGGTTATTTTATAAATCGTCGTGAGGCGATTTATTTTTTGTTAATTATGATGTTAACGGTAATTTCTATGAAGAAAAACTTTAGAACCATAATGCACCTCCTTCCCCCACCATATGAAGGTGGAAGCCAAAAAGCTCCACACTCTCGAAAGTCCTCTCTACCTAGAATTGGCCTGCATTTAGCCTAACACAAATTGGAGGAAATTAACAAGCATATCCGTAATAATCACTGTATTTTCTTCAACTCCCAACGAAACTAGACTAACCCAACTTTTCCAACAGCTGACGCAACTCTTCGTCGTTCTTAGCACTAAAAGTCACACTGCGCCCTCGCACTCGCACCTCCGCACCATATTTCTTGCACAATCTTGCCTCTTCTTTAACGAACGTATTTGTCTTTCTCACAATCATCTCAGAGCTCTTCTTCTTGTGATCAGCAATATACCGCTCAACCTTCCGTGCAGACCAACCTTCCTCAATCATCTTTGGCAGCACATCATGCACTACCTCAGGATCTGCGGAAATCAACGGTCGCATTGGCCCCTCCATCAAATGATGCTCACGCATCGCCTTTTTAGCTTCTTCGGGCAACTTCAACAGTCTCATCGTATTTATCACACTAATAGCACTTTTACCCACCCTACGGCCAATTTCTTCATTGGTCAGGTTAAACTGTGTCTTCAATTTCGCATAAGCCGTCGCGAGCTCAATCGGACTCAAATCTTCACGTTGTGCATTCTCAATAATCGACAACTCCAAGCGATTCTGGTCGCTCAAAGTCCGAATAATAGCCGGAATTGTTTTTAGCCCAGCCAGCTTAGAAGCTCGCCACCGCCGCTCACCAGCTACAATCTGATAGCCGCCGGCTTTCTTTACCACTACAATCGGTTGCAAGACTCCATGCTCCACAATCGAATCTGCCAGCTCGCGCAAGCTATCCTCACTAAAGCTTCTCCGGGGCTGATCCTCATCTCGCACAATCTTATCAAGCTCAAGCTCTACCAGCTGACTCATCTTCGCATCTTCGTTGCTAGTCGGGTCAAATTCTTCCTCAACCAAGTTCGTCGGAATCAAACTATCAAACCCCCGCCCTAAACCCATACTCCTCTTTGCCACCATTTATTCCGTCGTCCTTTCTTCTACCTCGCGCGCAAGATCTTTATAAGCTTTCGCACCCTTACTAAATTTATCATAAGCCCCTACTGGCACACCATGGCTTGGTGCCTCGGCCACCCGCACATTTCTAGGAATCGTTGTTTCAAATACTTTATCCTTAAAATAGCGCTCCACCTCAGCCAAAACCTCTACACTCAAACTCGTACGTTTATCATACATCGTCGCCACTACCCCTAGCAATTTGAGCTGCGGGTTCATAGCTTTGCGCACCATCGCCATACTTTCTAATAGCTGCGCCACACCTTCAAGTGCATAAAACTCAGTCTGCACCGGCAAAATCAGGTAATCCGCCGCAATCATTCCGTTCACAGTCAACAACGACAAGCTAGGTGGCGAATCAACAATAATATAATCATAATCTTCCCTAACGGTCGCCAATGCTTTCTTTAGCATGCCAAACTTTCCATTCATGGCCGCCATTTCTACCTCAGCATTAGCTAGCTGCGGAGTAGTAGGTGCTAAATCAAAATTTTTAAAAGCTGTATGCTGAATTACATCACTCAAGTTACTTGCACCAATCATTACTTCCGTCATGGTAGCTTCTAAAGCATTTTTATCCAAGCCTAAACCACTCGAGGCATTACCTTGAGGATCCACATCTACCAATAATACTCGAAACTTGTCCTTCGCCAAAAAATACGCCAAATTCACCGACGTCGTCGTTTTTCCTACACCACCCTTTTGATTCGTAATACAAATCACCTTCGCCATAACTATTACCATTATAACACATGGTTCCAAGCATAGGTAAAAAACTTCGTCCGTAGCGGAGAAACCTACTCCCAATATGGCGGCCTGAGCCACTTCGGTCGTAACGGTCTACATTGGAGTAGTGTCGTGCAAGATTATGCCTCCACTTCGGCAGCTCGCAGCTTTGCCAATAACTTTGATTACAATCTCGTTTGGCCGGCTGGACACTATCCACGTTCCAACGGTTACCCCGTCCGCTGTTTGGTATACAAGTTTAGTTTCGTCCGTAGCGGGAGCATCTACCTTAATTATGGTTCTGCTCGGAACTTAGGTATCAATGGCTACGGTTGGTCGAGTATTGCTAGTACTTACTCGTCTCTTACCTCAGCTAATGCTTACCTCCTCAGCTTCAATGTCTCTAGTGTTAACCCGTCGGGTAACAATGTTCGCTGGCTTGGTTTCCCCGTCCGCTGTTTGGTATAGCTAGTTGTAGTGTTCTTTTAACCCTTTTCTGTAAGAGACTAAAAGAAACTAAAAGTGGAGCAGTATTACTTTAACTGCTCCACTTACCACAACTTGCGGGTCTCGCACAGAAAAGGGTTAAAGGAACGGAATGAATAATATGAGGACAACGGACAATCCTACTTACTCAAATAATAAACATCACCGGTATTCACCCCGCGCACATGTCGCACCTCACCTAAATCCGTCGCCTCTCGCACCTCGTCTAAAATCTCTTCATGGTTATACTGATCACTGATCCAAACATACAATCCTCGTGACAAATCCTTACCTCGAACAATTTGTTCCACTTTTAGCTCACTCGGCTGCCGATCCAAAGCCAAATACGACTGGTCCATTACAACAAAAGGTAACAAATTATCCAAAAACCTATTATTCTCAGTCGTAATGAAATAGACCGTTGGCACGTCACGATTAGCCTGCAGCTCCCGCATTAGACCCTCTTTATCTCTATACAGTAATTCAATCCGCATTGCTCCCATCGCCAATTGCACTGGTGCCGCCACCAACATTATTCCCAAGAAACCCAACATCACTGCATTAGACATTTTATCATTCAAAACACTCATAAGCGCCCGATACAACCACCACGACACCATCATTACAATTAGTCCGCAAACTGGCATGACATATCTGAGCTCAATATACGGAGAAACTGCTGCCACAATCAAGAAATAAATCATCGTCGGCCAAATCACGACCGGCCACAAGCTCCCCGATTTCCGTTCCCTCATACCAGATCCAAATTTTAAACCTATCTTCATTTCCCACGTAGTCTTCTCTACAGTTTTAATAGTAGAGCGCTCTATCTTCAAGCTTCGCCATAACCACAATAATACCACCATCGCCACTGCCAGAATCAACATTCGATGAAAATCATAATAATCAATAATTAAAATATAATCCCATACCTGCCGAAACACTTGCGATATATTTAACAAACTCTGCACCACACCTTGCCCACGATAGCCGAAGAACATGTGTTTAAGCATCACCGGCCACAACACCAAAGATACCCCTCCCGCCAATACCAAAGCACCAGTATACCAACTGAGCTCCCGCCATTTTTTCTCGCGTACATATTTCACCACAAAAACCACCCACAGTGGCACTAAAAAGAACAAATAATAATACTGGGTCAGCATACCCGCTACCGCCGTCCCACCAATCGCAACCAGCAATTTCCAGCTAACTTTTGTCCGTTCATACAGACATAAATGCCACCAAACCGTGAGCAGAATCCAGAAAGTCAACAATTGATACATACGTATATAAACTACTGCACTAACCGTCGCGATTGTCAGGGCTACTACCCCTGTCATCACCAAAGCTTTAGCCTTACTGCGTTGCTCCTTTTCCAGCAACTTCCCCAGAATCAGAAAAACCAAGACCGTATTACCAGCCGCGATCAAAATATTCAAAATAATTCCCGGCCACTTCGAATATTGCCCCGCTACCGTATTTTGCCCTACCCTAAGCAATAAATAATATAGTGGTGGGTGCACATCGTCCTTTTGATTTTGGATAACTGGGCGAAAATCCCACTTTTTCGTCTCGTCCACCGCTAAATAATCTTCAAAGTATTCCCCACTATGCCAATGATTATAAAAATCCTCCTGGCTTGCCGGATCAATTTGCTCAAAATGTGTCAATCCCAAAGAAAAAGCCTCGTCCATATGTAGATAGGCTTTATTGGCTCCGGCCCAAAGATACAAAGCCGTCTGCAACAAAATAATCAAAATCAACCCTAGATGCTTCCAAAGCCAACTTCCTTTCGCGCTTGGCGCGGTCTTTTCTCCCTGCATTACTTTCAGTATATCAAAAAATCCCCCGGCTTCCCAGAGGATTTTCATTAATTTTAGCCAATCTGTTCAATCTGAATCAACGAATATTTTTGGCGATGACCAGTCTCTTTGTGAACTCGCTTCTTAGAATGATAACGAATCACTCGCACCTTATCACCTTTGACTAATTCCTCGACTACTTTTGCTTTTACTTTCACACCCGCAACTTCCGGCGCACCCACAGTAACTTTATCGCCATCAATTACGAGCAAAGCACCAGTTTCGAGCTCTTTGGTTCCTGCCGGGAGGAGGTCCACCCGTAGGGTCTCTTGCTCTTCGACTAGATATTGTTTACCGCCGATGAGTACAACTGCTTTCTTCATAATATCCCTTAATTTTATAATTTCTTCCGCTATTTTAGCACACTTCTGCACCAGAATCAAGGGTGATTCTCGGCCAACCCAAAAACCACCCCCTATAACTCCATTATACTACTTGCGACCTTTAGCCTTCTTAGTTGCTTTCTGTAAAGCATTATGAGTGCGGTACCAGTACAAACCACCAGCTAACAGCGACAGAGCAATAATCACCGCAAGTACAATCTCGGCTGGACCAGTCTCTGGCAGCTCACTCGGTACTTCGGGCTTCGGTTCTGGCTCATCAGGAGTAGGCTCGGGATCATCTGGAGTTGGTTCTGGATCATCAGGGTCATCTGGCACTGGCTCCGGATCGTCCGGCTGTTCTACCGCCTGAGTTTGAATAGTGTACACCACCTGCCCCGAATACTCATCACAGCCAAAGATCACGCCGTTCAGTTCCTTAAATCCTAAGAAAGTCCCCGTGCTAGAAAACAAACTAGTCGACAAAGTCCACCCGTTCGTCTCGTGCGCATTATAAATCTTCGCCGAGCCAGTCACATAATGCAAGGTCATATCTTCTTTGGCCGTCACATAAGCTTCATCCCAAACCGCCGCCGGATTCGCATTGGTCGAAGTAATTTTACCCGTCACTGCCGCCCGTTCACCAGCTTTCAGCTCGTGTGGGAAACTACTAGCTAGCCGCACATCACGCGCGATCCCCACATAATTATGTGCTTTGTCATTAAAAGTCGCCGAAGCATCATTATGATAGTAAATATATACTTCGTACTGCTTCCCTGCTTCGATTCCAATCTCGCTGCTATACGGCCTACCCGAACTTTTCTCTTCAATCCGTACGAAATCCCGCTCATCACCCACGGCTGCGTTATTCGTAATCGAATTAAAGACTGCGTGATCAGCTGGTTTCTCATTCGTATAAGTCGGCCGTTCCGGACCCCAAGCCTGCGCCGGCACTGCCACCCAAGGCAACATCAAAGCTACACTCAACCCCCAAGCCACTATTTTTATATTTTTGTGTTTCATGGTCTTACTCCTTTTTTATTTTTAAGAACTCGCGTTATTACTCACCGTTGCAGTGTTCTGTTCGCCTTGTCCTGTAGTTTGCTGCGTATTATCTGTCACCTGGTTATCTTGAGGCTGGTTTTGTTCTGTCGAGACTTCTTCGCTAGCGCTAGCAATATCATTGTCTGCTTCATTTAAGACCGACTCGACGAAATCCAAGAAATCATCATCACTCATATCCTCAAGCTGCTCATTCTGATTAGCTTCCTCTTGATTTTGCCGATCCTGCTGCTGTTCCTCCTCAGTCTTAGTGGCATCACTCACCTGACCGGCCTCGGTCTGTTCTTGATTGCCTTCGCTCGGAGTGGCTTCTTCCTCAGTAGTATCCTCCGTCAAGTCACCTTCCGGAGTCGGGTCTACGGGGTTGGTCTGACCACCTTCGTCTACAATCTTCTTTTCGTTCTCCGGATCTTTCTGTTTCGGTTGCTCCTCTTCGTCACCGTCATCATCATCAGGAGTATCGTCTGGCTGATCCTCTGGTTGGTCATCTGGCTGATCCTCAGTCGGCTGCCCAATAACCTGCTCCTGAGCATTCACCACTTGCTCCACGGTGGAATCAAGTCTTACCTCAATCACTGATTCCCGTTTTCGATAAGTATTCGCTGACATGTTGGTCTGATTATGACACTTTAAATTCTGATCCGAGTATTCTTGAATCCCGTCAACATAAGTCACGGTAATTTGCACCTGCGGCACATTATCCCGATAAACTTTAGACGTCTTCAGAGCAATATTATCAGGAGTATTAGGACCATCAGGATTAATCTTCTTCATATAGAATGAGCGCTCCAGACCATTCTCAAGATAGAAATCAAACGTAGTGTTCTCATTATTTAGAGCCATGGCCGCTGCACCCATCAACTTGTTTTGCAGGTCTCCGCCACCTTCACCCAGTAACATGTTTAGCACCGCTTGAGCCCGCAGCTCCAAATTCTGCTCGTGCAAAACCGCCTCATCAATTCCACAAGCTTTCAGCATACGTGGGTAATTAGCCGTGAAAGAAGCTAGGGCTTGCGGCTGGTCTCGGATCATTTCGATCAAGTTCTTCCTCTCTGTCGCCTCACGGCCCTCGGTCATATTATAAATATAAGACTGATCAGGGCCAAAACTATTCTTACTATTTTTCGTCGATTCATACAGAGTGTAATTAGCACGCAAACCATTCGATAGCTCCTGACTATTCTCACGATCCATGAAACCTTCGTAAAAACTCGCTCCGAAATCTCTTATCGCTTGTTCTGGCACTGCATCATAATCCAATAAATTCTTCTGAACTAGCTCAGCTGGTGTCAATCCCAGCTGAGCTGCTGTAGCAGCTGTCTCGGCTTGCTCACGCACCTGTCGAGCTTCTTCGCTTTCTTCTATCGTCACAGTCTCAGCCGCCTGAACAGTGGTCTCCCCAGCCCGACCCATTAACATCGTCCCGAGACCAATTAAAGCCAGCGCTCTCGAAACCGTCCTCTTGAACCCTTTGCGCCGCGCTGCCTTTCGAGCTACCCTTTGTACTTCAGTCTCGCGCCCCTCTGCAGCTTCCGCTTTCTCTTCCTCCGACATCCAAGATCCCGGCCGTGTCTGCCTAGCAGCATCAGCTAACGTCTCAACATAATCCTTCTTCTTAGCGCTACCAGATTTCTTGCTTTTCCGCTCTTTTTTTGACTCAGCATTATTATCTTCAGCAGGCTCGCCCCGCGTCTCTTCTCCAGCCGCCGCACTTGCCACTTCTTCGTCAGATGCCTCACCAGACTCCGCACTAGCAAACCCTGCTTCTTCATTCTCCTCCTTAGCATCTTCCAGATATTTCTGTCGAGCCAACAATAATTTCGCTGCCATTTCTGGATCATCTTTAAACAAAGACAACATTCGATCAAAGGCCGCCAAATCCATCTTCACCGCAGTCGCCGACTCCGGCTGATTAATATCTAGCTCGGCATTCACCGCATCAAAATCACCATATTCGTCTGAACCTACTGGCTCCGCCTTCTCACCATTTTTCAAATTCTCAATCATTTTACGTCGACGGTTCATCGCTAACAATTCGCCCTCTGCGTCCGCCAAATGTCGCTCCTGCATTTTCTTCAACAAAGGATCGTTAAAGACTCCCTCACGCAAGCGCTTAATCTCACCCTGAAGCTTCACCATATCACGGCGCGAATCCGTCAAATATTTATTAATCGTCCGACCATCTAGAATCCGAGCAATCTCGGCCTGTGCAGCCCTATAGGCGGCATCCTGGGCCCGCTTAATTGCCACATCGCGATCCTCTTTAATCGGATCCGCCGCCTGACCCATACTCACCAAACGGTCAACCGTTTCTTTAGAAAAATAAGGATTACCATTACGATCCATTATGGACGTATACAAATCACGCAACTTCTCTGGAGTCCATTCAATTTTATCTCCAGCCCTCTCGAGTTTTGGCCCCTGCTCAGCCACCTCGGTTTGGTTAATTGTATCAATCGCCTTGCTTCCAGCCTCCTGCTCCATCGCAGCACGTTCTTCTGGACTTAAGATTTGTTCCCCAGCATTGTTAGCATCGCCCACCTCCGCAGGACCAAACTTTTCTCCTGCCATCTTTTACATTGCCTCCGCCTGCAAATAATCTTGTCGAAAAGCCATCATCGCCTGAGTGGCAGCTTGAGTAAAATCCGCCCCACTTTCATCAAAAAACTGCTCCAAAGCCGCATCTGACACATCAGCATCTAGCAACCGTTCTAATTCTACCAGCTGCGCGTCCGTCAACATACGAATCATATTTTCTTCCACTCGCTGCTCAAGCTTCTCCCTCAGCTGTACTCGCAACTTCAAACGAGCTTCCGAATCCAAGCCACTCGTCCCCTTTTCCTCCATCATCTTATTGACAAAAGCAGTTAACAATGAATCTTTAGTTGGTGTTATTACTGGCATCTTAATACCTTTCTACATGACTTTCTTTATCTTTAATTTACCACAAGCTTTTTTAGCTGTCAAAGCTACCTATCCAGCTTTCTGCCCAATCTGCACAAACTTAATCTTTTTCCATTCATCCGGATAATGAACCACCCGTTCCAACTCTCGAATTGCTGGACGAATATATTCTAGCTGCGTCACATATTCATTACCAGAAAGCTCATCTTGTTCCACCGCCGACTTTACAACCTTAGACTCAATTTCATCTCGTAAATCCCGAAGGTTCTTCAGACCTTCCTCATCATAAGGCCCATCAAAAATTCCATTCGTCTGCAAATATTCTAAAGCGAATTGACCATGATTCTCCATCTCAGTACGTAGACGCGGCCTGGATTGCTCCCGATGATCCACCATCGCAATTACCGCCTTCAAAGCCAAAATCTTCTTCTCCACCTGATCGGCCATCTGCGCCCATCGTTCCTGCATTAGGTTATCTCGGCTCTGCCAAATCCGCCTCTGCAATTCTTCTCTAACATCTTCCAAGCGACGAATATCTTTACGTCGTCTCTCTTGCTCTGCTCCTTCACCTTCTTGGAACTGTTTCTCCATGTCCTCTTCCGACCTGCCATATTCCGCTGGTTGCTCTAACACTTCTTCTTGTGTGTCTTCCTCTTCTGTAACCTCATTCAGCGGCTCACTTTCATTTGGCACCAAATCTTCCTCTACCAAGCCGACTTGGTCGCCCTCAGCTTTACCCTGAAATCTACTCTGTACCCGCTCAATCATACCCTGCACCGCTTGACCGACTTTCTTCACGAAACTAGGACGGGACTTCAGCCTCTCACGCAAGCTCTTTACCTTTATCTCGCGTGTATCCTCTTGTTCTAGAGATCCCTCCTGCTCTACTACGTTAGCCGACTCTGACACCGCCTCGGCCGGAGCCGCTTCTAGATCATCATCCGGCAAATCCGCGCTAACATTTGGCGAGGAATCCAAATCCACCTTAAATCTATAACCCTCAGGCGCAATTTTCTCCAATTCATCATTCACCCCCTCTAACAAATCCTGATCTACCTCAGGCACCCTCGACAAAGCAGCTAGCTCGTCCCAAGCACTCTGCACCTCATTAGGAGTATTAGGCAAGTCACCATTCCCCAAATTATGATACGAATTAAACGATTCTGTCACCGCCACTTTTGTTTTACCTCTTATCTTAGTCTCATTTTAGCACAATCAGAATCGAAATTCAACGTAGAAACCCCAAAAACCCGAACTTAAGTTCGGGTTGGTCTAATCATATTTTTATCCTCTTAAAGTTTATCGGATCAATTGTCTAAATTTTCAGGATCTAACTTATACTTAAATTTCCTTTTCCATTATATTTATCATAATTAAGCCACTTGGCGAAAAACGTTCAAGACTCCACGACCAAAACGTATACTCTTTGCCCTTTTTAAAGCTTCTGCTACCTTTTCAGGATCGGCATCAACTGGGGGAATGTAGTCTCCTTCCTCTTGATTATTGCTCCCCATGACTTGAAAGTCGTTCCAATCCGCCTCCTGTGGGTGCTTAATTTCCGCTTCATTATATGGCTCTTCTCCTGGTATTACATAGGTGGCTCCTTCTATATTAAGTTTGATATTTTCACTCATGGCTTTTTCCTCGTTTGGTTTATGTTTATTGACTACGGCCTACACTCTAGCTTTCGTGATGTTTGTTTTTGTTTGTTAGATGTGTTTATTTATTATCTAACTTACTCTTAGTCTAGCACACATTGCTAAAAAAGTCAATACTTTTTATGCTTATTTCTTGCATTTCGGTCAAATAACCCTTTTTCTACACCTGTTACTTCGTCCGTAGCGGGCTTATCGCCTTAAGTACTGGCTCTTTGAGGCACTCTGGTCTTGATGGTCGCATGTGGTCTCGCTCTGCCGCCGATCAATCGTCCGACCTGCTTCGTGCTGGATATCTCAACTTCGCCCCTCGTGTCGTTCACCCGTCTGAACTAACAGGCCGCTGGGTCGGTGACCCCGTCCGCTGTTTGGTAATACTAGTTACAAAAAGGCCAATTCTAAGCTTGACAGAAATTAGAGTATTAGGTTATACTCTAATTAGGTTATTTTATGAATCGCTATTAAGCGATTCATTTTTTGACTATGATATTTACGGTAATTTCTATGAAGAAAAACTTTAGAACCATAATGCACCTCCTTTCCCCACCATATGAAGGTGGAAGCCAAAAAACTCCACACTCGAAAGTCCTCTCTACCTAGAATTGTCCTGCATTTAGCCTAACACAAATTGGAGGAAATTAACAAGCATATACTCGTTAATTCTTGCAAAATCATAACTAGCTATTCCAAACAGCGGACGGGGAGACCATAATAGCGATGAGTTGGGCCGTGCGAGGGGTAGACATTGGAGTTATTCGCGTTGAGATAGTAAGCCGTGGCTGAAGTAGTCGAAGCATAACCCACACCAGTACGAGGCCAACCGCGAGCATCATTACCAGAGCTACGCACAGAGCCAAGGCTCAAGTATACAAGCCCGCTACGGGCATAAAAAGGGCTAAAAAGTAAATTCATTCAGGCTATCAATTTTTAAAAAATGATAGCCTGGTTTGTTATTTGTAACAGAGTTAGAGGCCAAAATTTAGGCTATCAAAAATGCATTTTTGATAGCCTAAACAAGTTCTGTTTTTTGTTCATTCAATTATCCCCTGACCTTTGGTCAGGGGGTTCGTCCCAAGGGGGATAACGTCCGTAGCGGGCAAATGAACCTGAATTTTGGGTCTACTCAGCGCTTGGGTCTCAATAACTTCGTCTGGTCTAGTATTGCTACAATATATGGCACTAGTACCTGGGGTACCAAGGCCTACTACTTCGACATGGATACCTCAAATATTGATCCGTCCAATAACTACTATCGTTTTCTCGGTTTCCCCGTCCGCTGTTTGGAATACTAGCTATATCTTCTCCAAGCTAATAGTAATATTTTCACCATTCACTTTAACAATCTCATCATAAGCAAAATTCGCCCCATACACCAACTCCTCCGCCAGTACCTCCGCTACGAGCATCTCACGCCATTCATCTGGCACTTGCACACTCACACTCAGCTTAATCCGATCATCTACATTTAGGCCCGCTTTCTTACGCGCACTCTGTACCGCTCGCACTAGCTCTCTCGTCCAGCCTTCACGCGCCAGCTCCTCAGTAATCTCCTTGTCAATCCAGGTTTTCTCACCCCGCTCCACTTCTTTGACATTTACCTCATCTTTAATGATCTCGATTCCCCACTCCGGCAAGTCCTCGCCAGCATAAACCAACTTCTGCAGTGGCTGACGCACTTTCACCTGCTCTTCACTCTCCGATTTTTGCATTCTCAGCGCCAGACCCTCATTAATTACCGCCCGCACCTCCGCCATCTGCTGCAAAATCTCTTGATCAACATCACAAGTCATCGGGTAATCCTTGAGGTGCACACTCTCTCCACTTCCGGTCATATTCTGGTACAACTCCTCCGCCAAGAACGGAATGAATGGAGCTAGTGCTTCGGCCATTTTTACCAATACAATATACAATGTGAAATATGCTTCGTTCTTATCGCTATCATCTTCCGACTTCCAGAACCTTCGCCTCGATCTCCGTACAAACCAGTTAGAAAGATCATCAACGAATGGTAGTACCCCAGAAAGCGCCTTGGGAATATTATACTCTTCCATTCCCTCAATAATCTGTTGCTTTGTTTCTTGCCAACGACTCATCACCCAACGGTCCAACGGATTTTTGAGGTCAATAACCGCCTGACCGTCTGGTTTCCAGGCCGTCTCAAATTCCCACCCGTCTACTTCTGCATAAGTGGTAAAGAAATCATACACATTCCAAATCATTGCCAGCTTCCGTTGCACATCACTCACGTCCTTATCAGTCAGCGCAAAATCTTCACCGCTCAGTACAGGACTACTGAGCAACAAGAATCGCAACGCATCCGCAGAATATTGATCCATCAAGACATTCGGATCAGTATAATTCCCCAGCGACTTGCTCATCTTGCGCCCATCATTACCCGCGAGTGTCCCCGTCGTAATCACATTTTTGAAAGCATTAAGTTCTTGATCAAGGGTCATATCCCCTTCGGACCGGCCGTCACGTCCGCCCGCCGTTGCGGGGGCCATGCGGCCTGCGTTCTCGGTCGTAACCTGCGAAAGCTCCTCAGAAGACATAACACCTTGCCCAAATGCCCCAATGCTTGCAAGAGCAGTGTTCACCGTGTGTACATAATAAAACCATGCCCTCACCTGCCCAACATACTCCACGATAAAGTCCGCCGGATAATTTCGCTCAAACTTTTCCTTATTCTCAAATGGGTAATGCAATTGGGCAAACGGCATCGAGCCACTCTCGAACCAACAATCCAAGACCTTCTCAATCCGTTTGAAGTGCTCGCCGTCGATGTCAAACTCAATTTCATCTACCCACGGTCGATGATAATCCTCTAATTCCACCCCCGAAAGTTCCTTGAGCTCAGCATAGCTCCCCACCACTTTCACCGAACCTTTATCGCCCTTCCAAACCGGCATCGCCGTCGCCCAGAAGCGATCACGACTCAAATTCCAATCCGGCGCCTGCTCAATATTCTTCTCAAATCGCCCATGTTTCAGATATTCCGGGAACCAGTTAATATTCTCGTTCTGAGCAATCATCAGCTCCTTCTGGCCTTGCACATCAAAGAACCAACTCGGAAATGCCCGGTACATAATTCGTTGCTTCGAGCGCGGATTAAATGGATATTCGTGTTTAATATACTCAATCTTCCAAACAATGCCCTTCTCTTCGAGACACTTCGCAATAAACTTATTCCCCGCCCAAATCTCTACTCCCCGCTCATCCGTGTCGCGCACACCCAGTTCATGTAACTTCTCCGCCACCTCTGGCAAATAATACCCGTACTCATCCAAGACATCGTAGAAATTAACCTCATTCTCAGTAATCATCTTGTAATCGTCTTCACCATACGGTGCAATATGCACAATCCCTGTGCCGTCCGCATCCGAGACAAAATCCCCACCAAGAACCGTCCAAGTATCTTTCAACTTAGCTTCTTTATCTATTGTAACACAGATTGGCTCATATGTCAAGCCAATCAGCTCCGCCCCCTTAATTCCCTCTCTAACAACCTCGTAATCCGCCCCACCCATCACTACCTCCAAGCGGCTTTTCGCTAGAATCATTATCTCTGGCTGCGGCACTTTTGTCTCTGCACCATCTGGCGCCCAAACCTTCACGGCGCAGTACTCCATCTCCGGGTTCACTGCCAAGCACAAATTCGCTGGCAAAGTCCACGGTGTAGTAGTCCAAGCCAACAAACATACTCGACCTGATTCGGCCTTTTGCGAAGTTTGCTTACTGAACGCATCAGTTGTTTGAGAAACATTTGACACACCAGGTTCATCTGCGACCTGTTTAGCAAAAGTCAGCGCGGTCACGTCCGCGGAACTTTTGCGACTCGAAACAGGTTGCTGATGACCTGACGTCATGTCAACCGTTTCGAGAAGAACTGATGCATTCAGTAAAGGAAATTTTACATAGGCCGACGGATCCGTCACCTCCTGATAAGCATCATTATCCATCGTCACTTCCGACTTCGACACTGGTGTAGCGAATTTCGTGTCATACATCAAAACCTTACGACCTTCATAAATCTTCCCTGCATCATACAAAGTCTTAAATGCCCACCACACGGATTCCATGAAGTTTTTATCCATCGTCCGATATGCCCCCTTAAAATCTACCCAGCGCCCAATGCGATCAATCGTGCCTTCCCAGGTTTCCGAGTTTGCCACCATGCTTTCGCGCGCTTTCAGAATATAATCTTCCAGGCTCCATTTCGTACCGATTTCCCGTCGATCAGTAATCCCCAGCTGTTTCTCGACAAAATTCTCCGCGGGGAGTCCATGACAATCCCAACCCCAGCGCCGTTCCACTCGTTTCCCCCGCATCGTCCAATATCGTGGCACTGCATCTTTCACAATACTAGAAAGCAACGTCCCATGATGTGGCATGCCCGTAATAAATGGGGGGCCGTCGTAAAAGACATAAGAATCATCTTCCGACCGCTGCTCTACTGACTTTTCAAAAGTCTTGTTTTTCTTCCACCACTCCACTAGAGCCGGTTCGTATTCGGCTGCTTTTCGTCTCTGTCCTGCTTTGTATTTCATAAAAACTCCCGCCGTCTCCCGGCCATTAATTTAGTTTCTAAATCAATCTGCCGTTAGAACCCAGCGGGCGGTACCATCTAACTTCTTCACGAAAACGTTGTAAACTTTACAACACTCTCCTAAAGCCCTCATTTAGTCCTTCACGCAGACTCACGAGCGATTCTACTAAAATCCACTAACTAGAGCCGATTCGTTCTTTCGCCAGCATCGCGGTTGATTGCCGCTCAAGCGCCTTACTGATTTAATTATAACATAAAGATCTCAAAAACAACAGGTTCTCCCGCCTCCGACCAGCTCGCACCTTCGTAATAACCTCATAATAATAAGTATGTCAATATTTTATGCTTTAACCTTACCCAAGAATAAACTCTCACTCTGCAATCTTCCCTATTTGCCAAAAACGTACACACATGGTATTATAATAAAAGTAAAATTGTCCTTTACTAATTTATCATTGAAGGGAGTTGAGTAAATGAGCTACCATACAATTATGTGTCATACAAGTTGGGGAGATCGTGGTCAGAAAAATAACCGCAGGACTAGATCTCGACCACGATCTCCCCAGACTGACTTTCGTCAGTCTGGCCACTTTCAACGTTGGCTTGAATCTTTAGGAAAACCTCCTTTGCAGCCCAATCGTCATAAGTTTGAATACGTCTTCAAGATTGCGGGGGTCAAATACATCAAGTTCCCCGGAGAAAAAATCACCTTAACTATTCGCCCCATGCTTAGTGTCATGGAAAGGAATCAACTCGTTGACTACGAATTGGGAGAAAAAAGCTATTACACTGCCGCTTGCGAGATTCTTCAAGTCGAAGGCCCAGGAATTAAGAATAAGAAAACTGCCGCTATTATGTCAGTGAAAATTCTCTACATCAGACGCGGACAGTTCGTCTTTGACTTACCCGAGAAATATCAAGGTAATAAAGAAATTCCTGGCCAGATTTTCCTACCTGGAGAAAACGCGATTTTGCGCATCTTAGTCGATCCGCAAAAAACCGCCGATCCGAGTTACGAAGGTATCATGTTATCCTACGGTAGCATCAATATGCTTACGAACAAAAAGATCGAAAAAGCTCAATACATACCACCCACATACCTACCACTATTAGCCCGAGTCCAATCAAGCGATTTGCAAATCGGGCACCTGCCCACCTAACCTTCCTTCAATCGCACATCTCAAATAGCTTCCATTCCTCTGGAAGCTATTTTCTTTGACTGCCCTTGCCCTACTGCATTGTCCAATAGTTTACTTCGTCAAACGTCGGCAACATCTTTCCCCGCCACGAAGCCAAAACTGATCCATCATCATTCAAGGCTAGAATACTGGGATATTCCACGATATCATAAGCTCGACAAAATCCCACTCCTTCAGGAGAATCCGGACTCATACTTTCTATTTCTTTGCCCGTCCGTCGTTCGAACTCTGTAATCCACTCCTCGACCATTCGCGCATAATCCGTCTGATCGCGCCATACAAACACTACTCGCATTTTCCCTCCTCTTTTCTTCTTTTACGTAAAATTTGCTCAAAATCATCTAAAGTCTTGAACTTTAGAAACACACTCGCGAACCGTACATAAGCTACTTCATTGCGTCCAGCCAAAACCGTCAACACTGCATTACCGACTTCCGTTGAATCCACGACCTCTCGGCCACACTGCCGCAACAAATCCTCTACGGCATTAACTACTTCTTCAACTTCTAGCTCCGAATTGATAAACTTACCGACACTGCGTTTAATTGAAGTAGCTAACTTGTCACGATCAAAGACTTCCTTATTGCCACTGCGTTTTTTTACAAACAATTGTGGCAATTCAATACGTTCATAAGTCGTAAACCTATGCCCATCGGCACTCACTCGACGGCGACGAATCGTTGTGCCATCATCGGTTTCTCGGCTCTCGAGAACCTTACTGTCACAAATTCTCGGAGTCGCTCCCATAGACTTGCTTACTCCCGGTTCTTCCCACGTAGACGATCGCGCAAGCTCGGTGGCACGTCTAAATCATCATCGGTATTATCGGTACGAATCGAATCCCACATATTCGCCCGCGGCTCCGCTGTAAAATCGGCAGTATTACCTGTATCTTGCTGGCTCATCATCCGTGGCTCTGGCACCGCAGACTGCTGCGTACTTTGAACATATCCTCGGTTTATCGCAGAATTCACACTAGCACTGCTCATAGTATTCATACTCTCACCCCCATACGTACTACTAGTCGTGCCATAGTTACTAGTACTACCATAACTACCCACACCACCATAGCTGCCCGTGTTACTAACACTAGCACCACTATCGACATAGTCCCTCTGTCTCAAAGCATCAGCCACGGTCGGCACCGTGTTACTAGCTGTCTCACTCATAGCACTACTAGCCGTACCACCCATCTTCTGATAATATTCTGAATCAAAGCCAGTCGCCACCACCGTTACCACAATCTCATCTTCAAGCTCTGGACGAATACTAGCACCAAAGATAATATTAGCATCTGGAGCTACCGCACCAGTAATAATCTCTGCCGCATCCTGTACCTCACTCATAGCCATGTCATAACCACCAGCCACTGAGAACAACACTCCGCGCGCACCGTCAATCTTCACCTCAATCAAAGGCGACTCAATCGCCTGTTGTGCCGCCAGCACTGCCCGATTATCACCACTCGCCCGGCCAATCCCCATCAAAGCCGAACCTGCATTCTTCATAATCGCCTTCACATCGGCAAAGTCCAAATTAATCAAGCTATGCTCAGTAATCAACTCCGAGATCCCCTGCACACCTTGCCGCAAAACATCATCAGCAATCTTAAACGTCTCTGTAAGTGGAGTACGCGGATCAATAGTCTGCAACAAACGGTCATTCGGAATCGTAATTAAAGCATCAACATTATGTGACAAATTCTCAATCGCCGTGTCAGCATTTTCGCGACGCTTCGCCCCTTCAAAAGTAAACGGCTTCGTCGCTACACCTACAGTCAGAATATCGCGGTTCTTCGCTTCTTCTGCCACAATCGGACCAGCACCAGAACCAGTGCCACCTCCAGCACCAAGAGTAATAAAGACCATATCAGCACCCTCTAGAGCCTTACCAATCGCCTCACGAGCACTCTCCGCAGCATCGCGGCCCTTCTCAGGATCGCCACCAGCCCCCAACCCACGGCCAATATGCACCTTAGTCTCTGCTGTCGAATGATGCAAAGCCTGAGCATCAGTATTTACGGCCACAAATTCTACACCGGACAGCCCAATCTCTTTCATTCGATCAATGGCCGAACCGCCAGCGCCGCCTACACCGACAACCTTAATACTTGCTGCACTCTCTACCTCTGTTGGCTTAATCTCAGGCATTTCATTCTCCACTTTTTATCTACCTTCATTATAACACACAGCGCTAGTCTGGCAATAAAAAAATCCAATATCCTTTAAACAGAAAGTGGCAGGAGTAATCCTGCCACTACTACCTAGGTAGTACAAAATTCATGAGCCTATCTGAAAAACTAAAAGCCTTCTACCAATCCGTCATTCCAACTTTCGGCTATTTCCTGTAATGAAGCTACTCTATAGCCCGTTGAAATATCTACGGCATAATCGTCCACATCTATCTCTGGCTCGATTGATTCTCGTCCAGAAATCATAGAAGTAACCCTATAATACGTTGCGTCCACTTCCGCCGCATCAACCGCTTCCTGATTATTATACCAGCCCGCAGCCGTGACACAAACCACTGCTAACGTAGCTAGCCTCAGGGCAGCATCCGCCACCGTCCGTCTCACGAAGTTTCGCAAAAACCGCTTCATCCGCGTAATTCTAGTATTATACACGGTTAGTTTAAAACCAAACTTACGAGCCGTAAAAAATGTCGCCAAGATCGTATACCAAGTGAAAACCTGATGCGAAGTCAATAAACTTAGCCCAAAAGGCAATATTGTCTTTCTCACAGAATACCATTGTTCATTATAATCATACACTTCCTCACGTGAGCATCTATTGGCTTTAAATTGATTTTTCGCCTCCAAAACAAAAGTATATGCTCCGCTCACTACAAGATGCTTGTTCCACGGTATATCTACCGCATTTGCTAAATCTTGACTACTAAAACATGTTGATATAGCACCTGGATGACAATGAATGCGAACACATTCCCTTTTACGCGACTCCACAAACAAAGTGTCGCTAAGACGCGTCTTCACTGGACTCAACAAAGTTGTCTCACCTAGTTTCCTTCCGTCCGTACTAAATAGACCACTATATTCTAATTTTTCCGTACGCAAAGCCTCGGCCACTTCTTCAATAGTATTACCGTGATCAGCTTCTATAGGCTCTTCAAGTGGTTCAGGTAAACCCTTTTTCATCTCAAGATCCTGTTGAATCAGACAAATTAATCGGTAAAAGAATAAAGAGACAACTGTAACCGTCGATATCAACAAAGACCATACATCAATGTGAATGGACCAAGTCCTAACCACACTGCCACTTGAGCTAAAACAGCTGCTGGCTATCTGCACAGCACGACGTATATAAATGCACAACATGATAAGCATACTAATGTGTAAAAAAATACCCGTCAGATCATTAAAACGCATCATCACTCGTCCCACCAAGTCACTAATCTTTTTCAGATTTTTCATTATAACCCCTCCTCTAATAAAAACTCATTATTTTGTTAAAAACTGCTTGAAGTAATCATTTTTGGTATATTAAAAACTACTCCACACTTTCATTGTACCACACATTACCAAAAAAGTCAATACTCTTAATGCTTATTTTGACAAGAAATCAAATAATCTCACTCACAAAAACTGAAGCGAAACCAGTTGGAATATAGTACAAGACAGGGGCGAAACTATTGCAGATGAAATACAAGGAAGAGGCGCGGAACGCAAGGAAGTTGGGCTTAAGGCCCTACTCCCGCGTACCACAGCCTCTGACACCGTAGTTCGCTGCAAGAGCGAGCCCCCTCAGAACTTACTGAAAAACTTTCTCAAAAACCCCACCGCTTCCCTATTCTTCTTCGCCTTCTTCGCCGGTTTCTTACCATGCGCACTATCATGTGCCCCCTCAGCCGCCAATAACATCAATCCCACAGCCGCCGCATATTCCGGCTTGCAGATCGCGTCCGCCACTCCATTTAGACCTGAAGGCACCCCAATCTTCACCGAAGTCTCCAGAATATCCCGCACGTATTTATCAATATCGCGCATCTTCGCCCCACCGCCAGTCAAGACAATGCCCTCTGGCAACCTCTGCTCATAATGCGCCTTTTTCAGCTCCTTGCGCACCAACTCCATAATCTCTTCTAGACGCGCCTCTACCACTTCATCAACCTGGCTGCGTTCAAACCGTACCTCTTTGCCGCGCCAACGAATCACCACGGGGCTATCTACCATGCCAAAATTCCCACTAGCAAAGCGCCGCTTTATCTCTTCGGCGACTTCTGTATCAATCGCGAGCATCACCGCCAAATCGTTGGTGATATTATTCGACCCCACCGGCACCACACCAATATATTGTAAATCATTCTCTTCAAACACTGCCACCCCAGTTGTAGCCGCACCAATATCCACCACAGCCACCCCATTCTCGCGCTGTCTTTCCGTCAAAACTGCCCGAGCTGCCGCATAGACACTCGGTATCACTTGCTCGGGAGTAACATTCGCCCCCTCTGCTGCACGTCGCAAATTCTCATAATTCGGGCTGAGAATCGAAACCACATTCGCCTGCATTTCCAACCGCGAACCCACCATACCTAACGGATTCTTAATTCCACCCTGACCGTCCAAAATATACTGCAACGGCACGATACTTAAAATTTCCTGATTAGCCGGGATCCGCCCGCGAATCGCCACATCTTCTACCCGGTCAAGATCACCCTCATTAATTTCGTGTTCCATCGCACCCACGGCAATCATACCTTCGGTGCGAGTTGAAGTAATCGAAGCCCCATTGATTGACAAAGCCCCCGAATTCACCTCATGGCCGCTCATGCGTTCTGCTTCGCCCAAAACTCGATCAATCGCCTCACCCGGCCCCGACAAATTTGCTACCACCCCGCGTCGCATTCCCGAGTTTGCTACCTCTCCATAACCAATAACGTTCAAAGCCCCCTTATCGCTCACACTAGCGACTACTGCCCTAACGTTGCTGGTCCCAACATCAATACCGGTAGCATAACGCGAAATTTCATCCATAAGCTTATTGTATCATACTTTTCTAAATCAACAACCGTGAGAAGTCTATGAAAAAACTCCCAGATCATCACGACCTGAGAGTTTTTGATTAGTAAAAAGCCATAAGTAGACATGGCACAATACTACGGCTTACGCAGCTTTCTGGATCACCATTCCCGGATTCAAACAGAAAAATCCCAGCTCACCATCAGCACGCGTAAAACTCGCTATCCATCTCGCCACACCATAGCCATGAGCTACAAGCCTCTCGCCATCTTTGAACAGCATTGTCACGGAATGCTCCCGTTGTTGAAAGTCAAATAACACTAACTCCCCTGCCGCAATTCGTTTGACCACATCCAGACACTCCTGTTCATTATCCAACTGTTCCTTGCTGGACGAAGTCAACAACTGGTCCAATGTCAGCTCCTGATGATCACCATTAACCATCATGACCTTTACTGTCATAGTAGCACCATTTTCTGCCATCGGCATCGCCTCAAAGAGACCACCACGATCGTCAGAAGACATCCGTGTCGTCGTTGCATTATTCATAACCTGTTCTAAAGCTTCATTCATATAAAATCCTCCTTCTCCCCTTCTGGGGATTTGCATTTTTGTTTTTACCGCCCTTCGCAGGCGAGATATCAACCGAAAATAACTTTTCAGCTCACATCTCGCCTCAAATAGGCCACAAAAAACCACCAGAGAGGAGCAGAGCAATCTTGTTCAGCAACTTTTACTAATCGAATTAATATACCTAAGCCCGTATAGTCTCTGCTGTTCTATTCATAGAACAGGAATTATAAAATATAATCCGCCAATTTTATCAAGCTTATACCTCCATTGTATCACAGATATCGACTTTTGTCAATAGCATTTACGTTTATTTCGCATTTTTACAAGACAAGGAAAAAGTGAAACCCCTAAGGAGGTTAAGGGCGAAGTTAACATGGATGAAGCGCAAGGCAGGGGCAACGTCAGTGGAGATGAGATACAAGGCAAGACCGAGCAGCGGACCGAGCCGTACTCAAAGTACGGTGAGGGAGCAGTCACAGGTCTTAACGCAGTAGCTCGCTCCAATGACTAGCTCCCTACACTTGCGTTAATACTTCGCACCCATCTTCTAGCACTAACACCGTATGCTCACAATGACACCCAATACTACCATCTTTCATCTTCACCGTCCAATTACTACTCTTATCCACATAATTCCCTGGCTTGCCCAGACAAGACATCGGCTCGATACAAATCGTATCTCCCGCTTTTAAGATATAACCATGCCCCCTCGTACCATAATTCGGAATATCCGGCCGCATGTGCATTTCCTTACCAATTCCATGCCCAACATAATTCTCAATTACCCCCAATTTCCCCGCGCGCAACACCTTCTCTACCGCATAACCAATATCACCGGTCTTTGCCCCAGCCTTCACTACATCGATTCCGGCCCACATTGCCCGCTCTGTCGTAGCAATCATCTGCTTCACCGCTGGCGAACCCTTCTCACCCACCAACATCGTAAAAGCCGAATCCGTATAATACCCCTTATAGAGAATATCTAAATCAAAGCTTACCTTATCCCCCTCCTCAAACGCATAATCGCTCGGCGCTCCATGCACCAGCTCGTCATTCACCGAAATACAAATTGCCCCCGGGAAATTCAGCTCCGGATCATCATAAGCCACCTCCGCCCCGCGCTTCACAATCTCCGATCGCACCCAGGCATCTACTTCTTTCCCCGTCATGCCTGGCCGAACATAAGCCTTCAAATCCAATAACAATTTCCCCAAAATCTTACCCCCCTCACGCATTGCAGCAATCTTCTCTGCCAAATTTTCCTGATCTTTCGCCTGTATAAATCTTTTATTCACTTGCTCCTCCATCTCTATGCTGTGGCACTGGTATTCAATGCTTCGTGCAGGCGCTGCGTCACCTCTTCCATCGTGCCCACACCATCAACTTGCAAAATTTTCACACCTTTCGCGGCCAAAATTTCACAAACTGTATAAATATTTTGTTCAACCACCCGAAACCGCTCTTCAATCGCTACCTCATCTTCGTCATCTGCTCGACCACGCAATTTCAACCTCTTAACCAGTTCTGACTTCGGTACGTCAATACGTATCACCATCTCAATCTGCGCCGCCAGATTCTCTGCCACCCATTCAGCCTGCTCCACGGTGCGCGGATAACCGTCCAAGACCACCTCTCGACCCGACTGCTGCACCGCCGCAATCGCCTCTGCCATTAGCGGAATAGTCAAACGATCGTCTACTAGCTCACCCCGTTTCTGAGCTTCGTGAACCTCTTCATTATCGGTATCTCTCAATACTTGCCCGGCCGACAGCCATACTCCGCCACGTTCCCCAGCTAAAATCTGACCCTGAGTACTTTTACCGGAGCCAGCTAAACCCATCAATATAATCATATCTTTATTATACACCTATTTTCAGAAAAAGTCTTGCATAATAGAGACGATTTTGCTATAATGTACCCAATATGGCAATCAAAGTTACAAGAAAAGATCAGAACGAAGCGAATGAAAACCTCATCCGCCGGTTCAACCGCAAGGTTTTACAGAGTGGAATGATGCCGCTAAAGAAATCTCAAATGCGTTTTGCAAAGCCGATTTCTAAGCGCGAGCGCCGTAGTAAAGCTATTATCCGCGAGATTCGTCGTGCCGAAAAAGCCGAACGCATGCGTCTTGGGTTGAAATAATCTAGATGGCCACTCCGGTGGCCATCTCTAGTTTATGGTGTTATCTAACGATAGCACCATTTTTGTTTGACCTTTAGGATATCACATAGTATAATAAAAAGTACTTCACAAGTATTTTACGATCTTAATACCATTCAATTATAGGGGGTGAAAATATGAATACCGGTATTAAATCAAAAAAGGTTAAGTTGCTAAGCTTAATTCGAGAAAACTGGGGCGGAGAAATTATGATTTTAGCCATAATCAGCTTATTAATCTATGCCGCCACTAAAACCGCCAGCTATCTCGAAGCACAAGAAGCTACGCAGACACTGGCGGCTCGCCAAATCATTGATACGCGACCGACTCTGGCCGAATCCGATTACTGTTTGCCCATATCGGCAAACCAATGGTTTATCGAGTTTCAAAACGACGGCCAACCGTGCTACTTCGTCTGTACCCAAATTCGCATCATTGGTCCACTCGAAGACCGCACAACCATCATAGGTCAGAGTGGCAATATCAAATCACCGACTTTTGGCCAAATAAAGGACGAGAACCTTAGAGAAGCAGAGCGCTGCTGGAATGTGGATCAATCAGCCTTCACTACTACCTCATACTACGAGTTTCGTGACGGAGTCTGCTTAATTATTAAAGATTATGCACTCAGTAACTTCACTAGATTCGAAGAGGCGAAAGCTTGGCAGGAAGAATACGCAAAAGATGTTCCTCAGTACTACCAAAAGTAACCTTCAAGACCAAAGCAAAAGGGCCAGGTTTAGACACCTGACCCATTTTTTCTCTTTTTAACTAAGACTATTTACCGCCAAAAGCCACCTCTCTCAGCGCCTTCACATCGGCCTTACACTTATTCGCTCCCAGCTGATCATGCCAATAGCACTCACCAGTTCTTGTCAGCTGAGAAATGCCCTCAAATCTCTTCATGCCTTCCGGTGGCAGCTCGTACATCATCCAGGCCGTCCAGTCCGGAGAGTCGCTGTAAACCGTAAAGCCCCAATTCTCCGGCAAGGCAATCTCCATCAAACTGTTCAAATATTTACGAATCGACTGTGCTACCCGATCTTTGTTGGCTTCAAACTGCTCCAAAGATTGGTTGACATGAGCCAAGACCTTCTGCCGATTCTTGAGAGCCTGATCTACCAAAGTCCGCAGCTGTGGGCTCCCCGCTACTTCCAAGACAAAAGTCTGCACACCACCAGTCTTGTAAACGACATCGTCATAACTCTCATGATAATACAGATAGTTGATCTGCTTCCGATCCGCCGTTTTAATACCGGGCGCTCCCACCATACGGTCGCAGAACGAGAATACTAAAATAGCACTAGTATTCAGCCGATCAGTGCCATCATAATCCGTCGCTTCCAGCAGACTAAACCTCCGCTTCGTGCTATCAAAAGCCCCAATCAAAAAGCCATAAGCACAAGATGCCAGACCCTGCCCCATCGCTTTCGGAATACGGCCGTACAAATCCGGCAACAGATTCGCCGGATTCATCAGCTGATGATCGATTCCTACATGATATACCCGTGGGGCTACGATCTCCAGCCCGCTAGCGCTGTCGTTAAAGCAAAAACCGTTCGTAACGACCCATACCTCGTCGCTTTCGTCCAGCCCCAATACCTCTTTAACATCTTCGATACTCGCATTTACAATCTCTCCACGCATAATAAGATACCTCCATTTTTATTTTCCACCTCTTGTGTGGTGCTAAGCCCCCTACTCAACACCGCACAAAAGCTTGCTGAAAAATTCAAAATGGTTGTCTTAGTCTTCTTAAAGAACAAACCTTATGCTTAATTATCGGCATGACAAACAGAACCTGCACAAGGCCTACCTTCATATTAGCACATAAGAGACGAAATGTCAAGCTAGTTAGACTACCACCAGCCTCAGGATCCGCCCTTCTACACTCCTGAGCCCTCGAAACTCATTCTCTACTAGATTAATCCAAACGTTAATAATTTCCCCACCTCTTAAACGCAGGTAACCCTCTGGAGCCGAGAAACACATCAGCTTCAAACTCCGACCATTACGATCCCAGACCGTCAACCGCAGGTGCTGACCGTCACTACCCATTTTAGCTACGTCTACCACTTTCACCTCTGGCAGCAAAAAGACTGGCTCATCGTTACCATGTCCGTAAGGCTCCAAAAGGCGCAAATTCTCCATCAGCTCTAGGCTGAACTCCTCAAATTCTTCTACTACTAAGTCCTCTTGCACCTCAAAATATCGCTCTTGGTCAGCCAGATTCAAACTCCGGTAATAGCTATTCACGGCCTCCCGGAAGGCTCCTAGACCATCTTTCGGAACTTTCAACCCGCAGGCTTCCGCATGTCCACCTCCCCCCAAGATATACTGATCACACACCACTAGAGCTTCAGCCAAATTAAACCCTCCGAAACTCCGACCCGACCCTTTCAGGCAACCATCTACCTCTGACAGGACAAAAGCCGGACGATGATATTCTTCTAATAACCTCCCCGCTACGATTCCTAACACCCCCTCGTGCCACCGTCCACACTCCACAATCACCGGTAATTCCCCCACCCCCCGCTGACGAATCTCTTCGATAGCTCCTAGCTGTTGCCGCTTGCGCGCGGAATTAAGATCTTCCAGAGCCCGCGCCAGCTTCGCCGCGAGTACCTTTTGTTTAGACATAAGTAAGTGCAAAGCATGCTCAGCCGTCTCCATGCGCCCGGCCGCATTCAATCTTGGCCCAATTTGGAATCCAATAGTCTCACTATCAATCTGTTTCGTACCCGCCACCTGCATCAGCGCCTTCAAACCAGGGCGCCGAGTCTTAGCAATAACCTTCATACCAAAATAACACAAACGGCGATTTTCGCCCATCAAGACCATATTATCGCAAATCGTACCAATTAAGACCAAATCTAACAGCCACTTCTCTTGCCCCACTGGCAGAAGACCCGCCTTCACCAAACCTTGCGCCAGCTTAAATACCACCCCAACACCCGCTAAACTGCGCAAATCCTGTAAAGTTTTCTCAAGATTCTTCGCCTCAGGTAGCTGGTTCCCCACCACCTCTACCGCATCGCGACGTTTGGCATTGACCACGGCCACCGCCGCAGGCAGAGTCTCGCCGCATTCGTGATGATCGGTCACAATCGTATCAATCCCCGCCGAATTTAAAGCCGTGATAATCTCATGGTTGCGACTACCACAATCCACCGTTATTACTAAGTTCACCCCCTGCTCCTTAGCTCGCTCCACGACTTTCTCACTCATGCCGTAACCATCAGTAAAACGATTCGGTAACATCACCTCTATACCCTTCAGCCCCACTAAGTTCAGAGTATCAAACAAAGCCGTACTAGCCGTCACTCCATCAACGTCATAGTCCCCATAAATCAGAACCTTCTCACCATGCTGCACCGCTTGAGCAATTCGCGCCACCGCCCTCGGCATATCAGGCAATAAATCCGGATCATAGCACCCCTCGTATTTGGGCGACAAAAAATCCGCCTCAAGGTGCCGCACCCGCAACAACTGATCAAACAAACTACTCACCCGATTGTCTTGTCGGCCTTATTAGTCTTGGACATTTGTTGTGATTTAATCACCATGCTCTGCAACTCCTTCAGCAATGGGAATTGCTTATTCATCTGGTAAATCCGGGTATTACCCTTCTGAGTCACCACCAGAAACCCGCCCCGCTCCAAACGTTGCAACTCTCGCTGGATATTCCCGGGATCTTCCTTGATCAGCTTCGACAAAGCCCGCACATGGGTCTTGAAATCAGGATATTTTGCAAAAACTACCACAATCTTCCGCCGCACTCGTGATGTAATGAAAATATCTAACATGTATGTATTACCTCTCCTCTACCCCATTATATGACAATGTTGTAATTTTCACAAGCACAATCTGACCTAGCTTGCCACCTAGAAATAAGCTATAATAACAGTATGTTTTTTGAGGTAATACCCACAACGGTTTTTCGCGACAACGGTGATGTCTTGACTTATCAGTCACATTTGCCTCTGCAACCTGGACAAATTGTCCTAATTCCGCTTGGTCGCAAAAAAGTCGTCGGCATCGTCTGGCGCCGCGTCCCCACCGTATCCTTCCCCACCAAAGCCATCATTAAGGTGCTCCAGCCGCAGACTTTACCACCACATTTACTTCAGGGGATTTTTTGGCTCTCAAAATATTACCTTGCACCTCTACCGGTTTGTGCTAATCTAATGATCCCCAGTGGCCTCACCGCTAACACAGTCAAAGACTTGCCCAAACCTCAACCCTCTACTACTGAAAAACTCCAAGTTCAGCCCATCGCTTTGAACAAATATCAACAAAATGCCCTCCAGAACCTCCAAGAGGCCCCTGGCAGCACTCGTCTACTCAGAGGTGTAACCGGTAGCGGTAAAACTAATATTTATCTAAAAACGGCCTCTACGGCCCTCTCCGAGCAAAAGTCCGTTATTTTGCTCGTACCCGAAATCGCCCTGACTAGCCAATTAGTCGAGATTTTTCAACAAACCTTCGGCAATCGAGTGATCTTGATCCACTCGCAGCAAACTCTGGCCGAGCGCCGACGAATTTGGCTCAATATTTTGCGAAAAACCAACGCAGAGGTAGTGCAGGGAGAAACTAGTGCAGTGTCTATGAGCGAAACTATTGCAGATGAAATACAAGGAAGAGGCGCGGAACGCAAGGAAGTTGGGCTTAAGGCCCTACTCCCGCGTACCACAGCCTCTGACACCGTAGTTCGCTGCAAGAGCGAGCCCCTCATTGTTATTGGCCCTCGCTCTGCCTTATTAACCCCCGTCGGTAACCTAGGCCTAATTCTAATTGACGAAGCTCATGAGGGGGCCTACTACCAAGAAAATGCCCCACGTTATTCTGCCCTGCGTTTAGCTAGTTTTTTGGCCCAACAGCTCAAAATTCCCTGCATTCAGGGTAGCGCTACACCTAACATCGTGGATTACCACCTCGCCAAGTCTCACCAAACCCTCGTAGAATTAACCAAAAAAGCCAAAACTAGCGCCATTGAGCCCGAAATTACAATCGTTGATCTGAAAGATCGTAATAACTTCGTCAAGAATCGCTATTTTTCTGAACAAATGTTGACAGCTATCAAGAAAAGTCTTCAAGATAAACATCAAACTTTGATTTTTCATAATCGTCGGGGGTCGTCGCCACTCACGATTTGTGAAGACTGCGGCTGGCAAGCTCTTTGCCCGAATTGTTACCTCCCCATGACTCTAGATGCCGACCATTTCTTGCTTACCTGTCACCTCTGTGGGCACCAAGAAAAAGTCCCGACTAGCTGCCCCGAATGTGGCAAAACCGGCATTATTCATAAGGGATTTGGCACTAAGCTACTCGAAACCGAACTAAGCAAGATCTTCCCCGATGCCAAGATCGCCCGCTTCGATGGTGACAACAAAAAGACCGACAGTTTAGCCGCTCTCTATCAATCTGTACGTAGTGGAGAAATCGACATTCTAATCGGCACGCAAATGTTAGCTCGAGGATTGGACCTACCCCACCTCGCCACGGTGGGCATCGTTCAGGCCGATACTGGTCTGTCTTTGCCAGATTTTGCTGCCGAAGAACGCACTTTTGAGCTACTTAACCAAGTCATCGGACGAGTAGGACGCGGCCATCTCGCCCGTGCTGAAGTCATTATCCAGACCTATCAGCCCGACCACGCAGTTATTCAAACAGCCACCAAATCTGATTTCACCGGTTTTGCCGAGTATCTGCTCAAGAAACGGCGCGAGCAAGCTTTGCCTCCTTTCACTTATTTAGCAAAATTGGCTATCACCTACAAAACCGAAAAAACCACGGTAGAAAAAATCAACCAAGCCTATCAGAAGCTCAGATCACACCCTAAACTCTCAGTCTCACCCCCTATGCCGGCCTTTCATGAGCGCACCCGTCGCGGTTTCACCTGGCAAATCATTGTCAAATCCACCTCTCGCGCCTACCTCGCCAGTGTCTTAGCGCCTTATAGCCAGTTTCATATCGAACTAGACCCTCCATCATTATTATAAATATGCTATAATTAAAGATATGCGAAAAATCATTACGACCCCAGATCCTAGACTGCGCGAAAAGTCCACTAAGGTTAATCAAATCACCCCCGAAATCGCCGAAATCATTGCGGACATGCGCCGGCTTTCTGTTGAATGGGAAAATGAACACCCCTACGAGCTATCTGCTGCTATGGCGGCACCCCAGATTGGCGAAAACAAACGGATTATTATTATTCGCGATGATCTTGACGATAAAAAACACAATTCTTTCACCGCACTAATTAACCCCGAAATTATCCGTACCGAAGGCAAAATCGTCAAGGAACAAGAAGGCTGTTTGTCTGTACCAGAAATTTATGGTCTAGTGGGTCGACCACACAAAGTAAAGGTAAAGGCACTCCTAGAAGACGGTAACGAAGTACGCATCAAAGCCGATGGCTACCTCGCGCGTACTCTCATGCACGAAATTGATCATCTTGACGGCATTTTGTTTATCGACCACATTCGTGATGATGCTACGGCTTTTTATCGTATGGACGACCAGGGCAAGCTTAACCCAGTGACCGATTACGAAAACGAGATCAAACATAACCGCGAATTATTCCCAGAAGAGTAGTATCATGAGCCCGCTAGTGATTTTCTTTGGTAATGGTCCTCTAGCCGATTATACCCTAAGTGTCCTAGAGCAAGATACCGAGGTAATTTTTCATGCACGCACAAAAGCTGATCTAGCAGAGGTTATCAAACTAAAAAAACAGCACCCTGAGGCCCATGGTATATTGGCTTCGTTTGGAGTGCTGATTAAATCAGACGTATTAGAACTCTTCGAGCCCGAAGGAATTCTAAATTTACACCCTTCTATGCTGCCAAAATACCGCGGCGCCTCACCAATCGAAAGCGCTATTTTAGCTGGCGACCAAGAATTCGGGTATTCGATTATGAAGCTAGCTAAGGCCATGGACGCAGGACCGATTTATCATCAAGCTATTGTACCAGATTTACCTATTGATAAAAATCAAATTTATCAAGGTTTAGCCGAGGCGGGAGCCCAGTGGCTAGTAACACATCTTGAGGATCTCGGCCAGCCCGAGCCACAAAATGAATCTGAAACTACCTATACAACTAAATTCGATAAATCTGATTCCGAGCTGCACCCTGAAAAATTTACCGCTGAACAAGTTTTTCGACAAATTGTCGCCTACCAGGGCTTTCCCAAGCCAAAATACCAATTTTACGGCAAGACTTGCATTATCTTGCAAGCTCATACCCTTAGGGTGACCGATATTCTCTGCGAAGCCGCCGGTATTGGAGACCAAAGTTCACCGTTAATGATTAAATGCGCTGATCGGAATTTCGTCGTAATTGACCGCATGCAACCTGAAGGCAAAAAACCCATGGACGCAAAGTCCTTCCTTAATGGTTACGGCAAGAATCACAACTAGAACTAGAAGAAGCTACTGCCCACCTACCTGACCCCTACCGTACAGCCCTAAGCTGCTGCACCCAAAATCTCGGCTCGTTCCGCAAACAACTCCTCTTTGAAACTCTGAAAAATCTGCTTCACAATTTCGCGATAACCCGGAGTATGAGTCTCTAGCCATTCTGCCGCCAATTTCGGATCTTGAATTTGTGCAAACTCTTCTAGCTGTGCGTCTGATAAATCTCGTCCTAAATACTCGCCCACCCGCATTTCTAGCTCTTCCTTCGCCTCAGCCATGAACACTTCCTTCTCTGCCGGCGGCATCTCGCTAAGACCTACCTCAGCCACAAAATCCTCGTCAATCTTAATCATATCACTCCTTTCCTCTATTATAGCATACAACTTATGCTTTTGTATTTTAAGTTATCATAAGCTATAATATCTTTAGAGATCATGAATCTCGAAGGAACCAAAAAATACACATTCATAAGGCCATGACAAAGCTGTCACCTATTAAAACTTCCGAAATCGATGAATTCGCTCAACTGGATCTTCACCAGCTTGAGAACAAAATTAAACAATTCCAAGAAAATCCGCCGTCACGCGAGATTAAATCATCTTTGCGTGCTGCGCGACAAGCTCTTCGCCAGCGCCAACGTCATATCAAAGCTAGAGCTATGGAATTTGAGCAAACCAACGACCATCACCTGCTTTTATTCGATTCAACGGACAACTTCTCGAAAATGGGCGGGCATTCTGTGCTTTACTACACCTTAACCATCGCTGACCGTATCCACCGCCGTTACAGTATCAAAAACGATTCTGATGATTATTCACGGTCCGAGGACGGTATTATTTCTATTCGCGCTCTTAACCAGCTAGAATTTCAGCTAGCCGAGATCAACGTCTTCCCCGATCGCAAACTCAGCACCACGGAACTACATTTTTATAAACTTCCCCGTACTTACAGTGATGAGCAAATCGCCAAACTACGCGATCGCTCGCGCCAAGATGTCGAGCGCATTACTTCGATCATCGTGCCTAAATCGCCAGTGCCCGAGCTCTATACCACCATTTTAGAAATGAATCGCCTGCTCTATCACAATTGCAAAAGGATTTCTGATTCCCTAGCTCGCGCCACCCTCATCGAACAAATGATTTTAGATGCTAACGAAATCCTGGTCAGCTATCTAAACTTCGCTAATGCTCGACCAACCGCCGGGATCATTCGCCGACAACTCCAAAACATCTCCGTTTCTACGGTCAAAGAACCCCGCTCTCATTCCGCACAAGCCCAGAATCTCTTTAACATTCTCATTTACACCCGTAATCTCCGCAATAATATGGCCAATATCGAGAATCTCCGTCTGATGCATCACCGCGAACTCTGTAGTATTCTCGAGAAACTAGTAGAAATCGAACGGATCACGGCGAGAGAATATAGCAAACAGCTCAAAAGTGAAGAGGTGAAACAAAAAAATGTCAAATAATACTCGTTTTGAATCTTTTTTACTTAGCGAATTATGGGAAGCTTATCATACTGCCCGTAAAGGCAAACGTCATACCGTCGACGAACATCGTTTTGAGTTGAACGACATGGAAGACATTATCGACCTAAGAGACAGCATTGTGCGTCGTTATTACAAACCGAGCAAGGGAGTAGCTTTTATCGTACGTGATCCTGTTATCCGCGAAATCGTGGCTGCTCCTTTTCGCGACCGCATTGTGCATCACCTGCTCTACAATAATTGCGTGGACTGGTGGGATCGTCGTTTCATTCCGGATTCTTACTCTTGCCGCAAGGGCAAAGGCACTCTCTACGGCCAAAAGCGCCTCGCCCGACACATTCGGAGTGCGACTGATAATTATACTAAGCCAGCTTTCGCCGTCAAACTGGATATTCAGGGGTATTTCATGAGTCTCAATCACCAAAAGCTTTATGACCGAGTATTATGGGGCTTGGAGCGACAATTCTATCATAGCTCTGCGTCAGATGAAGCTAATGGAATTCATTGCCACCCAGCTGATAAACACCAATTTTACCAAACTCTCAAATATCTCTGGCACGAAATAATCTTTGACCACCCGATGGATGACATTGCCATTCGCGGCCGTCGTTCCGATTGGCGCAAACTTCCCAAGAGCAAAAGCTTATTTCATCAACCACCCGAACGCGGCATCGTGATTGGTAATTTGACTTCGCAACTTTTATCAAACATTTTTCTTGATCAGCTTGACCGTTTCGTGCGCTTTGATCTTGGTTACGAACATTACGGCCGTTACGTTGACGATTTCTTCATCATTGTGCCCATGGAGAAACGTGCCCAACTTTTACGCGATATCGACGTGATTCGTAAATATCTTAAAACCGAGCTAAAGCTCACTCTACACCCCAAAAAAATTTATCATGAACCGGTCGACAAAGGTGTGCCTTTCATCGGAGCAGTGGTCTATCCTGGGTTTATTTATCCTGGAAAGCGAGTGCGCCAAAATTGTTACAAAGCCGCCTATCGCTTAGCAACCAACGGCGAAGGCGACGTGGCCGGGATCTTCTCGCGCATGGGCTATATGAAGCACATCAATAGTCGCAAATTTCTCAAGCAACTGTTTGATAGTTTCGGTTGGGACTTTAACTGGCTCTCGGAAGAGGAATATCGTGAATATAAAAAACATATGAAGAAGCCCAAGCTTTCCTCTGGTCCTACATTTTCTTGAGGGGCAGCCAACTCCTTGACTAGGTTTAAAAGATGTGCGAGAATGGAATTATGAAGTTGTAAAATTACTTGCGCTTTCTAGCGCGAGTAATTTTTAGACTCACGATTATGAGTCTAAAATGAAAGATCCAAAAGTCGAATTCTATCACCATACAAACTCTTCCTCCCTTCCCCTGCATAGTTTTCTAAGACTCTTTGTCAAGTTTCGGCTGCCCTGAGTCTTAGACTAGCATAAATTGAGAGAAATTAACAAGCATATCCACATTCAAAAGCGCATCTTGTGGAAAAAATAGCTCAACGGGCTGATAGCCCGCTGCGACTTGTTAGTCGCAGATCCCAATGCTTTGCTTCCAATTCTGGAAGCAAATATTTCTTCACCATTGGGGCTAAAGCCCCAGAACGGCAGACCAAATGGGCAACTACGTTGCACCAATTTAGTCTGCCTATTCCTCCGCCTTTTTTACTTTGTCTACTTTTCACCGAACCCCATGGCACCCACTTGCTACCTCGCCTGCCTCTTTGTTCCGATCGGCACTCTCACCGCGAGATTTTTGAATGTCCGCCATCATACAGCCAGCCACTCAGGCTTTTTGATATGTTCTAATTTTGACGCGAAACTAGAGGAGTCGAAAGAAAAGGACTCGCCATATTTCTATGACGAGTTCCAAACCGTTTCTTTTTTATTTACTCTTTTCTTTCTTGAGGTTTGAGCAACGGAGAATCCAGGCAGTCCAGGCTGGAGTCAGGGTCTCTTGTCTTGTGTCTCCCTCTTTCACTCCCCCTTCTTCTTCTCTCTTTCCCCTGCCTGTCTTCTCCTACTCAAACATAATACTCATCATCCAACTAGTATACCAAACAGCGGACGGGGAAACCGTACCAGCGAACATTGTTATTCGACGGGTTAACACCAGAGGCATTGAAGTTGAGGTTGTAAGCTCTAGCATCCCACGTACCGGTACCGTAAGCAGTAGAGATACGAGACCAACCGTAGCCATAGAGGCCGAAGTCCCTCAAGGCGCCAGTATTAAGATGGACGTCCCCGCTACGGACGAAGTAAAGAGGCTTATCTGCTATATTATAGCTACCAGAACTC
>CAZTQW010000005.1:0-73574 GCA_964616255.1 uncultured Candidatus Saccharibacteria bacterium
GAAAGTGGCAACTTCCACCCCTTAGGACATATACTATACTCTACGTTGGTATTTTATCTTTTCTTCAAAATTTATTTTGAAGAAAAGTCGATTATAGGCATAAGCATTATGAGAACGCGCAGCGGCGCCCAACAGGTAAAACCACTCCTAAAACTATCATAAATTATCAAGTTCATAAATACAACAATCTCTTAAAATTTTATGATAAAATGGCTAATGTAGACAAACGGTCTACTGGGACCCAAAAGGGCTATTTTGAGGTTTTGGCTCCAGCTCCTGGCGGTTCTCTTAATATAATAAAGATCGTGAAGTCACCCTCTATTTCATTCCAAAGAGAACTAAAGAGGTTAGCATGAGAGATAATTAAGGTTTTCTGCCATATAAGTAGACTTCTATACCTAACGACCAGTTTCTGAATGGCCGTCCTTCTCGGGAGGCTAGGTTAGATATTGACTTTTCGTTATGCCCCAAGGTTTGCTTGATGCATGTTCGGACTTCGTCCGTAGCGGGAACGTCAACTTGAATTACAGTTCTTTGAGGAACTTCGGCATCAATGGTTATGGTTGGTCTCGTTCGGGTGTTACTTACTCGTCACCTACCTCCGCTAATGCTTACAACCTCAAATTCAATGCCGGAACTGTCTACCCGTCAAACGGCCCGAACAATCGTTGGAACGGTTTCCCCGTCCGCATAATTTTGTCGCGGTTCGGTGCCGATCTTTTACGTCTTGACCGCTTCGCCTAAGGGCGAAGCACAATTGAACTTGTATTGCCTTTACAAGTTGAAACACTATATAACATGGATAAAAACATGATTTTATCGCTTTATTCGTCCGTAGCGGGTATACGGCTTTTAATCGTAACTATTTAAGAAATTTTGGGACCTATGCATATAGCTGGTCTCATAGTAGCATGACCTATACTTCTAATAGCCTAGCCAATGCCTATTATCTAAATATCGACGAACTGAATGTAAACCCATCTGGCAACTACACTCGTTGGTATGGTTTCCCCGTCCGCTGTTTGGTAATACTAGTTACAAAAAGGCCAATTCTAAGCTTGACAGAAATTAGAGTATTAGGTTATACTCTAATTAGGTTATTTTATGAATCGCTATTAAGCGATTCATTTTTTGACTATGATATTTACGGTAATTTCTATGAAGAAAAACTTTAGAACCATAATGCACCTCCTTTCCCCACCATATGAAGGTGGAAGCCAAAAAACTCCACACTCGAAAGTCCTCTCTACCTAGAATTGTCCTGCATTTAGCCTAACACAAATTGGAGGAAATTAACAAGCATAAGTTCGATATTTTAACAATTTCGTCCTATCACCCTTCGTCCGTAGCGGAAGTGTCAATTTAAGCAATAGCTCTCTAGCACAATCTGGCTTTGGCGGCTGTGGCTGGTCTCGTTCTGCAGTGGCTTACGGCATTGGTACCTGGGATGCTAATGTCTACAGTCTCAGATTCTATAATTCAGGTGTTAATCCATCAAACGGTCCAAATGCCCGCTGGGGTGGTTTCCCCGTCCGCTGTTTGGTATAATAGTTAATCTTCTGTACTACTTTTCTCAGTCCGGGTGAGCCTCTCAAAATCGAATCCCTCGCTAAAGCTCGGGTCGTGATTTTGACCCGGCTCAGCCCTCCGAGCCGTCATGACTTCAAAAAGTAGTACAGAAGATCAAACCTATCAAAGATTAATTTGTTTGATGATACTAATTGTAGTGTTCCTTTAACCCTTTTCTGTAAGAGACTAAAAGAAACTAAGAATGAGCAGTACTACTTTATTGCTCCACTTACCACAACTTGCGAGTCTCGCACAGAAAAGGGTTAAAGGAACGGAATGAATGGTATGAGGAAACCCCCTATTCCCCCTCCTCCCCAGGCAACACCACCCCAAGCGAAGCTACAGCATCCCCATCATTCATGCGCATAATTCTTACTCCCTGAGCGGCGCGTCCCAAAGTCGGAATTTCTTTCACCGCCACCCGAATCGCAATTCCCTTAGTCGACATCAAGATAATCTCTTTCGCAGCCGGATCAAGAGTATGTACCGCAATAATTGGCCCCGTCTTCTCGGTTACACTGGCTACCCTAATACCGACACCACCACGTTTGTGTGCTGGGAAATTCTCGGCCAAAGTCGCCTTACCATAGCCATTAGCCGACATTACTAACAACTTTTGCCCGCGATCACGGATCACGTCCATACCCACAATCTCATCTTTCGGACGCAACCTAATACCACGTACACCCTTCGCGCTGCGCCCCATACTCCGCACATCTTGCTCATTAAAACGCATGGCTTGGCCGGCCGAAGTCGAAATCACAATATCATTACCGCCCGTGGTTTCTTGAATCCACTTCAGCTCATCACCCTCATCCAGCTTCACCGCAATCATACCATTCGTCCGCAAATTCAAAAACTCTTTCACTGCTGTCTTCTTAATCGTGCCCTTCTTGGTCGCCATAAACAGGTATCCATCAACATTCTCGCCCTGCTTAATAATAGCAGTTACCTTCTCATCAGGGTGCATATTCAACAAATTCACAGCTGCGGTCCCCTTTGCCACCATCGAAGCCTGAGGTACTTCATAAGCCTTCAGCCTAAAAATCCGGCCTTGATTTGTGAAGAACAGCAAATAATCATGTGAGTTTGCGGTCACAATCTGTGCAATCACATCTTCATCTTTCGTCGTCATACCCTTGCGGCCTTTACCGCCCCTGTTCTGCCTCTTAAAGTCACCCTGCAAAACTCGCTTCATATAATTCTCAGTTGTGAGCAAAATCACACTTTCCTCATCTGGGATCAGCTCCTCTTCAGAAAACTTCCCCACCTCATGATTAATAATCTTGCTCTTGCGCTCATCGCCATACTTCTCTTTCATGGCTAAGAGTTCCTCTTTCACTACCCTGAGTACTTCACTCTCACTAGCCAAGATCTTTTCATACTCAGCAATCTGAGCCAGTAGCTCTTTCAACTCCTCTTCAATCTTATCGCGTTCTAGACCTTGCAACCTTCTCAGCTGCATCGCCAGAATCGCCGCAGCCTGAATTTCAGAAAGGCCAAATCGCTCCATCAATCTCTTATCAGCATCATCATAACTTTCACGAATTGTCTTGATTACTTCATCAATATTATCCAGCGCTATCTTCAACCCCTCTAAGATATGAGCACGTTCTTTAGCCTTGCGCAGCTCATACTCGGTCCTTCTACGTACCACCTTTTGACGATGTTTGATGAACTCGGCCAAAATCTCTTTCAGTCCCAAAATCCTAGGCTGTACCCCGTCCACCAAAGCCAACATATTATAATGAAAAGTAGTCTGCAAGCCAGTCATACGGTATAGCTGGTTCAAAATCTTCTTCGGAAAGGCATCTTTCTTCAGCTCTACTACCACCCGAATCTTACCGCGAGCACTCTCATCACGCGCATCAGCAATATGATCCAGCTTTTTATTAAGTACTAACTCCCTTACCTTCTCGATAAAGGCTTCCTTACTCATTCCATAAGGCACCTCGGTAATCACGATCTGATAACGACCGTTCTTTTTCTCTTCAATTCCCGCCACCGCTCGAATCGTCACACTGCCCTTACCCGTGGCATAAGCCTGGCGCATTGGTGCACCACCATATACTTCCGCTCCCGTTGGGAAATCCGGGCCCTTCACATGCTGCATCAAACCATCAAGGCTAATTGTCGGATCATCAATCTGCGCCACCGTAGCATCTACGACCTCAGATAAATTATGTGGTGGGATATTAGTAGCCATACCTACAGCAATACCCATCTGTCCGTTCAGTAAAATATTCGGCACCGCCGCTGGCAAAACCACTGGCTCCTGTTCACTACCATCAAAATTATCCCGAAAATCTACGGTTTCTTTCTCAATGTCAGTCAAAAGCTCTGCACCCACCTTATCCATACGCGCCTCAGTATACCTTGAAGCCGCCGGATCATCACCGTCCATCGAACCGAAGTTACCCTGCCCCTCTACCAAGGTATAACGCATTTTCCAAGGCTGCGCCAAGTTCACCATTGCATCATAAATCGAAGAGTCGCCATGGGGGTGATACTTACCCATCACCTCACCCACAATCCTAGCCGACTTCACCGTAGCATGTGGAGCCTTCCAGCCATTCTTATTCATGGCATACAGAATCCGCCTGTTCACTGGTTTCAGACCATCACGCACATCTGGCAAAGCCCGATCGATGATCACAGACATGGAATATTTCAAGAAATAATCTTCCATCGTACTTTCAACCGCACGATTTTCGATACCATCTACCACCCCAGTATCCTCTTCAACCCCCTCAGGAGTATTTTCGATATTTGCCTTCTTTATCTCATCATCATTCGCCATCTTCTACTCCTTCCTTTAAAAGTCCAAATCATCAAGATTAACAGTCGCTGCTCCCGCCTGAATAAAGTTCTTCCTCAAGTCAACCTGATCACCCATCAACTTCGTAAACACTGCGTCGGCCTTCTCAGCATCATCAATATGTACTTGCACCAGAATACGATTCTCTGGGTCCATCGTGGTCTCCCACAGCTGTTTAGCATCCATTTCACCCAGACCTTTAAAGCGATTCTGAGCGGTATATCCAGCCTGCTTAAATCTCTCTTGCGTTGGATCAACTTTTACTCCGCTCTTCACTCTCTCATCAATTTTCTCCGTCAGCTTCTTCTCTAGGGCCACTTCATCATAAACATAATCAATCTTGCGATTACTACCCGTTCCCTTAGTCAGGCCAAACAATGGCGGCTTAGCCAAATACACATGCCCCGCCTTGATCACCTCTGGCATATACCTAAAGAAGAAGGTCATAAGCAAAGTCGCAATATGCAAACCATCAACATCGGCATCGGTCATAAAAATCACCTTATGATATCTCAGCCCGCTGATATCAAATTGATCTCCAATCCCTACTCCTAGACCCTTAATCAAGCTCACCAATTCTTGATTAGCTAGCATCTTATCCAACCTTGCCCGCTCAGTATTCAATACCTTACCGCGAAGTGGCAAAATCGCCTGAATCTTCGGGTTGCGGCCTTCCTTCGCACTACCAGCCGCCGAATTACCCTCTACAATAAACAGCTCACATTCGGTACGATCCCTACTCGAACAGTCGGCTAGCTTGCTAGGCAAGTTCAACCCCTCGAAAGCGCCTTTGCGAATGACATTATCACGCGCCGCCCGTGCCGCCTTACGCGCCCGTGCCGCCAGGGTAGCCTTACCTACAATCTTCTTCGCTACTGCCGGATTTTCTTCAAGATAATAAGCAAAATACTCGCTCATAATCTTATCGACATAGCCCCGGACTTCTGGATTACCTAACTTGTTTTTCGTCTGGCCCTCAAACTGCGGATCAGGCAATTTCACCAGAATCACCGCCGTCAGACCTTCCTTAATATCATCACCGGTCAAATTCGGCTCTTTCTCCTTCAGTAGCCCATTCTTGCGCGCATAATCATTCACTACTCTAGTCATCGCCGTCCGAAAACCCACCACATGCATACCGCCATCTGGGGTCAACACATTGTTCGCAAAAGGCTTAATTGTCTCAGCATAACTATCATTATACTGCAAGGCAACCTCCACCTCTGAATCCTCAATGCCCTTCTCGATATAGAAAATGTCATCAGAGAGCACTTCCTTGCCTTCATTCAGCTTGCGCACATAGCTCCGAATACCACCCTCAAAATAAAATGCTTCCCTATCTCCCGTTCGCTCATCTTTAACGGTAATCAGAATCCCCTTCGTCAGATAAGCTTGGTGTCTCGCATAACTCACCACCCAGTTATAATCAAAATCAACCGTCTCCTTAAAAATCGTCGGATCGGGATAGAAAGTCACCGAAGTCCCCGTACCCTTCGCCTCGCCCACAATCTTCAAACCATCACCAACTGTCTTGCCACCATTTTCAAATTCTACTCGGTGCAGCTTGCCATTCTTGCGTACCTCAGCAATCATTCTCGTGCTCAAGGCATTCACCACACTAGATCCTACCCCGTGCAAACCAGAAGACACTTTATACCCACCCCCACCAAACTTACCACCAGCATTCAATACCGTCAGCACGGTCTCCAGTGTGCTCTTTCCTGTCTTAGGGTGCAAATCTACCGGAATTCCCCGACCATTATCAACTACCTTCACTCCCCCGTCTGCCAGCAGCACAATATCGACTCTAGTACAGAATCCCGCAATCGCCTCATCAATCGAGTTGTCAGCAATCTCTTTCAGCAGATGATGCAAACCATCAAAACCAGTACTACCAATATACATACCCGGACGAATCCGCACATGCTCTAGACCTTCTAGAACCTGAATTTGTGAACTATCGTATTCGTGCCCATCACTTGTTTGTTTTGCTGACATTCTGATGTACCTCTGCTTTACATTACCTCTATATTGTACCCCAGATCCTCTGTAAAATCAAGCTTATTTACCGAATAAATCGCTGTGAGTACCTGTTTCTACTCCCCCCGCATCACCAACACAATCACCAGCCCGGCTACACAGACCAAAACTGCCGTCACAATCACCCCAATAATCCTGCGATTACTTTTAGCCGCCTTCTGCAACTTTTGCTCAGTCTCCATTGTCACCTCAGCCAGCAGAGCCCTCGCCTCCGCCTCGCTCAGCTGTTTCTTCTTGATCATGGCCTGCTCCTTACTTTACCCTCTCCAGACTTTCAAACACATAATTCCCAGCCTCATCTTTGACAAAAGTCCATTTGAAATGATCTACCACCTCTGCAAAGTCAGACAATTTAATCTCTTGAACTTCTTTCCACCAATCTCGAAAAACCATTTCGCCGTTTTCATCATACTCGATCTCAACATATGGACCAGTCGTCATCTCTGGAATCAATTCACCCGGCAAAGATGTATCCAGATATTCCATATCCTTCTGTTTCTCGTTCACTCTGAACCATCTCGCCTCATGCTCAGCATCTTGGGGGTCAATTCCTACTCCACACCGTTCGCCATATCCAGCCACTCCAGGTTGCACCATACACATAATCGCAGCATACTCATAAATATAAAGATGTTCACCATCAGTCTCTGCCTTATAAATCTCATGGCTAATTTCCATGACTGGGCCACCGCCACCACCGGCCGCTACGTCATAAAACTCGTCTTTTGCAGCATCATAGATTCGAGTATAACCAATCCTGTTCCCATCAGGAATAGAAATCTCACGGCCAAACAGCTCCTTAGCCTTTTGCCGCACCGTTTGACCCGAGATACAACCATTCCCCCCTGCATCTTCATACTCGCGTCCCGACCCCTTACAGGCGGTCGTATCCCCCTCAACATTCAAAAGCGCAATTCTTAACAGGGTAGAATCGCTTCCACCATTCGCTAAATCTACCCATAAGCCAGTGTTACCTAACCCCGCATGTGGCGAAGCCCCAGCAAAGATCACTTCCTTCGCCAATTTCTGCACAATCTCGCTATCCAAGCTCAAATTCTCTAGCTTCTTATCGGTCTCTGAAGAGCCAGCCTGGTCCTTCTCATCATCACTAGTCTCAGTCTGACTACTATCCCCCTGCTTGTCGTCTCGGCTAAGCAGCCACCAAGTCACACCTCCAGCCACAGCTGCTAACACCACCAAAACCCCAACTATAACTGGCCAAATCTTAGCCTTGGGCTCAGCTTTAGGAGCTTTTGGTGCCTCCCCCGTTCCGTTTATTCGCTCCTCCACCTCGGTTATTTCCATCTCTTTCACCCCACCCAGACGTTCTAATTCACCTTCCGGATTACTTTCTGCTATATTGTTCATATTCTCCTTACCTTATCTTAAAAACTGCTTCTTTGGCCTCCTCGGGGGGTGCCGCGCCTTTAGACGCGTCCGGAGGATCATTTTTTACTGTTTCCTTCACCTCTGTATTGGGCGCCACAGGCCCCTCAGAGCCTCCAGGAGCCACCTCTGGCTGCCTTATGCTAATTTGCTCACGTTTTTTCTTCCAAGCCTCCAGAAAGCCCGTAGACGGCCTATCTGGCGAAATCGCCACTTTTCTACCTTCTGCAGCATCGCTTTTTGTCACACTTTCCCCTCCAGCAGGCTTCACGGGCACATTTGCAGCACTTTGGGATTTTTCCGCCGTCTTCCAGCGCTCTTTAATCTCGTGCTCTACCTCGGCCCGCGTCCGGCCATATTTCGTAGCTGTATACAGCTTCATGCTCTCAAGTAGCTGTGCATTCGGCTCACCCATCGGCGGTAACAGTTTCATCGTAAAGGGCGCACTCGGCACATTGTACATCATAACCGTGGCAATCGCCTGAAAATTCCCTTGCTTATGCAAATCCTCAGCATTAAACACCGGTGAAAAGGCTTTTTCCATCAGTTCCGCATCAGTCACCCCTAATCTACCCGACATAATTGTACCGCAGTTCCCCAGAATCCCCTCGCGAATTTTATCAGTCAGCTGGGTCATAAACTGATTCGCCAGGAACAAATTCAGACGATATTTCCTCGCCTCGGAAAGAATACTCTCAAAGCTCTCCGTGGCAAAATTCTGAAACTCATCTACAAATAGACAGAAATCTCGCCGCTCATCCTCAGGCATATCTGCCCGGCTCATCGCCGCCTGCTGAAATTTCATCACCAAGATCATACCGAGCAGATTCGCATTAATGTCCCCTAGTTTACCCTTCGACAAGTTAACCAAGAAAATCTTCCCCTGATCCATCATCTCCCGTACATTAAATCCACTCTTCTTCTGACCCAAAATATTCCTCATAATCGTATTACTGAGGAAAGGTCCCCACTTCGAAGAAAACCACGTAATCACTTCACCAGCATCATTACTCTTCTGGCTAGCCGGAAACTCCTTCGTCCAGTAATCGTAGACCGCCTTGTCCTTCACATATTTCAGCTTGCTCTTCACGAACTCCGGATCAGTGAAACACTGCGGAATATCGATAAAGGTCGCTCCATTAGGATCACTCATCAAGAGAAGGGCGGCATTTCGAAACATATGCTGCCCTCTCGGGCCAAAGAACCCCTGGTTATTTGGATCAAACAGACTAGTCAACATCGAAATCCCCTCTTGCACAATGAAGTCCTTCTGATCATCAGTGGTATATTCAAACATATTCATTCCGATCGGGTGTTCAATATCCGCCGGCTCAAAATACACAATATCATCAATCCGATCCTCTGGTACCTTACTCAGCAGTAGCTCCACTGCATCACCATGCGGATCAATAAAAGCAAACCCGCGCCCCTCACACATATCCTGATAGGCGACATTAGTCAGCAAAATTGACTTACCCATACCCGTCGACCCGATGACATAAGTATGCCTTCTTCGATCATTTTCACTCAGTCGAATCTGCTTCTGTACTCCACGAAACTCATTCACCCCGAGTAACACCCCATCTGTAACTAATTTCGCTGGGCCGTCTACCTGTTTAATCGCTTGGCGCTCCACCTGCGAGGTTGGAATAGCATTCTGCGCTGGCAGATGAAAGATCGAAGCTAACTCGACACTATTTAAAATATTCCCGTCCAACTTCTGCGGAAACATTCTAAATATATAATCTACCGCCAGTTTCCGTGTGTCTTTCAGCATATTATATTGAAAACCGTTATAATTCTGCGATTCAAATTGCGAAAAAGCCGCCACCAAGCTCGAAAGCATCGCCTCCGAGCGCTCTTTTGTACTCGAACTCGCCACTACCCGCACCAAAGTCTCAAAACCCGGATATTTAGTTTTGTGTTCAATCGCGGCAATTTCTTCTTGCTGAAGATTTGATAAACTTTTTTGTTCAGTCTCCAAACCTTCATGAGCTTCGGGCGGGTGAATAAAAGCCTGAATAAAATCTTTAATCAACATTCCCACTTCGTACAAGAATTTCCTGCCCCCATCATGCGTCTTCACCCCGTCTTTAATATTTTTTACTTTCTCGGTCGCCGTCTTAGTCCAAGCACCATCAGTAGGCCTAAATAATAATTGTACAGCTAGACCTTCACCTGGCTTCGTCACGGACAGCGCGTTCAAAATCGCCAAGCTAGCATCACGTTGAGTATCTTCATAGGTGCTAATCGGATAGACAAACTCCTTCTTCAAGGTCATCTCGCCACCCGCAATCTGCTCAGTCGTCACCTCGGGCGCAAAAATACTATCCTGCTCTATCTCTTCAAGACGCGCCGAAGGATAGGCTGAAATAATAGCCTGTTTCACAGTCTCGGTAATCACAGTCGGCACCACGGCATAATATTTAATTAAGCCATTCACCGCCACAATTTCAAAGGCCAAATGACGTTGTCCATAAACTCGACTCTTAAAGCCCTTGGTCAAGGTCGAGGCGATAATCGAATACATCACCTGTGCCTGACTCAAGGCTTCGTTCGTCACATCACGTTCATCGCGTCCCCCACCCTGAATATCGTCCGTAGATGGCGGCAAATGAATCAACATCGGTACCATCTTAAGACCGCGCTCATAGCCCTTCGCTTTACGTTGCTTGCTCATCTGATGCGACCACACCAAACCTGCTGCTGCTACCAGTACTAAGACTACTACTAAACCCGTCACCCAACCCGGCATTATTAATTACGTTCTCCTAACTTACGACCAAACAACCCTCTGGCTTTCTCTGCCCCCTCACGATAGACCTTTTCCAGATCCGCCGGACGAAAACTCGGCTGATTCACAATTTTATTCACCATCGGCATCATTGCACGACTCAGTTCTTCCTGGCTCTTCGCCATTACTTTTACTGTCAACGGATCGCCCACCCCCATCTCTGCCTGCAAATCCGCTTGGTCCTCAGCCAAACGTTCTCTCACCTGCAACTGCGACTCCGCTCCAACATATTTCTCCGCATGCAGAGCCTCGTCCTCATCTCTGGCTAATTCGCTAGCTATCTCCATCTCAACTGCATTATCCCGCTCCGGAGTACTAAAAATCGCTGCCCCACCCAGGCGCTGTGCATCGGGAGTTGCTAACGTATCTGGTGAAACTTTCAGCCCAGGAGCTGGCAATTCTGGCTCAGCCATCGGAGCAGTGACACGATCAATCTCTTCTGTAAATGCCCTGGCATTCACAGCCACACCAACCCGACTTGCTGACCTATTATCCATATGCTTATTTTAACATATTTTAGCGCTTGCTAACCCAAAAACATGCTAGTAATACAAAACCCACCGTAAGCAAAATCATCGCCGGACTCATCGAACCGAGCGACTGCGCCAACAAAAGCATAATCGGCCCAAAAGCAATGATAGCCGCATAGACATAGGTGCGCTTGCCCTTTTGCCCACCGGCCAACTTCGTAAAAATCTTCACAATCCCCACAGCAATCCCAAAAATCAAGACATAAAATGTTGTAAAAAATACCAAAACCCCGAGCGGACCAATACCCGCCGGGGTCGTAAAGTACAACATCACCAGCAGTATTACTGCTGCGATCAAACTCATTACTGGAACCAGATGTTTCGGCATACCCTCATTATACCATACCGCCTATGCCTTCCTTGGCACTTTTCTGCTCGCCTGTCTACCCGTATATCTGCCAATCCGAAAATCCATCTATTCTGGCTAATTCTCTCACCCCCACACCTCTGATTCTACAAGAAAAGGATAGATACACCGGAGCCTCACCCACTTAGTACCTTTGTTACTCGGGGCAAGAACCCCTTATGTACCTATCCTAGGTGAGAATGGGTAAGTTATCTGGCGCTTAAACATTGTTACTTTGGGCCACAACTAAAGCCCATTCTCTATTTTGTTTGACCGCTCCACATCTAGTGGGGCATATGTCTGATTGATTCCATTCCCTGTTATCTTATCGTCAATGTACTAACAGTGAATTTCCTCAATGCGCTCGCGTTTTTATTTTTATGTTTTTTACAATAATAGACCACCATCACTCTATTACTATGACATAGAATAATTTAGGTTACCGGAATAAACTTAGGATCTGCCTTTCTAAGTTGCCGCTATTACTGCTAATCAACGGTTGCCTCTTGTGATATTACGGTATCAATTTTGCTCCCTAGGAGCCTAAAGGCCGCCAGATAATACTCTCGTACTATGGCAGTCTTCCGGTTCCATCGGGGCGATCGTGACGGCAAATCCCTGAGAACTCGCCACCAAAAGTGTTCCATAAAGGACGACTCTGCAGCCAGTTCCACATTCCTGCATCGGGAGCAGTAGGATGGCTTGACGATCGCCCGGGTCGAAGTCAATGGGGAGATTTCCCCATCTTCTTCCCAGGTCGCTTGCTTTATTTGTCCCCTTCCTTGGCTCAAGTCTAACATTCCCTAACGAGAAATGCTTGAACTCCTGAACAGAAGAGGAATACCACTTGGCAATTCCGCAAGCTGTAGGTAACTCCTAGGAGTGTAATTTATGACTAGAAATTACCTTTTCGCCCGTGGAATTAACATAATATCGCTTGCGCACTTTCAGATTGTTAATCTACTTTTTTGTTGTCCGTGTTTATGTGTTTGCTTGGACTGTCCTTAGAATATCACACTTATGTTTAAAATTCAATACTTTTTCGCAAAAATGCGTTGTGTTTATTACAACAAAGATGATTTTGTATCTGTTAGAGCCCTAAATTATACCGTTGTGGTTCTTACAACATATATTCCCCTCAACAAAAAATACTGGCTTTACCAGTACTTCCCTTATATTACTATGTCTTGAGGTTAATAAACCCAAGAAAAAGACCGGTAACTGCGAGGAAAACCGGTCTTTTGTAGAGTGTGGAGTTAATTTTGGCTATGTTTATTTTTGGTTCCTGAATAAATTTTGTATTCAAGAACTATCTCTATTATATGGCGAGAAAGTGCTTAAGTCAACTACTTTTTGTACAAAAATTTTATGATTTTTTGTGAAGTTTTCCACAGGCGAAATTTTATCATCATTCAAAATTCTCCAACAAAAAAAGCCCAACTAGGCCACTAAAATATAACATGGTGGAGCTGCCGGATACTGCCTCCGGGTCCGAAAAATCTTCATGATACCATTCTACACGCATAGTTATTTGTTTCGTCAGCTTGATCCTACAGCGACAAATAACAAAACTGTAGGAGCTCTAATCAAAATTGTCGAGTTCGGGCTGATTAATTCCCTCACCGTAGCATCGTAATCTAATAATCCGCAGCCTACGATACATCAGCCTTGGACCAGCTTAAATAATTAAATCTTAAGCAAACGCAGGTGCGTAAAGCACATGCTTAGAAGTGTTTTTTGCACTTATTAGTAATACTTACGGTATTAAACGACGTGCCTGATATCTGTTAATAATCCGTCTAAGCTTTGTCAGCCCCAACTACTCCAATTATACTACATCGCAACCTAAACACAAGGGGTGAAATCTATTATTGTTGTCAAAAATACCTCAACAGATAGCGAAATCGACGTTGTAGAAAAAACTTATACAGAGAAAATCTACCTTAAGGGTTGCAAAAAGTCCTCATCTCCGCTAGGCTTACTTCATGATCGCAAAAATTTACTCTGCCATACCTTATGGCTATGAAGGACAAATCGTCGAAGTTGAGGGTGACTCTAACCGTGGCCTACCCAGCTTCAATATCGTGGGCATGGCCAACAAGACCATCAGTGAAGCTAAAGAGCGAGTGCGCTCGGCTATCGCCAACTCCGACCTAACCTTCCCCGCTCGCAAAGTCACTATTAACTTAGCTCCCGCCGAGCTAGCCAAAGATGGCACACATCTTGACCTTTCTATCGCTCTGGCGATTTTAGTCCTCTCTGGCCAACTTCTTGAATCCGATATCAAAAACCGTCTCTTCGTCGGTGAATTATCGCTCAGCGGTGAATTACGTCCCGTCCGCGGCATTATTAACGTAGTAGAGGTCGCCCTCTCGCAAGGCTATCAAGAAATCTACGTGCCGAGCCAAAACCTTTCTCAAGCCACCTTAATCCCCGGAATCAAGATTATTGGGGTGAAAAACCTGCGCGAGCTCTTACTGCATCTCCAAGGAATAAAGCCCATTACCGGATCACTGAACACTATTTTTCTAAAAAGCCATAATTCTAGTACTCAAAACTCCCTGACATCTGTTGTACAAAAAACTTGTACTGAGGTAAACAGCCCGAAAGGACAGACCGTTGTTAAAAATACTTATACAGATATTCCGCACCAAACTCATCATGTTGTAAAAAATATCCAAACAGATGTCCAGACTACCGTTGTTAAAAATAATGAAACAGGTACAGAACAAGAGTACACTCTAGACCACATTATCGGCCAGTCTTTAGCAAAACGTGCTCTCAGCATTGCCGTGGCTGGCCACCATAATCTACTCCTCTATGGCCCACCCGGCGCCGGCAAGACTCTTCTCGCGAAAACCGCTTGCAACCTCCTTCCTGAACCCACTGGACACGAACAAATCGAAATGACCAAGATTCATTCCCTCTTCGGCGACTCCAATCAAATTATCAACCATAAACCCTTCCGTGCACCCCACCATACAGCTAGTGCTGCAGCCATTATCGGCGGAGGATTTCAAACTACCCCTGGAGAAATCTCTCTCGCCCACCATGGCATCTTGTTTCTGGACGAAATACCCGAATTTCACCGCAATGTCCTAGAAGCTCTACGTCAACCTCTAGAAGAAGGTATAATCCATATTTCCCGTGCCCATAAACATGTCACTTATCCCGCTAATTTTATGCTAATCGCCACTATGAACCCCTGTCCTTGCGGTTATTATGGCGATCCTGACCACGAATGTCAGTGTTCTGCTGCCCAAATCGAAAAATACCACCAAAAGATCTCTGGGCCTATCCTAGACCGCATCGATATGATCCTCTCTGTCAAGAACTTACCTCAATCTCTCCTCATTGCTAGTTCCAAGGCCAACTCTGCACTAATCAGTTCTGAACATAATGTTGTAAAAAATAATATATCAGAGACAATTCAGATGCAATTTCAGCGCTATCGAAAAGAAATCTACAACGGCGATTTGACCTCTACCGCCGTCCAACAATTTCTCACCCTAGATGACCAAACCCAGAAAATCTGTTTACTTGCAGCTGAAAAGCTCAATCTTTCGGCTCGCAGTTATTTTAAGGTCCTAAAAGTCGCCCGGACCATTGCCGACCTTGAAAAATCTCCACAGATCACCAGCACGCATGTGGCCGAAGCTCTTAACTTTCGTCAAAATTTCAGCCTAAAATGACCATCAAACCCTTGCTTCACCCAAGAAACTTTGCTATAATAGTAGAAGTTCAACTAAGCGAAAGGAAGCTAATCATCAGTAAACCAACCAGAACGAAACTCAACGGTGAAATCCGTTACCCTTCTGTCCGTGTCATCGGTACTAATGGTGAGCAGCTTGGCATCATGTCTAGTCGCGATGCCCAGATGATCGCTCGAGAACAAGGGGTAGATTTGGTAGAAATATCTCCTAATGCTAACCCGCCCGTTGTCAAAGTCATCGATTGGGGTAAGTATCAATACCAAAAGATGAAAGAAGAGGCAAAGAATCGCAAGAAAGCCCGCGAGAAACAATCCGAGCTCAAAACCATGAAAATCGGCCTCAAAATCAGCGACAACGATTTGAACATTAAAGTCCGCAAAATCAAAAGTTTCTTAGAAGACGGTGATCGTGTAAAAATCATGGTTATTTTCCGGGGTCGCGAAATGGCTCATAAAGAGCTTGGCCAAGAAATGCTCGATAAAATCGTTCAACGCATCTCTGAAGAAACTGAAATCGTCATAGAGGGTAAGCCCCAATTTGCTGGACGTAATTTGTCTATTAGTATCCGTCGTAAATAATTTACTACGGTTTGATAATAGAACTACCAGTTTTAGTACAGAAGAAGTAATTTCCTACTTCCATGGCTACCTGGTCGTACTTTCCTAATATTAAGCTATGTTAGCACTAGTGCAATCAGAATGCTAACAATAATAAACTAAAGGAAACCGATATGCCAAAGTTAAAAACGCATAAAGGCACTGCTAAGCGTATCAAAATTACCGGTTCCGGTAAACTTGCTCGCGAGCGCGCCTATGGCAACCATATTCTTGCCAAGAAATCTAAAGCCCGCAAACGCAACATGAAAACTGCTGCCTTTGTGAACGGCAAAATTGCTAAAAACGTTAAGACTGCATTAGGAGTTTAAGATGAGAGTAAAACGCGGTGTACCTGCACGAGCAAAACACAAGAAAATTTTAGACTCTGCTAAGGGAATGCAACACTATCGCACCCGCAGCTATCGTCTAGCAAAACAAGGTGTAATCAAATCTCTGCGATATAGCTATCGTGATCGTCGCAATCGTAAACGTGATTTGCGCGCACTTTGGATCACTCGTATCAATAATGCTTCACGTGAGCTTGGTTTGTCTTATTCTCAGCTCATGGCCGGCCTCAAAGCTAAAAATGTTAACATTGACCGCAAGATGCTCGCCGAGCTGGCCGTCAATCAACCAAAGGCCTTTGAAGCAGTTGTTAATACTGTAAAGGAGACGAAATAATGGCAGTTTGTGAAATCACCGGCAAGGGCAAAATGTACGGCCACAACGTATCATTCTCCCAACACAAAACCCGCAAAGTCTTCAAGCCAAACATTCAGAAAAAGACTTTGATCGTAGATGGTAAAAAAGTTAAAGTCAATGTTGCTACCTCAACTTTGAGAACCCTCAAGAAAAAAGGTTTGATCAAATAACTTGTTCAGCTACTACCTAAAAACCACCTCACAAAGAGGTGGTTTTTATGAGCCCTCAATAAGCCGGGTTCTGTAATTCCCCTTTAGGAGGAACCGACAATCATCTATCTAGACCAAAAATTGCTTCTTAGTTCTAGCGGTGAGCATGCATCCTCGGGTCAAGGTCTCTAGCATTCCTTGCAGCCGGTAGGGTTTGCCTCCACCATATGTCACCATACAGTGCTGTGGGCTCTTACCCCACTCTTTTCACTTTTGCCGAGCAAGCTCGGTAACCTTGTTTCTGTGGTACTTTCCCTATCCTTACGGACGGTCGCCGTTAGCGACTACCGCACCCTGTGCTGCCCGGACTTTCCTCTTGGCAAGCCAAGCGATTGTCTTTTAGGCTCACTATAATGATAGCACATTTTACAAGAAAAGTCTAACCATAATCGATTAACTCGCAAATCACTATTTCACTATGTATAATATATATTAATGACACATTTTACTCCTAAAAACAATTTAGAAAAACAACTCTCATTTGGAGTATATGTCGGAAATATAATATACCTTATCGCCAACATCGCTACCTTAATTACTTATCTTCTGTCATATTATGACGCAGGCTGGGCAATAGCTTCCTGGACGATTACCTTCTTCGCTATTGTTATTGTCGCTCCAATGCTGATAGATGCCACAAACAACCTCTATCGCACGTGTCACCCTAAGCAGAAGTTTGCTAAGTGGCTAACTATCTCTAATATTGCCAGTTGCATTCTTCTCACTATTTGTTGCAAAAATATCACTGGGCTAGTTATCGGACTCGCCGTAATACTAATCGCTGAATCCAAATCTCCCACACCTACAAAGAACTCAAACACTGAGGCCGAATCCCACAAAACCAAACCAAGATTAAACCAATCAACTATCAATGCTGCCGGATATTTAGTATTTAACTCCATCATCGTAATGGTGGCATTCTGGTTCAAACAACAAGCTAGTGTACCTGGTAATGCTATAAAAATCTACGAATTAACAACAAAACACCACTAGCTATCATGTATACAATTATCGGGACAGCACTTCCTTGGCTAATTTTAATTACAATCACGGCATAATTTATCATCTAACTATGGACAGCAAAAACACAACTACCGCACTAACGTGCGAAAAACAAAATGGTAGTACCGACTGGGAGATCAATCCGCGCCGTCGCGCTTCGCACCGGGCGGATAACGAACCCATGCGAGCGACACCAATCTCATCATTTTTTGTTAATCGCACCATGTGCGCTCAACAAAAAATGGTAGTACCGACTGGGATCGAACCAGTGACCTTGGGCTTATGAGTCCCACGCTCTAACCATCTGAGCTACGGTACCACACTTCGTCTATGCGCGAGCTAAAGCTCACCATAAACAAAACTTCCTGGCGGAAGGGACAGGATTCGAACCTGCGAAGCTACTAACTTGCCGGTTTTCAAGACCGGTGCCATCAACCACTCGGCCACCCTTCCGAGTCTAATTGTATCATAAGCCACCAGCGCTGGCAAGCTTCGACCGGACAATTATTCTGCAAACTGGCGGTCAATCGCCAAATTCGCCTGTGCATCTGCCCTAGTGTTTTGTTCCCTCGTCACATGAATAAAAGCACAAGCATCAAAATACTGCAAAAGCTCATGAATGTCATCTTGAATTGGCAAAAGATCTCTATTTTTTACCTTATAAATCCCATTCATTTGGTTCACCAGCATCAAATTATCGCTAACAAACCGCACTGTCTTCAACCCTAGCTCAATCGCCTGCTCACACCCCTCCTTCAAAGCATAACACTCCGCTACTCGAGATGTAGCAAAACCAATAAACTCTCCACCTTCAGCCAACACCTGACCATTCTCCCCCACAATATAATACCCAATACCAGATGGCCCAGGATTACCTCGACTACTACCGTCCACATAAACCGTCGCGCTATTCGCCACGTCTTTGTAATTCGTACGTGAATGCACATGGCCTTCCATACCTAACACGATCGCACTAGCCTCATCCATGCGGTAATTTGCCATATCATCAGGATTAATAAATTTATAAGCCGTATAGCGATCTTTTGCCGTCAATTTAGTGCTCTCGTCTAATCGAATACTAAATATAATATATAAATTACTTAACTGACTCGAGCCCTGAGGAGCCATAAAAGTCACCACATCATGCAGTCTAGTCTGATTCGTCACCTCAATGCCCAAATACTCATCTAGGGTGCGATCCATTGCCTCTTCTGGTTGCTCACCAAATCTAATCTTGCCCGTTGGCAATTCCCACATCGGCACACCATCAACTCTTCCCTGAGACTTCTTGGCAATCAAGACATCTATGCCTCTCTGAATAATGCCAACCACCCTAATTCTCTGTTTCATTCTCCACCTTATCTTTAAATTCGCAAGAGCACAGCAATAGTGAATATTGTATCTTCCTTATACAAGACCACTAGTAATGTGCTCCTGGCCCTAGCAACGATGTTTTCCTTGTTATATATACAAGGTGGGTAAAATCTTATGCGACATCTCCACGGAGACGAGCCACGAAATCCCTAAACATGATTATTCAGGAAAATCATGCCGCCACTAGGGTTACCCCCATAATAACATACCTAATCTTATTCAGCAATATTACATTACGGTCGCTAGCTGTTGTACCAAACAGCAGACAAGAAGAGTGTCGAAACGAATCTATGGGTCGCCTGATAAAGGAGTCGCATACTAAGGCAATAACTCTGCTACGAGCCTTAATTAGGCCATGCGCACATAGATTCTACCCCTGTTATACCATAGTTGAACTTGTAATGGCTTTACAAGTTGCTCAGGAATGCTCGTCCGTAGCGGGGGCATCGGTCTTAATTATGGCGCCTTGAGGCGCTTCGGCCTTGATGGCTACGGTTGGTCTCGTTCGGGTGTTACTTACTCGTCTCCTACCTGGGCTGGTGCTTACGGCCTCAGTTTCCATGCCGGGACTGTCTACCCGTCGTACGGCCCGGACCATCGTTGGCGCGGTTTCCCCGTCCGCTGTTTGGTATACAAGTTTCGGTATATATAGGAGAATGATAGAACTTTTTAAGTTCACCAGTCGACAGCCTGCCTTTGCAGGTGTCTCCTTCTGCGCGAGCAGCTTGCTCGCGCTTTTATTCACTTCAAAAGTTCTACCATTCTCCTACCGATGCCTAAACTAACATAAAAAGGTAAAGCTCTTTACTTCGTCCGTAGCGGAGATATCAACTTAAGTACTCGTTATTTGCGGGACGTTGGCCGCACAGGCAACTATTGGTCACGCTCAAGCTATACCTACACATCTTTTACTTCTGCCACTGCTTACTATCTCGGGTTTACTAATGCTATCGTCTACCCATCAAACAGCCCATGGGAGCGCTGGCTTGGTTACCCCGTCCGCTGTTTGGTATAGCTAGTTGGCGAGTGTAAAAAAGCTGCTTGCAGATTTTTTACCGAGACAACGCGGCTAGACTGTCCTCGAGTCTACAACTCGAGGACTTTATACTAGTTGTAGTGTTCCTTTAACCCTTTTCTGTAAGAGACTAAAAGAAACTAAGAATGAGCAGTATTACTTTATTGCTCCACTTACCACAACTTACGGGTCTCGCACAGAAAAGGGTTAAAGGAACGGAATAATTAATATGAGGAAACAGCGAACTGGAAAACCTAATGAGCACCAACAATCCAATAAAATCCCTGCAAAATCACGTCCATAGCACCACCCATTACCGTAGCTATAAAACTTGGCACCAGAATCACTAATAGCATTACTATCACAATACCAAATGGTTCTATCTTTTGCATAAACTCGCGCACCGGATCCGGAGCAATCGCATACAAAACCCTCGAGCCATCCAGAGGTGGAACTGGAATCAAATTAAACACCATGAAGCCCAAATTCACCGAAACAAAGCTCATAAGCATTATTCCCCAATCTCCCCCACCGAGCCAGCCCGTAAAATGCCCCAACAAAAACCCCACCAAAGCCAAGACAAAATTCATCGCCGGCCCAGCAATCGCCACTATAGCCATTCCCCAGACTCCATGTTTCAAATTTCGCGAATCAACCGGAACTGGTTTAGCTCCTCCAAAAATCGGTCCCCCAGTCAAGAACAATACTAATGGTAAAGCCAAAGACAAAACTGGATCCAAATGCTTAAAAGGATTCAGGGTCAACCGGCCCTCGCGCTTCGCCGTGTCATCACCCAGAGCATAAGCCGTTACACCATGCGCCAACTCATGCAAAATCATCGAAACCAAAACTATTACCAAAGTGCTAATCACTGACAAAACATAGGCCATACTAAGCTCCTTTCGCTAAACCAGAGTTACTACCTCAAGAGCTGCCGGCAACGCGTCCTTACTCTTGACCTTCAATTTCTTCTCAGTTCGAGCAGACAACTTCAGCTCTGTTACCATTCCATCAACATTGCCCATTGCAACTACCAACTTTGGTTCAATCTCGCGAACAGCCCGCACCGAACTAGTACACAAAATATCCGCCACTCCCAGCTCATCTAAAGAAATCGCCTCTTCGATACCACCAATAATACCTACACGCACCCCACCAACTAAGACATCATAAATCGTCTTCTGTTCACCCCCAACTTTAACTGCAATCCCCCGAATTGCCGCCTCACCAATCTCAAACTCGCCTGGACCAACAATCTTCCCTACTTCTAGCCCTGCATCAATCTCTTCTCTAGCTATATTGAATTTAATCGTCCTAGTCTTCGTCAAAATCGTAATTTCATCTGGATCTTTACTCTCAATCTCAAACATACGTTCCTCCTCAGAATCTATTATACCCTAATTTGCCTGAATAATGCGCTCAGGATCGTACAATTCTGCTAATTCCATCTCCATCACCTCAGAAATAAACTTATCCCGCACACTCTTGCGATACAAATAATCATCTCGACTCATAATCACATAGTTCATCGGCCGCCCCTGGCGCTTCTCTACCACCTCTGCCCAGCGAGTCAGTTTCTTCGTGCGATCATCACCAATCACTAGCATATCAATCCCCTCTTGGCCAGGCAAACGGTTAGTCACAATTAAAGCACTCAAATACTTAGTAACTGGCCTAATAGTCTCCTCCCAATTACTATTACGAAACATGCGATGAATTTTGACCGGAGCCGATGTATTCACACTAACCGGCACCGCTACTTTGTGTGGATTAAAAATCTCCTGAAAGGCATGAGCATAGGGGCTTTTCATATCAGCAGAATAGTACACTTTGTTATCATACGTTTCACTTTTAACAATATTAATACTCTCAAGATTCATCAACTCCCGCCGCACAGAGTTAATTTGTTCACCAATCACCCGCGTAATCTCGCGCACATAATAAGACTTCGTAGTATTAGAAAAGAATAGCTCTAACAACTTTGCCCGTGTTTTGGAACCGAACAATTTTTCAATAGGTGCGCTATCTTCCTTACTCATCTTGTATACATTTTAGCACATAAGACCGCACATCAGCAAGTGATAACCAGTTAATATTTTTGTTCCGTTTAAACCAAGTAAGCTGCCGTTTAGCTAGATGCCAATCATCGTAGACTAATAATTCTTTCGCTCGTTCTAAGGTAATTTCTCCCTGGAGGTACTGCCAAGCAAATTGGTAAATATTACTTTTCATCGCCTGAGTATTCCAGTTATACAAGCTCGCAGCTCTCCTTGTCTCCTCATATAGCTTATCATTAAATAATTTATTCGCCCGCAACGTAATACGTTCGCGCAATTGTTCTGGAGGCCAATCGATACCAATGAGCAAATAATTTGCACAAATCTCCTTACGGTCACTCTGATCTAGTTTTTTCTCGGCGCTAAAGCCATAATCATAGACTAAGGCATCAATGTACAACCCCGTACCTCCTACGATCATCGGTAAATTCCCTCTTGATCGGATTTCTTCAATCTTCTGCTTTGCGTATTGCTTCCAATCCGCTACCGTAAAGCGCTCTCCTGGTTCAACTAAGTCAATCCCCCAATGTGGTATACCAGCTTGCTCTTCTGCATCTGGCTTGGCCGTCCCGATGTCCAATCCCTTATAAATCGCCCGCGAATCTGCCGATATAATCTCCGCTCCTCGCAGTCCGCAAAACTGACCATTGGTCATTTTTTGCGCTTGCCGCACAATTTCCTGTGCGATTTCAATCGACACTCCAGTTTTGCCTGAGGCTGTTGGACCCAGAATTACTACTGCCATCTCCTTCATTTTTATATTATAACATAAAAAGTCATAAACTACTTCTTCTCTCGCCAATATGCTCGCTACGAACACTATTTCACTTAGAACGGGCGCTCTGGTTAGAAGATAGAAACAACCTGATTAATGCATTTAGGCTATCAAAAATGCGTTTTTGATAGCCTAAAATTTTCTTTCCACCTCTGTTACAAGTGGTAAATGTGGCTATCACTTTTTAAAAAATTAATAGCCTGAACAAATCTGCTTTTCAGCCTCATTTCTCGTCCGTAGCGGGAACGTTGACTTGAGGCTCAGTTGTCTGAGACTCTTTGGTATCAATGGCTACGGCTGGTCAAGTAGCGCTACTGCCTATTCGTCTTCTACTTCGGCTAAGACTTACTACCTCGAGTTCAGTGCTGGGATCGTCCACTCATCGAACGGCCCAAACATTCGCTGGCTCGGTCTCCCCGTCCGCTGTTTGGTATAATAGTTAATCTTCTGTACTACTTTTCTCAGTCCGGGTGAGCCTCTCAAAATCGAATCCCTCGCTAAAGCTCGGGTCGTGATTTTGACCCGACTCAGCCCTCCGAGCCGTCATGACTTCAAAAAGTAGTACAGAAGATTAAACCTATCAGAAATTAATTTGTTTGGTGATACTAATCATAAGGTTCCTTTAACCCTTTTCTGTAAGAGACTAAAAGAAATTAAAAGTGGAGCAGTATTAGTTTAACTGCTCCACTTACCACAACTTGCGAGTCTCGCACAGAAAAGGGTTAAAGGAACCTTATGATTAGTATGAGGAAACAGCAGACTAACTATTTCTCACTTCTCCCTATCAGCCAGTCCTTCAGATCATCAAGTCGCATCTTTTCTTCACCCTCACGAGTACGCACACTGACTTCCCTCGCCTCAGCATCCTTTGGCCCAACAATCAGCACCACCGGGATCTTCATATCAGTAGCCCGCTTAATCTTCTTGCCTAAACTGTCATCACTTCGGTCCACTTCATAGCGCAGTTCGTTATTCTTCACCGGCTCGCTCAACACCACCCCAGAAAGCACCTGCTCTACTTCTTTCACATATGCCTCAGCCTGATCATTTACCGTCAAGATTCTCACCTGCTCTGGCGCACACCACAGCGGGAACCAGCCCGCCGTGTGCTCAATAAAGACACTCATAAACCGTTCAATCGAGCCAATCAGCGCACAATGCACCATAATTGGAGTCTTCTTACTCCCGTCCTTATCCGTATACTCCAAACCAAACCTTGCTGGCATGGCATAATCAAGCTGCACAGTCGCGAGCTGCCACTCGCGCCCCAAAGCATCCACAGCCATAAAGTCCATCTTCGGCCCGTACATCGCCGCTTCGCCAATCCCGATGAAATACTCCATCTCAAACTTCTTCGCCATGCGTTCAATCGCCGCCTGAGCTTTCTCCCACATCTGTTCATCACCAATGTAGCCGTCACCGTCATCTCGGAAGCTTAATCTCAAAGTCAACTTCATTCCTACCCGGCGATACAGATCCTTCGCACTCTCAATCAGTTCACCAAACACCCCCTCAACCTGATCTTCGGTACAAAAGACATGCGAATCGTCCTGAGTAATCGCCCGCACTCGGCTCAGCCCCCCTAACTCACCCTTGCGCTCGTCGCGATACACCATCGTCGTCTCCAGATATTTCACTGGTAACTCCTTATAACTCCGTGGCACACTGGCAAAAATCTGACTATGATGTGGGCAGTTTACCGGCTTCAGAGCTAGCTCATCACCACTCTCTGAACTCACGAACTTCAACAACTCCGGAAACTTCTGATAATGACCTGAAGTCTTATATAAATCTACCGTCGCGATATGCGGAATACAAACCTTACGATACCCACAGCGCACCCGATAACCCTGCGCCAATTCGTTCAGCATATCTCTGAGAATCGCCCCCCTCGGAGTAAACAGGGGCAAACCAGAACCCACGAGCTCTGAGAAGCAGAACAAATCCAGCTCCTTCCCCAACTTACGATGGTCACGTCTCTTAGCTTCCTCTTGCTGATCCAGATATGCCTGCAATTCCTCCTCAGTGTTAAAGGCTAAGCCGTAAATCCGCGTCAGCATTTCGCGCTTCTCATCACCGCGCCAATATGCCCCGGCTAAATGATCCAGCTTGAACGCACCCACCTCAGATAAGTCCTCAAGATGCGGCCCCTTGCATAGATCAGTAAATAACACCTCACCAGTCTTCGGATCCATCAAATCATAAAAAGTAATCGTCTCACCCTCGGGGAGTTCTTCAATTAATTCTACCTTGTATTTCTGGCCTTTAGCCTTAGCCCAACTAAGAGCCTCTTCACGAGAAGCCTCACGACGCACCATCTGGCAGCCTCGTGCGATAATTCCCCGCATTTTCTTCTCTATCTTCGCTAAATCACTATCCGAAACTTTGCTATCACCAAAATCAATATCATAATAAAATCCATTCTCAATCGCTGGACCAATTCCGAAAGTTGTTGTCGGATAAAGCTCCTGCACCGCAGCAGCCAAAACATGGCTCAGGGTATGACGCATCTTTTCTAATTGCTCTTCCATGGCTTTATCCTTTCCTCTAGCCTCTGCTAGAAATTATTACCTCTACATTATATCACAGACCACGAAAAACCGAAAACTGACCAACGGTCATTTTTTCTGCCGCCGCGATTTTTTCTTCTTACTAGACCGCACCTCACGCACATAGCCGATAATTGAGGTAATAAACATCACAGCCTCACAAACCACCCCAAAAATCGACTCTACAAACCCATTATAAGTCATCCAACAAAATGCCACGGGGATACCCAATAACTTGTAGGTCTTCGTACTCTTCTGCCAAATCGAGATCTCGTACAAGACTGTCGCGAGAACCGATAACAAGCTTAAAGGACCATCATAAGTCAAAATCGTCACTACTAGAATCCCCATCAAGACCATCGCCAGCACGACATAATCCCGCACATGCAGTTTCGCTCGCTCTTTAGCACTATGCTTATGCTCGTCCCAAAGGTAATAAAAGTTCGCCAGAAGAATAATCACCGACATCGCCATGCCTAGATCTGCGCCCAGGAACAAAAACGCGACAATGCCACAACTCATTGAGGCAATGTCTAACAACACTACCGCTTTGCGATTCTTTGCTAAATATGATGCCCCGAGTAGCCCATACTCGACTACTGTAAAAATCTGTGACCAAATATACGACCAATCATGCCAATTCATTTATCTCTTCCCTGCTTAAAAATTTATTCATTCTAACAAAATTATATCACTCAGCTAAAAAGTTTATTGTTAAATAAATTGTACAGCCAATCCCAATCAAACATCTTCCAGATGGTCATCGGGAATTTTAAAAGTCTTGACAAGCTTAACTTTGCCATTATAATTAAGCTTAATAAGATCATATAACATATCAACATAAAAACACAAAAAGGAAAATTTATGAATATTCCCAAAAGTTTAATGGCAATCCTTCTAGCGGCTGCTCTTACAATCAGCGCTGCCAGTGTGAGCCATGCCACTTATGCTGCCGAAACCCGAGTCGGGGCCGACATAGTTACTACTGCAGATCCTAAAGCGGAAACTGAACCCACCGAAGAAGCTACCGAGAAGGTTCCTAGTGAAGAATCTGCACCTACCGACGAAGTCAATGCTCCCGTTGATTCAGCCGAGCCCACAGCAATTCAAGCTCCATCAGAGGTTCAAAACAAAACAGTCGCGCCACCCATGCCAGACGCACTCAAAGCTAACTATAATGCCGCCCTCAAAACCATTATTAACCTCAACAAAGTTGAAGCCGTTGGCGCCGCCATCAGTAATGTTGATGCAAAAATCTCTAAATTCAAGGACCTATTAGAAATCGAATATGCGATCTATGAAGTTAAAGGCTTTGCTCCCATCATAAATCTAGGCGACAGCACAATTGATCCCCATACCACTAGCAATGGCCAAGGTACCTCCGGCTCCAACATAGATGATTGGGCCATGGTTGATGAAGGTGAAACCGCCCGAGTACAACTCATTACTGCCTTAGCTACCAAGAATGGCAACCTCGACCAATCTAAACTCACCACACTACAGAGCAAGACTTTTCTTGAGCTTATTCAGCTAGGTGAAAACGATAGTCGCTATAATGAATATACAGTCACTGATGCATCGCAGAAAGCTGACACCGTGACACAGGACAACCCAGAGGCTGAAGAAAGCATAGCCTTTACCAACACAGTCAATAGCTGTAAATCTCTCTACGATGCTGGTGTCGCCGCTCTCAACAAGCTCCTTCCTGCCGTCGGCGCCCCTATTACAGGTATCAATAATATGAATGGAGAGTCCTTGGCAAAGTTAGCTACTAATGTACCAGAATACAACTCATATGGCTTCTTTGCGGCTAATTACATCAGCTTTCTCGATCTTTACGATGCTATAGAGGATCATTACTGGCAATTATTCTATAGCTACGTTAGCGCCGCCATCACCTGGTTCGAGAATCAGGGTAAAGAAGTTAGCAGCTATAATACTGATGCTCTCACGGTATCATATGGCCGCGTGGTCACTGCCGCCAAAGCTATTGATCCAAAGTTCGAAGTTGACCTTAGCCAGGTTTCCGCCCTCAAAACTCTCCCCACTCTACCTAATACCGGTTCTCTCCAAGATGGCGAAAATTCTGCCTCTATGATCGCACTCGCCCTTGGCGGTATCGCCGCTACTGTGACTTTGACTGGCCTCGGCCTTACTATTAAGAGGTTCTGCTTCAGCCCGCTGAAACGTCGCCGCTAGCAGCATCTTTACGTAAGAAAGTAGTAGTATCACCAGTACTGCTACTTTTTTCATCATCTTCGTCCGTAGCGGACTCATCGCCTTAAACAAAGGATCTGCATGGAGCTTTGGCACTTATAGTTATGTTTGGTCTCGCTCTGCAGCTACATATTCATCTCCTACTTCTGCCAGCACCTACGATTTCCTCTTTAACAACTTAGGTGTCTACCCGTCCACTGGCCCAGAATCCCGTCGTAACGGTTTCCCCGTCCGCTGTTTGGTATAGCTAGTTACGTGAGAGAAAAGAATGTTATACATTCTTTTCCGAACTAACGCGGCTAGACTGTCTTCCAAGTCGTAAAACTTGGAAGACTTTATACTAAGTAGGCGAGTGAAGAGAAAAAACATTAATGTTTTTTCTCTTCCGAGACTGCATAAGTATACAACTCTACGAAGTAGAGTATAACTAGTTAGGAAACCGCCTAATTCCAATCAAAAAAACCGTTTCAAAACTGGAATCCAATTCTGAAACGGCTAGAACTAATGATTTACAGAGGTCAAATGACCAAAACAGTTCTAACAATTCCTTGTGGTGGGTCGCGAGGGATTCGAACCCCCGACTTCCTCGGTGTAAACGAGACACTCTAGCCAACTGAGTTAGCGACCCAACTCATATTAACCATTATACCAAACTTTGAGATAAAATCAAATAATCCTTTCTCGTCCGTAGCGGAGGAATTTACCTCAACAGTGGCTCATTGAAAGCATTTGATACAAATAGCTATGCTTGGTCCACCATAGCAACAAAATACGAATCTGAACCACACGGTAATTATTTATTCTTCAGTAGAGATCGAGTCCTATCGTCTGCTGATTGGGTACGTTAGACCGGTTACCCCGTCCGCTGTTTGGTATACTAGTTGTTAGAAATCTCCATTTCCCCTCTTTACATTTTCAAAAAATTTAGGTATAATCATCTAAAGTAAATAAATCATTAACTAACTTCGAGGAAATTTTAATGCCGATTATTAAATCCGCAAAGAAAGCTGCGCGCCAAGCTGAAAAACGCACTGCTCATAACCAACAAATTAAAAAAGATATCAAAGCCGCTCTTAAGGCTTTCAAAGATAATCCAGTTGCTGAGAATATGTCCAAGATTCAGTCAGAGTACGACAAAGCCGTCAAAAAAGGTCTGCTCAAGAAGAATACCGCTTCCCGTCGCAAAGCTTCTCTAGCAAAATTTGCCAAAGCTGCCAAAGCCTAACCAAAATACATCATTATCAGTAGCACTAACCTGCTACTGATTTTTTAATCTAACCCAGGTTTAATTCCTCGGGGCTCTGCCCCGAGGAATTAGCGCAAATGCTTTAGCATTTGCTAGAGCATAAACTTTGTTTATGCTCGCCTGGAAGGGCGAAACATACCCCACAAGTTGCTCTGCAACTTGTAAAACGTCATTTTATGACGTTTTAGGGCTTTGCCCTGGGGATGTTGATTGTCTAGAATCACCTTCTACCTCAAGCAAAAAGGCCTTCACTAGAGACCACGGCTCAATCGTCGTGGTTTTCATTTGCAAATCCAACTCAGCTAGGCGCTTCAATAATTTCCTCTCCTTCGACCCCTGTCTCACACTAAACTTCTTCAAGGCTTGGGTTACCATCAGCCCAAAAAACATATACGGATCCTGGCTATCCTGAATCTTCTCTACCATCTGCACTGCGCGGCGACCATCACTCATGGCCGTATCTAAAACCCCAAATACAAGATTCGCCTCTGGCGGTTTCTTCAAAGCAAATTCCCTAATTTCCACCCCTTTAGCCTTCAGATTCTTATAGCCCGCTGAGCGCTTATCAATTTTCGTCTCCCAAATCACCACTTCATGCTCTGTGTCAGCATAATCTGCCACTTTTTCCCAAACTGCAGTATTTTCGCTCAAATCCTTAATCAAAATCTGCCGTTTTTCCGTCTCAAATAGCGATGTACCCTGAAAAATACTCGGTAGATCTGTAATCGACAAATTTTCGCCGTCAAACACCTCGTAATTCGCATTTAGAACGCGTTTTAGGGCCTTCTCAGCTTCAACCCTATCTTCACCCACAAAAACACTAAGCATAAGCTTCTATGGCCTCTCCGTGCCTTCTAGAGGCAATTTTTGGCAGGTCGGACAGACATGAGTACCCCTTCCCGCACAACGAGTCTTCTGAATCACCGTACCACACTTCGGACAGGGCTGGCCGTCTCTCCGAAAGACTTGAGCAAACTTCTCCAAATAATCCCCTGTCGAACCATCGGGGCGCACATAGGTCGCCATGGTCGACCCCCCAGATTCAATCGCACTAGTCATGATCTTACAAGCCCCTTCTAAAATCTTGGCCACCTGCGCCTCAGTCAAAACCCCCGCCATCGTCGCTGGGTGCACACCAGCATAAAATAGCGACTCGTCAGCATAGATATTCCCTAGCCCAGCGATATTTTTCTGATCTAGTAGCACTGCCTTAATCGGGGCACGAGCATGTCTACGACATTTCTCTAATAACTCGCCTGGTTGCATCTCCCAAGGTTCTTTACCTAGTTGAGCAATAAATTTATCCAACTCTACCTCTGTTGTTGGCAATACTTTTACAAATCCGAATTTGCGTTGGTCGTTAAAAAAAAGTTTCCCGTCGTTGAACACAAAAATTACTCTGGTCTGGGAATTGGGTAATTCCGCTGTAAAATTCTTACTGGGGTGCCCTGCCGCAAATTGATCCTTCGTCTCTACGGATACAGTTTGCTGGTCCAAGCTCGCACCCCTCCAGATTAGCTGACCCGTCATTCTAAGATGAATCATAAGAGTATGACCGTTGTCTAGATCAATTAACAGAGCCTTACCCCGGCGCCTCAAACCCGTGACAACAGTCCCTTCCGCTTGGGCACCCTCACCTATGAACCCCTTATCTGACTTTATTTCCACCTGAACAATTTTTTTGTTCAAAATGAAGGGTTTTAACCCCCTTTTTACGGTCTCTACCTCTGGTAACTCTGGCATAATACCTTCATTATAGCACAGCTCCACACCTATCTTGTAAAGAAAACTATCAGTAATCCCACGAAAGCCACTATGAATATCACCCAACCAATGCGCTTTAAGGCTAGTTGTAAAGTATGTTGGCTCTCGTGCACCTTCTCCGCTACTAGAGGCATATTTTCTGGCAAATTCGCCGTCCCCTCTTGAGCAACCACTCGATCTACGAAATCAGGCTGGTATATTTCGCCTCGACCTCTTCCATCGTCATACCGTCATAATCACTAGTCAAATCGGCACTAGTTTTAGTAAAATCAGCTACAAAATTAACCTTACGAATACTAGAACCTTCGTCATCTGAATATGTAATCCCCGACTTTCCGTCATACTCTGATAGAGCCATCATCATCGCAACAAGCACGTCGGCTTCGTCTGGACTAGAAGTGAGACCATCATCACTTGAATAAGAAAAATGCAAATTATCACCCTTATCCGATATGCCCGCCTTATCTATCCCTTTAGCATTAAGCTTAAATGTATATTCGATGCGTGTTAAATCCTGCTTCTTATAAGTCGCACTCACGGTTTGTTCTAAATATTTGCTCTTTTTACTACAGCTAATTGTCTCGGCGCCAATAATTTTATCACCTAGAAAATACCAAGCTAAAGCTCCACCACCGATGATCAGCACAGCGATCAAGATTATCCAACCAATCTTCGACTTACGACCATAACTATAATTCATATTAATATTACCTCCTCCCATCAAAAATGGGCTAATGTTTAGTATTTGTTCAGAATACAACTAAAGCATTCACTTCAGTAACATTAGCCCAACCTCGAAGTGAATCAAAAAAGGGCTTAATTGTATTCTGAACAATTCCATTGTGCCACAAGCTCAAACCGTCCCGCAAGCCCCCAACTTCGTCCGTAGCGGAAGCATTAATGTGCGCAGTGGTTCCTTAAGATATCTTGGCTTAGATAATAATGTTTTATCTCGTAGTGCTGGTGGTTATTGGTCTATAACTGGTGCTAATGTTTACTTTCTTGAATTTAATGCTAATGACGTCAACCCATCGTTTGGTCCAGACCTTCGCTGGATCGGTTTCCCCGTCCGCTGTTTGGTATACTAGTTCATAAAACTACAAAGGCATGTTATAATCAAAGACAGACGGAAGTGTGTCCGAGTGGTTTAAGGAGCACGCCTGGAACGCGTGTAAGTCGGCAACGGCTTCGGAGGTTCGAATCCTCTCGCTTCCGCCAGGAAGTAAAATCATCATACCATAGATACGGTGATTTTACTTTTTAGAAAAATAAGAATTCCAGACCAAAGTTCATTGTCAAGCAAAACGAGATACATTCCCCTCTCGCCCCGTCATACTGCTTAAAGGGCTAATCCAGCTTGACTTTCACCCAAACTTTGTTAAGCTTAAGCCAAAAGCTCCACACTCAGAAAAGACATCAAGCTGGCATTAGCCTAGTTCCTAGAGTAGCAAAAGTGGTACATTTTTTGCAAGCACAAGTATAATATTTTTGATAGTTTGATCAACTTGTATACCAAACAGCGGACGGGGAGACCGAGCCAACGATAATAACTATCGGATGCTAATAGTCCAGGTATACCAAATGTTAAGTAATAATCTCTGGCATCATTACTTGAATAGTAGTAATTTACAGTTGCTGATCTTCCGCGTCCAACATACCCGAAGTTTTCTAGTGACCCTTTATTCAAGTTCGTATTCCCGCTACGGACGAAGAGACGGGAGAAACTTGTAAAGCCGTTACAAGTTCAACTTATAATTAACGGAGGTAAAATATGAGAATTTTTACTTTAATTAACGTCCGTAGCGGGTGGCTGAATTTTAATAATAGTGCCTTGAGGGTCTTCGGTTATGTCGAGTATGTTTGGTCTCGCTCTGCAGCCGCCTACTCTTCCCCTACTTCAGCCACCGCTTACGTCCTCTACTTTGGCCCCGCAGGTGTCAACCCGTCCGATGGCCCGCGCAATCGCTGGAACGGTTTCCCCGTCCGCTGTTTGGTAATACTAGTTCGTCCGTAGCGGGCGCCTAAGTCCTAGGTCACTAATGTGGCCCGGTAACGAATCCAATCTATGGTCACGTACCAGTGCTAACTATGGCTCAAGCACAAATAGCGGAGCTTATAGCTTTTATGCTAATTATGGTTCTACGAACTCAACCACCGGTAATTATCGCTACGTCGGTTTCCCCGTCCGCTGTTTGGTAATACTAGTTCGTCCGTAGCGGGCGCATTGATCTTAGTTATAATGTATTGAGAGCCTTCGGGCTCGACGGTTACAACTGGTCCTGTATTGCAAACACTTACAATGTTGGTCTACGAGATACTCGAGGCCAATACCTCGGCTTTGATGTGTCTGGCGTCAACCCGTCCGATGACAATGTTCGTTGGTTCGGTTTCCCCGTCCGCTGTTTGGTATAGCTAGTTGGCGAGTGTAAAAAAGCTGCTTGCAGATTTTTTACCGAGACAACGCGGCTAGACTGTCCTCGAGTCTACAACTCGAGGACTTTATACTAGTTGTAGTGTTCCTTTAACCCTTTTCTGTAAGAGACTAAAAGAAACTAAGAATGAGCAGTATTACTTTATTGCTCCACTTACCACAACTTACGGGTCTCGCACAGAAAAGGGTTAAAGGAACGGAATAATTAATATGAGGAAACAGCGAACTGGAAGCCCTTACAACTCTCCCCAGTTCTTCCCCACCGTCACATCTACAGCCAATTTCACCGGCAACTCTGGAGCCACTGCTTCCATTTCTCGCTTCAAAATCTGCCCTACTTCCTCTGCCAACCCCTCGTCACATTCCACGATCACCGAGTCATGCACCTGCATTACCATCTCCGTACCTTGCGGCAACACCCTATCCAAGATGATCATTGCTCGCTTCATCAAATCAGCCTCTGTTCCCTGAATCGGCATATTCTGCGCCGCCCTCTCGGCCGACGTCCGAACAATAAAATTACTCGACTTCACATCTGGTGTCGGGCGCCTTCGGCCAAACATCGTCTCGACATAGCCCTTCTCTCTCGCATCTTCCAAAATCTCACCCAAGTAATCTTTGATTGGCTTCCTCAGCTCAAAATAGTGTTCAATAAAATCTTTAGCTTCGTAATACTGCATGTCCGCCGCCTCTGCCAGCCCCCGAATACTCATGCCATAGAGAATACCAAAATTAATCACCTTAGCCGCCCGGCGCTGAGCCTTAGATACTTCTTCCATAGGCACCCCAAAAGCTTCCGAAGCCGTCTTCGTATGGATATCGACATTATTATTAAAATCCTCAATCAAAGCTTGATCACCTGCCAAAGCCGCCGCCAATCTTAATTCAAACTGCGAATAATCCGCACTCACCAAAACTTTCCTTGCATCAGCCACAAATCCCTCACGAATCCGCCTACCCACCTCAGTACGCACTGGGATATTTTGCAAATTCGGATTAGTCGAAGATAGTCTTCCCGTCGCTGTCACATCTTGATTAAAAGTAGTATGCACCCGGCCATTTTTATCCGCCAGCTCCGGCAAAGGCGCGATATAAGTCGAGAGCAACTTCGCCGCTTCACGGTATTCCTTAATAGCCTTAATAATCGGGTGCTGATCCTGCAACTTATCCAGCTCTTTAATACCAGTCGAATATCCCCGCGCCGTCTTCTTAATGCCCTTAGTCGAAAGCGCTAGCTTATTAAACAACACGTCTGCCAGCTGCGCCGGAGAATTGACGTTAAACTCCGTACCCGCCAAATCCCAAACCATATGCTCTTTATCGGCCACTTCGCGTTCAAATTCCAACTTCAGCCGCGCAAAGTACTCACAATCAATCAACATCCCCCGCTTTTCCATCTTATAAAGCACCGGTATGAGCGGCAAATCAAACTCGCGATATACTACATATAGTTCCGTGCGCTGCGCAAATTCCGTCTTTTGTACCTCGTAAGCTAACTGCTCATCACTACGATCAGCCTCTCTCATTAAAGGATTCAGCAAAAATGCCGCCTGCCCCAAATCCCAGTATTTCGCCCCAGACAACACCTGTTCAGCCACCTTATCATTCTTGTGCATCAAATCCTTCACATTCCAGCTTACCAGAGTACCGTCAGACAGTTCGTGAGCAATTTCCAAAGTCTGTTGCCCATAATCCACTACTGGACCCTTTATGCGCTTATGGCTCTTAGCAGGACTTCTAGAACCCTTTTGCTTATTTAGGGCCGTATCATGGCTCTCCAAATCTTCAAGGCCTCCTAGACCCTCCTGCGTGCCTCTGGAGGCATTTTCATTGGCTTGTTCCCTCTGTACTGCCTTGAATTTGCGAATGAGGCTCCGAAATTCCAACTTTTCTAGAGCTGCCACAATACGATTCTCATTAATCTCCAAATCTAGTAAATCCTCTAATTTGACCGGTGCATCAGTCATGATTTTCGCGAGCCGATAAGACATCTCGGCACTCTCTTTTCCAGCCAATAATTTCTTCTGCACCGAACCCGTAATATCATCAATGTGTTCATAGACCCCCTTCACCGTACCATAAGCATTCAGTAATTTCACAGCAGTCTTCTCGCCAATTCCCGGCACCCCCGGAATGTTATCGGAAGCATCACCCTTCAGAGCCTTCAAATCCAGAAACTGCGACTTCTTAATTCCGTATTTCGCCTCCACGGCCGCCACATCTAACTCCTCCAGCTGCGTGAAACCTTTGAGAATGCGATACATTCTAGTGTTTTCATCTACAATTTGCAGCATATCCAGATCCGAAGAGACGATAAAGGTGTCATAATCACCCTCTTCATCGGCCTGCAAAGCCAGAGTACCAATAATATCATCTGCCTCGTAGTCTGCACATTCGACAAAATCCCAACCCAGCGCCTTCACTAAATCCTCAAGATATGGAATCTGAGCATAAAAATCATCACCCGGCTTAGTACGACCCGCCTTATAATCTGCATAAATCTCGCGCCGCTTCGACACCGAGCTCTTCGCGTCCCAAGCCACTACGACCTTAGTCGGCTGCAACTGTCGCACAATTTCCATGGCAATAGCCGCAAATCCATAAATCCCCCCTGTCGGCACACCTTCGGTCGTTGCTAAAGCCCCCATCGCATAATATCCACGATAAAAGACTGACTTTCCATCAATAATCACTAAGCGCTTCATATCTTTATTATATCATCTCAGCCACCCCACCCACAAATATCCTTTGTTCGGTTTTTATAACATGACTATACGCTATAAACAACTAACTTCACCTGCTTTTCTTATGTTATAATTAAGCATATGAAGACTCGAGACGTAAAAATTATAGCGATTGTTGGCATGAGCGGCAGCGGCAAATCAGTAGTAGTGGATTATTTGACGGAGCATGGATTCCCCAAAGTTTACTTCGGAGGCATGATCTACAAAGAAATGGAAAAACGCGGCATTGAATACAGCCCCGATAATGAGCGCGAGTTTCGCGAGATGATTCGTAGTACGGAGGGCAAAGATTGGGTAGTCAGGCAGGCCATTGCTGAAGCGAAAGATTTAATCGAAGCCGGCCAAAAACGCATTATTCTTGATGGAGTTTATTCTTGGACCGAATACAAAGCCCTCAAACATGAGTTCCCTGGTGAGCTGACTTTTTTAGCCGTGGTCACCCCTAAAGCCCTGCGCTACGAGCGAGTGGCTAACCGCCCAGAGCGCCCCTTTGATGGCCAAAAAATCCGCGAGCGAGATTACAGCGAAATCGAAAATCTCGAAAAAGGCGCTCCCATCGCCATGGCGGATTATTATATACTAAACGACGGAACTATTGCAGATCTCCAAGATCAAGTTGCGAAAATCCTAAAAGAAATTAACTTCTAAGCTAAAAATGCAATCTATGGTAGAAGAAAAATTTGATGTGCTTGATCAGAGAGGCGGGTTCACCGGTAAGACTGCGACACGCAGCGAATGTCACGAACAAGGTTTGTGGCATCGAGCCATCGTGGTCTTTATTATTAGTCGAGACGGGCAAAAAATCTTATTGCAAAAACGCAGTAAAAACAAAAAAGTCTGGCCCGATATGTGGGACGTCGCCATCGGCGGGCATGTCGAGGCTGGAGAGTTCAGCTACCAAGCCGCACTTCGTGAGGCAGAGGAAGAGCTTGGTATTGTACTGAAACCACAAGATCTAATTTGCATCGGTAGTACCACTTCCGAAAATCCAGAAGGGCACGGAATTAATCGGCATTACAATGATTATTATATAGCTTTTCTAGACATAGATCTTAGTTCCCTGACCTTACAACCAGAGGAAGTCGAAGATGTTAAATGGTTTGACAAAGAAGAACTGCTTAAGCTGATCACTGAGAAGTCTAATCGCGCAATCACCGACAAACCCGCCTGCTGGGATTATTATCGTCGCTATCTAGAAAGCGCATCTCTAGGCGACCTCTAGCCGGAGAATCCAGTCCGAGAAGGACGTCCGTAGCGGGTTCGTCCATCTTAATAATAGCACCTTGAGGCGACTCGGTGTCAACGGTGGCGGTTGGTCAAAAACTGTAGCTGGCTATGCTGGTCCGGTCTCCGGTTCCACTAAAGCTTACTACCTCGACTTCCTTGCCTCTGGTATTAACCCATCACTCAGCAATGATCGCTGGCACGGTCACCCCGTCCGCTGTTTGGTAATACTAGTTTATATTTCGTCCGTAGCGGGCAAGTCATCTCAAATTACAGTTCCTTGAGGTATTCTGGCAGCACTAGTTACGACTGGTCTCGTTCGAGTACTACTTACTCATCACTGGTCTCCGCTAAAGCTTATGCCCTCGTATTCAGCGGCGCGACTGTCTTCCCGTCAGGCGGTCCAGATGCTCGCTGCCTCGGTTTCCCCGTCCGCTGTTTGGTATAGCTAGTTGGCGAGTGTAAAAAAGCTGCTTGCAGATTTTTTACCGAGACAACGCGGCTAGACTGTCCTCGAGTCTACAACTCGAGGACTTTATACTAGTTGTAGTGTTCCTTTAACCCTTTTCTGTAAGAAACTAAAAGAAACTAAGAATGAGCAGTATTACTTTATTGCTCCACTTACCACAACTTGCGGGTCTCGCACAGAAAAGGGTTAAAGGAACCTTATGAATAGTATTAGGAAAGAGCGGACTATCTCACAATCTTTACCGTTCTCCCCACCTTCCTCACCTCAATCCTCTGCACACCGGTCAACTTCTCACATTCCCCTTCTGCTTGAATCATCACCTCTGCATTCGACCCAAAAGTCAATATATCTTTTTGAGTCCTCTTTCCTGGAATCCGCCATAGCACACTTCTTATCATAAATCCTATTAAATGCCAAAAACTACCCAGCTTCGCCGTCGCACTCAAAAATTCCCCACTGCGCAAATAATACTTACCTCCCCGCATCACCTTAGCCACCCTCGGACTATTCACCGCTAAATAATCTGTTGTTCCCTGATCCGGTCGCACTGCAATCCCCTCATTACCGATACGTCTTAATTCCTTAACCGACAAAAACTCCTCTTTGCGATGCTTAAAATACCACTTGGCCAATTGCCAAATCGAAAACATCAGCGAGCCATGCTTCTCCCGCAATTTCAAACGTACTCTTTCTTGATCAAACACCGCCGTCGACTCAGCAAACAGCCCCAAAGTCACATAGCAACCTGCATACCGCCAGTGCTCACCGTCTACCCGCACCTCTAGTGGGTACATCTCAGCCACTTTTCCAGCACTATATTTCTCAGCAATCTCACTAATTCCGCCGACATATTCATCACCATACTCTACCGGGGATTTCACCTTCATCAATCGCGCCATGTCGTTAAAATTCCCGTAACCCATGACCGATAAACCCACGTCTTTACCTGACAGCATCACCCCATTTAAGGCAATCGCCGCTGTACCATCGCCGCCGGCCGCCACTACTAGATCACCATCATTCAAAATCCCCGACAGTTGCTTCGCATTATCATCTAGACTAGTCGCCTTTACCTCGTATTTCCCCACTAGCCAATCTTGCAACTTTCGGGCCGGAATTAGAACCTCTCGTTCAATCGCATCAGCTCGCGAAGACCGCGGATTATGCACGATAATCAGCTTCTTCAGCATGGTTAATCCCAGCTAAAGTTAGGAATCAGCCAATTCAGCACCGTCCACAATGCCGCCCAAGCCACCAAACCAATCACCACGTCTAATAAGCGCTTCTTTGCCTTGGCTACCTGCTGCTCATTGTCTTTTGCCGTTAAATACATAATCCCAGCTATAATCACCCCAATCACAGCTGCCGCCCCCAGACCATAGAGCATAATATTTGCCACTAATTTCAACAATCCACCTATACCCATGTCCCCACTCAGAATATTCGTCTCTACCGCCACCAGCTTCATCAATAGCCAATTCATCTAAGTCTCCTACTTCAAATATCCATGCAGCTTTTTTGTCTGCTTATGCTTCCGTAACTTCGACAAAGCTTTCGCTTCAATCTGCCGAATCCGCTCGCGAGTCACCGAAAACTCATTCCCCACCTCTTCCAAAGTGTGCGGCCTGCCTCCACCAATTCCAAATCTCAGCCGAATAATCTTCTGCTCTCGCTCGCTCAAAGTTGTCAAGATCTCAGCAATTTGCTCTTTCAAAATTTGGTTCGCCGTCGCGTCCTCTGGCGAGTCCCGTTCCGAATCCTCCACAAAATCACCCAGCACGGACTCCTCATCATCGCCGTCCCTACCGACACTCGCATCTAGGCTAGCAATATCCTGCTTAATCCGCATTACATACTCAATCTTATCGACTTCCATGCCCATTGCCTCGGCAATTTCTTCATTAGTCGGCTCACGATTTAGCTCTTGAGTCAGCCGCCTGGTCGTCCGGAGTACCTTATTAATCGTCTCCACCATATGCACTGGAATCCGAATCGTCCGCGCCTGATCAGCAATCGCCCTCGTAATTGCCTGACGAATCCACCAAGTCGCATAGGTGGAAAACTTAAACCCTTTGTTTGGATCAAACTTCTCGACCGCTCGAAGCAAACCAGTATTACCCTCTTGAATCAAATCCAAAAAATCCAAACCTCGCCCACCATAGCGCTTTGCAATCGAAACCACCAGACGCATGTTGGCCTCAGCCAGCTTATCTTTAGCCTTTTTATCGCCCTCTAGAGCCCGATTCGCCAGCTCCAACTCCTCTTCCTGGCTCAATAGAGGAATCTTACCGATTTCACGCAAATACATTCGTACTGAATCGTCAGCAAAAGCATCTACATTATCGGCCGTAATCGCCAGCTCCTCATCAGAGAAATCATCTTCTTCCGCCAGCTCATCAGCACCCGGATCACCTAATGGCTCTCCGAGATCAACCATGATATTTTTGTCCTTTAAGATATCTTCGTCATTGTCCATTACATCACAGTATACTAGAAAATTCCCTGTTTTACAACCTCCAAATCCCATAAAAATCGCCCCGGCCATTATCAATAAATACGATAACGGTCAGGGCTTCAAGGTCATCTCTGCTCAGCTTTAGCTTCAGTCAAGGTTCTGTTAGTTTCTTCCTGCTTCAACAAGGTTAGCAAATTTATTGCTTTGGCCAAAGACGACAAGCAAGGTTTCATGTTTAAAATGTAACCACCGAAACCCAGCTCAAAATTGCTACCCACGGCTTCATGGTGTTCTTTTTTGATCCACTTAGTATGCGGTACAATTATTCTCCGTCCTCTGACCAAATCGAATTCAACACCGAATTCTTCAAACACCGGCTTAAACCTCCGGAACAGATCATCATACATTTTTTTAACATCTTCGTCTGGACATTCATAATCCTTAAGCGAAGAATACTCTTGCCACCGAGTTATAGGTACACCATATTCTAAGTGATTTAACCAATACTTAACCTCGGTTTCAAAATTCCGCATCAATCTTACAGCATAGTCTATGCTCATCGTTAATTGCAGATACCTACACTGTCCATCAGAACTAATCGGATCAATATCAGCCAAAAATTTCATATCAAAGATTGACTTTTCCTCAAGTTTCGAGACCAATGTTGTTCCTCTGGAACGGAGCCTAGCCACCCTCACTTTCAATGTCGTTGCGTCCGAGTCTGCCTTCGGCGAAACAGACTTTACAGGCTGTCTTGCTTCTACCATAATTACCCCCTTCTGTTCGATCTGAACATTTTTAATAAAATTTGCTTTTTGCCGATCTGACCTCTTAAAGTTCCCTGATTTTTTTCAGTTAATCAAAACCAGCCCAAAAGCAAGTATTTTCCAATACTTACACCACCATTCTGCCACACATTACTGATTTTGTCAATATCATGTTAATCTTTTATAGTTACTTCGCTGCAGTGCGATAAACAGCATATTAGGATCTTCGTCCGTAGCGGAAATATCGGCTTGATTTATAATTCTTTGAGAAGCTTTGGCATCACTGGTTACAGCTGGCCCCGAACTACTATTACTTACGGAGCTGATACTTGGAATGCTAAAGCTTTTTCCCTTGGATTCTATACCTCCGGTGTTAATCCATCTGATAGTAATATTCGTTGGTATGGTTTCCCCGTCCGCTGTTTGGTATAACTAGTTAGTTAAAGGACGAAGCTAGCTGGAATGAGGTACGAGGCAAGGTTGAGCGACGGAGGGAGACGTATTCAACATACGTCAACCGAGTAGCCGCAAACCTTAACGAAGTAACTCGTCCAGATAACGAGTCCTCACCGCTTCAGTGCCATAATCTTCCGCAAAATCTCCTCCTGCCTCATCTGATCTTCTTCACTATCACCCAACTTCTCCAACTCCGCATTCAAAGCTTCCACTTCCTGCTTATTCATTTCCGTCTTATATCGCGTCAGCAGAGCCTGTGCTTCTCGCTCCAAGGTCGCTAGATCCCAATCCTTATAACGCATTTCAAACACCATCTCTAGCTCATCTCGCCTCACTTGGTCATCTTCGGCTGGCAGGTCCACCCCTTTCACACTGTTCACTTTACCATAGAGCACGATCGCCTGCAAACTATCCTTAATGCCCTGCAAGACATCGGACTTCGCCTCGAGATGAGTTTTCTTCAAGCGCTGAACCGACTCATCGGGAATTTTCTTTGCATGCAAATCCTCCACATCACAATCCAACCTCCGTGCCACCAGTTTTTCATAGTGCTTACGTTCTACGGCATCGCTTACATAACGCAGTAATTTCATTGCTACGTCCGAATATTCCCGTTTCCCCGCTCCAGTCGTCAAATCAAGATTTTCTTCATATTTATCCAACAGCCAATCCACTGCGGGCCGATAATTTTGCACGGCTTCCTGCCACAACTTAGGATCTTTCTGGATCAACTCATCTGGATCCTTGGCCCCATGGTAGTCCGAAATCACACTGAGATTTACTCCCAAATCTCCCGCCATCATAATTGCCCGTTCCGTCGCCTTTACCCCCGCCGCATCGCCATCATAGGCCAAGCGCACATCACCGCTCAACCTCGACAACATCTTCAGATGATTTTCCGTCATAGCGGTACCGCTAGTCGCCACCGCTTCTCGCACACCCGCCTGATGCGACGAAATTACGTCCATATTACCTTCGACAATCACAATGTAACCATTCTGTCTTATTGATTCTTTAGCCTGCGCCAAACCAAAGACAAACCTTCCTTTATTAAACAGCAGTGTTTCTGGAGTGTTCAGATATTTCGGTTCACCCTTGCCCAAAATCCTAGCAGTAAACCCAATCACTCCATTCACATCAATAAATGGCACCATCATTCGCGCTTTAAACAAATCTCCACCCCAACGATTCAATAGGCCAGCCGCCTCCATCTCTGCCGTCTTATAACCCTTCTTTTTCAAGAATTGCACTAGCAACTTCCCCTGATTCGGCGCATAGCCAATCCGAAACCCCTGCACAGTCCCCTCTGTCATATTGCGCTTATGATAAGCATAATCGCGCACCTTCTCATTCTTAGTCAAACAAAACTGATAAAACCGACAAGCTAGTTCTAAAGCCTCTTTCGCCCGGCGCTTGCGCTCTGCAACTTTTTTATCACCCCCACCATATTTTGCCAGCTCCACCCCAGCAGTAGCTGCTAACTTTTCCAAAGCCTCGCGAAACGACACCCCCTCTACTTCCATGATAAAAGCAAAAATATCACCACCTTTATTTGAGGAGAAATCATGCCAAATCCCCTTCTCTGGCGACACCATAAAAGACGGGGTCTTATCTACACCCCACGGCGATCGTCCTTTCAGGCTACGTCCTGCCCGTTTCAGTTCAATGTATTGCCCAACTACATCCTCCACAGGGAGCCGCGCTCGAATTTCTTCCTTCGCGTCATCCATAAACCTAGTATAACACATCTTTTATGCTATAATTGGGTTATGGATAATCTTGCCTATCTGAATCAAATCTCACAGTCCAATCGCCCCACTAAGCGGCACAATCATAGCAGCGCGGTCAACAGTCTCATTATAAAGCTGATCATCGGCGGTATCGTTTTGTTCTTTTTGCTCATGGCTATTGGCGCACTACTGGGCAGCTTAGGGGGCCGCTCGCGCGATCTTACTGAACAAATCTACACCCGCAGCACCAACCTCAACTCTACTCTCCAGACTTACACTCCCCTCCTCAAGTCTTCCCGTTTGCGCGCTATCGGCTCTTCTCTCTCCAGTGTGCTGACTAACGGTACTAACCAGCTTGGGGCTTACCTCATCGGCGACGACGAAGACAAAGACACCCCAGTTTCTAACCAAAAAATCATCGACAGCGAACTCGCCGTCCAACAAGAGCTCGAGCTTTCCCTGAACAATGCTAAGCTTAATGGCATTCTCGACCGAGTTTACGAGACCCAAATCACCCTACAAGTTTCGCTCCTAGTTTCACTAACTTCACAATTACTAGAACAATCCAGCAACGATACTGCATTGGTTAAAATCATCGAACCACTGCACAACAGCCTTCTCGCTATCCAAGAAAATCTAAACAACTACAATAATCCCAGCTCATAAGGTCAACAGCCTACTGTTGTTTCTTTGACTCTTGAGCCTTTCGCTCGGCTTCCTCATTTTGAGCACGACTATCAGCATTCATGCGATTCATAAATTTGACGATGACGAAAACGGTGAAAGCAATAATTAAGAAGTTCACCACGTTTTGAATAAAGTTACCATAAGCAATATGCGCGGTCGTATCTGCACCAAAAATATTCGGCACATCAATGGCCAATCTCGAAAAATCCAAACCACCCAGCAACAAGCTAGTAATCGGCATGATAATGTCATCAACCAAAGATTTAGCAATCGAAGTAAAAGCCCCGCCTACGGCCACACCAATCGCCAGTTCAACTACACTGCCTCGATTAATAAAATCTTTGAACTCCCGGACGAACTGACTATCGGTCAGTTTTTTCACCAAAGTTACCGGACGGTCTACCTCTGGATTATGTTTCTTATTTTGTACTTTGGGCTCTGCCATTTTCCTCCTTCTTAAACTTCTTATTCCCTAATTTTCTACCGCAACCTAGACAAACCGCAAAAAATCCAAAAATATAAGTCGATTCAAATAGCAAGACTCCCCCGCTAAACCAACCCACATTACTCAAGAACATCAACGTACAAAACAACCCATATATTATATATGCGGCTAGGACTATTTGCATCTTTTTGCCCAACCTTAGTTTGGCCGCCAACACCGCCGTCAATACCAACATGCTGAAGAACATCATTCTCGAACAACGATTATGGATAAAACTCGGCACACTCGAACCATAGGCCGATCCTGGCTCATCGAAATATCCCATCGGACAAGCCGACAGGCCAAGCAGCCCCACTACAAAAATCCCCGCGAGCAGCCAAATTAACCATTTCGGAATCTTAGTTTCTTGTTGTATCCATAGTAAAAACCGGAAACTGAGATAAGCCACCCCGATATTACCCAAGCCAAAGACAATGGCACTCCAAGTTTCGAGGCCAACATATCGGCTAATTGTATAATTAAGATGAAAACCGTAGCTAAAGCTATTCACCACCACAGCTAACAGCGAAGTCATTAACAAAATCAGACCCGCCACAATAATCCCTTGCAAAGATCTTGGCAATCTTTTCACTCTCGATCCTCTTTTTCCATGGTTAAATTATAGCTTAAACGCACTAAATCATTTAGCTCATCGTCTGCCAACTGCCCACTAGGCACTACTTCGATACCACCGCGCCCAAAATATCGACTTTCCATCACACTTTCATAGCGCTCCCGCAACACCTGACCCAGCTTCTCATCACAACGCACCTCAATCGTCTTTGGCCGCACTACTAGAAAAGCCTTTCCAGCCGGCACCTGATAAATCACATCTTCTTCATCATTCACCTTGCGTACTGCTCTTTTGTACTCGCCAATCCCACTAATCTTCTCAATTTCTAACATCGTACCTCACTTTTTTATAAAACTTAAATACCATTTTAGTTCCTCGATCGAACCCCTGATATCATCAAGCGCTCGATGCGCTTCGCGTTTGGTAAATTTCTGATGCCATTTACCCTCAAACACGACCTTCCAGGCACTGACGTCAAGCATACGATAGTGCAACTTCTCGGCCAAACATGGCCACTCGCGATCAATAAACTTGCGATCTTGATGAATCGAATTCCCCGCCAAAATCACTTCATCGCCAAAATTCTCTCGCACAAAACTCAACAAAATCTCTTCGACTTGTGCAGCAGCCTCACCGCCAGCATTCTGTGCCATCAAACCATCTCTACTCTCAGCATTTTTCTCCCAGAAATCTCCCACCATACGCGCCTTCATCAAATCATCTGGCACCTTCACCACTGCCGTCATTTCTGCCACTGGCTCCAAATCCCAATCAGTGGCAATTGCTGCCACCTCCAAAATTCGGTCCTGCTCAGGATCCAAGCCAGTCATCTCTAAATCCACCCATAATAACTTCGCCTGCTTCATAAGAATGATTATAACATGATTTTGCACTAATTAACATCCGTAGCGGGTGGGTTAATCTTGATACTAATGCCGTTAGGAACTCCGGCCGCGTTTACCGTAGTTGGTCGAGCATCGCGACCACTTACTTGTATCCCGCCGTTAATGCTTATGACCTTGACTTTAACGCCTCTGGTACCAACCCCTCAAATAACAATGCCCGCTGGCTCGGTTACCCCGTCCGCTGTTTGGTATAACTAGTTGAAAGAACAAGAACCCCTCATCGTCCGTAGCGGATTTGCTACCTTAGTTAATGGTTCTTTAAGAAACCTCGGCAACAATGGTTATATTTGGTCTAACTCTGCAGCAATCTATTCCCCTATCAGCTCTACTACGGCATACAATCTCGAATTTTATGCTGATTCTATCCGCCCATCGTTTGGTCCGTATGCTCGACATCGCGGTTTCCCCGTCCGCTGTTTGGTATACTTGTTCGTCCGTAGCGGGTTCGTCCATCTTAATAATAGTGACTTGAGGGCCTTCGGCCTCGATGGCGACGGTTGGTCACACAGTGTTACTACTTACTCGTCTCCTATCTCAGCTAAGACTTACTACCTCCAGTTCACTGCCGTTACCGTCCGCCCGTCGAACGGCCCAGTCAATCGCTGGTCCGGTTACCCCGTCCGCTGTTTGGTATACAAGTTTAAGATTCGTCCGTAGCGGAATGATTGGCTTGGGACGCAGTTCTTTAAGTGGCTCAGGTATCTATGGCTACAACTGGTCTCGTACTTTAGCAAACTACGCATCTGCCGTTTCTACTACTGCATACTATTTCATCTTTCATACTGATGTTCTCTATCCTTCAAATGGCCCAGGCAATCGTTGGAATAGTCTCCCCGTCCGCTGTTTGGTAATACTAGTTGTTAGAAAGCTCCAGAACCTATGTTGTGGATCTTCGGAGCTTACGAGCGAGAACGAAGCAGCACGGCACCCGCGACAGCGGGCTGACGTGACTGCGTGCCACAACATAGGTTCTGGAGCTTTCTAAGGATTAGTATGAGGAAACAGCGGACCCCCTACATCTCCTCCGGCACCTCAATCCCCATCAGCCTCAACCCATGTTGCATCACCCACAAATATACCTTAACCAAATTTTTTAGCTCTACCTCACGAGGATTACCAGCCACTCTCACCTTCTCATAAAATCGCGAAAACTCTTGAGCCAACTCGTATAAATAATTACAAACCTTATAAGGCGCCTTCTCCGTAATCGCATTTTTCAAAACACTTTGATACTGCATAATTTTTTTGCTCAAATTCTTCTCGGCCAACCTCTCCTGTTCACCCCCAGCTCCATCTAGCTGCAACACTGCTGCCCCAACTTTTTGCAAAATCTTCTTCGCCCGCACCGCTGAGTACAATAAGTATACACCAGAATTACCATTGGTTGCCACTGACTCTTTAGGATCAAAGATAATATCACCACCCATCTTGTACTTCAAGAAAGCATATTTAATCGCTGCCAGCACCACCTTAGCATCAGCCTTTTCACCTCCCAGCTCATCACGGACCATTTCCAAAACATCTACCGCCTTCAAGAAATTCCCCTTCCGAGAAGACATTTTCACATTTCCAGGCAATTTCACCAGTCCATGAGTCAAATGCCTCGTCCGTCCTACTAATTCCGGCGCATACTCGTTCACACTTGCCAGCACCACCTTCATATAATCCGTCTGTTCATTCCCCGTAATCACCACCGATTCATCAAAATGCCAATCTGCCCACTTCGTGAATAACAAACCAACATCTTTTGTCTCATAGGTTGGCACCCCATCATGATTAATAAAAACCCTCGTATGTAAGCCAACTTTTTCGCCCCGATAAACAATCGCACCATCGCTCTCCTCGTACACTGCACCCAGATGCGCACGCACTTCCTCCAAGCCTTTACCCGCGACCGTCGATTCCGGATAAAACTTGTCAAACTTTACCCCAATGCTCTCATAAAACTTCTCGAAGTAAGCATAGCTTAGCTGTCGTCCCCGCCAGTACAGCTCGACAACTCGAGCCATTTCCGCCGTAGCCATACCAAAATCCTCAGCCAAGTTCTCAATCGCTAAGCGCTCACAGCTGCGTTCCTCACCTAGCTCCGCCACAGCATAAATAATTTTATTTAGTTTAGTAATTTCCGTCTTACCCTCTTCGTTCTCCTCATAAGCCCGTGTCCCCTCTACGTAACACTTAGCTATATCTTCAATCGTCAAACTATCACCGCCTACTTGCAAATCTAAAGAGCTAATACTAGGCGAATCCGAGCAGCGGAAGGAGCTGGGCTTATCGCCCTGTGACTGAGCAGCCGCAGGATTCAACGACGTAGTAGCCCTTAGATTTACAAGTAGCGCCCACAAAGTCTTACCCACGTGCAGTCCCACATCGCCTCCAAAGTTCACTCTTACTACTTTAGCCTGGGCACATTCCAAGAGATGGGAGATTGCATCACCTACCACCGAAGTATAGAAATGTCCCACGTGTAAAACTTTAAAAGGGTTTGGATCGGAAAACTCTGCCACTACCATCTTACCAGAATATTCATCACACGATATAAATTCTTCAAATTTAGCCTCATTCTGGGCAATTTCTGCCACTTTTTCAAAAAAATATTCATCTGGTGATATAAAATTCATAAAACCCGGAGCCGCTATTTCGACTTTCATACCAGGCAAACCAGTCTCCAACTCTGCTTTCAATGCTTCGGCAATCTGCATTGGCGCCTTATGCAAGGGTTTTGCCAAACGCATCGCCACATTTGTAGCATAATCTGCCCCAGTCTCAGCCGGCGGCACAGTCAACTCAGGCTCAATCTCTTGGCCAAAAATCTTTTTAATTGCCTGCTGCAGCCGTTTCCCAATCTCTTCCATATTTTATATCATAGCATGTTTCATCTAAGCGGACAACGTGTTACATAAGCCAACTTATATGGGCTATTCGTGCCAATTAATCTTCATCTAATAATGATATAATTTGTGCACCGTATTTTTCAAAATCAGCCTTCACATCGGGACGTTCCAGCCAATCAAAATCTGCCGTATGCGCTACATAGCCAACCTTCTTACGTATAAACCTTCCTGTCGGACGTCGTCCTTCAGTCGTATCTTGACCGTTCAGATATTCATACTCCTCGAGAACCAAAATGTCACCCGGCTCGCACTCAAAATCGTTCACCCGCCACTCGAAGGTTTTCTCACCCGACAAAACCGCCTCAAAATATTCTGGACTAATTTTCTTGTGAATCTCTCTCATTAATACTCCCTTCTGGTTAATATAACTATACCATGTTTTCTGCCCTCGTCCGTAGCGGAAGTGTCAATTTAAGCAATAGCTCTCTAGCACAATCTGGCTTTGGCGGCTGTGGCTGGTCTCGTTCTGCAGTGGCTTACGGCATTGGTACCTGGGATGCTAATGTCTACAGTCTCAGATTCTATAATTCAGGTGTTAATCCATCAAACGGTCCAAATGCCCGCTGTGGTGGTTTCCCCGTCCGCTGTTTGGTATACTACGTTCGTCCGTAGCGGGCTCATAGGCCTAGATCACGGCTCCTTAGAATTCCTAGGTATCTATAGCTATGATTGGTCACGTTCAAGCATGGTCTATTCATCGCTTACCTCTGCAAATGCTTATTATCTTGTATCTACCGCCGATAATGTCTATCCATCACACGGGCCGTTTGCTCGCTACTTCGGTTTCCCCGTCCGCTGTTTGGTATACTAAGTAGACGAGTGAAGAGAAAAAACATTAATGTTTTTTCTCTTCCGAGACTACACAAGTATACAACTCTACGAAGTAGAGTATAGCTAGTTACGTGAGAGAAAAGAATGTTACACATTCTTTTCCGAACTAACGCAGCTAGACTGTCCTCGAGTCTACGAGTCTACGACTCGTAGACTTTATACAAGTTGTAGTGTCCCTTTAACCCTTTTCTGTAAGAGACTAAAAGAAACTAAGAATGAGCAGTATTACTTTATTGCTCCACTTACCACAACTTGCGGGTCTCGCACAGAAAAGGGTTAAAGGGACGGAATAATTAATATGAGGAAAGAGCGGACGACTACCTATCCCTCGTCGTTATATCAATCGCTCCCACCCCGCCATCAATCTTTATTTCGTGCTCACCATCGCCACGTGTGCTACCGTCCGATATCTCACTACCATTAAACTTAATCGCACCTAGGCCCTTATTTACCTTTATCCTATAATCTTCCTCACGACCATACAGGTTTAATACCAGATGCCCAACTCCCGCATCAATCTCCGATCGTCCCAACAGCTCAGCCTCGATTTCAACTTTCCCTGCCCCCATATCCAAATCCAGATCTTTCAACCTTGATTCCGTTAAGCTCAGATAACCTGCGCCACCATCAATCTTAGCATCATGCGTCGCTATTACATTTTGTAGTTCCACACGTCCAGCCCCCAAGCCCAAATCCAACCTCTCCGTCTTTAGACCATCAATCTCGACCTTGCCAGCACCAGCATCCAGCACGAACTCCGTCAGTTTCTTTCCTTCTGGCAATTTGATCTTCAGCTGGCCACTATCAAACCAATCAAACCAATCACGTTCTTCTGTAATATATAGGACATCTCCGCCCTGATGCACTTTTACGTCCGTACCATCAGCCAAAATCTCAAATTTCTCTCCCCGCTCCACTCGCAAACTCGTAGCCTTCAGCTCTAATCTCAACCCCGAAAAATTCTCATATGTGCTAAAATCACCCACACTAGTCACATCTGACCAATCAACATCATTAAACTGCTCTGTGCCCGCAAAAATCCTACCTACTACCACCCCAGCACCTACAATCGCCGAAAACACTACCCCGATCAAAAACACCGCAAAAGCTATGGCTAGATATTTGATAATCTTCTGCGCACTATTCATCTATTTAATCTCCACTCCGCCAAACAAACAAGTCGCATCAATAAATACTGTCTTCTTCGCGTCATCGGTTACTTTGTCACTATGCTTGTCAGATACTCCACCAAAAATTGAAGTTGACACCACCTTTACCTTGACATCCTCAGGCAACTTAATATTCACTCCACCAAAGATTGCCGAAGCTTTAATCATTGCTCCGTCCTTAATCTTCGCTTTTCTGAGGTCGCAATCCATACCACCAAACACCGCCTCTAGATCCGCCTTCTCAAAAGTCTCACCATCGTAGTCCAACTTTTGCCCACTAAAAGTCGCCCAGTGAGTATCTTCATCGCCATCGCTCAGTTTCTCCGCTCCTTTCAGGACCCGCTTCTTCCATGCATCTTTAAACAACATCGACAGACCAATCAGTACCAAAATCACCGGCAAAGCCAACTGCCAAACAATCCTAAAGCTATAAAACCCTAGACAAGCCATCAACAGAATCGCGCCAATACATAAACCAATCAAATCCCCCGTTTTGTCATTATCGTCATCAAACAATCCGATAAAACATGGCACGATGATAAAGAGAGTCCACCAGCCTGGGAAAAAGATGTTAATATGGGCAACACCTAAAGCATTAATACCCAAAACCACCCCCACAATAATTAAGACAATTCCCCACAACCACGTACTCGCCTTTTTCATAAAATCTCCATTTATCTTACCACTAGTATATCACACTAATACTATTATGACCGCTTCAACCAATTCTTCAACCACTCTCGCCTCTTTGAGCTCTGCTTCCGCTTTAGAATCTTCTCTACACCATCACCAAACTCAAAAGCCTCCTTCTCTAACAGCTGTCGACGATAAGCCCAATCTGAAGCAAACGTGGTATCATAATTATCTTGACAAAATCCATACAATTCTGCCCTTCGTGCTAGCTTAAGGTCATTAGACAATTCACCCCGCTCATACTTCCGCTGTAACTGACGTTGCCATTCGTGAAACATTTCGTGGGCTACTACATTCACTAACTGCCGTGGCTTCTTACGCATCGCGCGTTCGTTTAAAACAATCGTGCCCACAGCCATATGCCTGCCTAAGGTCTCGCTCTTATCCTTAGAAAAATCTAATCTAAGTGCTTCTACCCCTAAGATTTGCGCAAAATATTCCACAGCCATTTCTGCCGCTGCTTTATAATCGTGCTCATGTTCCTGCACAATTTCTTCTAACTTATTAGAATCAACCTCACTCAAGAACGAACCGACAAACTCTTTCACTTCAGCTTTATTAACTTTCATAATTGCATCATCAATCAACTTGCCCACTGCGGATTGTTGCTCAGATTCATCTACTATTTGTCGACCATGTTCCCTATACCATTCTGCCTGCGTCATCAAAGGCATCGTTACTACATTCCCCCTGTTCTCATCTCTTTGTTCACGCAAAATTTTATTATAAATTGATCTATCCTTCGCTACTAAGATCTCAGTTTCTGGGTTTAAGTCTACTTCCCTCAAAGTAGGATATTTCGTAGCCAAGTCAAAACTATCGTTCTGGACGATTTCCGGATCAAACACAATCGTAATCATATCCGAACTTTGGGCGCGCTCGCGATCCATGCCTAGTTCTAGCCCATCAGTCCCATCTACATCATACGATAGATGTAATAATTCCGTATCTAATCCTTGACTCCGCAGATTACCCTCATTACCACTATTCATAGCATAACCCATCATATGACCAGAACGCAGAGGGCTCACAAAATTGTTAAAATTCGTAGAAAAATAAAAACTCTTTCCCTCACCAATTTCCGGCAAATGCTTGGCAACATTATACCGCCTTACTGCCAAGGCTAACGAGCGCCAATCAAACAATCCTTGACGTTGCAAATCCGATCCCTTATGTAGTAGCATCTTCCGATATTCTTCTTCAGACTTATGCCCCAGCTCGTAAGCCACATCACTAAAGGCTGCAAACTCTTCCCAACTCATATTCTCAGCAATCGTCTGATATTCTACGGGGTGCATAGTGGTATTTGGGCCAAAAACACCCTCCGTGGCTTCTAAGTCTCCCCAATGTTCGCCCATATTACGTAATATGGGCGGCAGTACTGCCGCCCCCGGTCTTTCTAGATCCGCATCATTAACTTGCACAATTTCTAGAGTAGACTCTTTGAACTCCGGCATCTGAGCTAACATCTCCCATTCAGCGCTACTCTCACCAGCAATATTTTTTTCTTTGTTTTTCACTCTATCTATCCTACTTTAGGCTCTTGATAAACTCCATAAACAACGGGTGCACATTCAGCGGACGCGAGCGAAACTCCGGGTGCGCTTGCGTCGCCACAAAGAATTTGTTCTTTGGACTTTCCACAAACTCAACTAGCTTTCCATCTGGCGATGTGCCGGCCACCACCAATCCGCCCTGCTCAATCTCGGGTAAAAACTTCTGGTTCACTTCATAACGGTGTCGATGCCTCTCTACCACCTCTGACGTGCCATAAATCTTCTCTGTTTTACTACCTTTCACCAACTTTGCCGGATAATCACCTAAGCGCATAGTGCCACCCGTCGACTCTTTACCGCGCTGACCTTCCATAATATAGATCACGTTATTTCCAGCTTCCTCACTCGCATCGAATTCTTCAGAATTTGCATTCTTAACACCACCCCGCCTTGCCGCTGCTACGCAGGCCATCTGCATTCCCAGACAAAGCCCCAAATACGGTACATTATGCTCTAGCGCATATTCTGCTGCTTTAATTTTCCCCTCGGCTCCCCTAGCACCAAAGCCACCTGGCACCACCAAACCGTCTACTTTGGCCAAACTTTTATCATTCACCTCTTCCGCATTCAGCCAAACTAATTCCAAATTAACCTTATTCCAAGCCGCCGCAGCCTTCAAAGCTTCCGTAACACAAATATAGGCATCTTCATTCCCCACGTATTTCGCCACCAAACCTACTTTCACTGTCTTCGCCCAGTCCTTACCGCGCAGGCGCGAGAACTCCTTCCACTTACTCATATCAGGTTCACTTTGATCGCCGACGAAATTATTCAAAATCTCCAAGACCCCCGACTTCAAAACATTGAACGGCACGTCATACACACTCTCAATATCGGGCAAATTCAGTACCGCATCGCTGGCAATACCAGAAAAAGCAGCAATCTTCTCGCAAATCGATCGCGGCGCCGGACGTTCAGTACGACAAACCACCACATCAGGAATAATCCCAAATCCCCGCAGGTCTTTCAAAGCATTCTGGGCTGGTTTAGTCTTCAATTCCTTCGACGTATTAATCCAAGGTACATAGACCACATGCACATACAAGCAATTCTCTCGACCCACTCGATTCGCAAATAACCTAATTGCTTCAATAAAACTCAAACCTTCATAATCTCCCACCGTACCCCCAATTTCCACGATATGAATCTCCGAACCTTCACTCGCCTTCTCGATCTTCTCTTGCACCAAGTTAGTAAAATGTGGCACCATCTGCACTGTCTTCCCATGAAATCCGCCACTGCGTTCTTTATCAATCAGCTCTTGATATAAAGCCCCAGACAGAACACTAGAAAATCGACTAGTCTCAAAATCTAGAAATCTTTCGTAATGCCCCAAATCCAAATCCGTTTCTTTGCCATCACGAGTCACGAAGCACTCACCATGCTCTACTGGGTTCAACAAACCAGCATCCACATTTAAATACGGATCGCACTTCTGTACTGATACCTTATAGCCTTTTGCCTTCAAAATCGCACCAATCGAAGCCGCTGTAATCCCTTTACCGACTCCAGACAAGACTCCGCCCGTCACAAAGATATATTTACAGTGTTTCTGTTCAAGTTTTTTATTTTTTACCATTGGGCACCTCCTTACATATTTTCCAATCTTCTGCCCACACTTCTCAAAACTATTCTAGCATAAAAAGAAACAATTCTAAAGCTTTTTATCAAACCATCGCTCAACTCAAACATAATGTCCGTAGCGGGGACATCTACCTTAATTATGGTTCTGCTCGGCTCTTGGGTATCAATGGCGGCGGTTGGTCTGGGGTTGCGGCTGGTTATGCTGGTCCTACCTCTGGTTCTACTAAAGCTTACTACCTCCTCTTTACTGCCTCAGGTGTCAACCCGTCCACTGGCCCGTGGGAGCGCTGGCTCGGTTACCCCGTCCGCTGTTTGGTATACTAGTTTAGCTACTTCGTCCGTAGCGGGTATCCCGATATACTGTATGGATCCATACGGGTACTTGGTATTTATGGTTATGTTTTTGCAAACAGTGCCGCAAACTATGATAACATTAATAAAGCTTCAGCATATCGTTTACGCATTGAACATGATAAGGTTGACGCATCTAGTGGCCCAAACTCACGTTGGTTCGGTCTCCCCGTCCGCTGTTTGGTAATACTAGTTTAGTTTTCGTCCGTAGCGGACTTATCCACTTGGATTACAGTGCTTTGAGGGGCTTCGGTATCAATGGTTATGGTTGGTCTCGTTCGGCTGATGTTTACCCATCAGCTACCTCCGCTACTGCTTACTACTTCTTCCTCGATGCCGAGCCTGTCTACCCGTCAGGTGGCCCAGGCTATCCTTACCGCGGTCTCCCCGTCCGCTGTTTGGTGATACTAGTTGTTAGAAAGCTCCAGAACCTATATTGTGGATCTTCGGAGCTTACGAGCGAGAACGAAGCAGCACGGCACCCGCGACAGCGGGCTGACGTGACTGCGTGCCACAACATAGGTTCTGGAGCTTTCTAAGGATTAGTATGAGGAAACAGCGGACGAGAAATCTAGCCCTTTACAACCTTTCTCGTTACATCAAACTTCTCCATATACCTCCCCATCATCAACCTTGTCTGTGAATAAAAAGCCGCAGCACTCTGATAAACAATCGCCACCACTGGCATCAAAACCCACTGCAGTATCATCACAAAATGCCTTTTCTTCTTATACTTTTCAGGTTTCTTGGGCAGAATCTGCAACGACATTACCACCGTTACGATCAACCCCACCGCAGCAATCGTCTGGATCCAGCCCACGACATTAGGTAAATTCCAAGCAACTGCCCCACGCGAGCCCAAATTCAACAACATCGGCACCCAGCCCCCAAAAGCTACAATTGGCGCCATCATCGCCAAAGTCACATGTCCGTCCAGCAACCTCATAAATTTAGCGAACAATGGCAAAAAGGGCATTTTTCTCTGTTTAGAAAACAAATATGCCCCCACATAAGCCACGTCACTCGCCCCGTAATCCCAACGTCTCAGCTGAACAAACTGCGCCTTAAGAGTTCGCACGAAAGTCTCTTCAATCACCGCATCTTGATAAATCGGCACCCGGATTGGCACCACATCATATTTCCCTTCAAAATAAAACAACGAGCGCCAATACTGATGACCGTCCTCAACGATTGTTCGCTTACTCCAAAAGTCCATTCCCTCCAGGGCCGCCAGCGGCTGCGAATGCGAAGCAAAGTTTCTCAAGAGATGTGGCCGCATCGTCGAAATAATATTAAAAAACGAATTTGACATCGCAATCACCCGCATTGGTGCAGAAGCTTCCCAAATATTATTCGTAAACAAAGATACGGGTTGATAACTATAATGCTGGCGATCTGGGCGCACCAGAAACTCATAGGCCACATAATCAAAATATTTCTTGCTCACACGATTATCACTATCAAGCGAAGTAACAATGACATTTTCCTTCGCAATATGTTTATCTGCCACATATTTCGCCAAATATTGCCCAGCATACGTCAAATTCGGCCCCTTCCCTACAATTTCCCCCTTCAGCTTATCTGGATGTTTCACCAAAATAAAATCCCTAAAAGTCCCTCGAAAGCGCTTTTTTAGCTCCCTCGCCGTCTGATCCATTGCCTCCCCACCTCTCTCCTCATAAGCCAGAATATAAATGATACGTTCATTCGGAAAAGTTGAATCGCGTACAGCCTCCACTGAAGGTACCAAGGTCTCCAAACCTTCATTATAAGCCGTCATAATCACGGCATGATAAACCTGATGCGGTTTTGGTTCCGACTTCCCCTCTACCGCCGAAAGCAACCGCAAATTCTGCACATGCTCAAAAAATTCATAACTGTCATTCGCCTGATCACGCAACCTCTCATAAGCCGCATGCGGATCTTCTAAATCTTCAAGTCGCTTCTGCCAATCCACCCGCTCAGCCCGCTGCACCACTTTATAACCTTGGATCGTCCGAAAGGCCGTCGCAATCGCCTTCACAAAAGTCGTCGCGACTACTGCCAACAAATAAATCGCCCCCAGCACCGGGCTAATCAGCGACAATACAAACAGCATAATCACCGCAACATAGCTCAGTAGCCCTGGCAAAATCTCAAAAAAACGATAGAGCGGTCGTCTCTTACCTAGCGGAATTTCCAAATCTTTCACCTACCACTCTCCAATCAAGCGCCAAATCACTACAAAGGTGCTTACTATCAATAGCATCGTCACTCCCACCATAATCAAAGCTGTCTGCTTGCCATATTTCTGATATAGTCGCAAAGTAATCAAACTATGCAACACCCCAAAAACCATCGCCAAAATCGGAAAAGCTAACATATTTAGCCAATTATCCCTCCGATATCCTCCAGAAAGTCCAGCAATCTCTCCATAAACATCGCCATATCCCACAATCACGATATTATTCTGCGGACGTAGGCTCACCAAGGCAAACACCAGCAGCGCCGCCGCCATTACTACCATCACAATCATTGCCACCATCAAACCCTTCTGCTTCCGACAAATCTCGCGCCAAGCTATCAAAAAATTCAGCTTCTTCTCTTTTGTAGGTTTTTCCTCTTCGACCTTACTCCTCACCATTCCCCTCATTATAGTCGAAAATCCGCCACACGACAATATTTTTGCAAAAGCTCATGTTTTTAAGAGGTCTAGTCAAAATTCCAAATCTGTTATACAATCTATAACCAAAGGAGTTAGATGGAGAAAAAACGCAAAGGACACCTCAGCTGGGACGAATACTTTATGGGTATTGCCGTCCTCACCGCCATGCGCAGCAAGGATCCAAACACCCAAGTCGGAGCCTGCATTGTCGCCGAAGACAATCGCGTCCTCTCAGTAGGCTATAATGGAGCACCTAATGGTTTCGCCGACAGTCTAGTACCATGGGACGTGCGCAAAGCTAAAAACCTTGCCGACACCAAATACCCTTATAGTTGTCACAGTGAGCTAAATGCTATTCTCAATTTCCGTGGTAATCCTCACGATTTGCAAGGTGCCCGCATTTATGTCCACTATTTCCCCTGTGTCGATTGCACCAAAGCCATCATTCAGTCCGGCATCAAAGAAGTCATTTACCTCCACGATTTCGATCATAGCAGTAACGGTGTCGAACAAGAAGCTTCAATTCGCATGTTTGATGTTTGTGGAATTAAATGCCATCAGTTCAAACCAACGGGCAGGAAGGAGATTGTCCTCAGTCTACAGGACTAAAATACATTTATGAAAAAACTCATTATCGCTGGCAGCTCCAAGCTTCAAGAACGTGCCGCCTACTGGCGCGGTTACTTTGAGGGGCGCGGCTACGAAGTAATTGACTTCCCTTCTCCCGTCGCAGAAGAGGGAGATTATGCCGCCAATCTCACTGATATCTACGTTTCTTTCTACCAAAACATCGATCGAGCCGACGTTTTCTTCCTTATGAACGAAGATAAAAACGACATCGGTGGTTATGTTGGCCCGAGCGCTTTTGCCGAACTCACCTATGCCATTATTGCCAATCTCAATCGTGGTAAAAAAATCGAAATCAATATTCTCCAGATGCCTTCCCCAGAGCAGCCTTGTCACGAAGAAATCAAATTCTGGCGCGATCAAAATTGGCTAAAAATCTACGATCGTTCTAGCAAAAAAGCCATTGCTCCAGTCACCACTCCACAGACAGCTACCACAACTCAACTTTCCGAAGCTCAAAATAACACCGGCACAACCGCAAAAAGCTCAGATCTCGACACGACTCCATCTGCCCATATTCCATCTGTTCCCGTTACCGACATTTTTCATGGTACCAACCGCAGCACCGAAAAAACCATTAACATTCTCGGCTGCCGCAAACGATGTTTACGTAATCTTTCCCCAGCTGCCCGCGAATATCTGCGCACCCTCTCACCAGAGTTCCCGGCCTGGCTACTAAAGTACATTGCAGCTCCCGAATTCCAGCGCCTGAGCGGAGTCAGTACAGTCTGTGGAATCGATTACAGTAGCCTTTACAATTTCCAACATTTTAATTCCGTCTTCTCTCATAGTATTGGTGTGGCTCTGATCGTCTGGCGCTTCACTCATGACAAAAAGCAGACTCTCGCCGGTCTCTTCCATGATATTGCTAGCCCAGCCTTCAAGCATTGCATAGATTTCATGAACAGCGACTCAGAAACTCAAGAATCCACCGAAGCCCGCACGGGCGAAATCATTCGCAATTCACGCGTCATCATGCGCCAGCTGAAACGCGATGGTATCCTAGCAAGCGAAGTTTCTGACTACCATCTCTATCCCATCGCCGACAACGACATTCCTGGTCTAGCTGCCGACCGCCTAGAATACAGCCTCTCCAACTGCCTCTTCCTCTACGAGACCCTTGACATTGACCAAGTTCAACGCATTTCTGACGACCTCGTCATTCTGAGAAACGAGAACGACCTTGAAGAAATTGGTTTTCATACCACAGAGACCGCCGAGGCTTTCGTCACCGCTACCCTGCCAGCCTTTGAAGATTACCGTAGCGATCAAGCCCGCGCCACTATGCAATTCATTGCCGACATCCTCAAATCTATGGAAATCAGCGGTTCCCTCACTAACGACGACTTGTATAATATGAGTGAGCGCGAGATTATCGACTGGATTCTCAGCTGCGGCGAACGGCCTCTCAGCGAAGCTTTTCGCCAATTCCAACGTGCCACCAGTGTCTACAATAGCCCAACCCTCAAAAAGGACCGTTATTGCACCAGTGTCAAAGCTAAGCAACGTTATTGCGTGCCGCTAATTGCCGATACTCATACCGACGCAAATGTGCGCATCACCGAAATTTCTCGCTCCGTCAAACGCAAGATCGACAAATTCCTCGCCGCTAAGTCCGCTAAGTATGTTGGCTTTGATTTTGAGTTTACTCCTTATAGCGAATAACGTACTACTGGCATTTTGAAGAGTTTTACCTCTATTAGGCTGCTTCTGTTAAAATCATACTCTCATCTTTCTAAGTCATGCTATAATATTTATTAAACATACTCAAAAATAAAAAAGGAAAAATCAACATGTGTACTGCCGCCGTCTATCGCACTAAAAATACTTATTTTGGGCGCAATCTCGATTACGAATTCTCTTATGGCGAATCAATTACAATCTTACCGCGCAACTTTCCACTGCATTTTCGGGAGGCGGGCCAGCTCGACCAACATTATGCTATGCTCGGCATCGCTTTCGTCACTCCAGATCAAAACGGTCAAGAATACCCCCTCTTCTACGACGGCATCAATGAAAAGGGTCTAGGAATCGCGGGCCTTAATTTTGTCGGCAATGCCATTTATAATGATCATATTGACCAAAAAGATAACATCGCTCAATTCGAGCTCGCGCCTTGGATTCTCAGCCAAAGTGCCACCGTGCAAGAGGCTCGCACTCTCCTTGAGCGCATCAATATTACCAACACAGCCTTTAGTCCCCAACTGCCTCCTTCCGAGTTACACTGGATTATTTCTGATAGTCAAGAAAGCATCGTCGTAGAATCTGTCGCCGAGGGGCTTAAAATCTATGATAATCCCGTCGGTATTCTAACCAATAATCCTCCCTTCCCTGAGCAAGTCTTTAACCTCAATAATTATATGCAGCTCTCTGCTGCCGATCCGGTTAATAATTTCGCACCCGAATTAAACCTTCAACCCTATAGTCGCGGAATGGGCGGAATTGGTTTGCCGGGTGATACATCATCAGCTTCGCGCTTCGTGCGTGCCGCCTTTACAAAATTCCATTCTATGTCTAGCGATGATGAAATGAGCAGCATTAGTCAATTCTTCCACATTCTTGGTGCCGTGGATCAACCGCGCGGTAGCTCTAACGTTGGCAATAACAAATTCGAAATTACGATTTATAGCTCCGGATATAATCTAGAGCAGGGTCTCTGCTATTATACTTCTTATGACAATCATCAAATTACGGTAATTGATATGCACAAAACTAATCTTGATGCCAACACTCTAACTAATTATCCGATGATTCTGACTGAGCAAATCCAAGCTCAAAACTAATCGGTGCCGAAGAGATAACGAACCAAAAAAAAACATTTCCTACTTCCTCCATTAGCAACCAGCCGCTTCGCGGCAAGTTACTAATGGAGCCATTGGCAGGGATCGAACCTGTGACCTGCTCGTTACGAATGAGCTGCTCTACCAACTGAGCTACAATGGCATGACACCATTATAGCACATTTGCCTCTCTAGCACAGCATGAAACTCCTCATTACGGGGTCAATTTACTCTCGCCTACTTAGTATACCAAACAGCGGACGGGGAAACCGAAGTAACGATTATCTGGCCCCAACGACGAATGGATATCTGTGGGATTAAAATAAAGATAGTATGCAGTAGTAGAAATGGAAGAGGTATAAACGACACTTGAGCGCGACCAACTATGGCCAACATTACCAGAGGCCCTCAAAGCACTATTATTAAGGCTCAACCACCCGCTGCGGACGTCCGTAGCGGAATGATTAACTTACTTTCAGGTAGCGCCAGACATCAAGGTAGTGCCGGACGTTACGAGTCCCTATCTGCTGCAGGATACCAACAGCCTAATCAACGCGATATTGACTCCTACTATTTGCTCTTCGACGATCAAAAATTTGAAGCTTCCGGCGGACCTAGCTATCGCTCATACAGTTTCCCCGTCCGCTGTTTGGTATACTAGTTCGTCCGTAGCGGCGGTATTAACTTAAATAAAGGCTTAGCTTGGTTTCTCGGTAACGTCGGTATCAATTGGTCTAATACTGCAGTAAACTACTTCTCCGCAAACTCGGCTAACTCTTGCTGGTTTGAGTTTAATCCGTCAGAGTCACGTCCGTCGCACGGGCCATATGATCGTTGGTTCGGTCTCCCCGTCCGCTGTTTGGTAATACTAGTTAGCATTCTGTATTTTCGTCCGTAGCGGAGACATCAACCCGAATAGCAGTGCATTGAGGAACTTCGGACTTGATAGTTACAACTGGTCTCGTATCTCTACTACTTATGAAACTGGTATCTGGGGCGCTAAAGCTTACTACTTCTATTTCAATGCTTCTAGTATCAGCCCGTCCACTAACGATGTTCGCTGGATTGGTCTCCCCGTCCGTTGTTTGGTAATACAAGTTCAAAAGAGCCCACTTCGTCCGCAGCGGGTATATTGACCTCGGTCTTGGTTCTGTAAGATTTGCTAAAATTCATGCATATAATTGGTCTAACGGTGTAACTGCTTACGGAACCGATAACTGGGCTGCTAGAGCTTATTATTTCGTCTTTACAGCTTCAGGAGTTGACCCCTCAGGTATCTATACTCGTTGGCAAGGTTTCCCCGTCCGCTGTTTGGTATACTAAGTAGGCGAGTGAAGAGAAAAAACATTAATGTTTTTTTCTCTTCCGAGACTGTGCAAGTATACAACTCTACGAAGTAGAGTATAGCTAGTTAGCAAGAGTAAAAGTTGTTTACAACTTTGACCGTCCAGCAAGAGGAATGTAAATATAGGAAAAACGGCAACTTTTCCTATTGAACTGACGACTTGCTGGTAGCAGCACCTAGCCGCGTCGACAACGCGGCTAGACTGTCCTCGAGTCTACGACTCGAGGACTTTATACTAGTTGTAGTGTTCCTTTAACCCTTTTCTGTAAGAGACTAAAAGAAACTAAGAATGAGCAGTATTACTTTATTGCTCCACTTACCACAACTTACGGGTCTCGCACAGAAAAGGGTTAAAGGAACTAAACGAATAGGATTAAGAAACAGCGGACGAGAAAAAGCCCTTCTACGAAGGGCTTTTCAACCAAAATCTCAGTACTACTTGCTCTATACTTCTGCTACTGCATTAACATTCTTGATAAAGATAATATCATCTATCACACCGATGACCGCAGCAGCTAGCATTACCCAGCCCACAACAGCCAAGACTGCACCGACACTGATTACCATGTAGATACCAAGCGCTAGCATAATCATCGAGAGCAACAAAACGTAAAACCACTCTCTGATGCCAGCAGTATGCATTTTAATGGCACTATTCATTCTGACTAATGCCCCATAAATCATCCAAGCACCTACAACGATACCAATCACCTGGCCTAGCTGCTCCCACAATACTACCGCCAGCACCCCAAAAACTAATGCAACGATACCATACAAAAGATCATTATTATAGAAATCATACCTACCATGCACTGCAAAGTAATTAATAATCTTATAAACACCCTTAATAATTAAGAAGATCCCCACAACGTAGAAGATCAACTTCACCACTGTGTCCGGGAACATAATCAACAAAACACCCAGAGTACCAATCACTACCGATTCTAAAATCGCCAACCAGCTAGCACCCTTAGCTCGCCGAATAATCGGCATATCCATTACCGACTCTTGCTTAGTGCTCTGCTTACGACTCGTATTAGATGATCGCTTTGCCCCGCTCTTTGCACCACTAGATTTTGAACTAGTAGTCTTACCGGCCGTCGTCTTTTTAGACGATGTTTTTGTTGCCATTTTGCCTCCTAATTTAGTGACTAAAAGTCACGACTTTATTATTTTAACCCCATTATACTATAAGAAAACAAAAATTAACATAAACATTTTCCGTAATCATTTCGTCCGTAGCGGGAATATCCACCCTCGATCTGGCATAATGGCAAATTTCGGATCTGCAGGCTGGAAATGGTCATCAGTCACCACCACTGGTAGTCATTACTCCTACTTCTTAAGTATCATTGAGAGTTCAGTCGACCCATCACGTACTGATACTCGCTGGCTTGGTTTCCCCGTCCGCTGTTTGGTATACTAAGTAGGCGAGTGAAGAGAAAAAACAAAAAAGACCCAAAAGGGTCATCAAGCTCTGGCTTGGTGCGGGTACGGCGAGTCGGACGCCGATCTCATCCTTGGGAAGGATACATAATAGCCGTTATACGATACCCGCAACACCTTCATTATATCACAAGACGCGACCGCCTGCTATAATTATATTCATGAAGTCAAATCACAAACGCAAAACCCTCACCAAACATGAAAATGGCTTTCACCCCGTAATCATTCTATTTGCGTTCTAACTGCCATGTTAGGCGCAATGCTCGCTATTCCCCAGTAGCGGGTACTTCTTCAGCCCTAGGCTCGTCCACCGTACCCTCACCCTCTACATCTCCATCATCACCAATCTCAATATACTCCTTAACTTCACCCTTTTCATACAACTCAGCTACCTTCACGGCAAAAGTCGTAAAATCAATTTTTAGCGATGCGTAGCTAACTTGCGTATCCGTCTTCTCTGCCAATTTTACAAAATAATAACCATCACCATTCGTCGAGAGGAACTTCGGGCTCACCTGCCCCACCTCTAATTCCATCGCCACATTAGCCCTACCACCATCTACGTTCATTTTGTCTACTAGCTGACCAGTTTCCTCATAAACTCCTTCTCCATTCAGCGCTTCCGAAGCCGCAATCAAATCCCCTCCGTTCTCAGCTAATAGCTGCTCTACTTGCTCCGCCAAGGCCCGCGCCGGTTCGTCCACCGCCTGCGTCACCTTAGCCTTCATCAAAGTCAAATACAGCATGCGCCGATACTCCGACTTGTTCATGCCAAAATTATCACTCACAATCTTCAAAAACATTTCTTCGCTGCGTTCCACCCCGCCGACTTGACGATGATGATCAAAAGCCTCATCAATTTCTGACTCGGACACCGTTAAACCCATCTCTTTACCTAGCTTAATTGCATAGGTATATTCTACCGCCGACTTCATAGCTGCTACCTTATAGGTATCACGCACCGCATCGGCATCTTCACCCTTACCTAGCTGACCTCCTTGCTGTTCCGTCGTCATTAAATTACTTCGATAAATCATCAAATAATCACTATAACGCACCTTCATTCCAGCCACTTCTGCCACTGGCACTGGCAAGACCTGCGTCACCCGATAAATCATATCACCCGTATTCTGGAATTTATATAACAAAGCCCAAGTCGCCACTACCATCAAGATGATCGCTACCAAAGCCACTACGATTGTGTTAACGATCAACTTATGTTTCGCATATTGCATCGGATATTTGAACTTCCGACCTTGCGCTAAGACTTCTTCTCGGCGCTCCTCGACTTTCTCGCGCTCAGTTTTTGGTTTTTCCTTGCTTAGAGTCATTTTAACTTTCTCCCACTAAATCTTGCAAGACATTATAAATTTTTTCTGGTTTCTTTACCCTACTAATTTTCATATCTCCCACCTGGGTCTGCAGTAACAAAGTGCCATAGCCAAAAACTCCTCCCGAAATCCCCGGCACCTCATAACTGATACTCTGTACTTTGTCCAACCCTAAATCTACCACCGTTTTACGAAAAATCCCCTTCTGACGCACTTGCCTCACTCGTTGATTCGTCACCAGATAATAAGAAAAATACCACAGCATATAAGCATACAACATACCTAGCACCCCCACAGCCAAAAATCCCAACCACACATAAAACATACGTTGGTCGTCTGGCCATAAGGCTATCGGAATTAACCCTATCAAAGCACAACTTATAAGCCAAAACATTCCGCGCCAAGCCGTAAAAACATGACGTCGAAAAATATACTTAACTTCTTCCCCCTCACGTTGTCCACTAAATGCCTTACTCATAATAACTGATGAAAATCCGACGTTAGAAGTGAGATATTTTACATTCTTTCAAGCGACACGCGTCCTATTGACGAGTGAGCACAGAAAGAACTTGTAAAATAGCCACTTGTAGCTAGGATTTGGTGACTCGGGTGCGAGTCGAACGCACAACCTTTTCCTTAGGACGGAACTGCTCTATCCATTGAGCTACCGAGCCATATCCCATATATATTATATCACAAAAAGCCTCCATACTCATGAAGGCTTTTTCGCTATCAATAGCCTAGTGCTTACGTTTCAGTGGGCTAAAAATGAATCGCTTCGCAGTCACCACTCCACCGACCACTAATGCGAGAACAGCCAATCCTGCCACTGCCACCTCCACGATCTTCGCCGAATTATCTTCACCGTTATCAACACCAGTATTTGGTAAGCTTGATAAAGGTTTTTCCGGTTGCACTGGGCTCTCTGGCTCTAATAATTCCACACCAGTCAAATCCACAGTAAAATTCGGGTCAATCGCTTTAGTCGCCTCAACCAGCTCGCCATAAATACTTTCAATATTAAAATTATTAAAATTATTCCATACTGTTACAGCATATGCCAAATGATACGCAGTATTAAATGTTTCTATTTGGGCTTCAGTATATGGCAAAGTTAGATTATCGTAAATCGCTGCCAGTTCATCTCCGTTCTTCGTCTCTAGACCCGTCAGTTTCGGATCTACAATCTTTAGACCTTTACGCAACGAAGCCACACCACACGCATACATCTCCTCGTAATCACTCAAATCTCCTATACTCGTATATTTTGAATTACCTTTCACTAAATCTAACAATTACCGCAGAGTATAACTCTTATAGTGCTCATATACTATTTCCTTACTTTTTTCATAATCATTATCTAGGAGCTCTTCAGACACAACACCATCAACTAATGCTACCTCCTGCGCAACCACCCCCCAAGCAGTGTTTCCGCCCCCACCACCAAAAAAAGGACAAGGATCACGAGTACCTGGAAACTCACCCCTAATTTCCCTCACCCCATAACTCATATCCCACAATGCCACGGCTACGGGCTCTTTTTGTTGTACCTACGCTACCGCCGCCTTCAGCGCAGGTAATTTATTATATTTAGTAATTGAAGCCACCGCCTCGTTATAAATTTCCGAATGTTCCACTTGAGCTTGCACCAGCAAATTATCCACTTCAGCTTGGTCTGCTTCCTCCGCCCATACTTGCGCCGGCAGCGAGACCACACCTACCGGCAAGACCAGAGTTAACATTACCATTACTCCCGTTATCAAATTTTTGTGTTCACTCATATTTTTGTCCCTTTTAATTTTATTGTTCTTGCTCAAATCACTTTTACAAAAAGCGACACCGCAAGGTGTCTTACTTCCGTTCATAACCATTGTTTAGTATTGATTACTTATGCGATGCCGCTTAAGCGCAATACTAAACATTTTTCCTATACAAAAACAGGTTATGTGCAAAAGTAAGACATCTTTATTGTAACACACCGACATGCCAATATGCAATACTTTTATGCTTACTTCGTCCGTAGCGGGTATTTACATCTGAGCTACAAGGCCTTAAAGAGCCTTGGTTCAGATGGTAGTGCATGGTCAAACACATCAAAACTGTATTCTACGGCATTTATTGCTAATGCTTACGTATTTGGCTTTAATCAAGCTGGCACTGATCCTTCTAGTGGCCCATGGGAGCGCTGGCTTGGTCGCCCCGTCCGCTGTTTGGTGATACTAGTTGCTTAAGAGCAGAATTACACTTGACGACTTAAAATTTAGTGTTAGAATGGAAGTATGTTTATGAGTTAATTACTCTTTGCTTTTGCAGAGAGTAATTTTCACTTTACGGGTGATATGGGTATTTTAATCTTTGACCTCATACTCCAAGGAAACTCTATCCATACTCACACATTCCTTTCCTAGAAACTTACTATTAGTCTCGTTCGACCTTTAGTTACATCTAGCGAATTCTGCTCTACGCAAGAGTTTAACGTACGTAGTATCCAAATTACAACCCCAAAGGTCATTTCAAACAAGCTTCGTCCGTAGCGGAGAGATAAATACTCATCAGAGCTCACTTAGGCATGCCAATAGAAGTAATAGTGAATGGTCGAACATTAGTAGCATCTATGGCCCAACGTATTACAATGCTTATCGTTTAAGCCTTAATCAATCAGAGATAAGACCGTCAAATAGTGAAGGCCGTTGGCTCGGTTTCCCCGTCCGCTGTTTGGTATACTAAGTAGGCGAGTGAAGAGAAAAAGCCCTTCAGAGAAGGGCTTTTCAACACATTAGACGTCCTTAACGAGTATATTTCTCGTTCAAGTCAGAATAATCATACAACTCTTCCGGCTTAAACCACAAAGCGATTTCCTTCTTTGCTTCTTCTTTGCTACCGCTGGCATGCACCAAATTAGGCACACCCATACCCTTAGCATCAGAATAACCAAAGCTCATGTGTGAATAATCACCACGAATGGTGCCCATTTCTGCCGACTTCGGCTCAGTCGGACCGACAATCTTACGTACCAGTGGCACCGCCTCTACACCTTCGAGACACATCGCAATCACCGGGCCAGTCATCATATAATTCAAATTATAGCGAAAAGCTTGTTCTCCGCGACGTGTAATCATCTGACCAATGTCTTCATAATGTGCCCGGTACTGATCTTCATCTGGCATAACCATTTTCATACCCACAATCTTGAGACCCACGCGCTCAAAACGGGTAATCACTTCACCGACAATACCACGCTGCACCGTATCTGGCTTCAAAACCACCAAACTACGTTCTACTAAGTCTTTCTCTTTTCCCATAGGAACTCCTTATTTTTCTCAATTATACCATATAATCATAAAATATGCTCCTGAGTTTTCAGGAGCATAATTCTAACGCACTGTGAGTATCACAGCAAACAGTGCTTGAGCCGGCATCATACTATAAAAACTAAAGTTGTCCTCTGGCTGAGCAGTAGATTTTACTCCACACCGTGCCCACTCCGCCTTAGCTTTTACATCATTATAAGTATTATCGCGCCATTTACTCCGCAAAGTCTCCCCATTTGGCACATACCAGACCTGACAACCATCAGGCACTTGCCAGTCATCAGGAATCCGCCAATCGCCGATAAACAAAAGCTGATCACGATACAACTGCGGATTCGCCCTCATAAACTGCGTCGAGAGATTTCTGATCTTTTCGACCTCCTCTTCACACTTCACATTCGGCGGATCATCTGCAAAGAACGGCACTAACCACTGCACTCGATACCACAAATGCACAAAATAGCGATGAAACCACTTCGCCACCCCAGTCATCGCAGTACTGGGAGCACCACCCACCATAAACACTCGGCTAAGCTCTATCCTACGGCCATAATGATCAGGTGCATTCTGGATCTCACAGTAGCGCAAAAACTCATAAGCCACATATGCCCCCAGTCCACCTTGAGCATGAATCTCCACAGTAGTAAAATCGTGTTCTGCAATAAACTTCCGCACTCGTAATTGCGTGCTCAGAGCCACACCTAATCTCACAGCCTCTTTGCTACAATCATGCTCAAACACCAAAACCTGAGAGATCTTCTTCCGCTCTGCTTTATAGCACAACTTCAATGCCTTAATGTACCAAATAGTCGTCTCCGGCGAATCTCCTTCTGCCGGGATCACAATAATCGTTGGTTCCATCTTCCCACCTCCATTCCGGAATCCAATTCCCCAAATTGTAACACAAAATTCGACTACTTACTAGTCTCGGTGTGGAACTTCTCGTGCACCTCCTTCAAATGGGCATCAGTGACATGCGTGTAAATTTGCGTAGTCGAAATATCCGAATGCCCCAGCATCGCCTGTACCGATCTGAGATCGGCCCCATTCATCAAGAGGTCCGTCGCGAAACTATGTCTAAGAGTGTGCGGCGAGACATGCTTCACAATCCCCGCCATCTTAGCATATTTCTGTACAATTCGTTCCACCGAACGCGCCGTCAAACGCCGATAATCTCCCGAAGTATCCACAGCCTGCGTCCGTCTACTATTATTCAAAAACAACGGCGCTAAAGAATCCGTCCTCGCATTTAAATATTGTTCCACCCAATCCGCCGCGGCTTCGGATATGAAAATTGGCCGATCCTTACTACCCTTCCCCCGTACCAAAAACTCCCGTCGCACTAAATTAATTGAATCTCGATTCAGCCTCGTTAACTCCGATACCCGCAACCCCCCAGAAAACAAAAGCTCAATTATCGCCCGATCTCGCAGCCCCGTTTCTGTGCTTGTATCAATTTGCTCAAGCAGTGATTCGACCTCATCATAATGCAAAAAAGTCACCTGCTTTCGAATGATGTGCGGCAACTCCACCAAACTCGGATCCAACGATTTAATATGTCGCCGCGCCAAATACTTCAAAAAACCTCTCAAGGCAATTAGATGATAAGCCTGGGTAATTGCCTCCAACCCTTGACCGCGCTCATCCTCTAGACGATTCAATTTAAGACGAAACTTCCTCAGCAGCTCGTCATTAATATCCGAAGGCTCTAAATTATCGTCCTTGCCCGTCAGTTCCCCAGCAATGTACAAAAATCTTTCCAAGTAACGTTGATAATTCTCAGCAGTTTTTTTCGAACGGCCTTTCTCTATCTCCAAATATTCTACAAAATCACCAATCAGCTCTAATATATAATGCTTCTCTTCTACAACATCCGGCATATCTCTATTATAACATAGGCATTTTGATCATTATAATCTCCCACACTTCGTCCGTAGCGGTGGCATAAATCTTAATAATGGTACTCTTAGGAACCTCGGCATCCTTGGCCATAATCGATCTGCCAATACCGGAGTTTATTCATCGCCTATCTCAGCCCATGCGTATTACCTTAAATTTGATGCGTTAAATGTCGACCCATCAAATAGCAATCAGCGCTGGTTCGGTTTCCCCGTCCGCTGTTTAGTATACTAATTCGCAAACATGCCAACTTTACTTCGTCCGTAGCGGGCATCTCAATATGCATAGAGGTGCCCTGGCTGCAGTTGGTAGTAATGGCTACAATCGTTCAAGTATAGCCGGCGGGACAAACTGGGGACAATTGCTGGGATTTGCAGAAGATGTAGTGGTTCCATCTGATGGTTCGCATGATCGTCAATATGGTCTCCCCGTCCGCTGTTTGGTATACTAGTCATTAATCTTCCGGTACCCATATATTGACCACACTGCTTCTAACCATAGGTCAGAAGATCCGTCCCAAGGGGGATAACGTCCGTAGCGGGTGGATCGACCTTAAAAATAGTACTTTAGGGCGCTTCGGTATTGATGGTTTTAATTGGTCGAGTATATCGGGTACTTATCCCCTTCACTTCACTAGTTCAAATGTCTATCCGTCGAATGGCCCAAGCACTCGTTCGCAAGGTCTCCCCGTCCGCTGTTTGGTATACAAGTTTAAAAAAAGAAAAACTCTTTACTTCGTCCGTAGCGGAAACATAAACGTTAGCCGTGGTGAGCATTCTAATATTGGTGGAATCAGCTATGCTATGTCTAATACTACTGATACATATGCTAATGCCAGCACATGGGGTGCTAATGCATACTTTCTGCGTATTGATGGTTGGATTGTAAAACCGTCAAGCGAGGATGTTCGTTGGCTCGCTTTCCCCGTCCGCTGTTTGGTATACTGGTTACATTTTCGTCCATAGCGGGCTCATTGTCTCAAGCTACGGTTCTTTGAGACACTTTGGCCTTGATGGTCGCATTTGGTCTCGTTCTGCAGCCGATAACTCACCCGAGTTACCTCGTGCCATGTATCTTAACTTTGCTCCTGGTGCCGTTAAACCATCCGGTATCACTGGCCGTGCCATCGGTGACCCCGTCCGCTGTTTGGTATACAAGTTTTAAAAAAAGAAAAACTCTTTACTTCGTCCGTAGCGGAGACATAAACTTAAACAACGGTTCTTTAAGGGATTTTGGCTTCGGCGGCTACCTATGGTCAGCATCTGCCGCAGTATACGGAGTTGGCACCTGGAGCTCTAAGATGTATTATCTTGGCTTCTTTCCCTCAGAAATTCATCCATCGCACAACATGCTTTACCGCTGGAATGGTTTCCCCGTCCGCTGTTTGGTATACTATGTTCATGCAACGTCGGAATGACCTGGCCAGACTTTCTACTGCGATCACTCAATATCAAACTAATAATAATGGTCGGTTACCAGGCAAACAAGACGGTACACTTTCTAGCTGCGAGCCATCTGATTCAACTTACAGAGCACTACTAGATACCACTGGCAGTGATGGCGCAACTGTTGCCGCCACGGATGCTTGCAAGTTTATTGCTAGCTATATGCATTCGGCCAATGCACAACCAGACCAAGAAAGTGAGTTTGTTGATCCAACTGGCGACCCGTATAAATTACATATTGCCCAGTACAATGCCTCTGGAGGAATTGGTGATAGCAAAAATACCCTTGGGAATACTGACTACCCAAAAAAGATAGTTTATCTTACTACAAAATCACGTTGCGACGGTGAGAAAGTTATACCAACCAGCAATAAACGTGACTACTCCATTCTTTACAAGCTTGAAGGTAGCGGCACTTACTGTAGAGATAACGGCTCATAGTCTTAGCGACTATCATTAGAATAATGATACAACATACAATACAAAACTTCGTCCGTAGCGGATACGTACGTCCAGCTTACAGCTCTATTAAAAATTTAGGTAATCTTGGCTTCGCGTGGTCTCGCAGCTCAGCAGCCTACTCTTCCGTCACCTTAGCTACAACTTACAATTTCAGGTTTAGTATCTCTGGGGCTAATCCATCATACGGCCCAGACTTTCGCTACTTCGGTTTCCCCGTCCGCTGTTTGGTATAATAGTTAACAATGCGTCTCTTCGTCCGTAGCGGCTTCGTCGCCTTGGGCAGTAGTTCATTGTGGGCCTCCGGTGGTCGTGGCTACACTTGGGCAAACTCAAGTACTGCTTACACTTCTATTACAAGTGCTGGTGCCTATCTCTTCAAATTCGATGCCAATACTATTGAATCATCGCACGGACCGCAAAATCGTTGGAGCAGTCGCCCCGTCCGCTGTTTGGTATACAAGTTGTAACATTCCTTTAACCCTTTTCTGTAAGAGACTAAAGGAAACTAAGAATGAGCAGCATTACTTTGACTACTCCACTTACCACAACTTGCGGGTCTCGCACAGAAAAGGGTTAAAGGAACTAAACGAATAGTATTATGAGACAGCGGACCTAGAAACCTAAAAATTAATTCCTCTCAGCAATAACGGCAAACAGTTCCCCAGCACTAGCACCAGCACAAATGCCGCCACCAAAAACGGACCAAAATGCACTACATGCCCCTTCTTCTTCAGCGCGCCCGGCAACGCAATTAAATCTCCTAACAAATTCGCCAAGAAAATTGTCCAGAGCGACAGCCACCAATTCGCCAAAGCCAGAGCCAAGGCCAGGGCCAGAATCCAATCACCCCCGCCCATTAATTTTTCATGGGATCCCTTATATAGTACGAAACAAGTCCCCGACAAAATCACCACTCCGATCATCATATTCACAAAACCAGCCAAAACGTCCCCACCATCAGAAAGCTTCATTTCGTACAACTTCAAAACCGCCACCATTGCACCGATAATCACAGCTAAAATCAGCAAAACCGTAGGTAATTCCCCCCACTTTGCATCGTAGACCGCAAGTACCATTAGCACCACCAGAAGAATTAAAGTCACAATAAAAATCGCTAGTCTCAGAGCCAAAAACCCTGGGTGCAAAGCCAAGACATTCCAATTATTTAAAATCGGCAAAAGATAAGCCCAGCTTAACATCAAAAAAGCTACACCTAAGCTCAGTTCTGACAAAAAATCCGCTATTCCAATTTCCTTATGACAATTACGACACTTCCCTCTCAGCACCAACCAAGAGACAATCGGAATATTATCATACCATTTAATACGTTTCTTACAATGTAAACAAACCGACCATTGGCCCAAGTCTTTCTTCTTTAAGGCATGATAGCGCCAGCGCCAAGCTTGGCAACAGGCAAACGAGCCAAACACTGCGCCCAAAATAAACATCATCACCAAAATAAAAACCGTAATCGTAGTATCAACCATAACATTAGTATACCACATTCAAAATCGCACAACTATAAAACACCCTCCAGCGGGTGCCTTTGCCAACTTATATTGTTTGTTGTTGTATCGT
>CAZTQW010000006.1:0-66544 GCA_964616255.1 uncultured Candidatus Saccharibacteria bacterium
CTATCAGTGCCCTTATGTACCTTTTTATGCATTGACTTAACTAGCAATCGAAGTTTGAAACTTGATTACTAATGTCGTCTTACAATTGATTCTTCATTTCTGAAAAATCACTTTCATCGTTGTCTCAAATTGTTAAATGAAACCCTCGCTTGATAAAACTAAGTGATAGATTACCTCGCATGATTTCTATCTTAATTCAGAGGTTGCTCTTCTGCAACTTGCTTAACTGTTCCTCATTATATAGCATGGTCTTCTATAAGTCAACACCTTTTTTGAAGATTTTTTGACTTTTTTATTACTGCCCTATGGAACAGAGGGTAAGATATTTGCTACAAGGGGAGAATTTGCTGCCCCTATATTTTTATAGTAGCATACATTTTGAAAGATGTCAATACTTTTTATGGCTATTTCTCGGAATTTTGTCAATACTTTAGATTAAAATGCTACTCAGTGCAACTAGATTAGGCCTATATCTCATATACATACACTTCCCCATTCTGAAAATTGGGAGTTTGTTCTTGCGAAGCGCCAGATATAATCATATGTAACTGTTTCATTAGGCCATTAGAGCTAACTACTAAAATCTGCGCATCCTGAGTGTGAGAATCCTTGAGATCCCGCAAGAAAACCTCAGCTCGGGCTCGAAAATTCCGAATTGGTTCCACACCGTAAGCCTCAGAATTTATCTCATAGCTAAGAAAATTAATCTTATGATCAAATAATTCCTTGCATGGCCTCCCCTCAAATTGCCCAACATCGCGTTCCTTTAGGCGCTCATCTAGAACAATCCGCCACCTTCCATCGGTAATAATCTCCGCCGTCCTTCGTACTCTTTTTAAGGGCGAAGCATATGCTGTCTCGGGTGTAATATTCTTCTCACGTATCTGGTCACGCAGTCGCTCAGCCTGCTTAATCCCGGTAGCATTCAGCGGAATATCGGCCCAACCCTGAATTCTATCTTGCAAGTTCCAATCCGTCTGGCCATGACGCACGAGGTAGAGCTTCACTAGTCCTGCCTTAAAATATGGTGACGACCGTTAATAATATATGCGTCCTCTTCACCAAGCAGAATCACGTCATCACCAGTCTTAGCAAATTGCCCTTCATAAAACTTGGTAATTTTCGCCTTATCGGGCTGATCTGCATGCGGAATAATATATTGATCAATCAGACCCAAGCCGCTAGTAACCGCCTCCATACCATAATAGGCATCAACTTCTTCAATTTTCAGATCATCGCGCTCATAGGTCTCAATATCGCGGCCCGCGACCATGGCTCCAGCACTATTACCACCATAAACCATGACATCTTCTTCTAAGCGACGGCGAATAACACCGTCTAGACCACTAATAGCCAGAGCAGTTGCCAGCAAGAATACGTCTCCGCCGATACAAAAAATCAGACCAGGATTATAATCAGCCACAAAACTTGCGAGCTCGGCTGGGTCTTTGGAAAAATACTCGCGTAGATCTAGCTCTTTAGCCTGAAAACCTTCCCGGCGAAACAGCTCTAGTTTTTCCGCCACCTTGGCCCGGCGCTGAGGCTCATCATAATAATCCCTAGCATTTGTAACCACCAACGTCTTACGATTGTCGCCCACAAGCTCGCGCAGTTCTTCAGCATATTTGCCAAAATTATGGCTGGCGAGGAAAATTTTCATATTATCTTTTCTCCTTTAATTCTTTTAGCTTAGTAGAAACTTCATCACCTTGATGTTTGATTAAGCCTAGTCGAGCATCAATCTCGGTATGTGCAATCTCGATCGTGCGCTTAAGGATCGGGTCGTCCTTCTTCTTATCGAAAAAGGCATAGAATTTCTTAGCCTCGTCCTCAGTACGGAGGACACTAGCGGTATATCGCGGATAGTCTTCAATAGACTTATCGCCGGTCAGCTCCGTGACATAAGACCAATTCTCAATTAACCAGCTTAAAGCTTGGGCGCGACTATGATGGTTGCGAATTAAGTAAATATACAGGAATAAATGGTCTTGAGGACGCACAATTTCGGGTTCTTCGAGGAGCCCGATCAATCGTTTAATATGCTCAGAATCTCTACTGCAAGCTGCGAGGCTATATAATATATCGGATTTTAGCTCCGCATCAGAGGTTTTAGGATACTGTTCTAACCACTCTGTAAAGACTGCACTTTCGTCAAAGTACATCTTAGCCTTCATAATGTGTCCACGTAACTCAGCATTTAGCCCAGTCAGATCTGCCTGATACAAATCAGCCAGCTGCCGCAAAACCGTCTTGTCCTCATCGTAGTAAGCGATGCTAAGCAAAAGATTACGTAGCTCGGTTGCATTAGCATCTAAGGAATCATCTATACTGAGAGCTGCGATTAACTGGCTAGTGAGGTTGCGCAGGAAAGCCTGGTAGTCGTGTTCGGCGGGGCTGTCGGGGGCAAAGAAAATCTTTAGATCACTGATAATACTAGCGATGATATTCCAGACCGCACTGGATTGTTCTCCGGCGAAATTCTGGAGCAAATCTAACAACGAGGCGCTCGAAACATGGCCAGCTTTCGCGAGGAGCATGCGGTCAATCAGTAAACGTAGTTTTTGCTCTTGTGATAATGTAGCGAACTGTTTCAGCTTTTCTTGGAACTCAGACTCGCCTAAATCGATTAGGTAATGCCCGGACATATCGTCTTTTACTTCTGGTAGGGGCCATTTCGTGTCGTCGGTAGTACCGTCTAAGAGAAAACGTTGTTGTTCCCACCAGGCATGATCGCCATTGTGTGCGCTTTGCAAGGCGGGATAGCCCGGTTGCGAGATCCAGGCATGCATGAATTCGCGCACGTCAAAATCAGCAAAAACTTGCAGAGAGTTCCAGAGGTCATCGCCGCTAGTATTTTGATATTTATGTTTGTCGAAGTAATAACTAAGCCCACGATAAAAAGCTGCATCGCCCATTCGGCGCATGAGCATAAGCATAAGATGCGCGCCTTTTGCATAGACAATCGCTGCATCAAAGAGTGTAGCAATCTCGGCTGGATGATGAACTTCTTGCTTTACAGCCTGCACTCCGCGCAAAGCATCGCGGCGCAGAGCAGCTAGACAATCACCCGTGAAGAAATCTTCCCAGATATTAAACTCTGGATAAATTGCATCAGCCGCGCAATACTCGATCATGGTTGCAAAAGATTCATTCAGCCATAAATCGTCCCACCAAGCCATAGTTACTAAATCACCAAACCACTGGTGCGAAAGCTCGTGAGTGACCGTAGTAGCCACAGTCTTTTTTGTATCGAGCGCCGCAGTGGCATCAGCCAACATCATGGATTCGCGGTAGATTACCAAACCCCAGTTTTCCATGGCCCCAGCTTCAAAATCGGGTAGGGCGACTTGATCGAGCTTAGGCAAAGGGTAGCTCGTATTGAACTTGTCGTCATAGTAATCTAAAGCTTGAGCGGCAGTCTCGTTGGCAAAAATCAGAGATTCGGTACTTTGGTTGAGTGGAGCATAAGAAGTGACTTTAATTCCGTGTCGATTGACCGTCGAGACACCACGAAATGGCCCGATCACCCAGGCCAAAAGATAAGTCGACATGGGGGGAGTCTCTTCAAAAACGAAACGGTTATTGTATCTAGAACAACAAGGAGTATTGGCTAGTACAGTGTCTTCTGATTTAATATCGTCGAGATTGATACTGAGACGAAACTTGGCCTTGGCGGCAGGTTCGTCTATGCAAGGAAAAGCTTCCCGGGCATAATGAGACTCGAATTGGGTGGCGACGATTTTTTTCTCTTCTCCATGATACTTATATGTGGAAATATAACAACCTTGCATATCATGCTTTAGGCGAGATTCAAATTCAATAATAATAGTACAGCCAAAATCATATTCTCGTAATTCAGGATTTTTCAGCCGGTCAGTGCGATAAAAATTCGGAGCCATGTCAGGTGTAATCGGCACGGTAATTAAATTATCTTGATATTTATAAGTACACTTAATACCATCGTAAGTCTCAAAATCATAATCCATGCCGATCTTACGATAGCGCACGGACTTGATATTCATATTCACAGCATGAAACTTAGCATACTCAGCATAAACAATGCCCCTAATTGCTACTTGGCCAACTATTACCTCATGCTTGCGGTCAATTTTAACATCTAATTTATAATCTCTAGGATCAAAGTATTGCTGTAGTCTTTCCATAATTTTATTATAACATGGAGAAAAGGGCGATTTTTCGCGGAAAACTATTGACTTATTATTTTTTACGTGATAAAATCATTGATGTTTCTCAAAAAATATTACGCGATTTTGATTGTGCACTGAGCATTTCATGGATTGCGAGAAAGGAATTCATGAGGAGGCCGTGCGCTTCTGCTGAATAATTTTGATTTTTAATGACAATAGAAATAATATTAAACGAGCATGCAACTTACCGCAAAAATGAGCTACTAATCCAACAAGAATTAGTACGAGCAATCGAAAATAGACGTATTGGATTACGCGCCACCGAGATTTATACCAAGGCAAAGTTATCACGGCCAACTTTTTACTTACACTGTCGTAACTGTGATGATGCCTTGCGACAGTATGAGGCAAAGTTGCTATACGAATTTGAGAATCTTTCTGCCTTCAGCTATGTGGGGGCATCGGCCAATTCATGCGACTTAGCTTTTACTGTGCTGATGGGGTTCGTTAGTAAACACCAAGCTTATTTCTTAGCAAATTTCAAGAACTATAATTTTTACTTATTAACTAAGCTAATTGAAAAAGTTTTGTCAGGCCACTCTTCCCGTATCAGTGATCCGCAAAGCCAGACGGCCTATATTGCGGCCATTGAGGCTTTGATCTCACATTGGGGTAGGCACGATCATTTTGCCAGCCGATTGATTCCCTATTACGTTCAGGCTTTACAGCACCCACCGCATTTTCGGTGGTAGGAAGCTAGTTTTGTAGAAGCTTAGCTAGCTTAGCCTTGATACCGGATTCTTCTGGTGATCCGGCCAGAGTATCCAAAGCAACCCGGAGCAGGCCGAGAGCAGTGACATAAGAATGATCTAGATTAACCCGTGTGAGATTATTAATGCCCGGAATGTCAGCAGATTCTACCAAATGCACAATCGGTCTCCTGGCAAAAGGTAAGCTCTTAAACCAATCTGTTGTAGCTAGGACGTCTTGAAGTTCGGTCAAACCAGCGCCACCGCCACAAAGCAGAATCTTATTTGGTAGCATATCGCTGAGATTAAATTCTTCTAGAGTAATTTCTACACCTGAGAGCCAGACAGCTAAATTACGTTGAATGGCAATCATCATGCGGTCTTTGAGATCGGCGGGAACTTTCGCAGGATTCTTGATTGATAGCTTATAGTGCTCGGCAGTTTCAAAATCTACGTCTAAAACTTCAGCGATTTGATGAGTGAAACTGCGACCACCAATGCTAAACATTTTCGTGCCTTCGACACCGCCATCATCAATTACGGCAATGTCGGTTGTACCGCCACCGATATCCATCACGATACCAGAAAAACCGCTTTCTACGTCATCACCCAAACAAGCACGGCAAACCGCAAAAGGCTCTACGGCTACCGCCAGTAGGTCGAGGGACAGTTCCGCGCAGACCTTTTCTATGGCTGAAATATGCACTAGTGGAGCGAAAGCTGTATAGAATTGGATTACGACGTCTGTGCCTTTGAAACCAATGGGGTTAGAAATCTTATAACCGTCGATACTAATGCTAACAATTGCCGAATTGATCAAACGAACTTGTACATTAGGGTTATTGGTTTCGTCGGCGATGGCCTTGCGAGCTTGTTCGCCAGCTCGATCCTGTACTCTTTTAATGATGAGAGCCATCTCTTGCTCAGTCAAAGGCTTGTTGCCACTCTTGCGGCGATAACGCACGGTGCTAGTATTACCTTTAATGAGCTCGCCTGCAATACCAACAACTGCTAATTTGCTGGTCGTACCGGATTGCTTCTCGGCTTGGCTCAGAGCCCGTTCGCAAACCGAAATTACGGCCGGGATATCAGCAATGGCTCCAGAATACATATTATTGGCGCCTTGCCTAGCTCTACCTACACCAATCACATCTAGACCACCCTGGTCGTTTTGTTTAGCTATTACAGCTTTAACATATTCTGTACCAATGTCAAGAGCAAGAATAGTATCCTCGTTCCGCACTTCAGCCTGCTCTTGTTCTTTATAAATCTCTGGTAGATCGTCCAATTGCGCAGGCTGCTCATCAGCTTCATCAGACGTCCGCTTGGCTATTTTGTTCAATTGAGCAGCTTTGGCAGATGCAGCAGATTTTACGTTATTGAAAAATCCCATTTTGGTCTTATACCTCCATAGTTAGATCATCTAGATTAAATTCCGGATCTAGGCCGACCGGATAATAATCATCAACATCAATATCAATTGATCCATCGTAGATATCCATCATAATCTCTTCAATTAATTCTGTGATTGGACGATATTTGCTTGGTGCAGAGACTGATGGTGCCGCATCGTATTTAAAGACTATGCCAAAGCTAAATTCGTTGTCTTCTCCATTCTCGGTATCGTCATAGGATCCCTGGACACTGCGTAATTCATGCCCAAATTGAGAGATCTCTAGATAGACTTTAAGATCTTCAGGAATATCAATATCACTGGCTGAGATATTTTCGGGAGTAATTTCAAAGCTACCATCGTAATATTCGGAGAAAACGTCGTTCAAGCAATTGGAAACTTCTTTAACGTGATCAAGATCTGGAATGCTATTAACATAATTTGCTAATTTGTCCTTATCGAAACTGACTTCGTAATATTTGTAGCCACGTTCTGGCAAACTGCTTGCATTACCCTTGCGAATCTCTTTGATTGGGTCAACTTTGATAAAACGATTTTGGTCGTAAAGTTTTGCTAAAGCTGCTGAGTTATCGGCATTAGCAGCTTTGACCACGCAGGCATAAGCTTCTTTTATCCCTTCACCGAATTCACCAAGTTCAAATTCGTCGACAATCTCAGGGATAGAAATTTTCCACCATTCCCCTTCGAATTCTTCAAGGTAGTCAAGCATGAGGACATAATCTTCGTCGTCTTCATCAATACCTGCTTTCTTCAGCGAGTCAAGAATCCCACTGACTTGGAGATAAATATCTCCGTCTTTCATTTGAATCGAACCTATGTCGAGATTGATGCTGAATGACTCTTCGTCGCCGCCTGCGGTGGTCGTAAGTAGGGCCTTAACTGTGCTAGAATTGGGTAATTTGCTTGAAGTAGAGTCAATATCAATCAGAATCTGCATATCTTCTGAGATGACACCAATTCCGCCGTCAATCATGACATTGTCGGCTGTAATTAAATTGTTAATCGCATCATAGGCAACTTTGTCAGGGTTATTATAAAAGACAAAATACCAAATAGCTGCGCCGCAGATACTTAAGAACAAAATTGCTGCAATGATAATCCCGATGAGCCAACCCTTACCCTTCTTGGAAGGCGCCGACGGTTGAGCTGTGGCTTCGGTAGCTGAATCTGATTTGATAGGCTCAGCAGGTTGGGTAGACTCAGTGACAGTCTCGACTTTGGTCTCAGTAGAAATCTCTTGTGGTTCACCAGTAAAATCTCCAAGTTCAGCTACAGCTTGAGCTACGGCAGCATTCGCGGGTTGTGGGTCGTCTTGGATATCAGTTTCGCTTGATTCTGTGACCTCTTCGGAGGCTTCAGAAACCTCTGAACCATCTACGGATTGTTCGGATTCGGTTTCGCTAAAGCTGATCACTTCGACATCGTCCGACGAATCAAGATTCTTAGGCTCATCACTCGTCGCAACATCATCGGGCACTAGATCGTTACGGTTATCTTCTACGTCTCCGGTTAAATTTGGTTGCGGCATTTACCTCCTTGCTTAAGCTTTGTTGTTATTGTAGCACATAAACATAAAAAGGAACAGCAAATGTGCTATAATTTGGTTATGGATAGTTTTGTATTTAGAGATTTAAAAGCCCGTCAAGTTTTGGATAGCCGCGGTAATCCGACGGTGGAGGCGGACGTGATTTTGGAGTCCGGTGCTGTGGGACGTGCCATTGTACCATCTGGAGCCTCCACCGGTAGCGGTGAAGCTTTAGAGCTGAGAGACGGAGATCCGAATTTTTATGGAGGTAAAGGTGTTTCCAGGGCGGTTTGGAACGTTAATCATGATATCCACGACCTCCTGATCGGAAACTCTGCCGACCAGGAACGGGTAGATCAGCTCATGATTGAACTAGATGGTACCGAAAATAAATCTCGTCTTGGAGCCAATGCAATTTTGGCTGTTTCTCTAGCCACCGCCAAAGCCGCCGCTCGAGCCCAGGGAGTACCCTTATATGCCTATGTAGCGGCATTAGCGGGTACTACATCAGAAATGTCTTTGCCTATGCCCATGATGAATGTCATGAACGGCGGAGCCCATGCTGACTGGTGCACCGATTTTCAAGAATATATGATCATGCCCGTCGGTGCTGGCACGATGCCAGAGGCAGTGCGTATGGGCGCAGAAGTTTTTCATACCCTAAAAGATGTTTTGAAAAAACGTAACTATGCAGTAACGGTGGGCGACGAAGGCGGATACGGTCCTCAAGTGCGCGATGGTAACAACGAGCCCCTTGAATGTATTATGGAAGCAATTGACCAAGCTGGTTATAAGCCCGGAAGGGATTTGGCCATTGCGATGGACGTAGCTTCATCAGAGTTCTGGAATGATGATCATTATGAGTTGAAGACTGATGGCTCATGGAAAACTTCTGAAGATATGATTGACTGGTACGAATGGATTATTGACAATTATCCGGTAATTTCAATTGAAGACGGCTTGGCGGAGTCAGATTGGGACGGTTGGGCGATGCTGACTGAACGTTTGGGGGCACGAGTGCAACTTGTAGGTGATGATTTGTTTGTTACGAACGTAAAATTATTAGAGCGCGGGATTAATGAGCGGGCTGGCAATGCTATTCTCATCAAGCCCAATCAGATTGGTTCCCTATCAGAAACAATCGCTGCAGTAATGATGGCAAAAAAAGCAGGATATAAGACTGTAATGTCGCATCGTTCGGGCGAGACGGAAGATACGAGTATTGCCCATCTCGCAGTAGGATTAGGGACAGGCCAAATCAAGACTGGTTCAATGTCGAGGTCGGAGCGAATCGCTAAATATAATGAGTTGATGCGAATTTCTGAAAGCGATCCTAAGTTAAAATTTTTATAATGTTATATACATAAGGAGTATTCTATGAATAAAACCGGAGCACAACCCGACCTCACCAAGTCCAATCCAGAAGAGCCAAAAGTTGAGCTCCAGTCGGATTCAGTTGAACCGCAAATTAAATCGCAAGTATCGCCGGTACCTCAAGTAGAAACTCAAACAGGAACTCAACCTGCTCCGATTAAGTCTGAGAAATCTCACAAAAAGTTAATTATTATCATCGTCAGTGTACTAGTGGTCCTCGCTGTTGCTGGTACTGCCGTAGCATGTACACTCCTACAAAACAAGACTAACACTAGCCAGGACCAACCAGATAATAGTCAAGATGATGATCAAGTGTCTACCGGCCCTCTTCCTGAGCAAATTTCCGATTTTGACCTAGCTTTCCTTAACAAGGATAATGCTAGCAGCAACCAACTTTATAGTCCGCTTTCCATCAAATATGCCCTTGGTATGCTCGAAGTTGGTGCCGCTAATAACTCTGAGCAACAGATCGAAAGCGCCATTGGCTCACTTACTCCTCAAAAATACCCAAACAACAAAAACATGTCTTTTGCTAATGCCCTCTTTATCAATGATAAACTCCCTGACGATGCTATTAAGACATCTTACACTGCGGCACTCCGTGATCAATTTGGTGCTGAAGTCTTGCGGGTGCCTTTTAGCTCGGCCAGCTCCATCAATAATTGGGTGAAAGACAAGACGTTTGGTTTGATCAGTGATCTATTAAATGATGAGATGTTGGCTCCAAAGGGTGGTCCCGAGCAAGCTTTCGCCCTCGTCAATGCTCTGGCTATTGATATGGAATGGGTGAATAAGATCCAGCCTTTGCGCGAAAGTTACAGTGTTCACTTCCCATACATTAATTACAATTCCTATATTAATCCGTTCGAACTTGAAGGATTTACTAAGCAGGCTTTCAATAATTCTGCCATCGACGTCAAGTCCCTCCGAATTGCTGCGACTATCCATAAATATGACTTGCTAAACGATCTCGGTGTAGACAATATACGTCAAATGGTCGCTGATGAGTATACCGAGTGGCTCGAGACCGAAGATGCTAAAATTTGTGCCGAATATCGTGACGAAGATTTTCCTTCTGTTAATGAATATGTTGATGACTATATAGAAGCTCTTGGTAACGGTGGCTATGAAACCGTCAAAAGTTCTACTGATTTCTCTCTGTATGATGACGATGAAATTAAATCTTTTGCCAAGGATCTCAAGACCTACGATGGCATTACTCTGCAATACGTCGGCATAATGCCAAAGTCTCGCTCGCTTCAGAATTACATCAAGGGCCTTACTACCGAAAAATTAGCTACTACTATCAACCAACTTAAACCTATTGCCCTGGAGAATTTCTCTGATGGTGTGATTACTGATATTACTGGTAATATTCCAGTTTTTAAATTCCAGGATAAGCTTGACCTAGTTGAGGCACTTCAAGGTTTAGGTATTACTGATATCTTCAGTCCGTCTACGGCCGACCTTTCTAATCTTTCTAACGATTCTACCGGACTTTATATCGGTAATGCGGTCCATCAGACTACTGTTGATTTTAGTAATGATGGTATTAAGGCTTCCGCTGCTACTGCCCTTGTTGGTGGATATGGAGCTGGTGGTGACTGCCTCTACTACCATTATTTCGATGTCCCTGTTGAAAAAATTGACCTCACATTTGATAATCCTTATTTGTTCTTGATTCGCGATAAAGATTCTGGTAGTATCTGGTTTGTTGGTACGGTGTATCAGCCGACTCTATATCAGTAGTTAATAAAAAAGACCCTGATGATGCTAGGGTCTTTTTCTGGGTACCCAGAATGACTAGGAAGGCGCAGATGGAACGAAATTGATGGCAAGTTGACATAAAACGTCCAACATGCTAATTAGCTCGACTTGATTGCGGTATTGGCACCTAGCCCGCTTCAGGGCATTACTAAACTCCACATTACAAAACATGATGTGTGTGGGAGGATCCGGTAACCGCAGCAAACTATCAGTTTGATTAAGGCACTGCGTCTCCAACTCCGTCTTAAAAGATTTTCCTTTGAGCTCAATACTATGACGAAGAGCCTGGTCAAGTTGGCTAATTGTACCCTTCTCTGGAAATACAACCTTAATGTCGTACTGCTTAGTAAAACTTTCCATAGCTTCCAGATTGAGGTCAAAACTAGTGCCCACAAGACCTAGCTTACATCCCGATATGCCACTGCGGCACATACTAGCCAGAGCGGAGCTGGGCTTTAAAACTGGCACGTCCACCTGTTGCTGCAAGTGGTCAAAATACTTTTCGTATCCCAAGAGCGATAATGCTATTGCCCGGCTCTCTTGCTCAGCGACAGCACTCCGGGCTTCTTGTGTCAAAATATGTCGAAGCAATTCTTGATCGCTCTCTTCACTGGTAATTAGATCTATCAAACCTTTCTTGCTCTGTGCTCTCATAGTGCCATAAGCACAACAGCCAAACTTGCTGAGAGTGCCGTCCACAGATTCTTTCGATAAATTACCGATGAAGCAGATATTCTTCTCAGCGAAGTTGCAGGCATTTTGGACTGCCTCAGGGTCAATTTTCGTGGTTCCTTCTGAAACCATTTTATCACTTCCTTTCAATGTGCTATATGGAATATAATCCATGAATATAGTAAGATTGCAATCAAAAACCTACACGAGGCTTTCTCTCGCGTACCACTATATTAGCATACATTACTAAAAAAGTCAATGGTGGCAAATGCAAGCAACTCGCACCTACTGCACTTTGACACATTCGCTGCCCAATAGCTCCGTGAGTGGCCCCATTAGATCGTCATTAACATCGATGCGAAATGGTAATTTCAATGGTCGTTTCTTCTCCCCTTCCTTGATCACCATAATGATTTCCTGTACTCCAGGATTTAGCTCACAGAGATGACGAATTTCACTTAGGGCCTCGGTATTATCAGGATTCTCGATCAGCACGTAAAGCTTCTCGCCCCGCGGATCTTTAGGCGGATCTACTGGAGCATGCGATCCTTCGATACTTGAACTACTTGGAGCACTACCATATCCTGCACTTACCGTCGCAGCCCGACTTCTACGGCTAGGTTTAGGAGCGGCTGCTTTAGGAACAGGTAATTTTTGCCCAGTTGGTTGATACTGCTCAAGGATTTCATCGGCGACAAGTTCAACCTTGTCAGCGATAATTTTTGCATCACTACTGATGCTGCCATCTTTATCTTTGGCATTAACCCGTCCTATAACTTTAATTACATTATCTTGTTCTAGCTTCCCTCCGACTTCAGCATACAAACTGGGAAAAATAATTACTTCTTGCTCAGCAATTTTATTCTCGAGCTTTACGAAGGCCATTTTGGTCCCGCTCTTGGTCATGATGGTGCGCACCGAGCTAATGAGTCCACCAATGCTGAGCATCTTACCATCATTTTCGGGCGAAACGAGATCATAGCTGTGAGTCTGCTCGCTGAAATAAGTCTCGTAACGGTCAAGTGGGTGACTAGAAACATACAGCCCCATGAGGTCGCGCTCCCAGAGCAAACGCTCTTTTTCTGGGAACTTAGTAGGCGCAGGCTTGATCTCTGGCTCTGGTATTGCACCGGCCTCGCCCATTGCCCCGAATAAGTCGGTCTGACCACTAGCAGCATCTTTTTGGCGCTTTGCTCCATAAGCTTGGATATTTTCAAGATTAAACAGCAAGTCGCTACGATCAGCAAACCGATCAAAGCTCCCTGTCTTAATCGCCGCTTCCCATGACTTTTTGTTGAATTTACTTGAACTTACCCGAGCAGCAAAATCACAAACACTAGTAAAGGGGCCGTTCTTGTCGCGCTCCGGAATAACATATTCTTCTACCAGTGCCTTGCCCATATTCTTGATACCAGAAAGTCCGAAACGGATCGTCTTCTCTCCACCCACAATACCAAAATCACCGTATGATTCGTTAATATCAGGCCCTAAGACCTTGAGGCCCATGCGCTTACATTCGGTAATTTCAATGGCGAGACGATCCGTCCAACGCATATCTGCGGTCATCAAGGCCGCCATGAAGGCATCGGGGTAATGAGCCTTAAGATATGCGGTCCAATAAGCTACTAGGCCATAGCACGCGGCATGACTCTTATTAAAGCAGTAATTCGCGAAATCCAAAAGCTCCGTCCAGAATTGTTCAGCAATTTCTTCGGTAGCTCCACCCACTTCTACGGCACCTTTGATGAATTCAGGCTTCACCTTATTCATAAGGTCAACTTTCTTTTTACCCACTGCCTTACGCAAGGTATCAGCCTGACCACCAGTAAATCCACACCATTCGCGAGAAATCTGCATGAACTGCTCCTGATAGATCATGATACCATAAGTATTCTTAAGTGAGCTCTCTAGACCAGGGTGCAAGTAGGTAATTGGTTCTTCACCGTGTTTGCGACGAATGAAGCTATCAATGAACTGCATAGGCCCTGGGCGATAAAGGGCCACCATAGCGATGATATCCTCAAAACAGTTAGCTTTAAGATCGCGCAGATAACGTTTCATGCCGGCCGACTCCAGCTGAAAGACACCGGTGGTTTCTGCTCGCTGCAAGAGTTCGTAAGTTTTTTGATCGTCAAGCGGTAAATGCACCAGATCAACATCATCATGGTAGACTTTGCGGATCATTCTAAGTGCATTATTAATAACAGAAAGGTTGCTCAGACCCAAAAAGTCCATCTTGAGCAAGCCCATCTCTTCAATCTGACCCATGGGGAATTGAGCGGCAATCGGGCCCTTGGCCGAAACTTCCAGCGGAACAATCTTTTCTAGATCGTCCGGCGCGATAATTACACCACAAGCATGTACACCATGATTGCGAATTGTGCCTTCCATTTTGCTAGCAAAGTCTAGCACTTCTTTAGAAACAGGATTGGTTTGATACTCGTTACGAAGATCGGGTACGTCTTTGATGGCATCGGCTAGGTGTACATGATGACCTTGCACCGGATCGGGTACTAGCTTGGCCAAGCGATCCGCATCAGCATAAGGCACTTCTAGCACTCGCGCTACGTCGCGCACGGCATTCTTAGCCATCATCTTACCAAAAGTGGCAATGTTGGAAACGCGCTCACTACCATATTTGCGCGCACAATATTCAATTACCTCGTCACGGCGAGTATCCTGAATGTCAGTATCAATATCTGGCATAGAGATACGGTCGGGGTTCAAAAAGCGCTCAAAAAGTAAATCATATTTCAGCGGATCGAGCTCGGTAATCCTCAGGGCATAAGCCAAAATACTACCAGCCGCCGAACCACGACCAGGGCCAAAAACGATGCGTTGACTCTTGCCCCAGTTAATAAAATCCTGCACGATTAAGAAATAACCGTTGTAGCCCATCTTATCTACCACTCCCAGCTCGTAGTCGATCCGAGGCAGTACCTTCATTTTTTCTTCGGCGCGTTCTGGTGTCTGGTCAACTTCTTCTAGGATTTTCCGGCATTCTTCTACCGTAAGGTTAGTGGTTTCTTCGAGTTTCTTATTGCCATAACGATAAACCAGCCCTTGAAAAACTAACTTATCGAGGTAGCTTTTTTCATTCTCGCCGTCTGGCAAGGGGAATTTAGGAATGAGGATTCTTCCTAGCTGTAAATCAACATTGCAGCGGTCGGCAATACGTCGAGTATTACGTACAGCCTCCGGAAAATCTTTACCCCAACGTGCGATAATGTCATTAGGTGGGATCACGTGTAACTCGAACTCTTTCAGGCTCATGCGGTTAGGGTTTGACAGATTAGAAGCCGTACCCACACAGAGCAGCACCTCGTGCGTATCTTGATCTTCGTGATGTAAATAGTGCGCATCACATGTCACTACAAGTGGCAAACCAGTCTCCTTGGAAATTTCTTGTAGCTTGAGGTTGATTTGATTTTGCACTTCCCAGTGAGTCGGAGACTCGGGGTGACCATGATCCTGCATTTCGAGATAAAATCGCCCATCATAGATCTTAGAGTACCATTCAACGAGCTCTTTCGTGCGCTTCTCATCGTTTGCCCGAATCGCTTCGGAGATTTCCGATCCAGCACAACCAGATAGGCAGATAATTCCCTCACGGTATTTTTCCATGATTTCGTGGTCGATACGCGGTTTATAATAGCGACCGTTAATCTCGGCTTGCGACATCAAATGGCAAAGGTTCTCAAAGCCCTTGTTATTCATGGCAAGGAGTGTAATGTGGAAGCGCTGTTTATCGTGGGCTGGGTCATGATCGGTCATTTTGCGCGCGGCAACATAAGCTTCTAGACCGAGAACGGGCTTAATCCCAGCATCATTACAGGTCTTATAAAGCTCTACTAGACCGCTCATAGTGCCGTGATCAGTGACGGCTACCCCTTCCATACCTTGCTCTTTGACGAATTCGACTAAATCTGGGATTTTTGTAAGTCCATCTAGTAGGGAGTAATGCGTATGGTTATGCAAATGCACGAAATCACTCGGTTTTAGTGGTTCAGAATCTTTAGTTACCTCCGTCATAGGTTAATTGTAACATAAATCAGCATTTTTGAGCAGGTTTGGAGCAAAATGCTTGCTAAAATACAGAAACAATTGTAATATCTATTGACATAATATATAATCTGTGATATAATTAGAGTATGGGGTATATGCCCTATCGTAGCTTAAGTTTTTCGTTTCTGAAAGAATGGGGGAAATTTTATGAATGAAACAAAGAAATTAAATCCAACTAGAACAGACTACGTCTGTTATTATGGCTGCCTGTTCCTATCAATAACCACTGGGTTTGCAACATTGACTGCGGAGCTCGGTCTGGTGATGGCAACTATCTGCACGTGTTGTTTGATGGATACTAGTACAGTATTTAAAAACTGTCTGCTTGTGTGCGTTTACTGCGTTATGCTGTTTACGGCCGGAGTATTATCTCCTAGCCTGCGCCAGTTAGACAAAATCTTTGATACTGTGGGCTTTAATCCCAAGAGAGTTGCCACAGGTACAACTGGCGCATGTTGCGGTATGTTGCTTGTGCCACCTCTCGCTCTCGTGAGTTACGCAACGTATTTTACCGAACTGAAAACCATAATGGTCACGACGAGTTTAAGGACATTCTACAACTGGTGTCTTATAATTATGGTGTTGGTGGACATATTATTTAATTTCATGGTAAAGGTAGTAAAGAGGCGGTACGAGCGGCAGGGATTTTGTTTCAAAGACGAAAAGGACGGAAAAACTAAGAAAAGAATCAGTAGATCACCGCGGTGATCTAGGCACCCTTCTGGGGTGCCTTTTTTCTATTGACTTTTTTTCTAGATATGCTATCATAATAGTGTAACGAGGCCGATTATGATCGGCCTGTCTGTTGGCATGCTCATGAGAAAATTGAAAGGATGGTGGGTACAATGAGTATAACATTAGAGTTGCCAAGAACAGCACCGAAAACTGGTGAAAGTGTGGTTGAAGCTACATTGCCAGCTGATGTAATAACAGCTGAATCCGTGCAGGCCGAAGTAGATAACACTTTGACGCAAGTTGAGAAACTGTCACCTGAAGAACAGGAACAAGTGGACATCTTTGCAAAGCAAATTAACTTGCATGATAGTGAAGTGATTATGCGCTATGGTGAATCTACTCAACAAAAACTGGAAAAGTTTACCGACGGTGCTTTGCAAGGTGTAGCAGGGCGAGATGTGGGCGAAATTGGAGATTTGCTTACGGAGATGACTACAAGTATCAAAGACTTCAATGAGAAGGCCGAAAGCAAGGTTATGGTTTTTATCCGCACCCTCAAGAAGAAAGCTGATATCTTGACCGTGAAGTATTCTGAGGTTTCAGAAACTTTGGAGAAGATCAAGAAGGAGTTGCTTGGTCAACGTACGACCCTGTTAGTAGACATCAAGATGTTGGACAAAATGTATAACGATAATCTTGAATACTACAAAGAGTTGACGATGTATATCATGGCAGGCTATCAAGCCCTCAAAGAAGCTCGCGAAGGCGAGCTATGCGAGCTGAAGCATAGAGCCGAAGTATCAGGAGCACAGGAAGATGCTCTGCGATATAGCGACCTTAAGGATCGCTGTGAAAACTTTGAGAAGCAGTTGTATGACCTGGAACTCACGCGGTCGGTTTGCTTACAGACCGCGCCACAAATTCGCCTGGTACAAAAGACGGACGAACAATTAGTGCGCAAGATTCAGAGTAGTATCAATAATACTATTCCAATTTGGAAGCAAAAGATCGCTATCGCCTTAGCAATCCAGCACAATGAAGAAGCGGCTAAAGTGCAGAAAGGTATTACCGATCTAACTAGTCAAATGTTAGAAGATAATGCTAAGAAGTTACACACCAGTGTAGTAGCTGCAGCCAGAGAGTCGGAGCGCGGGGTGATTGATGTGCAAGCTATTATTACAAGCAACACGGAACTTTTGGCAACATTTGATGACATCTGGTCTATACAGGAGGAAGGCTGTAAGGCTAGAGCAGATGCCAGAATTGAGCTGCGCAAAGCTGAGGAAAGCCTGAAGCAAAAATTATTGCAAGCCAGCCAACGTGCACAGAGTTAGGCACTTTAACAAATAGGAGGTGAAGAAATTGAAAGAGTCTAAAAGTAAGATTGAAATTTGGACTTTCAAATTAGATATAGTCATTTTAAGTATCAGTATTCTGATATTTATTTTGTCGAGAACTCTGTTGAAAGACCAAATGATCATTCGGTTCGGTGTGCGGGCGATCAAAAATATTTATACTTTCGAGTTGGGCTTTTCTGCGACTATGGCAATCCTTACAGCATGGCGCGCTATGTGTTTTTGGAGATTACAATCCCAAGACAAACACAGGCGGGCGCAGCAACGCGAACAAGAGGAGCAACAAGCTCAAGTAGTGACGGATTATGCCGAGGATAGTAGTAATCCACTTTTCACACGAAGAAGATTGGAACAAATTGCGCAAGAAATGCCGGATTTCGAAGGTTTAGTTAACCAGTGCTTAGCACAAATGAACCGCATGGATAAGCTGCAAATGAAGCAAGAAACTTTAATCGAAACTAATGACGCACGTTACCTGAAGGACACCGTGGTAGTTTTGGAAAATGTTGAACGCAGAATTTGCCAGAACTTTCGTACCGTGATTAATTTGTGTATTGCAGCGGAAGATTTGAAGCATCTCGACCTGAACAAAGTGCAACAAAGTCTTGATGACAATGAGCACAAACTTAGTAACACGCAGGAACTCCTTAAAGCATCGGTAGACTGGATTAATCAGTATAATACTGATAGTCGTAACAGCGACCGAAGTGAGGTGGAGAATTGGATCGCGGTGATTCGCGATTCTTTAAAGGAGAATGAAAGATGAAAAAAATATTGAGCAGAATAATGTCCTTCGTGCTAATCGCAACCTGCCTGCTTAGCGGGTGTGGATCGACCGGTTACGAAGAAAACCAGACACTGACCTATAATGAAGCAATACAGGAACTTTCGTCAAAGCTGACGAAAGTTCACTCATCGACTGTTGATGCACCTTTGGATATTTACGATTTGGACACACCAACCAAGACATTAGCGGATATTAATACTTTTCCGATCATCGTACAGGGGACCGGCACGATTGATATTGAAATTGCGGCCGCTACCGAGCTCTCGGCAGAAGCCCCAGACGATTTGATTAATGTCTTGGCTAAAAATTTTAATAGAAGTAAATTTGAACTAGATGGCAAGACCATCAGTGTGTCAATTCGTAAGATCACTTCTGGTGAGGTATTGACTTACATGACGGAGGGAGACTACAAACCCGATGTTTACATTCCCTCGTCCTATGCCTGGGGCGATATGCTAAAAGCAAAAGGTGTGGGAACGATCAAGTTGACTGACCGAATCGCTGGCAATACTGCCGGGATTTTAATGGAAAAACAGACGCATGATAGCTTCATGGAAAAATATCATGAAGTAACGGTTGATAAAGTCTTAGAGGCTAGCTTGGCGGGAGATTTGACTTTCGCATACACTAACCCCTATACATCATCTACCGGTCTGAATATTCTGGCAACCATGCTGCATAGTTTTGATGCAGATAATCCTTTGTCGGAAACGGCATCAGAAAAACTATTAGACTACCAGAGACAGTCGCCACCCGTGGCATACACTACGGCCGTACTACGCACTCAAGCTTCTAAGGGCATCATTAAAGCCATGGTCATGGAAGAACAGGCTTACAGAAATGCACCTGAGCTAAAAAATTACGTTTATGTTCCAGCCGGAATTAGACATGATCACCCGGTTTATACTTTTGATTATGTGACGACGGAAGAACAGGCGGTAGCAAAAAAGTTTGTCGAATATTGCTTAAGTAGTGAAGCGCAAAAAATCGCTGACGAGAAAGGCTTTAATCTGCACAACGAGTATCAGGAGCAAAGTTCCGGTCTGGACGGCGCAGGCTATTTGGCAGCCCAAAAAATTTGGAAGGCAAATAAAGATGGTGGTAAGCCCATTATTGCAGTCTTTGTGGCAGATATATCTGGATCAATGGACGGAGAACCGCTCAATGCCTTAAAGGATTCTTTGATTTCAACGGCCAGCTACATCAGCAGTGATAATTATATTGGTTTAGTTTCCTACTCGGACGATGTCTATATCAATTTGGGCATCGAGCAGTTTGATGAGACTCAGCGAGCATACTTCTCTGGTGCTGTAAAATCATTGACAGCAAATGGTAGTACTGCGACTTATGATGCTGTACTTGTTGCCTTAAATATGCTACACGAGAAAGCGCAGGAAGTACCTGATGCAAAGCTGATGCTTTTTGTCTTGTCGGACGGCGAGCAAAATCGCGGCTATGGGTTAAGTAAGATTACTGACGTCGTAGGCGGCATGAAGGTGCCAATCTATACTATCGGTTACAACTTGCAGAATTCTAATGCTCTGAAACAGCTCAGTGAGATTAACGAAGCTGCACTTATTAATGCACAAACTGATGATATTGTGAATCAGCTGCGTAATCTCTTTAACGTGCAGTTGTAAACTTGCATACTGGCTCTGAGATTTCTCACTTCCATAATTAGGACGGTCTTTGGCCGTCCTTTTTCTATTCTTCGGTTTTCTTTGCAGCCTCTGCCCCGCGTGCCACAGCATCAGCTCCGCGCTCCATAGCATCAGCTTCTCTTTCCATCGCACTAGCAGTACGTTCGGCATTGTAGGCGGCATCTTCAGCGCGATCGGCTTCTTGATTGGCCTGCTCTACATCGCGAGCATGAGCTTGTTCGGCATACTTACGAGCTTGGTTCTCCATCACGTGATTCGCAAAAGTCTTAACGATACCACCAACCGATGTCATACCTTTGACATTATCGACGATATCATCAGCCTTGGCAGCGATTCCTTGACCCGTCTGGACAATTTTGCCCGCCTCATCGGCCAAGTGAATTAATTTTACAACCAAGATAATCGCCACAATCAAAAAAGTCAATAAAGTAATTGATAGTATTCCTACTAAAATCCATTCTGCAACGTTCATTATAATTATAACCTCCAAAATAATTTGTTATTTATTAAGCTTTTCGCGTATTTCATCGCCAAAATCTTCACAATCCAGCGCATATTTGAGCTGAGCCATGAAGTAATTTTTAGGGTCGCCAGTAGTCACCCACTCACCGGCCGTGCGCTCGACATACACTGCGCCAAACTTCGCCATCTTGGTAATCGCGTCGACTGTCCAGAGTTCCCCATCGAGGCCAGTATTGCGCGGGTCTAGATAGTCAAAAACTTCTGGAGTCAGCAAGTAGCGGCCGTAGCTTGTTAGGTTAGATGGAGCATCTTCGATCTTCGGCTTTTCGACGATGTTATCCAGAGTGTTGGCCCCGGCTAACTTGATTACACCGTATTTATTAAGTACTTCCCGCGGCATTTCTTGGGCAATAATAATGGCCTTAGCATCTGGATGCTGTGTATAGGAATCCATCAAAGTCTTCACGTCGGAGCTGCCAAAGACTACATCATCAGAATATGCCACAATAAAGGCCTCATCGTCGTTGATAAAGTTGCGGACTGAAGCGATCGGCGAGCCATTGCCATAAGGATAAGCTGGATCCTGCTCAATGACAGTGATTTTAGGGAGCTCAAGGACCTGACGGACTGGCTCGTAACGATCTTCTTTACCTTGCTTGCGCATAAGCTTAAAGATATGATTGGCGCAATTATTGAAATAATCTTCGTAAATAGCTTTGCCCTCGTGCGTTGCTACGATAATGATCTCTTCGAGACCAGCTGCCGCACACTCCTCTACGACTAATTGCATAATTGGGCGATTACCTAGAGGCAACATCGCTTTAGGAATAGTCTTTGTAATGGGCAAAAAACGGCTAGCACACCCTGCATCAGTAATGATGGCTTTGGTTGGCTGATGATAATTCATAAAATCTCCTTTGAAACCCTATTATAGCACATTTTAGGCTTTTTTAGGGGCCTTTGGAGCTTTAGAACTATGGGACTGCGCTTTTTGTTTATGAGCCTTCTGAGCGGCCGAAGAACGTGCCTGGCGGTCTTCGCGCTGTTGCTCGCGGTTGTCAAAGCTATAAATTAGACTACAAACCCCCAGAATCAACATATAGGCCCCGAAAAAACGCACGAAATCGATATTGGCCAGATGACCAGAGTTGAAGATGACGATGCCAAAAATCAACCCGCAGACACCGCAGAGGCACCAAATAAAGCGATCAGTCGGGTCAACTGTGGTACGAAAGCCAATCAAAAGCTCAAAAACTCCCCGGAGAATAGTATATATCGTCATAATTACGAGGTGCCAGGTCATGCCTTCATTAATAGCAAAAAGTGTTAAGAGGCCAAAAATCGCATCAAACACCGCAATCGCAGTCGAGACCAGCCAGCCTTCCTGATTGTAGCTGCGGTATACGGAGTTTGCGAACTCAATTACTGCCAAAGATAGCAAGAAAATGCCAACGATAGGAATGATACTGCGAGAACTCTCGCTATTAGTGAATAAGGTGAGACAACCAAAAAGTAGAGCCACCATTCCCTGGAACACGAAGACGAGCCAGTGGCTATCAATGTATTTTCGCTTTATTTGCGCCATAAAAAACCTCCTAATTTGTATTAGCATTATAGCATAGCGGAGTTTAACAGGCAATATAAACAGCTACTTAAGTCTAAATAGAGCCAAGGAGTGCCACCAATCTCGAGTTTTTCACCAATCCCCCGGTCAAAAGCGATTTTCTTTGCAACCTTTTCACTTTTCATATCCTCGCGAAATTTTACTAAATCACCTTTTCCGTCCGAAGACTTTTCGAAGTAAGTCTCTAGCTGCTGTTGCATCTCGCTGCTAGTTCAGTTACACGATGATTTTACACGATCCTCAAACCTTTACAATCCCATTATACTCCATGTAGTTCAATTACACGATTGAATTTTACACGACAAATTCAAATAAGACGACAGACTATGACTGTCGTAGCGAAAACACACTTTTGTGAGGCCTATTGTGGGCCTTTTTTGATACTGCTTAACCGTCTCCGGCTCAATAATTGTCATACACTTGGTACACTCGGCGCGATTCGAACGCGCGACCCCTTGTTCCGAAGACAAGTGCTCTAATCCGCTGAGCTACGAGTGCATGTCGTAATTATACCACAAAATCCCCGAACTTAGCTAGTCAAAACCGGTTCTTCCTGCCCGGCTCGAATCAGTTGACGAATCGCATCAAACAAATACGGCTTATAGACCGCGAGTTCTAAGGGCTCATTATATAAAATACACGAGAAGCAAGTCGAGCTCGTTAGTTCAATGATCATATATAATAATATGCCAGGATTTTTGAGATGGAGGCCGTTTTTTTCGGCGGCCGTGATCAGCATTTTCAGAACATCGACATTGTCCGTGGTAAAAATCTTACTGAGCTTCTGGTCAAATAATCCAAAGGAGAGGTTTTTGGAAATCAGGCGAAGGATTTCTTTGTTCTGAGCCAAAACGTCAACCACATACTCAATCACGAAGATAATCTGATCTTCAAAATTAACTAGCTCGGTCTGATGCAGAGCATTAAGGGCGCGTTGAAAAATCTCGTTCGACTTCTTAGCGATCACGCGATCTTTAAGCTCGTCTTTATCGCGAAAATAAAGATAAAATGTGCCCTTCGCAACCCCAGAACGAGTAGCGATTTCCTGAATTGAGACTTCATCATAGCCTTGTTCTAGAAAAAGCTGATAGGCCGCATCGAGAATCCGGTCGTATTTATTGGCTTTTTTATTATGCCGCACGAGGCTATGTTCTAAAATCTTCATAATTACATTATACAGGTTAACTGCCAGCTATGCAAGTGACATAAAAATGACTGTTGGTCATAAAGTCTCTTGACAAGTGATTATTATAGGGGTAAAATGTCATTAGAAAAAATGACTAGTGGTCATTTTTATCAAAATAGAGTGGTCTGCACTATCCCATAAGATAAGTGAGGCCTCGAAAATAATTAAAAATAGGAGAATTATGCATAAGTTTAGCGAGTTTATTTGCAAACATCGCTGGCTAATCGTCATTATTTCGGGGCTATTGATGATTCCGGCCTTGTTTGGCTATCTCGCCACGCGAATCAATTATGATTTGCTGGTATACCTGCCTTCTGACATTGAGACTTTAGAGGGCCAGGAGATTTTGACTGAGGAATTTGGCATGGGGGCTTTCTCGGTCGCAGTGGTAGAAAACCTGCCACCGAAAGAACTATTGAAGCTTGAGGACAAGATTCGCAGTGTCGAAAGTGTGAATCAAGTTTTGAGCTTGGCGGATCTAGCGGGTACTGCGGTGCCATTAGATTTCTTGCCAACCGAAGTGCGCGAAAAAGCCATGCACGAAGACAACCAGCTCATGCTGATTACTTTTCGTGAAGGCACGAGCGACGAACAGACTTTGGCGGCAGTGGAGGAAATTCGCGTAATCGCTGGCGAAAGCTGCTTGATCGGCGGTATGAGTGCCATGGTGTTAGATACGAAGATTTTATTTAATAGCGAAACGGTATTATATGTCGCAATTGCCGTGAGCCTTTCACTCATCGTTTTGCTACTAGCGCTTGATTCATTTATTGTACCTTTCTTGATGATCGGTAGTATTGGTATTGCCTTACTGTTTAATATGGGCACAAATATTTTCTTAGGCGAGATTTCTTATATTACCAAAGCCATTAGTGCGGTCTTGCAGCTCGGTGTGACGATGGATTTTTCGATTTTCTTGTACCATAAATACGAAGCAGCCAAACGACAAGAAAAGGATAAATTAAAAGCGATGGCAGGAGCTATTACCGAAACTGCTACTTCTGTCTTAGGTAGTGCCTTGACTACGTTTGCAGGTTTCTTGGCGCTTTGCACTATGAGCCTCACTCTCGGTAGCGACATTGGTATTGTGATGGCTAAAGGTGTGGTGCTGGGTGTAGTTTGCGCCATTACGACTTTCCCGGCCCTACTACTAGTCTGCGATCGCTGGATCGAAAAGACCAAACACAAAGAATTATTGCCGAAATTCACGAACGTGCAGAAATTTATTATTAAATATCGAGTGCTAATTCTAGCAGTTTTCGCGATTTTGTTAGTGCCAGCTTACGTTGTTCAAACAAAAACTCAGGTTTATTATAAACTCGATTCGTCGATTCCGGAGAGTTATGATTACACAAAAGCCATGACTACACTGCGTGACGAGTACGGTATGGAGTCGCAAATGATGGTGCTCGTGCGCAAAGAAACTAGCACAGCTGACCTAAATAATATGGCACGTGAAATCACGCAAGTTGATGGAGTAGACGCAGCCTTAAGCCTGGCGATGTTGACGGATTATGGTTTGTCTGAGGATATTCTGAGCGAAAAAGTCCAGTCAATCGCCGAGAGTGAGAATTATAGCATGCTGCTAGTATTATCGGATTACAGCATTGCTTCAAACGAGTTAAATAATCAAATTTCCAAGATCAATGAAATTGTCGATCATTATGACGAAGGCGCGATCGTGGCAGGCGAAGGTCCGCTCATGAAAGATTTGGTCGAGATTTCCGATCGCGATTTTACGAATGTCAATGCGGTTTCGATTGGTGTAATATTCGTGATTATGGCAATCGTGCTGAAGTCGATTTCTCTACCAGTTCTATTAATGGCAGCTATTGAATTTGCGATCTTCCTGAATTTAGGTGCGGCCTTTATAACGGGCACCGAAATTCCGTTTATCGCTTCAATCGTGATTGGTACGATTCAGCTGGGAGCGACGATTGACTATGCAATTCTGTTGACAACAAAATATCTGGAAGAACGTCAAAACGGCTCGGACAAAATTGAATCGGCCAAGCGAGCGCTGGGTAGTTCCATACAGTCGATTTTCGTCAGTGCAATGTGTTTCTTTGGCGCGACGATTGGTGTGGGTTTGATTTCGCAAATTGACATGATTGGCTCGCTTTGTACATTAATTGCCCGAGGTGCCATTATCAGTATGGTGATAGTAGTGACAGTGATTCCGGCGCTTTTGATGGTTTGCGACCCATTAATCCGTAAAACGACTCTAGGCTTTGGCCAGAAAAAACAAATTGTAGCTAAGAACTAATTAGAAAGGATTTTATGAAAAAAGTTTATCAAAATATCTTTGCGCTTTTTACCGCAGGCTTAGTAGCAGCGATACCAAGTTATTCCGTGGCGGCGATGAGCCAAGACGAGACCGTCTATGCTAAATTGCAAGCTTCGGGCGAAACTCGCAGCATTGCCGTAACTAAACATTTAATTAATGATACGAAGGAGGCACAGCTACACGACCTCGCGGATTTGGAAAATATCGAAAATCTCAATGGTGATGAAGTTTTTGCCATGGTGGACGGTCAACTAGTCTGGACGGCAAATGGTAAGGATATTTACTATCGCGGTACTAGCGATAAAGAGTTGCCAGTGCAAGTAGAAGTAACTTATCTACTAGACGGAGCAGAAAAATCTCTGGAAGAAATGCTAGGTAAGGCCGGCAAGGTAGAAATTCGCTTGCGCTATACCAATCATGCACGAGTTGGAGAGATGTACGTTCCCTTCGTGGCGGCCGTAGCGACGACTTTGGACGAAACGCAGGTGTCTAATGTGACCGTTAGTCATGGTAAATTCACCAGCAACGGTCGAAAGATTGCGGTGGCAGCGGTAGCAACCCCCGGTCTCTACGAAAGCTTAGGGCTAGCAGAGTTAAAAAATTCAGACACAATAACGATTAGTTACGACACGACGAAGTTTGAGCTGGCGGATATTTATACCGTTATTACACCAAAATTAGTTGATAGTGCTGATCTAAAAGCTTTCTCTGAACTAGAACAACTTTATGGTAAAATGAATACTTTGTCAGGTAGTAGCCAGCAGCTCGTGGCCGGAGCTAGCGAACTGGCAGCTGGAGCTCAACAATTGCAAGCAGCCGTAAATGGTATTACAAATAAATTAGAAGTGCCAACCTTGATGCTGGGCGAAGATAAATTGGCTGAAATTAAAGCTGCCGCTCAGAATGCTGCCGCCCAAAAAGTTGAGGCCGAGCGCTCTACTATTGCTGCTACAATTAAACAGCAAGTGGAGGGCAATGCGATATTAGCTAATGCCCTGAAACTACAGGCGACTGAAATGTGCCAAGCTGAATTGGGGGCAAATTGTAGCTCTGCTGCCGTTCAACAATATTGGTCTAAATTGATGGCGAGTGTCGAGCAAGAGCTGATCGAAAGTTCTATGAATTTGGCAAAGATGACCGCTAGTCAAACTGCGGCCCAAACTGCCGAGACCGTGGCTCTAGGCTTAATTGAGACCATGCAAAAAAGTTTAGCACCGCTGGTCAAGAATTCTTTGGCCTCTCTGACGGCGGGAGTGAATAAATTAGCAATGGGAGCAAATGAGCTGAGTGTCGGCATGAGTAAATTTGATCGCGAAGGGATTCAACCACTGAACAATCTTGTGAATGGCAAACTACGAACGACCGCTAATAAGCTGGAGACTTTGACTCATCTCGCAGATGAATATAATAACTATGCCGGCATAGCTGAAGGCGCAGAAGGTACGACAAAATTCGTACTGATGATTGAAAGCAAAAAATCTAACTAGACTAAATCAGAGTTCAAATAATAGTAGTACTCAAGCAACTCGCGGGAATAATTCTTAATGACTGCGAGTTGCGGTTTTTGGCTAGTGGAGGCTGATTGTTGTCGTGAAGGCACAATGAGCATACGCGTAATACCAACTTGCTCGACAAAAGCTGGATTATGGCTAACCATGATAATTGTGCCGGTATAATTTTTAAGATTCTCGCCGATAATCTTTTGAGTATCCGGGTCAAAGTGGTTCGTTGGCTCATCTAATATAACTAAATTTGCGCGTTGTAGAAGGATTTTACATAAAGCCACTCGAGCTTTTTCGCCGGGCGATAGTACTGCGACTTTTTTAAAAATATCGTCGCCATAAAACAAGAAATTCGAAAGCATGCTACGTAACTCAGTATCACTAAAATCATGATTATTAATATTCTCGAGAATCGTGCGCCGTTCATCAAGGATTTCTAATTCTTGAGCATAGTAAGCAATTGTGGTATTTTGGCTTAAAATCACCGAGCCACTTTGAGGCTGTAATTCGCCTACAATCAATTTCAACAAAGTAGATTTACCTGCACCGTTTTCACCCACGATGAGAAATTTTTCTCCACGAGTCAAACTAAATGACAGGCGGTCGTGTAATAAAGCCTCGCCGGGATAACCAAAAGAAAGATTCTGAACTTCAAGAGGAGTCTTGCCACTGGTTTTCGCCGGAGTGATAGTCATAGCCACTCGAGCATATTCTTGTTCACGGGTGCCCAATTCGGCCAACTTTTTTGCTAGAACTTTTTCGCGCTGATGACCCATGCCAATCAAGGCCGTATTGGAACGTTTAGCGGCACGAGCCCGAGCTACGAACTCACTTAGGCGCTTAATCTCGCGCTCTTGTTCAGTGATGCGAGCATCTTCGGCAGCTTTTTCTTCGGCATACTGACGACGGAAATCATTGTAATTACCACGATAAACTTTGATCTTGTGCGTAGATTTGTTTACAAAAAGAGTTTTATTAGTAACTTCATTGAGAAAATCTACGTCGTGTGAAATCACTAAGACAGTGCCTTGATAATTACGCAGAAAGTTTGCTACAAATTTGCGTGTACCAACATCGAGATGGTTAGTTGGCTCATCTAAAAGTAGTAAGCTGGCATTTTCAAAAAGTACTCGAGCAAAAGCTACTTTGGACTTTTGACCGCCAGACAAATCGGACATTTTGTGATTCATTAAATCAGCCAGCTGCATTTTTTCTAAAATCCGTAGCAACTCGTAGTCGAAATTCGCCATGTCATACGAATCAATCGCATCTTGAAGTTGATTAATCCGTTCTAGAATGGCCTGACTGTCTGGGTATTTTGCTAACTTTTCGTATTCGGCATTTAGTTGTTCCTGTAAATCATCAACTGGCCGCCCGGCCGCTACGTATTCCCAAACCGTCATAGCATCATGCTCGGGCGGAGTGGTAATTTCTTGTGGTAAATAACCCAAACGATGTTTAGGTAAGTCAATTTTACCACTGTCAAGCTGCTGTTCGCCTAGGATAATCCGAAAAAGTGTAGTCTTGCCTGCGCCATTCACACCCACCACACCAACCTTGTCGTGATTTTCTAAATTAAAATCACAATCATCATAGATGATTTTTGTGCCATAAGCCAGGTGTAGATGCGATGCTCTCATTCAGATATTATAACATATTCGCGCGAAGTTTTAGCTCTGAGCTTCGTCCGTAACGGGTGGCTGAGCCTTAATAATAGTGCTCTAAAAAACTTTGGCCACGTTGGCCACAATTGGTCGCGCACTAGTGCTAATCTCGGATCGCCAATTAATGCACGGGCTTATTATATTGCATTTAGCAATCCACCTGTTGATTCATCTATAATCAGTGCTCGGTTTTACGGTTTCCCCGTCCGCTGTTTGGTATACCAGTTAATCTTCTGTACTACTTTTCTCAGTCCGCGTGAATCTTTTGAGGGGCAGCCAACTCCTTGACTAGGTTCAAAAGATGTGCGAGAATGAGATTACAAATTTGTTGCTTACTTACGTTTCCGTTTTGGGACGTAAGTAATTTTTAGTTTCAAAACTGTGAGACTAAAGGCAAGTTTCCATACACGGAAATGTATTACCATACAAACTCTTCCTCCCTTCCCCTGCATAGTTTTCTAAGACTCTTTGTCAAGTTTCGGCTACCCTGAGTCTTAGACTAGCATAAATTGAGAGAAATTAACAAGCATATCCGTGATGTTTTTTATTAGTATACTAAACAGCGGACGGGGAGACCATACCAACGACTGTAATTAGCAGATGGGTTAACACCTGAAGCAGTGAAAGCAAGATTATAAGTATTGGCTGAAGTAGGAGATGAATAACTAGTAGGATTTTTTGACCAACCATGACCATCATGGCCGAATCGCCTCATAGTACTATTATTAAGATTAACCCACCCGCTACGGACGAAGTAATCCCGATCGAAAAAAGCAAAAAAGACCCAACCACGGTCAGGCCTTTCGCTAGGCTTAATCGCGAAATTCATTCCATCTACGAATCTGCGTTCTTTTAGCATTGTAATGTACGAAATACAAGTCACCGATCTGCGCTCTTACACCATGCTGTTTTTCGCTGGCGGTTTCTCTAGAAAAGGGTTGCCAGTTTGCCAGTACTTCTTGTCCTAGCCAGCGGTTACAGACCTGGCCGGTATTATCCAACTCCACAGCAATCGTCGGAACTAGCTGCACTACGTGACGATTATCAGTGCGGCACCATTGATAACTGCAGTAATGCTCCCAGTTGATAAAACCACCACGATTTTGTGCCTCCAAAGCAGCATCATAGACTTGACAGCGAATGACTAGCATAGGCATATCAGCATCGTTTACCAAAAGCCGGCCTACCTCGGCCTCGCCAAAGCTCTCATTAACCATTTCTATGCCCACCTTCTCCAAGGTGATACGGAAATTATCTTCGATATCCTGCGAATTGCTGATATTCCAGTTCATCAAACAGCCATAGGCATATCTAAATGGAATTTGAAAGCGCTGGGCCTCGCTGCACACAAATGCCAAGCGCTCGTCTATCACTAGATCATGCCAACGAGTACTATCTATAACTAAGCGCTCATCTGATGCATTTAAAATTGGCCATAGGAAATTTCGCTGAGCTAGCTGCACGATTAACATTAAACAGGTAAAAATCCGTGCACTCTCTGCACTAAAAATATAAATCTGCCCTTTTGTCATACCCGTCACTATACCAACTTCAAGATAGTCGTCAAAGCTAGGATAAACTTGGACTATATTCTGGTTTGCGTCAAGGACGGCCGAGTCTTTTATGCCACCAATCATATTACCCCTCCTTTTGAATGTGCGCCTACAATAGGTTCTTTTCTTATTATAGCAGTAATTACAGGGGTGACAAGAAAATAATCTTTCAGCCTTCCCTTTTTGAGATAATAGTGATATAATGTAATGAGACGGGTCGGTAGCTCAGATGGTTAGAGCACGGGCCTCTTAAGCCTGGTGTCGTGGGTTCGATTCCCACCCGACTCACCATATAAAGACAACACGTTTGATACAAAAGTGAGACTCTGATAGGAGTCTTATTTTGTGATATAATGATGTAGAGGTATGTGCCCGTAGCTCAGTTGGATAGAGCACCAGCTTCCGGAGCTGGGTGTCGCACGTTCGAATCGTGTCGGGCATACCATGTTTTAGCCTGAAGGAGCATACAAGTGATGAAAGTTTTGGAGAATGTACCGATTGCCGAGTTGACTACTATGCGTTTGGGCGGTGAAGCAAAATACGTATTAGAAGTAGCTAGTTTGGAAGAAATACAGGAGGCTTTTGATTTTGCTAAAAACCAGAATCTACCAGTCTGGGTAATGGGTGGCGGAGCTAATACTATTGGTCATGACGAAGGGTTTCCGGGTGTAATTATCTTGAATCGTTTACGGGGCATTTTTATACATGGTGATGAAGGATTAATAGATGTTAAGGAGTTTGGCGGTTCAGAGCCTGCTCAAGATGAAGCGACTTTTACGGCAATGGCTGGCGAAAGTTGGGACAATCTAGTAGAGGTGGCCTGCGCCTGGGGCTATTCCGGAATCGAAGCTATGAGCATGATACCTGGCACAGTGGGAGCGGCGCCAGTACAAAATATCGGTGCTTACGGACAAGATATTTCTAAGGTGATTGAGCAAGTTGAGGCTTATGATACACAGACTGGTGAATTAGTAAAACTGCCAAAATCGGAAATGCAGATGGGTTATCGACATACGAGATTCAACTACGGCAGCGATGCTGGGAGATTTGTAATCTTGTCGGTTACGATTCGGTTGTATAAGGGTAGTCTGCAGCCGCCGTTCTATAATTCTTTACAAAGATATATAGATAATATGCATGAGACGAATTTTTCTCCAGAGAATATTCGCCGTATGACATGCGAGATTCGCAGTGAGAAGCTGCCCGATCCTGCCAAAATTGCCAGTGCAGGTAGCTTCTTTAAGAATGTTTATGTGGATAAAACCGCAGCGGACGAGGCTGAAACAAAGGGTATTCCTGTGTGGCGCAGTAGCGACGGCAAGGGCAAAATTAACTCAGGTTGGTTGATTGAAGCCTGCGGGTTGAAAGGTGCTGAGCTATATGGCTTTAAAGTTAGCGATAAGGCTGCTTTGGTGCTGATTAATGAAAGTGCTACGAGTTATGCGCAGCTGAAAAAAGCTCGATCGCAAATTATTGACGCAGTGAAAAATAAATTTGGCTATACTCTAGAGCAGGAGCCAGTAGAAATACCGAGCGGAGAAAAGATGATTTAGTGTAGTTTTATCTCTGGAAAATCAAAAAAGGAGTAAAGAATGAAAATTTTGAATGGTGCTGAGTTGGCGGGTTACATGAAAGCAAATCAAGCTCACCAGGTGCGTGTCCTAAGGGCGGGAAAGATTCAGCCGAAGCTTGTGATTATTCGTGATAGCGACCAGGCTGTGATCGCGAAGTATGTAAAACTAAAGCGGAAATACGGTGAGGATATTGGAGTTGTGGTCGAAGATCTTTTAGTTGATGATGTCGCGAATGCTATTGACGAAGTGAACAAACGCGAAGATGTGCACGGTATGATTGTGCAATTACCACTGAAAAATATCAGTGGTACTAATGAGATAATTGGCCAAATTGATCCCGCGAAGGACGTTGATGGTTTGGCAACCTATATTCATCTAGTGAATAATGCTAAAAATGTTTATTCATCTGGTGATATATCTCTTGATAAGAATCAGTCGTGTTTTGAATCGGCGACAGCTACGGCAATTAACTGGTTGATGGCGGGGTATAATATTAAATTGCAGGGCTGCAAGATTGCTATTGTGGGTCACGGAAGGCTAGTGGGCGCCCCGCTAGAACGAATGTGGCAGAATTCGGGCTATGATGTGCGGGCCTTTAATAAAGGCGACAATCTAACTGAATTGCGAAATTTTGACGTAATTGTGAGCGCAACCGGTGTACCGCATTTAATTAAAAGTAGTATGGTAAAGCCTGGTGCCGTAGTCGTGGATGCTGGAACGGCGAGTGAAGACGGAGTGTTAGTGGGCGATGTAGAAGACTCGGTACGAGAGAGGGCTGATCTTAAGGCCATCACTCCGAAAGTTGGCGGTGTAGGACCTTTGACAGTGGCCGCTTTGTTCGAGCATGTGCTAATAGCTACAAATAATGCAATTGCAAAATGACGACGTTATTTCTACATGTCACCGTGTGGTAAAATAGAATAGTAAGTTTCGAACTTATGGGACCCAGAGGGACTATTTTGAGTAAAAGGCTCCAGCACCCCGAGGCTCTCTTGTTAATATAGATCGTGAAGTTACTCTCTAAACATTCCTGAAAGAATTATGAGGCCAGAAGATTGATCAAGACCACGGCCTTGATTATATCAAGCTAACTTCTTCATCAAGCCACCAACGATATAGTTTGTACTTAATTTTCCCTTTCGTCCGTAGCGGGTGGGTTAATCTTAATAATAGTGCCTTGAGGTCATTCGGTTATAACGAAAATGTTTGGTCTCGCTCTGCAGCCGCCTACTCTTCCCCTACTTCAGCCACCGCTTACAACCTCAACTTTGACCCCGCAGGTGTCAACCCGTCCAATGGCCCGAAAAATCGTTGGAACGGTTTCCCCGTCCGCCTTTTTTGTCGCGGTTCGGTGCCGATCTTTATTTGCCATGCACAAAATCCACAATAATTTGGGCTACTTTTTCTTTGCCTGCCAAGGCATTAATGCACAGATCATAATTCTCTGGTCTCCCCCATCTTTGTCCGGAAATCAGTTCGTAATATTCAGATCGTTTACGATCAGATTGCTCCATATTTTTTCGAGCTGCCTTTGCGTCGTCGCAGTACATTTCTTGAATATTTTTTATCCGGTATTGTTCTGGAGCATAAATATGCACTCGCACAACTTCTGGAAAATTACGCAGGACGTAATCAGCAGCTCGACCAACAATTACACAGCTTCCTTGCTTAGCAATCTCTTTTAAAATTACGTCTTGAGCTTCAATGGCATATTTAGCTGGTGAAGTTGTCAAATAAAGTTCGTGTAAAACTTCTTGCTCATCATTACTGTTAACTTTATTAATATAATCTTTGGTCAAACCACTTTTCTCGGCCGCCAATGCTGTCAGCTCTTTGTAATAATACGGAATGTTTAATTCTTTTGCAACCAACTCGCCAATCTTTTTGCCTTGGGAACCATGTTGACGCGAAATTGTGATAATAGGACCAGGATGCGAAGTTTGAATCGCTGCATCTTCTGTTGTAGACCTTGCCACAGTATCCAAACGACGGAAATATGCAATCGCCAAAGTAGAAGCGATAATGATACCAATCACATCTGCTACTGGCGCCGCCCAAAGAATACCATTAATATTATTCATGATGCGCGGCAGTATTAATACCAATGGAACAAAGAGAATAATATCGCGCGATAGTGAGACAATGGCAGCCCTAAGTGGTTCACCAACAGCTTGAAAGAAAATTGAAATTACCTTAATGCCACAAGTAAACGTAATCAACATGAGAAAAATCCGGAAGGTCAGAGTTGCAAACTGCATATACAACTCAGGATTCTCGGAGTTAGAGCCGAAGATGCGGATAATTGGCTCTGGGCAAAATTCAAAAATAATTGTAGCGACTAGACCAACAATCACTGTAGCTATCATGCATTTGCGGAAAGTTTCACGCACGCGTGCTGTGTTACCAGCACCGATATTGAAGCCAAGTATTGGTTGCGCACCAATAATAATGCCCATCGCGATGCTCAAGACAATGGTAAACACCTTCATACAGATACCGATGATTGCTAATGGATCATTTGCACCGTATTCAGAGTTTGCTCCGTAAATGGCGAGCATTTTGTTACAAACCATGGAAATAACTACGATGGATAGCTGCGTGATTAAGGTGGAGATTCCGAGCTTTACGATATTGCTCATGACTTGACTTTGTGGCTTGAAGCTAGCAAGAGAAAGTTTAAAAGTTTTAGTACGAGTAAGGTAAATAATCGAAATAATGAGAGTTACAATTTGACCGGTAATGGTGGCCCAGGCGGCACCTTGAATGCCCCAGTTGAGTGCAAAGATAAAAATCGGATCGAGAATAATATTAGTGATCGCTCCCGCGACAGTAGCAATCATAGCAAAAGCTGGTGAACCATCGGCGCGAATCACCGAATTTAGCATGTAGCCCAACATATAAACTGGGAAAAAACTTAAAATGATAAAGAAATACTGCCTAGCATAAACAATGTTATCTGCACTGGCTCCAAATAGCCCTAAAATTTGGTCTGCAAAAACAAATCCTAGTACCACTAAAACAATGCTAATCAAAAACGTGATGAGCGCACTGCCACCAACGGCATGATGTGCGTTCTTCGTATCTTTGCGCCCTTGGCAAATCGATAGAAAGGCAGCGGTACCATCGCCGAACATACCCGAAAGTGCCACTGCGGCTAAAGTCAGTGGAAACACAATTGAAGTAGCTGCGTTACCGACGGCTCCCAGGCCCTCAGCTGTACCATGTCCAATAAAGATTTGGTCAACGATATTATAAAGTGACGTAATTAATAGTGCTAAAATGCACGGTATAGAAAATTCTAATAACAATTTTGAGATTTTTGCTTGACCAAGATATTTATTGTCTTTTCCACTATCCATTTTGTCTCCTTTTGAATTCTAACATTTTGCCCAGTTGCGGAAAAGCACACAGTCTAACAATTATATGCTTTCTGGAAGATTACAAGCTGGGTTAATTCTTTATATTCTACTCAAGTCTGAAAATCGCGGCAAGTTGTGAATTTTACAACATTTTTTTCATTTTATTATTAACCAATGCCGCGACTACTGATTTTGCGATCATTTTGATGTGGTATTTTTAGAAAAAAGTGGTATAATGAAAGATGGTGTCTTATACAGTACCTTATGAATTCGTTATATTAATCGTCTCGGATTTTTAGATTATCTGGCAGTACTAGGGCTGGGAGAGTTCCTGTTTCTAGTACTGCTAGATAGCAGAAATAAATATAGAGGAGGCATTTATAATGAAAAATGCGCAAAAACAAACTGTTGGTACAAGTGACAAGGATACTAGTCCGAAACGTAGCTGGAACTTCTTTCCTAAGACAGCTAAGGAAATACCGCCAGTGAATGTGCTGCAGGAGTGGGGGAGAAAAAATCTGCAGTATATGGTCAAATATTGGGAAACGGTTTTAGCCAAAGGTGGTCATGCCACTGCTTGCTTACTCCCGACCGACGTCATATGTCAGCTCACACAAAATATCGGGCAGGCCTTGATTTTGGCAGATGACGCATTTCCGTTGATTCCCGATCTGAGATTAGAAGATAATTGGGTGGAAATTGGAGAGACCTTGATTTCATACGAGATTATCTGTGAGGCTGGGGCGCAGTATCGTAAGCTGAAACCTTATCCGGCAACCATACTGGGCTTCACAAAGTCCGAGCTGCCACCCGAGACTCGAGAGATTGAGCTTCAGATCGTCGAGAAAGATGCAGATTGTGGCTTTGATCAGGTGGTATACGATCTGTATTCGCCGTATATCATGAAAAATGCTGAAGTAGCATACTTCAGCTCGTATCCGGATGCGATTACTGTATGGTCAGATCTTTGCGGCATCTTTTACCATGCTTTTCGCTTGAATAGCGAAATGAAAGGTGTATTAAGACGGTACTTTAACGCAGAGGCATAGATTATATAACGGATTTTCGAGTCCCGGCTGAACAGTCGGGACTTTTTAATCGCGCTTAAGCATTACCGTAAAAGCTTCACTAGGAATATCAATTTTGCCAAAACGTTTCATACGAGCTTTACCGCGTTTTTGTTTTTCTAGTAATTTGGCCTTACGATCGCGATCGCCAGTATGGATCTTTACAGTCACATCTTTGCGATAAGCACCGATGGTCTCTCGCGCAATAATCTTTGCTCCAATCGCCGCTTGCAGAGCCACCTCGTAATTTTGACGAGGAATAACTTCTTTAAGTTTTTTTGTAATTTCCCTGCCTAGAGCATCAGCTTCGCTGCGATGGCACATGAGGCTAAGTGCGTCCATACGATTCCCGGCCACCAGAAAATCCAAACGCACCAAATCCTCTGGACGATAATCGCAGAGTTCGTAATTAAAACTGGCATAGCCCGAAGTGATACTCTTAAGTTGATCATAGAAGTCCGTAAGTAAATTTGCCATAGGCGCTTCAAAATCAATCACGGCACGATCCTCAATATAACTCAAGTTGGTTTGGTGGCCGCGCTTTTCGTTAATCAGATTCAGCACCCCGCCAATCATATTCTGCGGTAAGATAATTTCGCCCTTGACCCACGGTTCGCGAATTTCGAGAATGCTTGATTGATCTGGCAAGTCAGCCGCCGAGCGAATGTTTAATTCCTCACCGGCCGCAGTCGTCACTTCGTAATTGGTTGATGGGTTGGTGATGATTAAATCGAGATTGAATTCGCGCTCTAAGCGCTCTTTGATGATATCCATATGTAGCAATCCCAAAAATCCAATGCGCAGGCCAAAGCCTAGGACAGGAGAATTTTCCGGTTCGTAGACCAGCGCTGAATCGGACATTGCTAGCTTTTCGACAGCCTCTTTGAGGTCATCATATTGGTCGTTAGAAACAGGAAAGAAACCGGCATAGACAAAAGGCAAGACGTTTTTGTAACCGGGAAGAGGCTGCTCGGCGGGAGCTTTAGCCAAGGTGATAGTATCGCCAACCTTAGCCTCACGCGTAGTTTTGAGATTGGTCACGATATAGCCAATAGCACCTTCATCAAGAAAATCTCTGGGGCTCATTTTGGGAGTTAATACCCCTACTTCTAAGGCTAGGCCATTAACTTCCGCAGCCATCATGCGAATTTCGTCGCCCTTCATCAACTTGCCGGCAAAAATCCGCACATAGAGCACCACCCCACGATAATCATCAAAGTAGGAATCGAAAATCAGGGCACGCAGTTTGGGCGCAGTTTCAAGTTTGGAGCCTCGGGGAGCGGGAGCCCTTGTGACAATTGCATCTAGAATTTCGGTGACACCTTGGCCAGTTTTGCCGGAAGCCAGGATAATTTCTTCGCGCGGGCAACCAAGAAGATTAATAATCTGCGCACTAACTTTTTCCACGTCCGCAGCTGGCAGGTCTACCTTATTGATGACAGGAATAATGTATAAATCTTGTTCTAGGGCTAGGTAGACATTAGCTAAAGTTTGTGCTTGAATTCCCTGAGTAGCATCAACTACTAGTACCGCAGTCTCGACGGCCTGGAGCGAACGCGAAACTTCGTAAGAAAAATCAACGTGCCCGGGAGTATCTATTAAGTTGAGCTCGTAGCCGCGCAAGTGCATTTGTACAGGAGTAAGTTTGATCGTAATACCCTTTTCGCGCTCAAGCTCCATCGAGTCTAGCAACTGAGACTTCATCTCACGTTTAGAGACAGTACTAGTCAGCTCCATCATACGATCGGCAATGGTTGACTTGCCGTGGTCGATATGAGCAATAATGCAGAAATTACGAATTTTATCGGGGTCCATAAGTATAATTATAACACATTTTGGCAGCTTGGAGCATACTAGTATTTTCGCATCTTTCGTCTGTAGCGGGTAGCTGCGTCCGGAGGACTTTATAATAGTTGGCGACATGATATAATCGGTCTTAATGAAAGTTATATTGGCGGTTTCTGGCGGGGTGGATTCGATGGTAATGCTAGATCTTTTTATGCATCATGTGAATAATTCTGATAATTGTTATTCATCTGGTGATATAATTGTTGCTCATTTTGATCACGGCATACGCGAGAATTCAGTCCTTGACGCAGAATTCGTCCGACATACATCTTTAGCGTATGGTTGCAAATTTTATCTTGGGCAGGCTAAACTTGGCGACCAGGCTTCTGAGGCTATGGCTCGCGAAAACCGTTATAATTTTCTTCGTCAGCTTGCCGTCGAGCAAAGCGATGATGGGCAGCCGGTGCAAATCGCGACTGCGCATCATCTGAACGATTTAGCAGAAACCGTTATCGTAAATTTTCTGCGTGGTACCGGCTGGCGCGGACTAGCCGCCTTAGATAGCTCCGGCATTCTGCGGCCGTTTCTTGAGCCAAACTTCTTTGCTAATATTACAAATCATGAAATTTGGAGCAAACAAGACATTCTGCGTTATGCTGGCGAGCATCAAATTGTTTTTCGCGAGGATCAGTCTAATTCATCTGATGCATATTTGCGTAACCGCATACGTCAACAAATGAATAATTCTATTAACTTTGAAAAAATTTTTCAACTCTGGAAACAACAGAAGGATCTGAAAAAAGCGATTGATCAGACCATAGATGGTCTTTTGCTGCCAGATAATTCTGAGTGGCCAAGAACGTGGTTTCAGAATTTAGATCAGGATATGCTTGATCGAGAAGTTGCTTTGGAGCTTTTGCGGGCTGGAACTTTGCAGGTCGGTATTTCGGCTACTCGCCCGCAACTGGAAAATTTGCGTCAAGCAATTTTAAGTTATAAGCCGGGGAAATATTTTAATTTACCAGGAGATAAATTAGTGAAGATGAAAAAGAATTCATTTGCTTTATCTGAAGAATCACTTATGGCTGGGCAATAGCTGCGTAATATTCTTCCAAAGTCAGATTCTCGGCACTGATAGCTTGGGCGGCTTCATCACCAACGTAGCGCAAATGCCAGGCTTCAAAGTCGTATCCAGTCAGTTCAACTTTGTCTTCGGGATAACGCAAAATAAAACCGAATTCTGTTGCATGATTAGCCAGCCAGTCAGCAGCCGGAAGATTTGCAAAATTAGTCGTGGTGGCACCTGGCACAAACACATCAATAGCATAACCCGTCTGATGCTCAGAAAATCCTGGCTTGGCTGCGTAATTCGGCGCCTCTGCTTCCCCCACCTGTTCAGCCCAACTCTGGAAGACTAATGCTTGGTCTTCATAGCTACGATAACCAGAGGTAACGTAGAGTTGAAAACCCGCCGAGAGGGCTGCGGCATACAACTCCTCGAATTTTTCATAGGCTGTACTCTGCATGGTCAGACCGGGAGTGCCATATGCGGCGCTAATCGTAGTTAGATCTGGCACGAAATCCGCTTCAAGATAATAATATTTATTAACCAAGATAAGCGAGCCATACTCGAGTACTGCAGGCTGAGTATGGGTATAAAATTCGTAGTCGCGATTAGCATTGACTAAAGAAACTATTTGGCTACTAGATATAGCGGTTGACTCGTTAGTAATCTGAGAGTTTTCGAGCTGAGCAAAATAACGTTCTTTACGATCAGAAAGATAGTATGGTTCTTGCATAATCTGCAACATAGCCAGGGAGTAAATACGATCAGGCTCAAAATCCCGATGATTTACCAATGCGACTGTTTCAGCACTATTCAAAGGGTTCTTCTCCAAGGCTAGTAGGTAGGTATCGAGCTTGGACTCGTCAAAATTAGTATCTCGGATAAGGTTGACAAAATCGTCATGGTGCGCATGCGCTAAGACTACATTAAGACTCTCGGGGTTAACTTTTTCGAGAATAACTGCACTGTCCTGCGCAGAGTAACCGTGGCGCTGCAATTTTTGAGCGGGCGAAAAGTAATGAAAGGCTATACCTATGAGAGAGCTTATCAATAAGACCGAAATTCCAGTAGCTAACCAGGATTTTTTCATAGCTTTATTATAACATGTGCTATAATAGCAATATCTAAAGTGGAGTTTATCATGATTAAGAAAGCAATTATTCCGGTAGCTGGTTGGGGTACTCGTAGATTGCCAATTACGAAGATTATTGAGAAGTCAATGCTCCCCGTGGGGAATCGACCTCTGGTAGATTATTCTGTGCAAGAGCTAATCCGGGCGGGAGTAACTGATATATATATGGTGATATCCAATGTTGAACCTTGCCAGGTAAAGTCGTTTTATCGGGATAATTTGGCTCTGAATCAATACCTAATCGATCGTGGCAAAGCCGATCGCCTGGAGCTAGCCAAGACTCTCCCAGAAAACGTTAAAATCCATTATGTGACTCAGGATCCGGCGGGTAAGTATGGCACCGCGGTACCAATAGCTATGGTAGTCGAGGAGTATTCAATTAATGAGCCGGTTTTGGTGTTTATGGGTGATGATTTCGTTTGGAACCCTGAAGGAGAGTCGGCCAGCGAATCTCTTCTCCAATCAATCCAAAGTGATGACGAATCGGCTATTCTTGGGGTAGAAGTTGAGCCCAAACAAGTCGATAAGTATGGAGTTTTATCGGTTGAAGATGGTAAATTAACTGGCATCGTAGAAAAACCAGCTGTCGACGAAGCTCCTTCTAATTTAGTCAATGTTAGCAAATACATTATGTCACCAAAGTTACTCCAAGAAATCGTCGAATACGTGAATGCGAATGATTTTGGGCCAATGGATCAAGAATATTTGGTCACGGATCCAATTGCCAGCTATTTACAACATGGAGGTACTATGCGAGTGGCACCTACTAATGGAGAGTTTCTCGATGGAGGGAGTGTAGAAGGTTGGCTCCATGCTAATAATGTCGTATGTGGGTATCAGGGTTAAATAAAGTGTTATTCATCTGGTGATATAATTTTTAGCAGATTTTTCGGTTCTATGATATAATGAGTATATGAAAAAACAGCAGCATATCCCTAGCTACCAGGCTTCGATTGGTCGTGTAGTAACAAAATTAAGAACCGAAAAAGGCTGGACGCAAGCTGATCTGGCGGAGGCGATTGGTAGTAGCCAGTCGGCAATTCATCGCATAGAAAAGGGTCATCAAAATGTTTCTTTGGAACAAATCAGGAAGCTTTCTCGAGCTTTAGGCAGCCAGATTCTCTCTATAAATGACACAGTTTCGCAAAGTTATCGTATCAATGGCGGAAAAGAGCTTCATGGTGAAGCGACGATTAATTCTAGCAAAAATGCCGCTGTTGCTTTGCTTTGTACTTCGTTATTAAATTCTGGGGTAACGAAGTTAAAGCATGTTGCGAGAATTGAGGAAGTTTTTAGAATTATCGAAGTCCTGGAATCGCTGGGTGTGAAATGCCGCTGGATTAATGAGAATCGTGATCTAGAAATTATATCACCAGATGAATTAGATTTAGAAAATATTAACGTGGAGGCAGCTCGCAAAACTCGTTCTATCTTGATGTTTATGGGTCCATTACTGCATAAGTTTCACCGCTTTCGTTTGCCCTATGCAGGTGGTTGCACCTTGGGGACACGGACGATTGAGCCGCATCTAAGAGCTTTGTCGGCTTTTGGGCTGAAGGTAGACGCAACGAGTTGTAGTGGTTTCTATGAAGCGAGTGTCAAGCCGCCTAAACGACCATTGAATAAAGATGCCGCCTATATCGATCAGGTCGATATTCCCTTCCCACCGAAGCGCATTGTCTTGATCGAGCGAGGCGACACGGTGACGGAGAACGTTTTGATGGCAGCTGCACTCTATCCAGGGGAGACAACCATTGTCGGAGCCTCTTCAAATTATATGGTGCAGGATTTATGTTTCTTCTTGGAAAAACTGGGAGTAAAGATACGTGGTATCGGATCAACAACGTTGCGAGTGCAAGGTCAGGCACAGATTAATATGGACGTAGAATATTCGCCGGCTGAAGATCCCATTGAAACCATGTCTTTTATCGCGGTGGCCCTGGTGACGAAGTCAAATTTGACAATTCGGCGAGCACCCATTGAGTTTCTAGAGATTGAGCTAGAAATTCTTAAAAGCATGGGGGCAAAGATCGATCGTTCACCAGAATATTATAGTGCAAATGGGCGCACCCGGTTAGTTGATCTGAAAATTCACAAATCAAAGTTAGTGGCACCAACCGACAAAATTGCCCCAATGCCGTTTCCGGGTTTAAATATTGATAATCTGCCGTTCTTTTCCGTAATTGCGGCTACTGCTGAGGGACGAACTTTGATTCACGACTGGGTGTTTGAAAACCGAGCAGTCTATGTAACATATTTAGAGAATCTTAATGCTAAAGTTGAGCTACTTGATGCTCATCGTGTCTATGTTGAGGGGCCGACTAATTGGCGTGCTGCCGAGCTGGTAGCGCCTCCAGCTTTAAGGCCAGCCGTGGTAGTTTTGATAGCGATGTTGGCAGCACCAGGAACTTCCATTCTACGAAATATTTATTCTATCAATCGTGGATACCAAGATTTTGCTGAGAGATTAGATCAATTGGGGGCAGATATTAAGCCGCTGATGGGAATTTAGGAAATTTAACGAGGATATGCTTGTTAAAAAATTTATTTTTGTTATATGATGACGATATGCGCGCAAAGTCACGGCAAGATATCTGCCCGTGAAGTATATAAGATGCTATAATTAAAGGTAATAAAGGAAGGTAATATGGCAAAAAAGACAGCAAAGGAAGCAGCGGGTGCAGACGCAGGAAAAATGCAAGCATTGGATCTAGCAATCGCGCAAATTACAAAACAATTTGGCGATGGATCGATCATGAAATTAGGGGAGACTCAGAAAATTGATGTGGAGTTATTACCATCTGGATCTTTGTCTCTCGACCTAGCTCTGGGCGGAGGCTATCCGAAAGGACGAATCATTGAGATTTATGGACCAGAGTCTTCGGGTAAGACAACTTTAGCCCTCCACGCAATCGCAGAGATTCAAAAACAAGGTGGTCAGGCAGCTTTTATTGATGCTGAGCATGCTCTGGATCCGGCTTACGCGAAAAGAATTGGAGTCGATACTGATAACTTGTTTATTTCTCAGCCTGATAACGGCGAGTCGGCTTTGGAAATTTGTGAGACTTTGGTGCGCAGTGGAGCAGTAGATTTAATCGTGGTCGATTCCGTGGCGGCTTTGGTGCCACAGGCAGAAATTGATGGTGACATGGGCGATGCACAGATGGGCTTGCAAGCCAGATTAATGTCACAGGCAATGCGTAAGCTGACCGGCATTATCTCTAAGTCGAAGGCAACTGTGATTTTTATCAATCAGATTCGCATGAAGATTGGTGTAATGTTTGGTAATCCTGAGACTACGACTGGTGGCAATGCTTTGAAGTTTTATGCTTCTGTGCGTATGGATATTCGTCGGATTGGACAAATTAAGGAAGGCGACAGTATTTCTGGTAACCGCACCAAGGTGAAGATCGTGAAGAACAAGATCGCAGCACCATTTAGAACGGCTGAGTTTGATATTATGTATAATGAAGGGATTAGTAAGACTGGAGATGTCTTGGATCTGGCGATTCAGAAAGGCATCGTAGAGAAAGCTGGTGCATTTTTGAAATATAATGGTGAGACGATTGCACAGGGGCGCGAGGCAGCTAAGGCCTTGCTAAAATCTAAGCCGGAGTTACTGGCTGAAATTGAGGCTAAGGTACGTGAGAGTGGTGCACCTAGCCTTGAGGAAGAAATTATCTCGGTTGACGAAAACGCATAGTCTAACCGGAGGTGGGTATGTTAGAGATTGAATCCTTTAAACCTGAAGATAGGTGGTTAGACGAAACAGAGGCTAATGAATGGGACGACGAAGATGCGGCGGAAGATGAAGCTGCAGAAATAGCAGGAATAGCAGGAGTCGATGTCAAGGATCAGGCTAAAGTATCGATTCCTGCTGGCAACAAGTCTGATTCCGTGGTCGATCAGCGGCGCCGCGAAGCTGAGTTGATTTATGGTTCTGAAGAAGAAGTTTCGGGGGTGATGGCAAAGGATTGGCTGAGATTAACTGAGCAGCCGGATTATTATTCAATCACAAAGATGACCGCCGGAGTGCGCGATCCTAATCGAGTGAATATCTTTCTTGATGGGCATTTTGCCTTTTCGTTAGATGTCACTCAAACCGTAGATTTTGGTTTGAAAGTTGGTCAGCATATCTCGCCAAAGAAGCTTGAAAAGCTCAGGCGCGCTTCGGAATTTGGCAAGCTATATCAGCGGACTCTGGAGTGGGTGGTTAGTCGGCCGCACTCCGTGCGGGAAACTAGGGATTATTTGCGTAGACGACAAATTAAGCGCAAAATGCTCAATCGACAGCGCGTAAAAGAGGAGAAGAAACCTCTAGCGGAAATTGAAGATGATGTGATGCAGTTAGTGCTCGAGAGATTGGTTGAGAAAAAATTTTTAGACGATCGTAAATTCGCGGAATTTTACGTCGAGAATCGTTACGTTCGCAAAGGGATTAGCCAAAAGCGCCTGCGTATGGAACTAGCACAAAAAGGTGTCGATCATGATATTGCAGCGGCGGCCATGCAAAAAATCCCTCGTGACGAACAAGAAGAAATGGCAAAAATGATTGCGAAAAAACGCAAGAAATATCCTGATGATTTTCGTTTAATCGGGTACTTGGTGCGGCAGGGATTTGGGTTTCAGGCGGCAAAAGAAGCAGTGGAGGCTTCGCATCAGCCAGATGAATAAGCTAAGTAGGTGTTTAGGTCCGATATTATAACGAGTGTTATAATATTCCCCACTATTCGTCGAGCTTTTTGGCTTCGGATTCTGAGGCGAAATCGGGCTCGCGGAAAGGATTAATGAAATTAACTAGGTCAGGGTTAGTCTTGGCTTTTGCCTTTGGCTTTTCGTGCTCGTCTGAGATCGTGATAGTGTAATCATCGACATCTGTTATTCGTGCCCTAGAAATGATTAGCTCAGGGTCAAGAAATGATTTGAGCCATGGACGCTGTACGACAATTTGTTGTACCTGCCAACTCTCTGGCTCAACCGAAAAATCAGTAACTTTCCCTAATTTCTCGCCCTTCTTACTCTGAACTTTTAGGCCTACTAAGGAAAAATTAAGCTCCAAGACATTCTTGATATTAATAACTTCATCTTCTTCGACTAGCTCGTCTACTGAGTCAATAATCATACCCAGACGAGAGAATTCCCTAATGCTATGCACCGGCAAAATGTTTCCCGCCTCGCGACCCACAAGTGGCCCTTCGACTTTAAAGGCGATAATCTTGAGCTCGTTAGGATCAACTACTGGCTCAACTACTTGAGCAATTTTTCCGCTCACATGTAGACTAAGTATGGGACAATTAGTAAGTCGTGAGCTATTGATTAACATACTATTATTATAGCATAAAAGTTATTTAACAAGCGGCGGTTGCCACATAGCAGGATAATCTGGCAATCCCAGTAGCATAGCAATCGTCGCAGCTACATTAGCCAGCCCGGCCTCGTTTAAGCCTGCACTGTGGTATTTTTTCGCATTTGTAGTATTATCGTAAAAAATACAAGGGACTGGATTAGTAGTATGGGCAGTCTTCGGGTTACCTTCTTTATCTAGCAATTCCTCTGCATTACCATGATCGGCCGTAATAATCATCATGCCGCCGAGATCATCGACTTTTTTAGCTAAGCGCGCTAGCTGAAGATCAATTGCCTCTATCGCTACAATGGTCGGCTCTAGCTCAGCGAAATGCCCAACCATATCTCCGCCCGGATAATTAATACGTACGAACTGATACTTATCTAGATTTTCTAGCACTACATCAGTGATTTCGGCTGATTTCATCCAGGGGCGAGTATTAAAAGGTTGAGTATCAGATGGAATCTCGAGCTGCGTCTCGCGCGGAGATTTTTTGTAGCTATTGCCGTTGAAATAATAAGTAATATGACCATATTTCACAGTTTCCGATACTGCTAGTTGTGAAATTTTATTCCGACCTAGATATGTACTAAGTGGCGACTCGATTTTGACTGGAGGCACCAGGATATTAGCCGGAATATGGCGATCGCTATCATATTCTGTCAGACCTGCAAAATAAATTTCTGGTACATGGCCACGTTCAAACTTCGTAAAATCTTTCAAATCAAAAGCACTCGCAATCTCGATCGCGCGATCTGCCCGGAAATCATAATAAATCATGGCATCGCCATCGCGAATTTGCCCAATGGCCTGGGCCCCTTGTCTAGTATTAGCACTAGAAGCCTTAGCTCGAGCGGCGCGTCCTTCTAGAACGGAGCTCGCGGCGCTGTTTTCAACAATCACGAAAGCCGGTAGATACTGGTCTTGCACCTGAGGATTTTCGCGTCTTAGGACTTTGATAGCTTCACTGGCCGATTTAAACTCGCGTGGGGCTTTGCCCTGCACCATCATATCCCAACCTAATTTGACCATTGACCAGTCATTCTCATAACGATCGGCTGTGGCAACCATACGTCCAGCGCCAGATGCAATACGAAAATCTGCATCTTTGAATTGGGCACAAAATTTTTCTAGACGGTTAATGTACTTTGGTTCAGACTTCGGTGCAACATCACGACCATCAAAGACGCAATGGATCCGAATTTTCCGCACACCTTCGGCATAAGCTTGCTGAATCATTTGCTCCAAGTGCTTAATATCACTATGTACACCACCGTCAGAAAAGATTCCACAGAAATGTAGGGTGCCAATCTGAGGCTTTTTAAGATTCGCTTCGTCTTTGCTCTTAACACTATTATTGGCATCCAACCATTTCATGGCACCTTTCCAGGCTTTAGAATTCCAGATATCACCAGTCGCGAAGGCCGCTTCAACCTGAGCAATTCCCTGCTGGATAATTTGTCCAGAACCCAGCGCATTATGACCAACCTCGGAATTGCCCATTTGACCAGGCATAATTCCTACCGCCTCACCCGAAGCTGCTAGCGGAATATTGAGATAATTCAGCATCGCTTTATCAAGAAACTCGGTATGAGCCTGGCGCACGGCATTACCGCTGCGTCGAACCGATAAACCGACTCCGTCCATTACCACCAATACCACTGGACCGTCATAATGCAACTGTTTCATAACTTACGGCCTCGGAACTTGTTGGGTAATACAATGAATGTTACCGCCGCCAAGTAGAATTTCGCGAGCATAGATTGGCTCAACTACTCGATCGGGGAAGCAAGCTTGAAGAGCATCAATTGCGGCTTGATCATGCTCGTCATTAAAGACTGGTAAGATAATTGCGCCGTTACAGTTGTAATAATTAATATAGCTAGCCGGCAAACGGTCGCCTTCGTTACGTGGGAATGTTCCCTCTACCATATCAACCCCATCGGATTCTTCTTGAGTAATGGTGACGACATTCGGTACATGAATCTTGACGATTTCTAGTTTACGGCCTTTGGCATCGGTTTCACTTTCCAGATAATCCAGAGCAGCCTTTGATCGTTCATACTGTGGATCGTTTTCATTATCTTCCCAAGCCAAAACAACTTTGCCCGGGGCAACAAATTGACAAATATTATCAACGTGGCCGTTAGTGTCTTCGTCCATATAAATTCCCTTCGGAATCCAGAGGACTTTTTCGGCACCAAGATAATCTTTGAGCTTTTGTTCAATTTCTTCCTTGCTCATACCTGGGTTACGTCCTGGATCAAGCAAAGTTTCTTCTGTGGTTAGAATCGTGCCCTCACCATCGGAATGCACCGAACCACCTTCAAGAATAAAATCGGGAGTGCGGTAACGGTCGACACCTTCGATAGCGCACATTTTAGCAGCAATCAGATCGTCTTGATCCCAAGGGAAATAAATTCCGTTCACTAAACCACCGTAACCATTAAAGCCCCAGTCCACTGCACGCATATGGCCCTTACCATCGACTAGGAAAGTTGCACCAGTATCTCGAATCCAGGAGTCATTGTTAGTAATCTCAACAATTTGCACATTCGGCATGTTAAGATTTAACGCGGTCGGATATTCGCGTGGACTTACCCCAATAACCACCGGTTCATATTTTGCGATTGTTTGAGCAACCTTACAAAATACGTGCTCAGCTTCTTCGGCATTATGCCGCCAGTTATCACCGCGTTCCGGCCACAACAAATACGTGCAGCGATGCTCTGATAGCTCAGATGGCATATAGAATCCATCTTGTTTCGGAGTAGAATCTGTAATTCTCATAAAATCCTTTTCTTAAATTATAGTTAACGTGTACTCTTAGCTCGCACTCGTTTCGTGCTGCGCTTGCGGGACTTTTGCTGAGCTTGTTTGCGGCTCATATTATAGACCATGATTTCGCCAATGATAATTGCAATGGCAGCACCAACAATCAATGGCCAGTTGTATTCAAACATTTCGAGATTAAATTCTGGGAACAAAGTGAAGAACAAAGCAACTAGAATTAAGAGGAATGGCACTAAACCAAATAAGGTGATTTTGATTCTGCCACCGTTAATCCAGTATCCTTTTTTCACAGCTGGACCTTGCTTGTGGAGCTTGAGGAAGGCCATGAACATAGGAAGGTAGGAAAGCAAAAGCGTCACGAGGCTGAGCGAGAAGAAAGTCCAGAAGAGATTGGATAATTCAGGAACAAACTGCGCCACGATAATACCGGCGATAGCGATAATCGCACCGACTACACCAGTCCAGATTGAGACAACATATGGCACACCATTTTTGTTGCGCTTTGCCCAAGATTTTGGAAAAGTTCCGTCTTCGGCAGCATAAGCGATCACGGAGTTTACACCGAAATTCCAAGAAGAGATGTTGGCTACGAGGGTATAAATGAACATGCCACCTACCACAACCGTAATAGCTTTGATCGCAGCAGCAGAGAACCCAACGGTCGTTAGTAAGATATTGTAGCTATCAAGCAGCCCTGAGTCCGTGCTGATTTCTTCAAGCGGGATTGCCACACCGATACCGAATGAAGCTAAGAGATAAAATACGGCAATTAAAATACCTCCGACAATCACGGCTTTCGGAATTTCTTTTTTCGGATTTTGCATGTCTTCACTAAAGGTCGAAACTACTTCGAAGCCCAACATGTTAAAGATGATCAAAGCAACAAAGCCTAGACCAGTAAAATCGAATTTACCATCGGCACCGACCATTGGTAAGAAATCTGTCCAAGAATTAACTGGATTAGCACTGCCTTGAGTTACCAGAACATAAATACCAAGTGCACCAATTCCGGCCATGAAGACAAACTTACAAAATGCCCCGAGATTGGAAAGCCAAGCACTTTGAGAAATACGTAGCACACCCAGTACGGAAACCAGGAGAATGTAGCCAATCTGAATGGCTAGAATTACCGGCCAAGTCATGTCGAACCCAAGCATTTGCAATAAATAAGTGGTGACAAGATCAGCAAGCGATGCTACCCAGAGTGGATAATTCACCCAGTAGTACCAAGCTACGCGACCCGCCCATTTTTCGCCAAAGGCCTTCTTGACCCAGGTGTACATGCCACCCTCAGACGGATACTGGGTGCCAAGCTCTGCAGAAATTAATCCGTAGGGAACAAAGAAGCCGATAAGCATAATCGCCCACCAGACATACTGTGAATTGCCGATAGATGCAGTCGGTGCAACCGCATCACCAACTAGGATAATACAGACAGTAGCTAGTACTGCACTGAATAGCCTAAACTTTGGTTTTTTATTTTTTGTAGGCATTAATTATTCCTCCTCTTGCCTTTTTATTTTATCTAGGGTGGCCTCTGCCACTCCACCGAAGTATGCTAATAAACCACGTTGCGCCGTGAGACGATTTTCGGCTTGGTCCCATGCAATCGAATTTGGACTATCCAAAACTTCATCAGTTACTTCTTCGTTACGATTTGCAGGCAAACAATGCATGAACTTCGCGTTAGGATTACCAGTCAAGGCCATGAGCTCATTGTTAACTTGATATTTAGGATAAAATTCGCGCATGTAAACTTCTTTGGGTGTCTCTTTGTCGTATAGTCCATACCAAACGTCAGTATAAACAAAATCAGCACCTTGAATGCGCTCGGGGTTATCAGTTACATAGACACTACCGCCGTAGACTTGGTTGTTAGCTCGGCCAATTTGCAGATAATCATCGGACAGCCACTTGGCCGGCGGACCATATTGCACAAAATTCATGCCCATTTTAGTCGTAATCATCATGAGCGAAGCGCAAACTTGCGTGCAATCACCTACGAAAACCACCTTGACTTGGCTCCAAGGTTTGCCCTCAGGCAAGTGATCAAAGATCGTGATAATATCACCAAGCTCTTGGGTAGGGTGATTGTAATCAGACATACCATTGATAACTGGAACTGACGACTGGGCAGCAAGCTCCATGATACTTTCGTGACGATCGACACGTGCCATAATGATGTCACACATTCGACTAATTACCTTGGCCGTATCACCGATAGTCTCATGACCGCCGAGCTGGATCGCTCCAGGAGCTAAATTTAAAGCATGTCCACCGAGTTGTTCCATGCCAACCTCAAAAGAGACACGGGTTCGCGTAGACTTCTGCTCAAAAATCATCGCTAAATTTTTATGGTATAGAGTTTCGAGTGTGCCACCCGCTTTAATGTATGTCCGAATCGCTGTCGAAAGCTTAACCATGTCCAGCATTTCGGCCTGATCAAAATCAGTTGTGCTAATATAATCTTTGCGCGTAGGAACTACGTGACTTAAAACATAAGGATTATCCATAATGGTATTATAACATACTTATGGATAATGAGGAGAAAACACAAGAAAAATCCCTCTTAAAACGTAGTCGAGCGAAATTGGCAGCCTAAATTTCTAGGCGAAGTTCACCGAATTAAGGTGTTCTCTAGCCTTCAAAGTGACTGCACGACCACGAGGAGTGCGCTCAATTAAGCCGAGCTGCAATAAGTACGGTTCGTAGTAATCTTCAATCGTAGCGGCCTCATCACCAGTAAGCGCAGCGATGGTGTTGAGGCCGACAGGGCGATCGCCGTAATTTTCGAGCATTAATTGTAGCATGTTGCGGTCGGCTGGATCGAGACCTAAATCGTCCACCTCCATCATGTCTAAAGCCGCGATCGCCAGATCATAAGTAATATAACCGTCAGCATGAACGTCAGCATAATCTCGCACTCGTTTGGTCAAACGGTTAGCAATCCGCGGAGTGAGGCGCGAACGAGTAGCCAGCAAACCTGTGGCTTCTGGAGCGATGCCAGTACCTAATAAATTGGCTGTACGACTAATGATTCTTTCGATTTCCGGAATTTTGTAATATTCGAGACGGTGAATTAGGCCAAAGCGGTCACGCAGCGGGCCGGCGAGTGATCCGGTGCGAGTTGTCGCACCGATCACCGTGAACTTTGGCAAGTCTAAACGCACCGAGCGCGCGGCGGGGCCTTTGCCGATCACGATGTCGAGCTTGTAATCTTCCATAGCGGAATAAAGGATTTCTTCGACTGCCCGGCGCAGACGATGAATCTCGTCAATGAATAAAACATCACCACTCTGCAAATTAGTAAGAATCGAAGCTAAATCCCCCGCGCGCTCAATCGCCGGCCCGCTAGTAATCCTGAGGCTTGCCCCCATCTCGTGTGCAATTACATTAGCCATGGTAGTCTTGCCAAGACCGGGTGGGCCATACAGCAAGACATGATCTAGCGATGTACCATCATCACGTTTCTTCACGGCATCAATCGCCAGCTTCAAGTTGGCTTTTAATCGTTCTTGACCGATATAATCAGCAAAAGTTGTAGGTCGGAGCGAAGCTTCTTCGGCTTGTTCAGAAGGATCATTATCGTTCAAATTAGAATCCACGAGACGATGTTTCTCGCCGGCGGCTTGCTTAGCTAGTTCCTCCAAATCTGTGCTTCTTTCGATTCCCATTGCATATCATTATAGCACAAAACAGAGAGTAAATCTGCTATACTAGAGATATGAATAATGAGTTAATTCTTCCGAAACAAACTGCCAATCTAGATGTTTTTGATGCGACTCTGAAAATTTATAGTGAAGCTAATGGTGCATGGGTGACAAATCGCAATTATAAAGACCGCATTCAAGAATTAGTTCCCCGTCTCACGACTGGAGCACGCGATGAGGCTTTCATGGTCAAACAATCGGAGATGGCGCGCTATTTTGGCTTCGTGGAGTATGATTTCGAGCAACACCGAGCACGGATTACCTCTACTGGAAAAGAATTCTACGAAGCTCGAATTAATCATGATCAGCCGAAGATTAATGATTTAATTTTGCAGGCAATTCTGCATCACAGTTTTGGTCGCAATAATTCAGCAATCAAAGGTAGCAATTCTGATGTCGACCCACCAAAACTGTTCGTAAAGGCAATTCTGGATACTACAGAAATTGACGATGACTCGGAAAGCGAAACTAGCGATGTGACTGATGGCATTAACAGAACTGATTTAGCTTATTTAATCTATTTGACTCACGATAAAGGAATTAGTTATGAAGATGCAATTAACTTGTTGCTCGGCTATTACACTCTGCCAGCAGATTTGCCAAATAAATACACGGATGTGAAATTTCCCAAATTTCTGAAAAACTTAGGAATCGTACTCACGCATAATGGAAATTATCTTCTGAGTCCGGAAATCATGCTCCAATATGCTGAGCAAATTAAAAATCTTACTATTTATAATACTAATCATGCTAGCGAAATTACCAATGAAGATCTTGCGCATGAGGCGATCATGCAAGCTACGGAGTATCCGAATTTAGAAAGTGATGATTTTATTAAGCAGAATGAACGCGAACCAGTCAAAGTCGTGAACACGCAAACCACCTACAAGCGAGATGCGCGCCTCGCCAAAACCGCACTAGTGCGATCAAATTATAAATGTCTGCTCGATGAGGATCATACGACTTTTCCAGACAAAGATGGTCATTCTTATGTCGAGGCACATCATTTGATTCCGATGTCGGCCCAAAAAGATTTTGACATCAACATTGATCGTATAGAAAACATTGTTTCGCTTTGCCCAAATTGTCATAGGGCGATTCATTATGGCGACGATGCTACGAGACGCAGTTTATTAGAAAGATTATATGACCTGAAACGAGCTGATTTTGCGCAAGCCGAACTCGATATTAGTTTTGATGATCTTTACAAAAAATATTATGCGTAAGCCGGCAGCCGTGTGTGAGCTCGAGAGCGATATTCTTTACTAGCATTGGTGGAATACCTTCACCAATAACTTGGCGCACTAGTCGATCTTCGGCCCATTCTGGAATACCCCAATCAGTCGGCAGAGAAAAAACAATCAAAAGTTCATAAATCGTCAAACACCGAGCATCGGAATAAATTCGCACACCGTCAGCATCATGGCCCAGGCATTTGCCGGGGTGAACACAACACAATGACGAGATTACACCATTGTTTTGTGTAATCGTACGAGCAGGCTTATCCCATTCAAAACGTCGATAGGTATTATAATGACCATTCACCCGCTCGCCGTTATCTTTTTTAGGATAATAGACTGGGTTATGGAAGGCCGTCTCGCCCGTAGGAGTATGCATCATCGTAATCACGTGTTTTTTAGCATGAACTGGCGGGTGGTGAAATTTTGACAGAGCTTCGGCCTGTTCTTTTTTGTCATAAAAATCTGGAAAAAGCTTCAAGGTCTCGTCAATTCCCTCGCGTAACATGGGGTCCACAGACGGCAAATGATAAAGAGCCTTGCGTAAATTAATATGCGGCTTAGGCGCGGGCATCTGCCAAGTGTAAGATAAATCTTTGCGCGACAGGAGAAAAATATTACGCCGACGCATCTGTGGAACTTCATAATCCATAGCACTAACTAAACTCTGATCAGCAAAATTATAGTCAGGTGCCAATTCTTGCTTGATATATTCGGGGATCATCATGGTCTGCTCACGCACATGAATCTCGGTTTTGAGAAGTTGCGGAACGTTTTCGAGCAGGACGTACTTCGGCTTCAGTTCCTTAATCATCTTCACCGCATAAAAAATTAGTTGATTGCGCTCATCGTAACGATCACGTTTGCCCGCCAGACTCATGCCTTGGCAAGGCGGAGTAGCAATGACGAAATCCACTTGTTGCCGACGAGCACGTTGTAAAATTTGTGCAAAAACCGCTTCATCAGCAATGTCACCAGTAATGACTTCCGTCGCCGGATACAAATACTGATAAAATCGGGAACGTGTTGGATCGATTTCATTAGCTATGACAATATCAATACCACAATCATGTAGGTAGGTTTCGGCAATACCGACATTGGCGAAGAGGGACAGGCCGCGTAATCTATTCATGGATCCTCACTAACTCTTGCATAATATTCTTTACTAGCATTGGTGGAATACCTTCACCAATAACTTGGCGCACGAAATGCTCGGAAGCCCAGCTCGGTATATTCCAATTATCTGGCAAAGACATAATACGCATCAACTCAAAAACCGTCAGCACGCGCGCATCAGAATAAATATCGAAGCCGTCCTGGTCTTTACCAAGGTAGTGCCCAGGGTGAACGTTATTCTGCGAGCCAATTGTGCGATTATACATCGTAATAGTATAACCCGGTCGATCCCAAGCCTGACGCTTGTAAGTATTTTTAAAACCTTTGACCAATGTGCCATCTTTTTTTCTAGGCTTAAACCGGTCGATATTACGAAAGGCCGTCTCACCCGTAGGAGTATGCATTAAACTAATGACCTGACGATAAATATGTTTGGGAGGATAGTGCCAAGGTGAGACTTTCAGCCCAGCGACCTTTTTTTGCTCAAAATCAGGAAAGAGCTTTTTCCGCTCCGCTAAAGGCAAGTCGTGCACTTCGGGATCTAGTGATGGTAAGTTGCCAATTGCTTCGGCCATAGTAATAATATGTTCATGCTTGGGTGGGGTATGCCAGACATAAGGCAAATCTTTGCGGGTTAAAAGCATAATTGCGCGCTCGCGAGTTTGCGGTACACTATAATCTTCTGCATTCATAACGAATTGACTGTTGAAGTTATAGTTTTCGCCCAGTTCTTGCTGCACATAATCCGGTATCAAAACTTTATCACCTCGATAAGGAATACATGTGCGCAGTTGCTCGGGCACGTTCTCTAAAAAGACGTACTTCGGCTTCAGTTCCTTAATCATCTTGACGGCATAAGTAATCAAGAAGTTACGTTCGTCATTCTGATCCTTCTTTCCGGCCGTACTCATTCCCTGGCAGGGCGGAGTGGCCATAATCAAATCAACCGACTGCTGCCTAGCATAGTCTAAAAGACATTCCTGGACAGCGCTATCCTTGATGTCCCCCGTGACCATTTTTGTCTGGGGATACAAATGCTGATAAAATCGGGAACGTGTTGGATCGATTTCATTAGCTATGACAATATCAATACCACAATCATGTAGGTAGGTTTCGGCAATACCGACATTGGCGAAGAGGGACATTGCCTTGATTTTTGGTCGCATGGCCTAGAGATTAGTAGTTCTCGGCGCGAATCTCAAAGAAAGCCTGAGGATGCGCACAAACTGGGCAAACTTCTGGGGCTTCTTCGCCAGCGAAGACGTAGCCGCAATTACGACACTTCCACACTGTGACTTTATCACTCTTGAAGACTACATCATGTTCAACATTATTATAAAGTTTGCGATAGCGCTCTTCGTGTTCTTTTTCGATCGCGGCTACACCGTCAAACTTCGCAGCAATTTCCTCATAACCCTCTGAGCGAGCTTCCTCAGCAAATTGCTTGTACATATCAGTCCACTCGTAGTTTTCGCCTTTGGCAGCTGCCTCAAGATTGGTGGCGGTATCAGCGACTGCACCACCGTGGAGATATTTGTACCACATTTTAGCATGCTCTTTTTCGTTGTGGGAAGTTTCATCAAAAATGCTACTGATTTGTTCGTAACCGTCTTTTTTGGCCCGAGATGAGTAGAATTGATAACGAATGGCTGCTTGTGATTCACCAGCTAGGGCAGCTTCAAGGTTCTTCCAGGTTTTACTGTTTGGATCTAATTCTTTTGCCATATTAACTCCTTACATTATCTCTTGATTATAACACGATTCTGTTTTTTAGACACTGCCATTATTTGGACAAGGGCCTTGGTCAGTCCAACAATTAGCCGTGATCCAGAAATTCTTTAGGAATGATTTATCTCCATCTCCTGTGAGCTCTACTTCGTATTCTGGGTATGGGAAGAAGAGATCGGCGGGATCTAGCCTTGTCTCGACTCGACGCACGAGCTGATTGGCACGACCAGTGGAGTCGACACTGATTTGGACGTTTTCGAATGGAATAGGATCGCCGCCATCGTCTAATAGCTCCACCATGAAATCGGTGACGATATCTCCATATGGCATAGAGATTATCAACATGGCATTTTGTATATCAGTCCCCATTCCTGCTTCTAAGGTGACTGAACACGCGAACTCATCACCCATTTTACACTGAACTAGATATGGTTCATTCGGTTTTGATGATAAGCCTGCGTTTGCTACATCATTATTATCGAAAAAATTGCCGGCCCTAGATGCGTTAGTTGTGCTAGGCAAAAACAGCATGCTGCCGTAGTTAGGATCCTCGCTTTTATTAAAAGCATCGAGATTAATTGTGCCTTTTGTCTTCAGTAACGTAACCGACAGAGCTGGCGGTGTATATGAGTCGTTCTTGTTCGGTAGTTTCTTACTATTTCCTGCAGTTTTTCCGAATTTAGTACCATTAACTTCAGAATACCAATTTATTCTGATTTTTTTAACATTAGACAGCTCAGTACTACCTATACCTAGAGGAACTACTTTTGTTCTATTGTCGGACGTAAGAGTAGAACGATAATCACCGACTATGTTCTCAAGGATCACACATGTATAGGCCTGTTCAGTACTGTTGCCAGCGGATTCTTGAATTTTGACTTCACCAGCTCCGCTGCCAGGATAGAGGAAAGACTTTAACTTAAATGTGCCACCTTCTGCACCCTCACTATTACATTCTCCACCGAACAAATCGCCAATGTCTGCAGAATTATAATTCTTATAAAACTTGTTTACCGCTAATTTAGCATCTTCTACACCAGCCATGGCCGAGTCATAGGCGGATTGACTAAGGTCGTCATTTCCTGTTTGCTGAGACTCCGATAAAATAATCCGAATGAAGCTGAGGGTGATGACCCCGAATAGAATCGTTGCGAAGATAACTACATACAACGAGGCAACCCCTTTCTTACTTAAACTTTTATTAATCTTTTTCATACTAGTCTACTCCAGCCGTACGGGCGGCAAAATTAAATTTATTAATCGCACAATAATTAAATTCTGAGCCAAGATCATTAAGACTGCTAGTGTCTCCCGAGATAACTTCACCAGTTACTGGATCCACCACACTATTTGGCTGACAATAATCACCTGTCCTAACGATATCTATATTGCCTCTTGTAGTTGCTAAAGTAAAAGTACCAGACATGTATGTACGTAGTGTCATGTTGTCTTGACTGATTGGGAAAATTGTAAATTCATACAGTTCCAAATCAAGATCAAAAGCACTCAGCATCATGCCGCCTTCTGGTTTTGAAATGGGATTTTCTGGCGATGATGCAGCATTTCTCATTCTTGTAATATCAAATACGACATCTGCCTCTACAAATGAATCGCTTACTCCTTCATAGGTAGAAGTGTAGTCATTCTTAAGTTTCGCTGTACACAATCTGTAAGTAGGATCTTTAATTCGTACAAGCCTCGGCTTATCTACTTTTTCGAGATTTCCGTCTGTATCTATGTATTGTAGCGACACAGTACTTTTATTAGGGCCGTTCAACCCATAATATGTATTCCACATGTATGAATAGGTTCCAGAACAGAAAATTCCATTAAGTTGTCTGCCTTTTTCGTCTCTTCTATCTTGATAAACAAATTTGAAAGCATGTTGTTTTTTGCATTCTTTAACTCTATGAGCATTACTTTCGCTCTGATTAAGAAAATCACCATTGCATAAGCTTGTGGTATCAACAGCAGGCGCAGTATTAATCCCAGCAATAAACTCATCTGTTAGGCCACGTCCTACACTATTTACTGCTTTGATAGTTAAACCTTTCTGATATATTGTCATTATATTACTAGTTATAACGGCGATAGTAATTAGTAATACTGCAACGAAAGCCATAGTGAGGGATAACTCTACCATAGTAAAACCACTCTTTGCACTGGAATAACCTAATGTTTTTTTTCCAAACTTCATTACATACCCTCCGGATTATATAATCGAATAACAGTGTCGATAGATTGGGGAGTATTACCAGTCGGGCCATTCCAGCAACTCTGAATATAAAAATCATAATACTCCTCTGTACTACCAGCACTGGCTGTCTCTGATTTACCTCTGACAGCAATAATCCATAGCCCTTCAACTTTTGCGACCCTATTATATTTTGCTTGATCTAGATACTGCACATCTGAGTTTGTAGATTGATTCCCCGTGTCATTTTTAAAAATTATGCGGGCATTAAGTGGTGATTCGGTAAATAAACTATTTTTCGAAGTTACACTACCACTCGCACCGTAAGATGTCTGGACGGTTGGTATAAATGAAACATCAGGGCTTACTTGATGACTACCTGTTGGGATAGTTTGTAAGTCTCTGGTATTGAGAACAAAAGCTTTTCTATCTGTTAGCATTTTATTATCATTTTCATATATCTTAGAACAACCTTGAACGATCACGTCGCCTAAGTTCGCCATATTGACTCCAGTAGCGGTTGTCATAGTAGTAGAATCAATAGCACTCTCCGTAATCGCCTTCCAGAGCTTAGTATATTGTTGATATTTTTCATCAGCTGCCATTTCACTTTGATACTCAGGAAGTGTGAGTTCGGAAATATATGAGCTATGGATAAATCTCAATGCTTCAGCTTGTGCATTAAGCTCATTGCGGGTTGTCACGACTTCTAGCGAGCCCTCGGCCTGGGCTACCCCCATATTCATCATAGCTACTGATATTACTGCCACCAGACAGAATACTGCGATAGCAAACATAACCTCAATGATAGTGTCACCGCGTTTAGTCTGGTATATATTTTTTGTTAACTTTCTTACTTGCATTTTGAGCTTCCTAATTCATCATCGTCGTCCATATTAATGATACTAACTGCCGAAGTATTACGACCATCTTCTGCTAAACGCACATTGCGCATGGGCGCCTGTAAACTGGATTGATCTGCTTTGATGCAGAAGTTTACGGTTTCTGGAACAAAACTAGCTGAATGATTATTTAGCTCATCACGTAGAGATGTATTGGCAGAGCTATCTCCTGGCTTACAGTGCTCTTTAATATCAAATGTCCCTTCGATATTGTCGGAACTACCGCCATAATATACAGTACGGACAACTCCAGATTTCGGTGAACGAACAATGAAGACCGTGCCCTTGAACGTTGGCTTCGTTCCCCCTTCGGTAGCCGCTGGCGCATAAATTTTAGCCTCCCATGGTGGTAAATAAGATGTTACCGTACTAGCCTGAACTTCATTTCCACTGCTATCTACCTCGCCACAATAAAACTGAAGATTGACTCCTTCTTTACCACCAGAGCCATTTTCACTTAAGCTCTTAACAAAATTATCGACCTTAGTTGAGCTCCTGCCGACTAAGGTCGCGGTGTATATATGTTGTGACTTATTATCAGAGTTATCTCCGTCCAACCCAAACACAATTGCTTTACCATAGATCGCTAAAGTATTATCATTCCCCCCTTGCTCTTTCAGAGTTTCTGGGCTGATGACCTCGGCATAAGTCTGCCGCAAAAATTCGGCGAACGAGCGCACAGAATCCGTGTAGCGCTGGCTAGCGATCGCTGAGTAAGTGCCGCCGATGACTCCGATTAACATTAACCCTGTAATTGCCAAAAAAAGCATCACCTCAAGAATGGTGAACCCTTTTTTCTCTGTATTCCTCCTCATGTTTCTATATTATCATAAGTTTTTTAATAAATGAACTCTTGATTTTTGCATTTTATATATTATTCATGCTGCTAAATGCCAAACAGGAACGACAGCCATTGTTCAAAATTACTTCTAGTCTCAGTAGCTAAACTTTCTTCGGTGACGACAACTTTATGTTTGTTCTTGGCTAGCTCGGAATTATCGGGTAAGTAGACCATAGTTTCGCCCGCTAGCATTTTGCCCTGATATTTGCGCGCAGCTAACTCTTGGTATTCATCAGAAAGATAGTAATTATTCTCGAGTTCCAAAGTTTCAACTTCTAGTTCTAGGAGAGCTTTCTCACGTTGTTTTCCGGCCAGTTCTTCTGCCAGGCTCCAGTTGCGCGACATAGAGCTGACGGAGCCCCATGTCCACATCAGGCTAAAAATCAATGCTCCGAGCAGAAAAATATTATCAAACACAAAAAGATCATGTTTGAGCCAATATTGAAACTTGCGCAACCGAGTTTTGATCCCGCTCATGAGTATATTATATCATGAGTACTTCGCTTATGATTGCATCTGATAGCTATATATAGTACAATGATTGCTAGTAACTGTGTGGGGGAAGTCTAGTACATTAATAATGAAGATAAAGATAGTATTTTGTCTTTCTTAATGTACTTGACTTCCCCCGCACCAACCTACAACACACAAAAAAGGAAGGTGAAAGAGATGGATGAGCAGACCTTGGAAGTATTATCTGCGATAGTTGGGCTTGGAATTGTTGCTATAGTAGCAATATGGTGGCACAGGTTGTCGAAAAAACCACCAGAAGATAAGTTTAAGGTATGTAGAGACTACACTTGGTGTATTTGGGAAAAGGGAGCACATGGTGTCTGGAAAGAGAAAAGATTAGGTAGCATACTATCACAATGGGAGCAGAAGGAGCTTGATGGCTTAAGAGAGCTTACGACTGAGGATATTCGTAAGATCAATGCTGAGAGAGTCGAGCAGGTAGACCATCGAGGCAATCCATATTGGTATTTATCAGATAGTTTTATTCAGGAATGTAAATTCCGGAATCCAGGCAGAGCTAGAGGCTGTGGCTATCGATGCATGATTTGTGGAGGCGAGCACAATCTCAGGACTAGCGATGATAACCCGCGCGAAGGTTTCTGTCCGAGTTGCGCGGCTGCGCTTAAAATTGCTATGCAGAAATATCAAGATTTGTCCGATGGTGAACGAAGGGATATGTATGACAAAGAGATTTTAGAAATGATGATAGCTCTAGACCTTGAGGACGGAGTAATATCGCTTGAGCATGCTAAGGAAGACTATACCAGAATAGAAGAATTAACACAGAGAATGGCTTGTGGCAGGGCCCGGGCGGAAGAAGATCGTAAAAGACAAGAAGAGGAAAAGAGGCAACAAATTGCGCAGAAAGATCAGGCTATTGCCCGCGGTAAGCACCGAATTTTGTCATGATAAAAATCTCAAGTCTCCCTCCCGCTGCCTTTATCCTCAAAAACCGAATAGAGTCGAAGTGCAGCTGCTTCGCCTATTCACAAGACAATTGATAAACCCTGTTTACAAAACAGGGTTTATTTTATGGGCTAGGTGGTGTGAGGCCATTTTGTGCGTTATAAATATCAGCCTCGATATTTGCGCGCGTAATTGCTTGAGCGCGCTGCAACTCAGCCCCAGTCAAAGTGTTACCAGTGGCAATATTTATATATGTGCCATCAGGACGTTGTCTAACTCCAGGAGGAAGCGCCACATGCGCCCTAGCTTGCGGTGTGTTATGTTGGACTTTGAAGCTATCGCCTGTATGAGCATCATTATATGTACTGCCATATTGGCCACTAAATTTATCGCTAGCGCTAACAATACGATTAGCTGCGATAGTCTGACCTGAACCACCCTGTTCAATCAGGCTTCCGTCTGCAGCACGGGTGAAGACATGATTATTACCGCCAGCATCACGATTGACATATTGACCATTGGATTGCCTATTATAGAGATTCCCTGCATCATCATATAGGCTTGTACTTGAAGCCATCGCGTTGAAGGCAGCGCGGCGAATACTGTTGAGCTTGGACTCATTATCTGTCTTAACATGGATATTCTCATTAGTTAGTGCATCAGTTGCATTGCGGTAAAGAGCATCCAGCTGGTTCGCATCCATAGTGCCGCTATTGACACTCTCCAACAAGCTGTCCAGAGCCTCGTCGTTAGCATCAGCTAAATCAGACGCACTGCTCTTGTAATTCTGTGCTGCATAATGATCATTACGATATTTGTAAATAGGATTGTCGTCTGCGTCCCTACCAACCTCAACTTCCTTAAATTCTCCATGATTAAACACTCCAGACCCATTACCAGTTAGTGCATCTTTTACGGTAGCAGAGAATCCACGATTTCCTTTCTTGAATGCACCACCGTTTTCTGCCATAAGGGTTTGAGAGACGAATTTCATACCACTTGATAGTCTAGCATTTCTACCCTCGTTGAGGGCCGCCTGCTGCTCCGCCCTCAATCTCCTATTATAGACATTAGCTATCACATCTTGTCCATCGGCTGTCGCGCCGATAAACTTCTGTAAAGCGCGCACTCTAGCTTGCGCTTCTTGATTATCTGGATCCGCTTCAAGTTCACTAATGGCTTGATCGTATGCCTGTTCTTGAGCCTTGAGGTCGGCTTTAAATGCGGTGTCATTATCATAAGTATCCATAAAGTGCTTAAGTAACTGCGCTGATTGACGAGACTTAATACCTTCCATCCCGTCTTCCGCCGTCTGGTCTGCTATCTGATTAGCAAGCATGTAGGCACCAGCAGCATTAATTGCTCTAGTCTGAGCTCGGTTCCTAGCATTAGAGTTAAGCAGGCTGTCACTAGCACTTGACATGCCAATTCTGTTCAACCCTCTAGCCAACCGTCCACGGAGATCTCTATTATCTTTGAAACGATTTACTCGACGCATAGCATCTTGTCCAGCTCTTCTTTGCTGCAAGTCCTTCATACCTTCTGTTCCACGGACAGCACCGGTAAGTCCACGGCTCCACCGATCACGCAAGCCCATCATGCGATTCCCTAGATTCCCCATAGCTTGGAACGAACTACGCACGATCGTAGGGATAAAGAACACTGGAACAATTTGAATTAACATCGCCACCAGCTGAAAGAAGAATCCTGCCCCAGTACTATGGCCTACCTTCAAAAGTAGCTTCGAAGCAAATTCACCTCCACCGACTAGTGCTCCACAAATTGGATATAAAAGCAGAAGCGATGTTAGTATCTTAAACCAACGATCATAAACTTTTTTAGTATTAGGCAAGGCATAACAAACGATCGCTATTGGAGACAGAACCACTAATATTATAATTCCAGCCTTACGCACACCGAGCAGAATTGCAAAGAAAAGCACTGAGATTACTGCACCAATCATAAATAGAATCAAAGGCACTACCCAGATGGCTGTATTATTTACTAGGAAGTTGATTCCAACAAAAGCCACAGCGCCCGTAGTTACCCAGGCTGCCACACCTTTGGCAAATGACGCGATCGAAGTTGCCGTATTTGTAGGTACTTCTATTGATATATTATTAAATAGATCATAGATACTGGCCCCTACAATATTAGATACGTCAACTGCAATTTGGCAGATAATGAATGACAAGTTCACTAATACGGCCACGATAATCAACTTTGGTAAAATTTTCTTGACGTTATAATTATCCAGTCCAACACCTGTAACTTGGGAGAAAATCACGACCAAGAACACAATTACAAAAGCAATATTGGCATAATTACGAATATCTACCCAAACACTACGGGTATCATCTCCCATTAGGTCAGCCTGCATTTCGAGATTTGGAGCGATCGCGTCAACATAAACACCCTCTGTGACCGTTGCGAGTATATTTAATACCGGGCACAAAATCCAACTAAGGGAACTAGAACTATTGTAACATGTCGGAGCAGTTTCTTCGTCAATCTCTCCAGAATCGCCTGGTCCGTCTGGTTTGACGGGCGGCGGTGTAGGTGGTTCTGGTTCCGATACCTGACCATTTACATCAGTATACTCGTAGCACATAATTACATCGTTTTGTTCGTACCAGTAAATTTGCTCATCTTCGCCCTTACCAAAGGTGTTAGTCTTCTTCAAAATCGCATCTAGCTCATTTAGAGTTTTTTGAGCCTTCTGGCGATACTCATCACTGGTAGTGCTCTGCTTTAATAAGGCATCAGCAGCATGTCGAGAGGCGAGAGCGGCACTGTTACAGGCTTGCTTCTGTTCGTCTTTAAAAGCCTTCAGCTGCGCGCCATTCATTTCCAGAATTTCTGCAAAGGTTTTTTCGATTTTGCTACCCAAATAATTATTTGAGTCCCAGACTACAACTTTTTTCTGGGCATTTTTCGTGGCTTTAACATAACAGGATTGTATGGTGCCATCGTCAGAAACAATGTCATATGGACCAATGTAACCATCACCTTTGAGCTGACTACTATCTAGTCCAGAACCGCATTTGGAATTAATTACGTAGTAATTCTTCAAGTACCAATCTAGCAAAGTACGTTGTTCAATTGCGTCCAGAGCTAGATCCTCATGTTTTTTATATTTTGAAAGATAGCTTATAGCTTTATTCGCAGCTGCCACTGTATCGGTGATACTGAATGTTACATCATGCTCGCTACCTTTCGTCTCGACACTATTACCTTCACGAGTATAAGTCCAGCCTCCACCACTATTTAATAATACTTCTTCCGGAGCACAGCCTTGACTCTTGAACTCGTTAGTAAAGTCACTCCAACTACTGCCAGCAGAAAATTTTACGGAGCCAATTGTCTGCCACCCCGAACCGGAAAAAGCATGTTTCTGACAAGTAATCTTGTTTTTGCTAGATTTAATTTTGATTGATTTACCGACTTTATTATTAGCAGTGCCCACAGTCCCCAGCTCAGTATTATCCGAGGTCTGATATTTGACGTCCATTTTTTCAGACTGAATCTTGCCGCTACTATCCACCACGGCGCAAACCGATATAATGTTCGTGTAGGTGTATTTGATGTTCGCATTTTTTGAGACACCAGTGTAAGTCGTAGTTAGACAAGTGTCATTGGAACTACCAGACTTTTCGTAGCCTATATTAGTCAAGAAGCCTGAGACATCGCCAGTGGATTTTGGTGGGGTAATGCCACCGATAGAATACATGCCCGCGAATTTTTTGCCACTGCCACTAAGCACTTCTTTACAATTGATAGAATCAGTTTGAGCAATGCCAGTAGGAAGATAAATTTCACGCGCACCCTTTTTCTGAACGATAGAGTTAGCATCGTTGTATTTGCTAAGATCCAAAGGGCTTTTATAAGCTCCAGCTTGATAGCAGTCATAAAGGCCAGACAAGGCAGCTTTGATCACTAAGCCATCACCACTCTCAGCCAGAACAGGACGGTTCAGCATAAATAGGCTAGCTAGGGCGGTTACAAGAATGCTGATGACTAGACTAATTTTTAGACGTTTTTGATTCACTTAGCCTCCTTCTCGCTAGGTAGAATAATTGGATTCTGGAATTGTTTACTAATTGCCCAACAATCTTGTGTGAGAAATTGAATTAGCGAGACAATGGTTTCTTCCGCTAAGAAATCATACTGATCGGCCGTGTCGATATGTTGAAGAAGTGCCGCTTCATCAATTTGTGGGCAGGAATTATTAACTTCGCCCGATGTTAAACAGCCGGCAGCATTGTATTGTTCGTAATAATCAATGAAAGCCGAGTACTGAGCTATTTTATAATCCACATAGCTATCAGCATAGATCACATTAAATTCCAACAGTGGCTCGAATATTTCTTTGATGTAGGACACTGCAGCTGATTTACCAGAATCTACTAGAGTTGAGATGATGGTTGATTCGTTTGGTTCGGCTAATTGGCGGTAGGCTCGTAAGAACTGAAAGGCGCTACGATATTCATCTAAAGCTGCTAACAAAGTAGAATTAGCCGAGTCACCCATTTCATGGTATTTATCTACTGACTCATTAAGCAGGGTCTCAGTCTTGTCCCAATAGGCTTGCCCAAATGCATCGCCCTCCATCTGTTCTTCCAAATCATAAACTGACCAGCGGTCATATTCTCCCGGCAACGCAGTATCTTTATCTTCACCGAAGAGTAGATAATTGGCATATTGATGAAACTTTTTTTCCGATGCAGCGGCAATTCTCGACGGGCCAGATTTAGTGATACTGAAGATAATTGTCATTATAACAATAGTTATAATGATGGC
>CAZTQW010000007.1:0-53417 GCA_964616255.1 uncultured Candidatus Saccharibacteria bacterium
AGCCGCCTTGTAAGCGGCAGGTCGTCGGGGCAGAGCCGACACACGGCTCCATTTTGTTGTGTTAGATTCCTCAGCTTAGCTGGCGGTTTTTTGTTGTCAAAAATAGGGCCTGTTAACAGGCCCTATCATGGATCCATGATATCCTTCATTTAGAAGAGACATTAAGGAATGATTCTTGAGTCAGGTTTTTGTGGAATTCAATGAAGCCACATTTTGCGTAGTTAGATGTGTCGGGGTCTTCTCGGTAGGCCTGAAGCCTGCGTTGTTTCATCTCGGGATAAGCCGCATCCGATGTAGCAAAGCAGCTATATTTCATAGCCGGGTATTGCTCGTAGGCCTGAGCTTTAACATCGAAAGACAGATATGATGAGGCGATCAAAATTTCGCCAATGGTGCTGGGCGGACATTTGTCTGGCACGAATATGGCATCAATTACATGTAGAAGAATACCTTCATCGATCAGCTCGATTTTCCAGACTTTGTATCGTTCCGTGGTGCTGATACTCTGCCCGTAAGCCAGTTGCAGCACTTCTGTGACGTCTTCCGGAAAGCTAAGAGAGTGACGTCGGGCACAGCGGGCCTGTTCCAAGAACTGTCTTGCGCTGTGGATCGCATCTTGACGCGAATCTCTACTGGAAGGCCCATAAATATTTTCAATGGTGAGACTGGGGGCCTTGGAAGCATCGCCGTGGGTGGGTTCATTTGTGTAATCCCCAGTATTTGTGATGACGAGCTTGCCTTTTGCAGTTAACAAAAATCTTCGGATATCCATTTTAGCATATTCCTCCTAAACTAAAAATGAGTCATGGGTTGACAAGGTTCTAACTAATCTTATGTCTTTGGCAATAAAAAAAATACCGCAAACTGGCAAAATTAGTCCTATCTTTTCATTATAGCACACATCGTCTCATAAGTCAATAGATGAGAGGAGAGCTTTAGATTTGCTTACGTCGAACACTGGTAGGACGAGGCTTGGGCGCCGAAGTAGGCTTATTAGTACGGCTAACAGGGTGCGTCCCAGCTGTAATCCGGGTTGTACGAGTAGTAGAACTGGCTGGAGCTGGACGGGTGGCTCTGGTGACACGAGTGCTAGGCATTTTTGTGGTGGGACGAGGGGTGCGACGGTTAGTGCGCGGGCGGTTTTTGGCGGCTTTAGCCTTAGCATTGGCGGCCATTTGGGCCTCGATGCGAGCAGTGGTAGCTGCAAGAGCTTCAGTGTCGCCAGTCATTTCGTAAATTGCTAAGATTTGTCGGAGGGTATTAGTGCTATGGTCAAGAGCATAAGCATTCTCGAGAGCTTCAATAGCGGCTTTAGTCTGGCCGAGGCGCTCATGAGCTTTAGCTAGGGCTATGAAACGAGCTGGAATGTCGTTTTCGAGGTTGATGGCTTGTTCAAAGGCCATGACGGCTTTTTCGTAAGCTCCAGTTTCGAGATAAATTAGCCCGACGTTGTGTAGAGATGAGGGGTTATTATCCAGAGATTGCGCGATTTCAAAGCATTCAATAGCTTCGTCGAATTTTTGTTCCTTAGCATAAAGAATGCCGAGACGGTTGTAAGCGGCAGCATTTTTTTCGTCAAATTTAAGGATAGTGAGTAAGGCTTTTTCGGCGCGGAGGGGTTTGTGATCACGCATGGAGCTTTGGGCAGCACTCCAAAGTTTTTTCATTTGCATGTCATAGCGAGCGCTTCTAGGGGTCTCGGCATGGCGGGAGCGAAAAATTGGCCACAAAAAACTCAGATAAAAAGCGAAAACAGCAACAATCGCAATACCTATCATAATTACATTTTAGCATAAAAATGACTGAGCGATAGTGTTTAACATGGCAGGGTCGACTGACTAAAGGGCTTGTGCTATACTGAAAAAATGAACGATAGAAGACTAGTGAACGGTCAGAATCGGAATGCAGCCGCTACTGCAATGGTACATTCAAAGAATATTAAATCTAAGATTAAAAATCCTACTGAGGCGGGCTATGTTTGGCTGCGTAATGTGGGTATAGTGGGGATTGTGGCAATAATGATCCTAGTAGTGGGACTGTTGACTTGCGATCGGCTACATGCGGTCAAGGATCAAGCTTACGCAGAACGACTGGAACATTATAAAGATATTGAAGACCCTGAGCAGCCGAGGGTGCTAGCGGGGTTGGAGCTTTTGCTCGATGAGGGAGACGGGGCGGATCCAGACCGAGACAGCTTGAAAAATGCCGAGGAACGTGAGCTAGGCACCGATCCTTATCATGCAGATACAGATTTGGATGGTTTGCCGGATGGTTATGAAGTAGCTGTGAGCGGGACTGACCCCTTGAAAGCGGATACTGATGGTGATGGGCTATTAGATGGTGATGAATTGGATTTGGGTTTGAATCCATTGATGGCCGATTCGCATAATGATGGAGTTCTGGACGGCGAGCGGCAGGTGCAATTTGCGGCTGATTATCAGGCGGCAGGAGTGAGCTTGGATATGACAGGGCAAGGCAATCTTGCGAGCACTACGGTCGATGTTTATAGGAATCCGACTTTTGCTAATTTGCCGGGCCTGATGGACAAGGTTTATAATTTTAGTACTAAGGGTAAGATTGAGCAGGCGACGGTGAAAATTAAATATGACCTTGCAGAAGTGGCAGCGCAAGGTCTGAATGTGAATCAGTTGACTTTATATTATTTTAATGAGCAGACTCATGAGTTGGAGGTGGTGGCGAGTAATCTGAACCTCGCCGAGCAGACCTTGACGGCGCAGTTAAAGCATTTTTCGCGTTATGTAATAGGAGATCGCTCGGCGGTCTTGCCGGATGCTGTGACGGACGTGCTGTTTGTAATTGATAATTCAGTCTCGATGTATAGTAACGAGCAGATGGAGGCCGCGGGTTACGAAGCTACTGGAGCAGTGGGTAATGATACGGAGTTTAAGCGCCTTACTCTGACGAATCGGCTAATTGATCGGTTAGACGGTAATTATCGTTTTGGAGTAGGTGAGTTTTTGGGCGATTATGGTAATCTGATGAAATTTAGTACGGATCACGAGGTGGCTAAGCAGGCGGTAGATAGCATGAATACACATTGGACAGTCGAGGCGGACGGTACGGATATTGCTCGGGCATTGGAAGCTGGGCTGGCGGAGTTTGCAGATGATCAGAATGCGCATTATATGATTTTGCTGACTGACGGTAAGGATACTTCGGATACTTTAGTGGAGTGGCAAACGCAGATTATTGAGCAGGCGGAGAAGCTGGAGGTGAGAGTTTGTGTGATTGGGCTGGGCAGTGAAACAGATGCTGACGTATTAGATACTATTGCGGAGGGTACTGGCTGTGATTATTATAGTGCTGGTGACTCGTCGGCTCTTGATGAGATATATAATTTGATTGGGGCGAACATTAATTATAATTACGTCGATACCGATGGCGATGGCGAAGTCGATGGTATGATTATGGCAGATAGCGGATTTATTACCAATCGCGATGGTTTCTCCTTTGCGAATTTTACCAGCAATAAATCTGCAGGTGGACATTGTTATGGTATGGCAACCTTTGCGATGCTGCGTTATATAGGTAAGCTGCCCGCTGAACTGCCCGAGCGGACAAATTCGAAATTCATGTTGGCTGAGGGAGGCAAGGTAAAACTGGGGGCACAAGGCTATAATTTAGAGGGGACATACTTCACGGGCGAGGGGAATTTATACGATTTTGAGTTTACTAGCCCGGGCCTAGATCTTTTATTGCAACGAGATGACTTGCCTGATGATTATCGCGATCGTGTGGAAGATGATGTGTGGATGATTAAGCAAGATTATTATGATGATATGTTGGCGGTGGGTGCGGAATTCACGGTGAAGGATTGGCCGGCGAATAGAGAGAAGGAAGAGGATTTCTCGAAATATCAGTCGGCTCAGTTACAAATCAATAATCAAGGCTTGACTAAGGGCGCGAAAAAAGACGAAAGTATGGTCTTAGATGCGATTTGGCGGCTTTTCATTGTGCAGCTAGAAGAGAAGACGCAGAGTTTTGATGCGGAGCCGGATAAAGCTTATGATTCCCTAGTTTCTAAACTGCAGGCTGGGATTCCGGTGGTATTTGAGTTTTCTTCTAAAGAAATGGGTGGTGGTCATGCGACGAATGCCGTGAGGTTGATTCAAGATTTGGAAGATGCGAATTTGTTTAAGTTGGAGATTTATGATAATAACCATCCGGGGGTTTCAAGGTATGTACAGCTAAAGCGGAAGAAGTATAATAAAATCGCTCTTAATTTTACGGCTTGGACGAATGAATATAGCTATACTGTGGGCTATGATTTTGATGATGATGGCACATGGAATAAGATGTCGGCCTATGTGTCGGAGGCAGAAATAAGGTAGCACCAGCAGTGAGATTTGAACCTTGGTCTCTTGAAGGAAAGGTGTTATAATTATATTGATAATATCGGATAGAAAGGTTGGTTTTGAATTTAAAGATTGGAATTGTAGGTTTGCCGAACGTGGGCAAGTCGACCTTGTTTAATGCTCTGACGAATGCGGGGGCTCTCGCGGCGAATTATCCCTTTGCGACGATTGAGCCAAATGTAGGGATTGTGCCGGTGCCAGACGAGCGGCTGGAGGTTTTGGCCAAAATGTATAATACGGAAAAGGTTGTGCCGGCTACGGTGGAATTTGTGGATATTGCGGGCTTAGTAGAGGGGGCATCTAAGGGTGAAGGATTAGGTAATAAGTTTTTGGCACATATTCGTGAATGTCAAGTGATTTGTCATGTGGTGCGAGTTTTTGAAGATGGTGATGTGATTCGAGCGGAAGGCTCGAAAGACCCGCAGCACGATATTGAGATTATTCAGACGGAATTGGAACTCGCAGACATGGAGACCCGAGAAAAAGTCGAGGCGAAACGCAAGAAGTCGGCGGGTAAGGACGAAGGTGGGGTGATTCCCTATTTGACGGACAAGCCAGTAATCTATATGTTTAATGTCGATGAGCGGGAGCTGGCTGATCAGGAGTTGCGGGCGAAGTTGGCCAAGATGGTGGCTCCGAGCCAGGCGATATTTGTGAACGCGAAGCTGGAGGAAGAGATGTCTGGCATGACTCCAGCGGAGCGCAAGGAGTTTTTGCGCGAGTATGGTATTGAAGAAGATGCTCTAGGTGAGCTGATTAAGGCAGCCTATCAGACTTTGGGTTTGCAGAGCTTTCTCACGGCGGGCAAGAAAGAAGTGCGGGCCTGGACGATTAAACAAGGCGCGACGGCTCCGGAAGCGGCGGGGACGATTCATACAGATTTTCAACGTGGATTCATTGCGGCAGATGTGATGAAATATGATGACCTGAAAGAACTAGGTAGCGAACAAGCAGTGAAAGCTGCGGGTAAGTTGCGGACTGAGGGCAAAGGTTATGTCATGCAAGAGGGGGATATTGTGGAATTTAAATTCAACGTTTCTAAGTAAATTTGAGCTCCGCACTCTGGAGTGCGGAGCGGAGAAAGATCGGCACCGAACCGCGACAAAATCAGGCGGACGGGGAAACCGTTCCAGCGAACATTGTTATTTGACGGGTTAACACCAGAGGCATTGAAGTTGAGGTTGTAAGCTTTAGCATCCCAGGTACCGGTACCGTAAGCAGTAGAGATACGAGACCAACCGTTGCCATTGATGCCGAAGTTCCTCAAGGCGCCATTATTAAGATTGACGTTCCCGCTACGGACGAAGTACCGCTTGGAACCAGGGCCGACGGGTGCGCAAAGGTAATAAAATGCAAAAGGCTTCCTCAAAGCAGAACCCAGTATACATGGTCGCAGGTATAGAAGTTAACTTTTTATCGTATGGCCTTGACCATAGTTCAATTCTAGCCTCATAAGTTCTCTTGGATCTTCTAGAGGGTAACTTCACGATCTTTGATAATGGGGAGCCGTTGGGTGCTGGAGCCAAAACCTCAAAATAGCCCCTTTGGATCCCATAAGCTCATAGGCTTACTAGTTAATTTTATCATGGTCGACTGGTTTATATGGATTAGTTAATAAGCGGGAGCCAGTTTACGACTTGAAAATCCTGACCATGTACTGCTGCGGCCGCCAAAATGGGCTGAAATTCTTGTAGATGAGGGTGATCTGCAAGGAAAGTCTGAGCGGCGAATTGCATTTTTTGAAGTTTTTGAGCTGTGACGCGTACCAGGGCCGTTCCTTCCCTAGTGGGATCTTCGCTATATTTGACTTCTGTAAAGAAAATTTGCTGGTTTTGAGTGGAAATTAGGTCAATTTCGTAGGTTTTTGTCTTGAAATTGTGAGCGAGGATTTGATGATTTTGGTCCCTGAGGTAGCTAGCAACGGCTAATTCAGCTGTTTGTCCTTTTGTGCTGGTAGACGGCGCTTTGATAGAACTTGTGCTAAAATCGCCTCGGAGAGGGCTATTTGGGCTAGTTTCCGGGAAATTCTCCATGATTTTCTTAATTGGGCGAAAGCTTTGGCGGTGTTCGGGGCAAATTCCGTATTTTTGGAGGTTTTCGCGGTGGAGAGCCGTGCCATAGCCGACGTGTTTTTCAAAGCCGTAAAGGGGATACTTCTGGCTAATTTCGGCCATGTAGGTATCACGAGCGACTTTGGCGATGATTGATGCGGCGGAAACTGCTTTGACAGTGAGATCGGCTTTTTTCAGAGTAGTGACACGATTCTCCAGAGGGGTATTTTTGAGAAAATTCACTGTACCATCAATAATGATGCGATCGAAGGGCTGTTTGTCTTTGAGTACTTGATTAACGGCGCGCCGAGTAGCCATCATGAGGCTTCTGGCTAAGCCATATTGGTCTAATTCTGGAGCCGACACCCAGCCTAGGCCATAGGCGGTGGCATATTGACGAATTAATTGGTCAAGCTGATCACGGGATTTAGGGCTAAGCTTTTTAGAATCGGTTAGATGGTCCCAGAGGTAAAAAACTTCTGAGGCGGTGCTGGCGGGTGCTATGGAGACGGGTGGTTTGGACTCCTCATCTAATATTACCGCCCCAACGACAAGTGGCCCCGCCCAGGGGCCACGTCCAACTTCATCAATACCTAAAATCACGGTTTCTGATTGTTCTATTCTTCTGGCTCGCCAGCGCCTTTAGGGTTGACTTTTTCAGCTTGAGTCTCTGGATCGTTAACTTCGGCTGCTAACACTTCTTCGGCAGCTTTGACATTATTGACGGCATTACGATCAAAGGCTTTATTGGTTAATCTTGCCGATTTACCAGACCTTTCACGCAAGAAGCTTAAATTCTTGCGGCGAACCTTAGCGCGATGGACAATTTCGATTTTCTCTACTAGAGGGCTATGGATTAGGAAGGACTTTTCTACACCAACACCAGAAGTGACCTTGCGTACAGTAATGCGAGCGGTATGAGAATCCTTACGGTCAGTGCGAATTACGACTCCTTCAAAGACCTGAGAGCGGAATTTTTCGCCTTCTTTGATTTTTTGGGTGACACGGACAGTATCGCCAGAGCGGACATCGACTACAGCGGCTTTCTTCTGCGCATCGCCAATTTTCTTAATATCTATTGAACTCATAATTTAACCTTTTATATTACAACTGTGTCTTATTTTAGCATACTTTTCCCAATTTGAAAAGAGATTTTGTGGTGGAAGTGCCCCTATTTTCGCACTGAAGGTGACCTTAATCGATTAGGAAGCATAATAAGCGGTAAAAAAAGAGTATCACTAAAATTGTAATGACGAAAATTGGTGGTATGGCGGCAAGAATAAAGTTTCGTCGATAATGATGAGATAATTCGGTTTTGCGATTTTCGATATAGCTTATGAGAGCCATGATCGCATTAAAAACAAGCATAAGACCGAGAAAGGCTGATGCCACTGTTCCTACGATTGTTACTCCCCCTCCGTTTGTTGGGCTCTCGCCTGTTAATAGCAGATAGACATAGAAGAGCCACATGCCAGGTAGAATAAAAAAGGAGTGCTGTATTTTCGATGGTTAGAGAAAATAAGTTATAGTTTTCTCCGATTTTCTGGGGTTTAGACTTATGTCTCGGGCTGGTTGTCGGCGCTTTCTTTGGTAGCTTATTCGGCTTTTGAGTTCTGAGTCTGTTGATGTTTGTTGCGTAATCTTTCCAGTCTTTCATCTTGATTTTAAGGCTAAGCGAATACGTTCTTCGACGGACAAGCTAGGATCGACTTCGGCCAAAGCGGAACTGGCTTCTTTGAGTGGGAAGCCCAGGGCAATCAGTGCATCTAAGGCTTCATCGTGTGGCACCTTAGCATGGCTGCTGGCTGTTGGGCTAGCAGAGCCGTAGTGACTAGGTTCGCCCACTTTATCCCTTAGCTCTAGAATCACTCTTTCGGCGGATTTCTTCCCTACTCCGCTGGCTTTGGAGACGAAACTCGCGTCACCATTAGCAATAGCATTGCGTACTTCTTCGGCTGTACCGAGGCTCAAGATGGCGATAGCGGCTTTTGGCCCGATACCATTAACAGAAATGAGCATTTCAAACATGCGTTTGGCGGCTAGGCTAGAAAAACCGTAGAGCTCTTCAGACGTGTCGCGCACGGCATGATAGGTGTAAAATTTGATTTGATCATGAAGATGGGTGTTTTCGGCATCAGGAGTAGAGATCATCAATTCGTACCCAACTCCATTGACGTCAATAATGACGGAGGCAGGAAGTTTTTCGGTGATAATGCCTTGAAGGTGAGCGATCACTTGATTTTTGGTCCGGTTAAGTTGAGAACGATAATCATGACGGCAGCTAGACCTAACGCAGCCATTGACACAATCATCGGCCAGAGGGCTGGCTCTGTATCGTCTTCGACTTCGGAAATACAATCTGTTTCATTCTCATCTGCACAGACCACTAGAGGCTCGTCAGATGTACCGTCTTCTAGCTCTTGATCGATTGGGGTAGTGCAGTTCTCGGGCATTTCGGAGTCGCTGCCTAGGCAATTGGTGACAGGGATTTCGTCTGATGTGGTTTCGATTTGATCGTCGTAGTTAGAGGTGGTGCGGGGTTCGATGCCTTCTGCGAACGCGGGTAGAGAATTTATCCCACCAAGTACAATACTGATGCCAGTAATAGCGCATAATATTCTTTTATTCATAAACCTCCTTCATGTTATTACTATAATAACATGAAAAGTTGGAGTGTGGAGGAAATTTTTATGCTTTTTAACTTCGCCGTCTCTGCAGCTTATGTGGGTTTTGTTTGGAGTGACTTCGTCCGTAGCGGGATCGTCACCTTAGATCGTGGTTCTATGAGGAACTCGGGCCGCGTTGGCCGGAGTTGGTCAAGTTCCTCAACTACTTACTCTTCTCCCATTTCAGCTAGAGCTTACTACTTCGACTTTAATGCCTCTGGTGTTAACCCGTCGACTAACGATAACCGCTGGCTTGGTCTCCCCGTCCGTTGTTTAGTATACTAATAAAAAACACCACGGATATGCTTGTTAATTTCTCTCAATTTATGCTAGTCTAAGACTCAGGGCAGCCGAAACTTGACAAAGAGTCTTAGAAAACTATGCAGGGGAAGGGAGGAAGAGTTTGTATGGTGATAGAATTCGACTTTTGGATCTTTCATTTTAGACTCATAATCGTGAGTCTAAAAATTACTCGCGCTAGAAAGCGCAAGTAATAATATAAACTAACAATTCCATTCTCGCACAAATCCTAAACCTAGTCAAGGGGTTGGCTGCCCCTCAAGAGATTCACACGGGCTGAGAAAAGCAGTACAGAAGATTAACTATTATACCAAACAGCGGACGGGGAAACCGAGCCAACGACCGTCCGGACCGTAGGACGGGTAGACAGTTCCGGCATTGAAGAGGAGGTCGTAAGCAGTAGCGGAGGTAGGTGACGAGTAAGTAACACCCGAACGAGACCAACCATAACCATTGATGCCGAAGTTCCTCAAAGAACTGTAATCCAAGCGGATGCTCCCGCTACGGACGAAGTTTACTCAGGCCTGGTCAGTTTTAGCCACAAAAGAATGCACGATGGCGGCCGCTAGAGCATCAGCAGCATCGTCGGGTTTAGGGACGGATTCTAGGCCGAGGTGAAGTCGGACCATTTCTTGCATTTGGGGTTTGTGAGCTTGACCGTAACCAGTAATGGCTTTTTTAATCTGGTTTGGGCTATATTCGTAGATAGGGAGGTGACATTGTTTAGCGACAAGTAGGCAGACTCCACGGGCCTCAGCTACGGAGATGCCCGTGGTGATATTCTGTTTGAAAAAAAGTTTTTCGATTGCCATAACTTCGGGGTGATCGGCTTGGATAATTTCATGCAGAGAGTTGTAAATGTCTTCTAAGCGATCGGCTAGTGGAGTGTGTGCAGGAGTCGTAATCACTCCGCAGTCAATCAGCTTGCGTCCTTCGATTACTCCAAATCCGCAGATGCCAGTGCCAGGATCGATACCAAGGATACGCATTTATTCGTTAACATACTCGATTAAGGTGTGGCGCAAGTCGCGGACTGGAATAACAAATTCATCACGCACGGTGGCGGGAGCAATGGCATGCGAAAAGCCTAGTTTTTTAGCTTCAGCGATGCGCTGGTCAGGGCGATAGGCCGAACGTACTTCCCCGCCTAGTCCAACTTCTCCAAAAACTACAAAGTCCTCAGCTAATTTTCGTCCGGCTACGGCCGAGGCAATTGCGAGGCACACCGCGAGATCGGCTGCTGAATCTTGTACCCTAAGGCCGCCAACTACGTTGACGAAAACATCTTTGTCATTCAGCTTGAGCTTAGTGCGGCGCTCAATCACGGCTAATAATAAATTGAGACGATTGAGATCAAAGCCAGAGCAAGTGCGCTTAGGATAACCAAAGTTCGTGGGGGTAACTAAAGCTTGGATTTCTACGAGAATAGGTCGCGTGCCTTCTAGGGTGGCCAAAATAATCGAACCATCGGTATTTTGCCGTTCAGCCAGCAAAGCAGCAGAGGGATTTTCGACTTCAGCCAGGCCGTGCTGGTTCATTTCAAAAATCGCTGCTTCTGTAGTAGAGCCAAAGCGGTTTTTGATAGCGCGAATGATTTTGAACCCGCCGTAACGGTCGCCTTCAAAGTTAAGCACGATGTCGACTAAATGCTCTAGGACTTTCGGGCCGGCTAGGGTTCCTTCTTTAGTAACATGTCCGACGATAATAACGGCGGTATTAGAAATCTTGGCAGCGCGGATAATTAAGTTGCCGCAGTTAGTCACTTGAGAAACTCCGCCTGGTGCAGAAGCGATTTCGGCGAGAGTAAGAGTTTGAATTGAATCAACAATGACGAGATCAAATTCCCCGCTCTCGATGGTCTTGGCGATGTCGTTGGCGCTAGTAGAGCTGGCGAATTTTAAGCGATCGGAATTAGCTCCGAGACGCATGGCCCGGAGTTTGATCTGGCCGGCGGACTCTTCGCCGGAGACATAGAGCACGGAGTGGGTCTGGGCGATTTCGGCGCAAATTTGCATCAAGAGAGTAGATTTACCAATGCCCGGTTGGCCAGCAAGGACGGCAACTGATCCGAGCAAAATGCCACCTCCTAAGACCGTGTCGAGATCTTTGAATCCAGTAGAGATGCGGGATTTTTCGTCCGAAACTTCGAGATCCTTAATGGAAACAAATTCTAGGTTCTTGCCCGACATTTGTCCACGGCCGATGGCGGATTTTTCGTCACGGCTGTCTTCGTCAAACTGTTGGATCAGAGAACTCCAGGCACCGCATTTATTACAGCGGCCAGTCCAGTTTTTGTACATTGCTCCGCATTGTTGACAGGTGAATAGGGTATGGGATTTTCTAGCCATAATTATAGTCTAACACATTTTGCGTTTTGCGACGGCTAAGCGGTCACTGTCACGGTCGAAATCGTCGGTCGGAGTTTCACCCAGCAGATAATCTACCAACATTTGATAAGTTAACATTCCGACGATGCGCTCGAAGCGATCGATCACGAGGAAGAAATAACAATTAGTACGTAAAAAAGCCGCTAGAGCTTGATTAAGAGTATAATCTTCGCGCAGATAGTAAACCTTAGGGTCAAGGATTTCGTGAGCATGACTGGTTTCTTTAATTTCTAGACTATTTAGTGCCGTAGTATGGATAATACCAATGATGCGGTGGTCGGGATTGATGACGGGAAAATGTTGAAAGCCGGAACGATAAAGCCGATCAAGTACTAATGGTCCCAAGACCTCGTCGTCTTTAACGTAAGTGATTGCGCTCCCCGGGAGCATGATTTCGGAGACTTTGATATCGGGAAAGTTCATGATTGTGGCGATGACGTGTCGTTCGCGATTGTTTAAAACCGTGCGGGGAGTACGTCTTAGTAAATCCAAGAATTCGTTAATGGTTTTTGGAGTATAGAGCTCTGAGCTGTTAGCATGTTGGGGATTACGGGGAGTAAGATTTTCGCTAAGAGATTTCACCTCTGTTAATCGTGGCTTAGTACTGGAAGTATGATAATTTGTATCGAGAGTACGATCTGAAGGGCGGGGAGTACGATATTTTTCCAGTTTGGGATCTACCCAGTGTGCAAAATTCTTCAGACAGCGAGTTTTAACCTTGCGACAGGCTTTGCCGAGACGATGCATGCTAGTGCTCAAGGCTAATCGAATCTTGGCCCAGAAGCTTAGTGGTGTATTTTTTGCTGCATTCATGATACAATTATAGCATAACTAGAGTTTGGAGGACTTATGGATAAGAAAACGGGGATAATTATTGGTGTAATTGTGGTGGCTTTTGCTGCATTGATCGGTGCGACGATGTTTTTAAATCGGGAGCAAAAAGTTGATTATAGTAAATATGATCTTAAAGATGTGATTGCAGCTGATGAATTTACAGGTAATCTGCCAGAGATGATTACGGGTAGCCCTGATGCTCCGGTGAAGATTTTTGAGTATGCGGATTATCAATGTGAAGGCTGTGCGGCATTGAACCCACAGATTAATGCATTGCTAGAAGAATACGATAGCGATCAGGTAGCTTTGGTATTTCGTAATACGGTCATGTCTTACCACCAAAATGGCACAGCAGCAGCTTCGGCGGCAGCGGCAGCGGCAATTCAGGGTTATTGGAAGCCGTTTAAGGATCTCTTGTATGCTAATCAGAATGAGTGGTATTATTCGGGTGCGAATGATCGGCAGGAACAGTTTGAGGAATACTTCCAGAAGGCTTCTGATGGTAAGGGTGATTTGACGAAGTTTCGCGAGGATATGAATAGTAAGGCCGTGGCTAAGAAAGTGGCTTTTGATGGCGGATTGTATGATTATCAGACTGAGAATGACGGTGTCGAAGAAGCTTGGACACCGATGCTGTATGTCGACGGGGAGTTGATTGATCAATATCATAATCGAGAAATGAATATAATTGATGAGCTGCGCAATCGAATTGATGCGAAGTTGGAAGAGCTGGGGATTGAGAAGAAAAAGAAATAATTAAAGAGTAGTTAAGAACTAGAAAAGCCCTACATGGTATCATGTAGGGCTTATGCGTTAAAGTTTTGGCTTGATCTCAATGAACTCTTGCCAGGCGGCAGGTGGAAACTGCGGCTCGCGGCGAGTCTGAGTGCGCTTTGGCTTGATACGCATTAATTCTCCTGTTTAAATACGGTTGCCGCGGAAGAAAAGCGCCTGAAATGCTCAGCCGATCGACCTTGTTTCCCGACAACTTCATCTATGATATCAAAGAGTGAGCAAAAAAGCAACCCTTTGCGCCCAAAAACCTGCCACAAACAGGGGTGGCAGGTGAAAACTAGCAAAGTTTATTTTTTGGTTTTGCTCCTAGAGCTGGTAGTTATGCGGACGGTCGCGCTGGCCTTTGGAGATGCCTTTGCAGTGCTTTTTCGAGTAGTTTGTGCTTTTCGAGCTGGGGATTTTTTCGGGCAGTTGGCCGGAGAAGTGTTGGGTTTTCTTGTGGCGGCTGGAGCCATGGCATATTGACGGAGTGAGAAGTAAGTCGAAAAAGAAGCGGCAAAGATCATCAGCATAACCATGACGAAGGCTTGAGACATAATGATTTCGGCAAATCCAGCTTCAAAGAGTGATGCTACGGTGTCGCTGATGATGCCAGTGTTTGGCACAAAGGCAACTTCGCCGAGAGGTGCTAGGTAAATCAAGTCACTGTCAATGAGGTCAGATCCAGGAATTGTCGGAGGAGTTGGGATTGGCTGATCGGGTTCTTCTGGAATGATGGGCTCATCTGGAGTAGTAGGTTCTTCTGGCAAATCGGGTTCGGTCGGAGGAGTAGGTTCGACTGGATTGCTGGGCTCAGTAGGTGGGACTTCTGGTGTGGGGTTCTTAGTATAGCGTACAGTAATCTCGACATCGCTATCGGTAATTGTCGTCGTAACTTCACTTTGGTCTGGAGTGTAGTTAGGTATGACAGGTGAAATTGTAGTGTCGCTTTCGCCCGGCTTAAGGTCTTTGCTAATGTAATCTGGTGCGGCCTCACTATCATCTTCGTCATAGACGTAATGTATAGTGACTTTGTAAGTCTTCTCTGCTGGGGGGTCGATTGGTGGATCGGGCTCTTCGGGTTTCGGACGATAGTAAACTACGAAATTGAGGTCCTCAGGAGTGGGATTTTCTGGAACAGTGCCACGAATATTCATAATGTCAGGCTTGAACCCAGGAATATCGTCAATGGTATCGATAGAGTATGGATCGCCAGAATAAAGAGTTTCGATGACTGATGGCTTAGCTTCGGATCCGTCTTCGTAGAGATATCGTACGGTTAAGGTGTGAGGGGTTGGGAGCGGATCGGGTTTGATTTGGGCTCCAGAATACTCCACAGAATCATAATCATAGGTCACACCAGTAGCGCCGTCCAGTGAAGTGTAATAGCTCACCAAGCTAGTAGTAGTGCCAGGATAGCCTGAAGTTTCGCTAAAATAGCGGAAGTACAGTGTATCACCTGCGGTGCCGGCTGGACTCATACGAATGGGCTGGGCCAGCTTAAATCCGTTTTCGTTGTTCGCTGGAGCGGAAATTTCCACTGGTTCCCAAGAAGCTGAATCTTGAAGATCTTTTGTATAATAGAGAGTTTTGGCATCTAGGGGTATATAACCTTCGATTTTTTCAGTAGTTTCGATAGTGGGGTGGGAGGTTTCGGTAAGGTAGGCAGCAAAGCGCTCAAGATCTAGGGAGTGTTCTGGATCACGGTTAGAAATGCTGGTTTGATATTGGATAATATTGTTTTCGGTATTTTCGATTTTTCCGACGACTTCGGCTTTGATTTTACTATCGGCTGAGATTGGCCAGTTCATATTCGAGATAGTAATTTTGGTATTTGATTCAGTAGTGCTACGTTCAGCATAGAAAAAGTCTAAGTTGACAATATCACCTTCGTGAATACCCACGTCGATAGTTTCGTACTTATCTTGATAGGTGGCTCGATTGAGGCGATTAAGAGGATCGACGTAGCTATTAAAATCATTGCTTGGAGCACCAAGAGCGGCACGGCCACTGACGTCGTTGACATGTTGAACATAGGTAGAGACGGTACCGTCAGGATTGATGGTAAACCAACCACTGAGCTTCTCGTGGAGACCACCGATATCTAGAACTAATTTGCCATTGAGAAAGACCCAAACGTCATCATCGCCAGAGAATTCAAATTTTTCTTTACCATCAGCCGCCACCTTCATAGCGAAACCGAGGTGAGATGTGAAATGATAATTGTGGCCTTGTTTGGTGGCTTCATCATCTTTAGAAAAATCGACGTTGTCTAGAGGAAAGACACCTTCGCGCCCGTAGCTGTAGGTATTGATGCCTGTGCGAGTGAAAGTGACTTGGCGATCAATGCGCTTAGATAATTCTGTCTCGTGAAACCAGCGATAAAAATTGTCGCCGGGTTGTACTGGGTCTTGGCCAGTTATATTGGCTGTGAAGACATCTCGATTGGCATTCCAGGCATCAGCTGAATTTGTGTAAGACGGGACGGGTAGACCATCGGCACCTAAGGTATCTTTGACGACACCCTGAAGAGCTCCAGCGGTCCAATAATTGCAAAGCACCCATTCAAACTGGCGATTTGGGTCATTACAATCATCTTGACGTTGGTCCCAGTATGTCGCATCGATGGTGATTGTATCTGGGTTGCCGAGTGATGCGGCTTGCCAGTTGGCGGGGATACCATTCTCGTGAGCGATTGCTTCTAGAGACATCGCCTTGACGAGAGATGAGACTCCGATAATGGTCAAAATTAAAAAAGAAGCACAAGCGATGACTCGGGCAACGGAGTACAGCTGATGCTTGAGGAGTTTTTGTTTGTATTTTTTTGTTGACATGTCTAAACCTCTTTTATGCTTGTATATGTACTTATGGTTAATTATATATGCTTACGATTATCTCGTCAAGACTCGCCTTTTATCTTCTTAACATATTGGTTATTTATGTTATAATGATGGGGCGGTATTTATCATCTATGCGATGACTGAACATTAATATCTTTTAAGAAGGAGGTGGCATTTATGTCGTCTAAAGACCATTATGCCCATGTCCCGATTTATCCGGGAGAGAAAACTGAGGAGGAGTTGGCAGATTATCATACTTATCCGCCCATGACAGTATGGGGTGATTCGTTGAAATATGTTTTTGCGACAGGTATGAGTAAGTTTCTGCCGATGATGCGGCCAAATCAGGAACAAGTTGACGAGATTTATCGAAAGTTAGTGAACTATGCTAAAGTTCATTGCGCAAATGATGTGGAGCTGGAAGAGGATCTTAGAGGCATTCGTGAAGTTTGGGCGAAAGTTGCTCCGGAAATCAAGATCAATCGTGGACTCTATGATTATATGGATGATTATGGATCGGAATCGAGGTCTTTCTTTCGGTTCTTGGACTTGGTTCCACATGCGATTGCGCTTGAAAGTGCGTTCGGGGTGAACTACGATAATGCTGGCAACTATCATGAGCTTGCACCAGGTTGTATTAGCAGAAAATGTGCAGTGAGTGAGCCAATTTTCGTGGATTTGCGTCGTAGAGGACATCATTCAGGTTTGCTGGCACGTTGGGTTTATGAACATCATCGTGAGGACTATTTGGTCACGTTAGGATGTGGTCTAATGCTCGAGCTGAGGAAATTCGGAGTTTTTACTCTGGAAGAGATCCAGAAGATGCATATCATTGCATGTGACGTGGATCCGGACGTACTCAGCCATCTTGACGTAGTTTTTCGGCATGATTTTGGAGTGCCGTTTGCGGCGACTGGAATTGAGTTTCGGCAGTGTCCCATTGAAGCTGTCTTGCGTGATGAAAGGTTAGAAGGTCGTGTGGCGGCGATTCTATTAGATGGTGTAGCTTCGTATCTAGATGATGCGACTTTGTTTGACTATCTCGCGAGAATGAAGAAGATGCTGAAACCTTATGGGCGGATAGCTTGTGACCGGCAGGTGATGGAGTGTAGCTTGATTCGTTGTGCTACGGCATTGCTCTGGAAGTCGGATATGCACCCGGATTTGACTGCAAATCAGGCTGTGAAAAAGATGCTGGATCTGAGTAGACGGGTTGGGCTGGATTGTCAGTTTGAAATCGATCCACGTAATCCTAGACCGGTGGGAGTCTATTATTACTTGGGCAACAAGATTGGATCGAATTTTACTATGCCCTGTTGAAATTCTTGAAACTACCGCGTGTTCTTTACGAAAGGCCTTATCTATGGATAGGGCCTTTGTTATGTGATATATTGACGAATATAGAATAAGCATGTTACACTGAAAATAAGAAGAATAGGAGGTCATGTGAGTTTAATTTCTATATTGTTGGTGGCGACCGCAATATTGACGGTATCGTCGGGGTTGCTGTCTTTATTTGGTGTATCGAAACAAGACAAGGGTCGAGCAGTTTGGCTGTTGGTTTCTAATATAGGTGCAGTAGTTTGGGCAGTATCTATTGGGCTGTTTTTGGCTTTATCGCCAGCCGCCAATGATCAATTTGTGAGAGTTGTGATTGTGGGCATTTATCTCGGTGCGATGATTATGTCGTCTGCTCTTTTGGGCCATATGGCTTGGCATTATACATGGGGTAAACTTGCAACCGCCTTCTTCGTATTGTGGGCAGTAGTGCTGGCTACGGTTTTCCTAATGGACCCTAGTGTGCTTTATACATCTTATGAGTTAACTAACCGCGGTAATACGGTTCACCTAATTAATGGTTGGTATTACTGGGTTTATATGATATTCTTCTTCTTAAACATCTCAACTTTCTTGTTGGCTACTTATTTGCATGCCACCCATGCCGCTTCAAAGAAAATTCGTAATGGTGACCTTATCTTGTTGGCCGGTTTGACTATTAGCGGGATTTTGTCTGCCGTATTTGACCTTATTTTACCTTTGATGGGGCGATATGATATAATTTGGGTCGGTCCACTCTCGGTTTCTATTTCGATGCTAGCTTATTTCTATGCGATTTTGCGATATAGGATTATTTCGGTCTCTACAAGATGGCTGAAGGTAATGGCATATGTCGTGGTATTATCGACTGGCGCAGCGATTTATATGCTGATATTTTATTTGATTTTTACAGCACTGTTCAAGATTCCAAATCCGTCTGCATCAATTTTGGTATTAAACTTTATTATGATTGTGATTGTATTATTATTGATTCCGGTTATTAATGAAGTGACGGCTTCGATTCGTTCTATGATTTCGGTTGGCCAAGTAGATTTGGCCTACGTGATCAAGAAGCTGAATCGGATTGCTACCAAGAATGTGGACTTGCGAGAGCTAGCGGCTTTCTTGGCGGATCATTTGCATTTTGCTTATATCGGTATTTTGATTAATGGCAGATTGTATGGCTCGAAAGCTTTGTCGATTTCTGCGGGAGAGTTAGAAAAGATTGGCAAATTGCGCCCAGCGGCTGCTGGTGGGGTTTGGCAAGAACCAAATGAGGCGGTACAAAAGATTCTTGATGAGTTGGATTTGAAGGCGATTGCTGAGCTGAAAAATGCTAAGGGTAAGCCTTTTGGCCAGTTAATTGTGGGTAAGCCACTAGGCAAGGCAAGTTTTGAACGTCGTGATCTTGTACAACTAGAAATGATCATTAACTTAGTGGCAACAGTGATTGATTCGGAGAAGCATATAAGGGCTTAGTGATGGATATTCTGAGCGGAGATGAAAGAGCATGACAGCGAAGTTATTGCGCCAAACCAAGCTGACGATTTTATTGTCGTTGAATGCGGTAGCTATCTTGATTGTCGGAGTGATGATTTTTAGTGCGATTAACTTAAATGGTGGGATTGAGTTTCGCGTAGTACAGGAGCACAGTGATGATATTGGTGGTTCTTTGGAGGAGTTGGGTCTAATTAATCCAGAAACGGATAAGTTGGATGCGCCAGTGGTGGTAATTGGTGGACAGACTACGACGATGCCGAGTGGCAGCAATAATAGGCCTACTAATAGTGGTAGTAGCAGTGGCTATGTGACTGGCAGCAGCACAAAGACTAGTGGTGGTATTAGCCGTGATCCAGTGGGATCGGGACAATTGTGGAATGAAGATGCAATTACGATTTATCAGACGGCGGATTTCGATATTTGTGTGGGTGGAGGCTTGACAGGTCTAGGCGATATGTATTGGCAATCAAGTAATCAGGGTGTGATTGCGGGGTTCTATAATACGGCTAGGACTTGGTTAGGTTTTGATGCTACGAGTTGTCGATATCCAGCGATTGTTGGTACTGGGACGACGGTAATTACGGCTGGCACATATGATGGTACGAGACACGATAAATTGACGGTTACGGTGATTGCTCCGCCAGTTGAGCAATGGAAGCGAGACGTATTGAACTTAGTGAATCAAGAACGGGCTAAGAATGGTTTGGCGGCATTGGGTTGGGGTACGACCTGTGAGGGGGCGGCTAATACTAGGGCTCGTGAAATCATGAGTAATTATTCACATACTCGTCCAGATGGGTCGTCATGGTCTACGACTTGCCCGATTCCGGAGACTGGTGGTAAAAGTGGTGAGAATTTGAATGCGGGTAACGCGGCGGTTTCTCCGGAGACCGTGGTGGCCTCGTGGATGGCTTCACCAGAGCACCGTAAAAATATCTTGGATCCGGATTTTAAGTATGTATCGGTGGGTTTTGTGTTTGATCCTAATGCTCAGCACAAAACATATTGGTCGCAATATTTCACGACTTACTAGAGCTCTGACTAGCAGAGGTCGGCGACGATATGGAGCTTGATATGGCAGTTTTGGCTGAGATGCTCATGTAAGTTAATGAAGTTTTGTATCTTGGTCAGGAATTTGATGTTTTTCGTTTTGAAATAAGATTTATATAATAGCTCAATTGCGGTGGCCGTGACTTCTAGAGCTTGTTCGCGGGGAGCGACTTTGGTTTTAGTTAAGGCACTAGCTAGTTCTGATAAGTCTTTTGGCTGGGCTGCAATGAGCTGTTTAGCATAGTCGACGATTTTTGCGGAGGTGGTGGGGGGTTGATTGAGGCAATTTAGAGTCTTATAAATATATATCTGGGCACGAGATAAAATAGTCGGCAAGAGTAGTGACGGATCTTGCGTGAGTAAGACAAAGTGACAGTATGTCCTAGGCTCTTCAAAAGTTTTTAGAAAAGCATTTTGGGCAGCCTCATTCATGGCATCGGCTGGTGTGATGACAAAAAAATTATCCTCTACTTCGCGATTATTCGTCAAGCCGATAAAATCACGAATTTGGTCTACGGTAATTATGCTGGACTTTTTTTCGGCATCTGGAGTGAGATATAGTGCATGCCTAAGATCTAGCTTTGTAGTAGGGTTGATAACGAAAATACTGCAGCTAGTCTTTTTTGCAATCTCATTGAGTTGTGTGATATTTTCAAAAAACATCATTGAACTCCTGGGGCAATTCCGCAGTAAAAACTTTGCGTATGTTCCCTGGCTCTCCGGGAATACTAATCTCTAACTCTCCGGCATGCAAAAAAAGCCTAGTTGAGTTTTTTGCACCTGCGTTTCCATAAACTACGTCTCCTAGGATCGGGTGTCCGAGATATTTCAGATGTACTCTTAGTTGATGTGTGCGTCCAGTTTTTGGTTTGAGCTCGAGTAAGCTATACTCGCCATTGCTCCTTAAGACCTTGTAATAAGTTTGCGATTCTTTGCCGTTTTGGTCGACTTGAAAAGTAGTAGGACGTTTAAGATTACGGGCGATGGGTAAATCAATCAGGGCTGCATCAAGCTTAGGTCGTCCTTCGACGATGGCATAATAGGTCTTGTGAGTCTTGCGATCTTGAAATTGCTTGCGGAGCATTTTTTGAGTTTCGGGATTCTTGGCTAAAATTACCACTCCAGAAGTATCGCGGTCTAGTCGATGTACGAGCAGACCATAATCTTCTAAGGTAGTTTCTGGACAATATTCACCTTTAGCCATGCTTAGCAAACCTTGTGGTTTGTTTAGAACTAGGACATTATCATCTTCGTAAATTACGGGCGGGCATTCTGCGACTTGAGGTGTTGCGGGCACGACCAGAGTGATTTTAACATCGGGTTCAAACTTGCTATTGGGCTTTGTGGCGACCTTACCATCTACTGTGACATACCCAGATTTAATGAAGGTTTGCAAGCTTGAACGATTGTATTCGGGATGCTGTTTCACAAGTAAGTGATCTAAACGGATTTTTTCAGGCCGTTCTATGCCGCTCGCGAGCTTAGTATCGCCATTAATCACTCGCGAAAGGTCTGGTTTGCTGAATTTTTTACCCGTAATAATCATTTAATTTCTTAGTCCAAAGGCTGTTTGTACTTGATGTAGTTTATGATTGGCGATTTCATTCGCATAGGTTTCGCCAGTTTCGAGTAGATCTAAGATTTCTTGGTCACTAATTTTTTCGAGATTGGTTTGGAAATCGGTTAAGAAAGTTTTGACACTAGTGGCAACTTTTTGCTTGAGGTCGCCGTAGTGACTCTCGCCCGACCAGGTAGAAATAACATCTTGTAATGGTAGATTGGTGACTAATGATTCAATTTGAAGAAGATTACTGATACCAGGCTGATTAAACATATCATACTGAATCTTTCCGATTGAATCCGTAGTCGCAGACATAATTTTCTTAGCAGCAGCTTCGGGAGTATCTGTGAGCATGATTTTGCTATTGGACGAAGGGTTTGACTTGCTCATCTTTTTCTCGGGATTTTGCAGATCGCGAATACGGATACCATTGTCGACCTGCATGAATTTAGCTTGATCTTTTGGCTCGGCCGGAATGACAAAAGTCTCGCCGAAGCGCTGATTGAATCTTTGGCCAATGCGCCTGGTTAGCTCGATATGCTGGAACTGGTCTTCGCCGACAGGAATATAGGTAGCATCATACAAAAGAATGTCGGCTGCCATGAGTACGGGATAGTCAAAAATTCCCACACTGACACTGTCTTTCCCTTCACTTTTATCTTTGTATTGAGTCATACGGTTGAGTTCGCCCATAGTCGCAACGCAATTCAAAATCCAGCAGAGCTCGGAATGAGCTGGCACACGGGATTGGCGGTAAAAGTGCACATTAGGAGTAACTTTTAAACCCGCAGCTAAGTAATATTTGAGAGATTTGATGAGATTTTGTTGCAATTCTCCATCGACATTATCGATAATCGAATGTAAATCTGGTACAAAAATATTAATCTGAGATTGGTCACTATATTGATTGGCAAGACGTACCATAGGGATTAATGCTCCGAGGAAATTTCCTAGGGTCATGACACTATTTACGCGCATGCCGGTTAAAATTGTTGGATAATTCATGTTTTGATTATATCATGCTATATTTTAATTATGCGGATTTTAGTAATAGAAGATGAAAAAGGTATTGCGGACGTAATTGCTTGCAAGCTTAGCCAAGCGAAATATACGGTAGATGTACGATATGATGGGTTAGATGGTTATTATGATGCGCATACTGGGGTATATGATTTAGTTATCCTTGATGTGATGTTACCAAATATGAGTGGCTGGGAGATCTTAGAAAAGCTGCGTCAAGAAAAAGTTGCAACGAAGATTATCATGCTTACGGCACTCACTTCTACGCGAGATAAAGTAAAGGGCTTAGAAAATGGTGCAGATGATTATCTTGGCAAACCGTTTCATCTTGATGAATTATTGGCGCGGGTGAGAGTGCAGCTACGGTCTGAACGAACCATGGAGACAAACTTAGAATATAATGGAGTAAACTTAGATTTAGTGTCGGCATGTTTATCTTGTGATGGTGCAGCTGTCGTACTAAGTGCAAAAGAATTGCAATTAATGGAATTATTCTTACGAAATCCGGAACAAATCTTTAAACAGGAATATATTTATGGAAAAATTTGGGGAGTGGATGCAGATTTGGAATCAAATAGTCTGGAAGCATATATTTCTTTTTTGCGCAAAAAGTTACGGGCAATTGGTGCGAGGGTAAAAATTGTGGCATTGCGAGGGCTAGGCTATAAAATTGTAAAGGATAAAGATGAATAGTAGAAAAAGTATTAAAAAGCTACAAACAAAAGTTTTTTGGATCATTTGGACGATTTTAACTGTGATGATAGCAGCTTTTGCGGGATTGTTTATTTATCAAACGCATATGCGCGAAGTGCGTCGTATGGAAGATATGCGGAGGGCGCAAGTTGTAGGTGAATTTCGGCCGCCAAAGTTTGAGGAGTCGATGCGAGAAAATCGGATATCGATGATAGAATTGTTAGGTATTGTGGTGATCTTTGAGACTGCGGCAACTTTTTTGGCCTATGTCTTGATGCAATATGTGACGAAACCGATTGCTGAAGCTTTTGCTGCGCAGGAACAATTTGTTATGGATGCTTCACATGAGCTAAAGACTCCCTTAGCAGTGATAATTTCTAGTGCAGAGATGCTAAATGAGGAAATACCTCGTACTCAGTGGTTGGATAATATTCAGATTGAGGCACAGAGAATGGACAAAATGGTGAAGGAGCTATTACAACTTGCGACTTTGGCGGATACGGAAAATTTTAATTTCGCGCATGGAAATTTGTCTCAAGTGGTAAAGAATACGGCGCTGGCTTTTGATGGTATAGCCTACGAGCGAAAGATAAAGCTAAAGACGAATATTGAGCCGAATATCGTATTGGAATTTGATGAACAAAAGGTGCGTCAGCTAGTAGAGATATTATTAGATAATGCCATACAACATACAACAGCACAGAGGTGTGTGGAACTGAGTTTGCGGAAAGTTAAAGGAAAGATTCAGCTGGTGGTGCGCAATCAGGGTAAAGCAATTTTGAGGGGTGAGGAGGAGAAGATTTTTGCGCGGTTTTATCGTAGTGATAAAGCGCATGGGCATCAAGACGATCATTATGGGCTGGGTCTAGCTATTGCTCAAGATATTGCACGAGTGCATGATGCGAGGATTACGGCTGAATCGCAAGATGGCTGGACGGAATTTGTAGTGAATTTTTCAAAAAGATAAATAAAATAGGTTTGTTTTAAACTTATTTTAAGCTTTGATGATTATGATGGGGGTATGTATAACAAATGTTTTCAAAGGATAGAAGAGAAGTATCTGTTGTCGGAGGCACAGAAACGAGATTTTTTGGCTTGTACGCGAAATAAAATTGTGCGGGATAAACATTTTCGCAGCTCAATGCGGAATGTGTATTTTGATACAAAGGACTTTCTTTTAGCTAAACATTCAATCGAAAAACCCATTTTTAAGCATAAATTTCGTGTGCGGTCATACGATGATCCGCAGAAGTGTAATGAGGTCTTTCTAGAAATGAAGGCTAAGTATCAAGGTGTTTCGTATAAAAGGCGCATACGTATGAGTTATGCTAAATATCAAAAATATATAAAGACAAGAGAGCTAGATTCGGACAATTTGATTTGGCGAGAGATTGATTACTATTTTCATTATTATGAATTGTGTCCAATGCTATATATCGCGTATGATCGTGAAAGTTATGCCGGTAGTAGAGAAAGCGAACTACGTATTACTTTTGATGCTAATTTGCGCAGTCGGCAGAGTGATTTGGATTTGGTTAATGATGACGGGACGCAGAAATATTTTGAGCAGAAGGCATATATTATGGAGATAAAAACCGCACTGGCTTTGCCGATTTGGCTAATTGGGGTTTTGGAAGACCTAGAGATTCGACCAACTTCTTTCTCGAAATATGGACAAATTTATCAGACATTAGCAATTAAATAGTGAAAGGAAGAAAATGTTAGAAAGTATATTTAGTAATAATATAGTGGTAAACTCTGTGGGGATAGGAGCATTAGCAATTGCGTCATTGTTTTCGGTCGGGCTAGGGTTTGTAATTGCGCTAGTTCTGAGAATGACGGGACGATCGACTAGGAACTTTTTGATTACTGTGGCATTGTTGCCGCTATTGGTCCAGGCGGTGATGTTGATGGTGAATGGTAACCTCGGGACATCAATTGCAATCATGGGGGCATTTAGTTTGGTGCGGTTTCGGAGTTTGCCGGGAAATTCGCGCGACATACTTTTTGTTTTCTTTGCAATGGCGGTAGGTTTAGCGACGGGTATGGGGCAAGTTTGGTTTGCGTTAGCTTTGACAGTAGTGGGGTGCTTGATTATAGTGCTGCTTGATCGAATTAAGATTTTTGATCAAAGGCCAGGAGAGCAGAAATTGACCATTGTGGTGCCGGAGAATTTAGATTACACGGAAGTTTTTGATAAAGTGTTTAAGGATTATACTTTAAGCGCGACGTTATATAAAACAAAAACCATTAGTATGGGAAGTCTTTACGAATTGAATTATAAAGTGGTTTTGAAAGCGCATGTGAAGGATAAAGATTTTTTAGACGAGCTGCGCATACGTAATGCAAATTGTAAAGTAGCATTGGCTCGTGAGCTAAATGAAGGAGAGTTGTAAATGGGACAACGAATACAAAAGATGGATCTGGCGATTTGGATTTTTGTAATAATGGCAATATTGTTAGCTGGAGCTAGTGGGATTTATATTTATCTCATGCAAGATTATGCTAGTGTGGAGCTGGACGCGAAATGGCTGGAAGATAGAAGCGAGATTGATTGGAAAAATTATCCAGTGAAAACGATTGCTCTAGGGGATAGTCTAAAAATTGTCGAGGCGGGAGTTTATGTTTTGAGTGGCAAGATAAGCGATGGTGGAATTGCGATCGATACAGACGGTCCGGTGAAATTGATTTTGAATAATGTTAACGTTGCTAATTCGGACGGTCCTGCTATTGAGATTCACCAAGCACAGCAAGTGATGATTTATTTGCCGGAAGGAACGCATAATTCCCTGGCGGACGGGGGCGATTATGCTGTGCAAGAGAATGCTACGGCTACGGGTACGATTTATAGCAAAGCTAAATTAGAATTTGATGGTCCGGGAGCGATAGATATTAGAGGTGAGAGCAATCACGCGGTAGTCGCAAAAGACGATGTGTTCATTTATAATGGGTGTTATAATATTGTGGCTAATCAAGATGCGATTAATGGTAAAAAATTAGTAAAGATACTGGGTGGAGATTTTGAAATCGAGGCGGGCGATGACGCGATTCATGCTGATGAAGGTCTGCAATTGTCGGCAGCTGTGGTAGATATTGTGGAGAGCTATGAAGGTTTGGAAGCACCGGAAATTGTAATTGATTCTGGCGAAGTGCGAATTAAAGCGAGCGATGACGGAATTAATGCGGCGGACGGGACAAATGATCTAGGTATGGGGCAAGTGGTTAGTGTGGCTAATAATAATTTGGTAATTAATGGTGGTGAAATTTATGTCAATGCGGACGGAGATGGGTTGGACGCAAACGGCTCGATTTATATTAGTGGTGGTAAGGTAATTATTGAAGGTCCAACTAGCGGAGCGGACGGAGCTTTGGATTATGATGGAGAATTGCAGATTACGGGTGGAACTCTGTTAGCGATTGGCTCGCGACAGATGGCGCAAGGTATTAGTAATTCTTCAACTCAATATGGATTTTTGGCAAATTTGGTCGAGAGCTACGATGTGGGGGCGAAGATAGAAATTTTGAATGATGACGGTATCGCGATTATGGAATGGACAGGTGGAAAAAAGTTTGACTCGATAGTATTTAGTAGCAATGAGCTTACGAAGGGAAAAACTTATATAATTAAAGTAAACGATGTGAACGTGGCCGAACTTATAATTGAAGATATTATGACGAGTTATGGTCAAGGCGGAATGATGGAGGGGGGTCGATTCCCTGGTATGCGTGGAGAGATGGGTGGTGAGATGCCGCAGATACCGCAGGGTGAGATGCCTGAAGCACCGAATGACAAGAAAAAGGCGGGCTAGAGCTGCTAAGAATAGAGAGCTCTGGAATGAAATGTTTGGTTTGGGTAAATGAGATTGTGCATTTGAAACAAAAAATAGGCTCATAATCCTGCTTTTGTGATATAATGGAATCACTGGGGTGTTAGCTCAGTTGATTAGAGCGCTTCGCTGGCAGCGAAGAGGTCACGAGTTTGAGTCTCGTACACTCCACCAAGATTTTGAATTTATGAGTGATAAACCTTTTAGCCATTGGTGGTATTACGAGATGTACGAAGATGCTACCAAAGACCCTAATCGACATGTCAGCACTGGGGGTTTCGTGGTGATTGTGGTTTGCTTTGTTCTCATGCTTTTGCTGCTCGGAGGCTTTGCCGCGGTTCTTATTTGGTGTTTTACTTGAAAAAATGAATAGTTTTATGAAGGTAGCCAAGGATTTGGCAGAGGAAAATTTGAGGACTAATGCGGGTGGCCCTTTTGGTGCTTGTATTGTGAAGGACGGGAAGATGTTTTTGATGCTTTTATGAAGAAGCGCAATAAGGTAGTTTACTAAAGTTTGTATTATAATGGACATATGGAAAAGAATACAATTATACGAGTAATTATGGGTATCGTAGCTGTATTAGTTTTAACGGTGGGTATGTTTGCGGTACTGACGATGTTGACGCGAGATCGAGAAACAGGAGATTCGGGCAGCTTAGGTAAGACTTTGGTAGTGTATTATTCTGCTCAAAATCACACGGAGACGGTAGCTAAGAAAGTTACTAAGAAGCTTGGTGCAGATGTGTTTGAAATTCGGCCAAAGAATGAGTATACGGCTGAAGATTTGACTTGGACTAAGCAAGATTCGCGAGTGGCACGTGAGCATGACGATGAAAGCTTGCGAGAGGTAGAGTTAGTCGAGACTGAAATAAAGGATTGGGACAAGTATGATACGGTGCTGATTGGCTACCCGATTTGGTGGAATGAGGCGGCTTGGCCTATGAGTTCATTCGTAAAGACTCAGGATTTTTCGGGAAAGGTGGTGATACCGTTCTGTACTTCGTCTAGTTCAGGAATTGAGAATAGTGTTATGCTATTGCGGCATGTTGCTGAGGGCGGAAATTGGCAGAGTGGACATCGATTTGATTCGGAGGCTACTGATGATCAGATCGAGGAATGGGTTAAAAGTATTAGATAGTGACTAGTTCACTTTTATCAATATGGTTACGTATTTCTGCTCCAGTACTGTGGTATCGTGGTTTTTGATAACGGTAGAGCTTGACTTGTTCTGGTAGGTAAGTTTCAGGAATAGTGCTGCGAATCAAACTGATCTGGATAAACTTGTTCTTGAAATCGGTTAAAAGTTCTTTTATATTATTGTAATTATGGATACCGCTATAATCGCAGTCCTTATCACCAAATATAGGTTCAAACCAATAAACCTGGTTGTCTCGGTAGTAAACAAGAATTGCATGACTAGGGCACCCGGCATGGTCATCATAGAAAATAAAGTAGGTCTCAGCAGGTAAGTTCGTCATATTACTAAACCAACAGCGATATAGCTCGGTTAGATCCCAACAATTGCCGATTTGGCTTTTAATGAGTTCTGCTGGTGATTGTAAAGCATAACCATTTGCAGTATTGGCTTCGTGATGGTAATTGCCGCGTTGATCCATCCAGCCAAAATGAAAATTATTCTGTATGAAGTCATAAAATGCTTGGATATTGGTGAGACCTTGAGCAGTAAATAAATCGTGGTAGCTCATTGGGTGGTTACTCTTTATCGGTTTGATTCTTGAGTTCGGCAAATTTTTCGGCCATAGTCGGATTGCCACGAGTAAGACGTTTAATCGTTAAATCTTCAGCTTTGTTATTGGCTAGACGTAAGTTATTTTCGGAAGATAGGAGATTTTCTTTGGTCTTTTGCAGATGGTCGATGGTTTTGTCGATTTCTTCGATAGCTTTTTTGAACTTCTGGCTAGCAAGATTATAATTGCGTGCGAAACCTTCTTTAAAGTTCTCAATGTTTTCTTCAAAATGCGTAATATCAATATTCTGCGCGCGCACTAAGGCTAGTTCGGATTTGTACTGGGCCGCGTTCATTGCGGCGCTGCGCAGAATGGTGATAATGGGAATGAAGAACTGTGGACGAATAACGTACATCTTTGGATAAAGATGGGAGCGATCGACGATGCCATCATTGTATAATGTACTGTCTGCTTCTAGAAGTGACACTAGGACTGCGTATTCGCACTTTTTCTCGTTGCGGTCTTTGTCGAGCTCTTTGAAAAAATGTTCGTTTTTATGCTTGGTGGCAGTTTCGTCATTCTCGTTTTTCATCTCAAACATGATAGACAATAATTCGTTACCATCATCATCGAATTCGCGGTAAATATAGTCGCCTTTGCTACCGCTTTTACTGACAGTATTGTCTTTACCAAATTCAGCTTTAGGAAAGGCGGTGGCGCGTAGACGTTCGAACTCTTCTTCGCAATGTTTCTCGAGTGATTCCCCGACCATTTTGGTGGACATACGGCTTTTGAGGTCTTTGTAATAGGCAATTAGCTCGTCTTTGTTCTTGAGCTCGGAGGCAAATTGTTCGCGCAGTGAAGTTTCTAGTAGTTTCTGCTCGGTTTCTTTGCTTTTTAGATCATTTTTCAATGTATCGCGTTCGCGTTCGATTTGACTAACGGCTTCGTTGATTGCGAGTTTTTTAGATGATTCGGCGGTCTCGAGCTTGGCTTTGAGCTCGGCGATTTCGCTATCTTTTTTGCTAATGGTAGTAGTGGCGCGGCTTTTAAGATCAGCAATTTCGGAGTTTTTGGCGCTGAGGTCGTCTTTGAAATTACTTTCGGCCCGTGCGGTGGCTAGCTCTTCTGCGCTGGCGATGCGACTGGTTAGTTCACGTTCAAATTCATGATCGCGCACCTGCTTGACGATTTCGGCATAACCAGTTTTATCAACTTGAAAGACTTTACCGCAGTGCGGGCATTTGATTTCGTCCATTTATTCTCCTCTGTTACTTATAATTGTAGCACAAAAAGGACACTCAGTTAAGAGTGCCCAGTCTGATGAGGATACGTTTATCTATTTGGTATTACGATATTTAGTTTTTAGTCTTTCCGTTCTAAATTATGTATGAACCGTTCTGGCTTATTCTCTCCATTCCAGTAAGATGCATGATGGATTCTCCGTGACATAGTCATAGACATTCCAGGTAGCCTGTTTGATCGGCCCGTTGGCAAGCTCCATTTTGGTCGGTATACCGCGACTAGCGGGATTAAAGCCGCTAGCAAAGAAGCCACTAATATCAGTGTATTCTAAGCTAACTTGGCCAGAAGTTCCCGGTACAGTAAGGTAAGCCACCGTAGTGCCGTCAGGGCTTAAAACCCCACCCCACTCAGATTTATTATCGGTGTTATAACTGTCGGGGAGGTAGTGGATCATTTGCCCACTTATTGTGTCATATATTATGCTCGTATAATATTTTATGGGGAAAACATGACTTTGTGGAAAGTATGGTGGAGCAAGGTAATCGGCGAGAAACATGTTTTTACTTGGTTCGGCATAATCAGTTGGCGGTAGCTCTCCATATCTAAATTCGCCATTAGCTCTAGTGCTTAGCAAGACTCTGCCAAGTATGTCTTTGCTGAAAGTGTACGAGCATGTTTGAGATCTAACGTCTGTGTCATCGGAGAAAAAGTGACATTTCCCTTGTTTTATTTCGGCCTCTGTACCATAAAAGATGCCAGCTTCGAGATGTAGCTTGCCATCTTCTTTGGGCTTCCTGTATCCCGTAGAGAATACAAAAATATCCTCTGACCCACAAAACCCGATAGATCTGCTAGGCCACTCTAATTTCAAGTGCTCAGAGACATCAAAGAAATTGCCGTTTTGGTCTATCCAGCCAGCATGATTGAATCCGGAGACATTTTTGTACGAGTTATAGTCTGGGTTCATAATGTTTGTTGCCATTTTTGTATAGTTGTAGCTGAAGTATCCTCGGACCCCAGTCGTGATTGTGCATAGATCCATGGCTGGATATAATTTTTTGAATTCTGCTATCTGAGTTTGTGCTCCGGTAATTGGATCGATCATATAGATTTTAATTGCTGTATCCATGTTTTCCATTATGCGATTTTGATTTTGGGTCATTAGGATCAGCCCATGCGGCAAGCCGTCATTAACGGGTGCTGGTGGAACTGTAATCTCGGTTTCTGGCATAATGTTTGGAACCGGCGAAGTCTCCGCAGCCTGTGCCAACTGTGAGGTTGATAGACACAGGAACAGGACTGTGAGGAGGGAGAAGATTTTCTTGGTAACTTTATACATATAAGTTACCTCCTTTCTAACTGCAATTTTTCACTATGGTCCAAACTTGGCGCATACAAGTACTTCGTATCCTCATTATTAATGTGCGCATATGAATCATTTGACCATAGCTACTTAATTGTATAGCACGTCCTGGTAATCTGCAATGACAAGCGGTTTATTTCTAATACCTCGGCGGCAACTCGCGGCTGTAACTTTCCGTATAACTAGAATCATATCTACTAGCTTGAGCATAAGCCCAGAGATAAGTATCCGCACGCAAGTTGAAGATTTCGGCGGGAGCCCACTTATCCGTTGTCATACGTTCTGGTAGTGGACTACCCTTAAGGTCGGAGTGGACATTATTAGCTCCAAACGAGCGACGTAATTGAATGTTTTTAGCGCGTACTGGACCGTTAAAGACCAATTGGTGAGAGCATGCGTCGGTTGGTTTTGCATTAACATGAGCCGCAGTGCTACCGTCTGTAAATGTCGTGCATGTATCAATTGTCCCGCCAACAATCAACCACGCATCTATTCTTTCGACGTTGCTAGTAATATTCAGATCCCCATCTACAAATATAACCACCTGTGGCATTTTATAGATACTGTCATAATTTCCGCTTTGGTAAACAATGTTTTTGTCGATTGTTAGATCGCCATTTACACTCATAATTTTAGGTTGCTGATTACCAGGGTCAGCAGATACACTACCAGATACTGTGACCGTGTCATCGGTTACATTTACATTTCCCAAGTTGGAAATACTGGCAATATTAGAATCGGCCCGTGATCTGAGGTACGTGTCTAACTTTGTGCGGTATGCATTGTTATTACCGATATCAGAGTGCCCTAGATTGTTGCAGCTAACATTAGATATAGTAAGGGTTGAATTAGACTCATTTAAACTGTCTCGGCATATATCGGAGTTGTTACCTTGACGTGTCGAGCCATGGTATAGGGTCGACCCTGACGCATGTTTATTGTTGTCCAAGTTAACTACATCTAGATGCTCACTCCAAGAGCCGTAGAGGGTTTTACCACTGAAGTTATTATTTTTAACACTTCCGTTCATATCTAAAGAGTTGTGTCTCAATGAGACAGATGTTTTAATGCCGCCCGCTGTCATTAAACTGCCGTTCCAGATAGATGTCGAAGGTTTCTTCGCGACAACTTTGCAGAAGGAGTTATAGACTCTCCAATAATCCATAGCTGAGTAATGGGTCCAATGGTCGTTGTAAGAGCTAAGTCCTTTATAGTCTGTGGAGTAACTATACCAGTATTGATAGCTATGTGCAAAAGTACCACAGTATTTTGAGCCAACATAATCTGGGACAGCTAAGTCCCTGCTTTCACCATATGTATGCGTATTTGAGGTTGCGCCGTATGTCAGGGTTTTACTGTCGACGACATCGCAGAAGTATAAGTTACCGCCTCCTATGTGTTCATTGTAATAGCCGCATGTACCGCCTCCACGATACCGGTTCTTGCCTTTGACGTGTATCCCGCCGTCATAATCCAGATCTTCGTGTATAAGGTAAAGGGCGGCTTGATATCCGCTTAAGCGACGCGTAGCGGAGCTGGAACCAGATGCGCCCCATGTAGCGGTTGACGATTCCCCTGCGTACATAATAGTCCCGTTAGCTACTCCACTGGAATAAGTTGGGCCACCAGGGTCCGAATCGCTCGGCCGACTAATTGTCGCGCAAGCCTCGGATGTTGCTGTACCACTTGAGTTTTCGATTGACCACTCGTAGTACCAGTGTTCAGTTTTGGTTTTTGGAGTTCCGCCTGGGTTATTGCCGTCCGGTACTTCATGTGTAATGCTATTACTTTTATAGGTAAAGTTTTTATCATGGTAGCTGATTTTTTGACACACCGTAACGGTTTGACCTGGGTTCAAATTGACTGTTACCTCCTTCTCCCCAACCTTCACGGTATGGTCACTTTTTGGCTCCTTAGCTTTTGATCTTGTAAAATCTCCGGAGTCTCCTCCTGTAGCTGGAGCTGTAGATGAGCTATTTCCTTTGTCAGTAGCCCAGTGAGTGGTGACATCATCTACAAAGTCATCAATGGCTGCGTAATTTTTAGCATTTCCAGCATCGTAGGTTAAATTGTGCCAAAACTTTACTTTGACACTGGGTAAATCAGTGCTAAAATAGACACGGGCTACCTTATCTTCCTTGTCAGATTGATATTCTAGTTTCGGAACGTCGACCAAACCTTGAAGGTCTTTCTGTTCGGGAACACTAACTGTTGATTGGGCATAAAAATGCGCATCACCTGACGGTGTTGGCTGTGGATTATCGATTGGTCCACAGTCTTCGATTGCGGGATTGCACCACGTTTTATCATAGCAGAACCAGCTAATCTCGTTCCAATCAAAGCCACTATTGGCGCCATTTGCTTTTGCAAATTCAAATTTTTCGTATGCTTCATCCCAGCCTACAGACCCATTAACGACGTTAAAGTTAACTTTGCCACCCATGGATCTCATAGTATGAACTTGCGTTAGGCCTACTTGGACACCATAGCTCTGTAAAGTTTGCGGATTATATTTTTCGAGCGCTAATCTGTAGTATCCACCATATTTTCCGCATCCTGATATTGTTCCTCCTTTGACATGGCCTTGGTCAGGAATATGGATTGTGTCTGACGTGTCGTCATAGTACCTCCAAGTTGCGCCATAGCAAGTATCCCACCATGTTGTTTTGCCGGCTGGGGCGCAACTGCCTCCGCTGATGTCTCCTTCATCTCCAGCCTCTCCATATACAATGCTTGTGCTGCCAACTAAAAGGCATAATGTTAATGATGCACCGATAAGAATTCCTAAGAAATGCATTAGTTTATTTTTCTTATTCATCTGGACCTCCTGCCCCACCTAATTCTTTAGATAAGTTATATGACAGTACGAAATATTCGTTTGCTTTTTCGTAGTCTTGCAATGATTGATATGTGACATATAGTGTGTTGTAGTATGTAATCTGTTGTTCTGGTTGCAATGAATCAATATGAATAGAATCCTTGATAGCCACTATGTTGGAGTATAAGCCGTTATCGAAGTAAAATAGCATTTTGGCTAGATTAATTTGGTTGGCATATTCTTCTCCGCCGGGTTCGTTCAGGATTTCATTTAATGCTTCATCAGCTGCATTTAGTTTGTCTTGGCCGTTATTATTTTTATCTGCGCCGTCACTATTGTAGACATCTTGTAAGTATTCTCGTATTTTACTTATCTCTTCATCGCTACCGTTAGTAACGATTGGTGTTCGAGTACCTGGGTTATTGGCGGGCTGGTTAATTTTTATCACCACAAACCAAATCAGACCAATCAAGGCTAAGGCACCAAGAATAGCCGCACCAATTATAATAATATTGCGGCGGTTCTTGGTATCACGTTTCTTCTTCTCTGCATTTTTGCGGTTTTGTTCATCAAAGTATTCTTTTGGTCTAGTAGCTTTCGTATGTTGGATCTTATCCGTGGTAAATACTGGAGTGTAAGGCTGGGCTGAGGCAGTTGGTGTCGGAGTAGACACTGGTCTTGCCGCAGTGTTGTTCATGCCAGAAATTCCCTGACTAGTGCTTTTGACTGTGGCAGGGTTGGTATTTACACTGGGATTTGGTTTTGGCGCTGGCCCAGCACCAGTTTTCGCGCCAGCCGAAATCGGCCTTTGGCTCTCTTGCAACTCACTCATATTATCATCTTACCATAAGTTTTTTATTTTGGTAAGGGTTTTTAGGAGAATTGTTTAGCTCTTTTGTTTATTATACTGCATTTTGTGCGATGTATGATAATTGGACAAAAAAGAGGGCGACCTAACTTTAACAAAGCTAGGTCGCCCTCAGCAATTCTATTTTTACTATAAATTTTTACACCTGTGTAGCACCATCAACCGAAATTACTGCACCGGTGACGTAGTTGGCTAAATCGCTTGCCAAGAACAGGAACACATCTGCTACTTCTTCTGGTTCACCTACGCGGCCAAGTGGAATGCCGGCCGAAACTCGCTTGACCATCTCCTCGGGTAAATTGGCCACCATATCAGTGCGGGTTACTCCCGGAGCCACCGCATTGACTCTAATACGGTCTTTTCCTAATTCCCTAGCTAGTGACTTAGTAAGGCCATTAACGGCGAATTTAGTAGCCGGGTAGCCGCAACCACTAGCTTGGCCGTAGATGCTAACCATGGAGCTAGTATTGATAATGCAGCCTTTACCTTGTTTTTGCATGTACGGGACTACGGCCTTAGAGCAGATAAACACAGCTTTAAGATTTAGATCCACAATTTTATCGAAATCATTTTCTTGATAATCATAAATCGATTCCCGGGCAGAAATACCCGCATTGTTGACTAAGATATCAATATGACCATATTCTTGATGCACTTTTGCAAAAGCTTTCTCGACATCGGCTAGATCGCTGAGCTTAGGGGCAATGCCACTAACTTCGTAATCATTATTCTCGGCCTTGAGCTGTTTAACAGTTTGATCAGCCGTTTCTGCGCGTGAGCCGCACAAAATCACAGTTGCACCTTGCTCTAAGAATTTGCGCACAATTGCTAGGCCAATTCCTCTAGTACCACCTGTGACAATAGCCACTTGATCTTTCAATAAATCTTTTATCATGAGCCTCCTTTTCTCTAGATAATTATATTATATGGAGGCTAAAAAGTAAATTTGGTGTGTTTGCTGCCGTTGACGGTATCATAGTAGATGTTGAGGCGAGGCTCGGTTAGCTCAAAAGCTAAAGTCCAAATGGTCTCGGGATTATAAATATAATGTGAATTACGTAAAATACGGGCCAGATCAGTATATTGAAAGTTGGGCAATTGCTCAGCGATCAAGTAATTAGCTTCTGCAAAACGCACGAAGCTTGTAGCCCGAGGATCGTGTTTTAAGACGGGGTCAATCTTTTGTAGTCGCGGTGCGAGGCAATGATTTGTCTGCACTAATACACCATTATCGCCTGGGCGAATGATTTCAAAATCTCTCGAAGTATGTTCTACAATGGCTAAATCTCCAGCTTTGTCGGCGATTAGGAAATTTTTTGGTATGGCGCAAGGAATGCGACGAAAGGCATTGAGAGCTTGACGTGTCGTTGTGCAGTGCTCGGCAATATAGCGAATCAGGTGTGACGGCGATAATCCATAATTCCATTTTTCGATATGGGAAAAGGTCAGACCAATATAGAGCCCATGCTCGTTGAGAGCATCTTCCATGTAGAATTTACGGTTATTCTTACCGGTATGGTGCCGCCAGACTGATTCGTCAGAAAAACAAAAATAACGGTGAGCGCCGGTTATTTCTAAGTAGTATCGTTCAAAAAACTCGCGAGCAATTGGTAGCCAATCGTAGTTGCGGCCTACGAACACTTTGCCGTTTTCGCGTACAGCAAAAATTGTACAGCCATGGTTGCGAGAGTCGACTCGTCGCTTGGTAATATCGACGAAAGAAGCTAGATCTTCGTAAAAGAGGATTTTAGGATCAATATTTAAGAGTTGGGCGGCAGCGAGATGCTCGGTAATGAGTTCAGGATAATACTTTTCGTAAATTTGTAGTTGCTTCTTCAAGGTAGCTGGGTTAATTTGCGTAAAAAGATCGTAATGAAATTCTTTCAACCGATTGCCATAAAATTGGCCAAATGTTGTACGATCGCCGCTAAACTTAATCATGGCCTCATTATAGCATAACTATGTTATAATGAAAGAAATTGTTATGGTTACTAAGAGTACAAGTCGGAAGAAAGTGAGTGCTTCAATGTCTTCGCAAGAAGTAAAGTTTGCACAGGGCTTATGTGTGAAGAAACTATTTTTTATTTTTCTGATTGGCTCGGTCTTCGGATCGCTTTATGAAGAGATTTTACACTTGATTCAAGTCTGGTGGGCGACGGGTCAGTTGGATTGGAGCTTGCGTCGAGGAGTAATCTACGGACCATTTAATGTGATTTATGGTTTTGGCGCAGCTGTGATGATTTATCTTTTGATGCGTAAGCCATATAAAATATGGGAAATATTTTTGATGTCAGCGGTGCTTGGTGGGGTGGTAGAATATTTGGTGAGCTTTCTGCAAGAAGTTTTTACACATACGGCTTCTTGGGATTATAGCAACCGATTCTTGAACATTGGTGGCCGTACCACAATTCCGTATATGATGTTTTGGGGCCTCTTGGGGATTTTGCTTGTAAAGGTAGTTTATCCGCTGCTCTCGAAATTAATTGAACGTATTCCAGTTGATCTAGGCAATACTCTGTATGTGGTCTTGGCGGTTTTTATGGTTCTCAATATGCTGGTTTCTTGGACGGCGATTATTCGTCAGACTTTGCGTCATAATCATGTTCCGGCTTTTACACCAGTGGGTGAATTTTACGATGAATATTATAATGATGATTATTTGCAGCATTATTTTCCTAACATGTCACACCCGGATCAAAAGCCATGATGGTGTTTGGTGTAGTATTCTTGATTCTTGCCGGTGGGTTGTTTTTGCGTGGTCAGCTAGCTTTACGCAAGAATGCTTTGAAGTTGCAAAAACATGACCATGCTCCTCGAGTGGCGATTTTAGTACCAGCGCGAGATGAAAGCGCAGTGATTGAGGGGCTATTTGAGAGTCTAAAAAATCAGACTATTGCTATGAATCCTGCTGATGTCTATGTAATTGTGGAGTCGATAGATGATCCGACTGTGGAAATTGCTGAAAAATATCATCACCAAGTATATGTACGCAAGGATTTAACTCGTCAATGTAAGGGCGCAGCACTAGATGAAGTGATTAAATGGATTTTGCCGGATCATGATTATGATTTGTATTTTATCTTTGATGCAGATAATGTCTTAGCGCCTGATTATTTTGAAAAAATGTATACTAGCTACCGAGCAGGTTACGAAATTACAGCTGGTTATCGCAACATGAAAAATGCGAATGATAGTGTAATTGCTGCGGTTTCGGGTTTAACTTTTTCGATGATCAATACAATGAGCAATCGTGAACGTTCGGAGCATGGTGCTAATATTGTGATTTCAGGTACGGGGTATTATATTGATGGTAGCTTGATTGAAGAATGGCAAGGTTGGCCTTTTCAGAGTTTGACCGAAGATTATGAGTTGTCGCTTTATGCAACTTTGCATGGCATCTCGACGCATTATAATGAACATGCTATGTTTTATGATGAACAACCGATCAAGTATCGTCAGACTGTGATGCAGAGAGTGCGTTGGATTAAGGGGTATTTCACGGCGCGCAAAAAATACGTTCCGTTGTTGCGGCTGAAGAAACATGCTTATAATTATGGTAGCATTGTGAAGGAAAAAATTGGTGTGCGTCCAGCGATTTATGCGATTGTTGGAATAGTTTTATTGTTAGTGGGTGCAGTGATAGACCTTGCCTTATTGGGTTACGGTCGCTATGTGCCGTGGGCGGTTTTTGGAGTCTTAGTGTTGGTTTATGTAGTGCTAATGATGGTGACAATCATGATGCTGAAACGTGAACGATACAGGCTGTCGCTGCGGGTGTGGTTTTGGGCGGTGGTGTTTAATCCTCTGTATTTAGTAACTTATATTCCCTGCGCTTTGAAAGCTTTGTTGAAACGAAATGTAGGTTGGCAAAGAATCGATCACGGTAATAGCCAAAGCTTAGGCCAAGCTTAGCTATTTCGTACGTCGTTTGGCTTCTAGCCACTTGGGAATACTAGTAAATTTGATCTCTGGACATTCATTAATATCTTGGCTGTCGACGTCGTAATATAGTTTGTAGATCTGGTCCACTGATCCGTAATGGGCATCTTGCATGTCGAAACCGAGCCGCTTAGCAACTGCTTGAACTTTTTCGACACTGGGGCCTTCGATTTCGACATAGCTAGGAATCCATGGCCAAGTATCAATGTCGAGCTCAACTCCGTCTAACTCCCACTCTTCACGTAGAGTTTCTTGGTCAGCTTTAGCACGGAGACCACTGGCTTTGAGTATATCAATAGTATCTTGATAATTACTAACCTCGACGTTGATCTCTTGAGTACCAGTTAAAGACAGGCTCTGCACATCTTTATAAGTCATGACAATGCGGTTGCTTTCATCACGTACTCGTAGGAAAGAGTGGTCACTTAGGGCAAAGACGACTCGTTTCATCAGAATTTCGGGCTGTAATAATTTGGCCCCTACCTGTTGGAGCCTTTCGCGTAACTGGTCTTTATCGATATTGATAAAAGCCGCTTCGATTTCTGGTTTCATAATTCTCCTTCCTTTAATTCAATCCCTAGGGCGGGTTCCCTGGGGCATATAGTTAATATTCTGGCAATGGCATCATGTTCGGCCTGGGTAACCCAGAGACCGTATTTATATTTGACGGATACCTGTCGAGCAACGTATTGGCAACGAAAGGCTTTGTTGGGTGGTAACCAGGTGGCAGCATCACCATCGGATTTGCCTTGGTTAGCTTTGCCATCGACGGCCAGGAGATTGAGTGGATCAGTGGCGAGTTGGTATCTAGTATCGGCATCGAGAGATTGTGCACCTTTTTGCCAGGCATCTGATAAGGCCACCACGTGGTCAATTTGTAAACCGTTAGATAGGTCACTTTTTTGGTAAAAAATCATGTGTGACCCGGTATATGGCTCGGTAAATTCTCCTGCTACTACAGTACAATTATCGTCGCTAAGCTTAGCACTATCACCTAACTCGCGTCGTAAAATGCGTTGACGTAGATTGCAGCCTTCGACTTTGGGCCAGCTGGAATAAAATTCTTCGCGATTATAGCCGGTTTTGGGTGCACGACCTTTGATTGGTAGTTTTTCTAGTAGGTCGGCTGCTAGAATTTGATTATCTGAATTGTCGTCAGTTGCCGTTGTGGCTTCAGCTATATTACTAGGATTAAGCAGCTGTTCATAACTGGCCGGATTAGCAATAATTAAACCGGCAATACTAATAACGGCGATACCAATTGCAATTAGCCTACGTTTGCGGTATATTTTCACTGGGCTACCTGGAGTTTTTGGTAAATCTCTGCGTGGATACCCTCTGGAGTACGCATCTTTCGACCTGTGGAAGTGGCACAGTTAATCATGGTCCAGCCTAGATACTTGGCAACGAACATAGCATTATCATATACCGCCTGTAAATATTCTGCATTGTGCTCGTGAATATCATTTGTAATGTTCCCTTCATTGTGTAACCTAGCATTGCGTAGCTCGTTAATAAGTTCTAACGGAGCATGCAAAAAGATAACTGTGTCGGGCGCACGCGTACCTAGTTTTTTATATTCGAAATCAGTAACGTAATTTAAAAAAGATTTCTTTTCGCGCATGGTTTTGAGCAAAGCCGTTTGGTAAATTAGACTGGATGTAGTATAACGATCCATTAGCAGGATACGTCCTTTATTAAATTCGGCTTGTAGTTTGGTGTGCCAGGTGATCATGCGGTCATAGGCATAGAGATTATTAATAAAGTAAGGTGACAAATTCTCTGGGCTACCGTATTCGCCTGAAAGATATTTCTCAATAGCTTTACCTTGATAAGAATAGTATGTAGGAAAATGATGGGTAATACATTTTAATCCGTCAGCTTGAAAATGCTCCTGCAGTAATTTATACTGAGTGGTTTTGCCAATGCCATCGCTCGCTCCCTCGATGACGATTAATTTACCTGTTTTCACCTCCGTCATACTTTCATTATACAGCAAAAAAGGCTCACCGCAAGTCTGGTGAGCCTGAACTGGGTCTTATTTCTTTTTGATTCCGGCTTTAGGGTTAATGATATACCAAAGTCCAAGACAAGCATCGACGGCACCAATGGCGATGATACCTGTATAAATTGTGTATTTCTCGCCTGGCTTAGCATTATTATAAGACACTAGAGATAAGATACCACCTACGGCAGCAATTACTAGGCCAATTCCAAGGTTGACAAAACCTTTCTTGCGGGCGGCTTTGAGCTCATTCGCACTGGCATTTGCGACGGTTGTGTTGAGTTGCTCTACGGATTGATTAAAGTTGTGGAAAAAAGCTTTCATATCTACACTGTCATAACTACTCACGACATGCTCGTCTTTACTACTTAGTAAGACAAGTTTGGCAGTGAGGTCAATCTTGAGACTTTGATCGAGATTATCAATGGACCAGCGACCCATCATATCTTCATCTTTGGTGGCATTATACTCGTGCTGATCAATAATTTTATCGGCTTCGGTGACTAAGGCTTTGCGATCGTCATAGAGCTGGGTCTCGACATTTTTATCGTTTTTGTCATAGACGAGCTGATATTTAACTTCGACGTCTACGGGTTCTATGCGTGCGCTTAATTTGTCTATGGCGGTACTGCGCGTGCTGTCTTCTGTTTTGCCATTTTGATCTACAAAAGTATAGCTACCTTCCTTTTCCCCTGCGACGGTTTTTAGCTGGGCAAGGTCGGCGCATTCTTTGAGGTATTTTTCGGCTGCTGCTTTGGTCGAAAAAGCGGTAGCAGCATTCAAAGTTTCTAATTGAATAATTGCTAAATATTTCATGTTTTTACCCTTTTACTCTTACTAAGAGTATTATAACAGATCTTGGGTATTTTGTCTTAGTTTATGCTCAAGATTGTTTCTTCTAGTCGATTGCCCAGTGTTACTAAGGCTTTGGTACTAGGGAGTCCTTCCGTCATGACTGCAATGGCATAGTGCCGATTAGCATTAGAAAATTCGAGAATTGCGGCATCGTTGTATTCGGACCAGTAGTTTTGTCTGTATAGCCAACCAACTTTGTTGTAGACTTTAGCTTGGTTAAAGCCCGCGGGTAATCCTTGTCGCCAGTCGTCGGTGGTTGGAGGTTGATTAAGCATAGAATCGGCTAAACTTTGCCAGGAGGATTCAGAAAGATCTTTATGTAAATAAAGATATCGAAGAAATTCTACTAAATCAGCCGGTGTGCTATAAAGTGCGCCATCGGAAGTATTTTTAAGATTGAGACTTTCCGTAAAATCTTCAATGCGCTGGTAGGTTGCTTCGTCATCGCGCATGGGATCGGCACAAGGGCTGTATGATTCTCGTACTATTAGGTCTAAGCATTCGCCATAAGTCAGACGGCCTTTATCAGTGGTATTGACATAGAGTTCGTTAGCTTTTCTGAGGCCTTGGTCAATCTGAAGATAACCGTCGTAGGCGAAAAAAAGTTTGTAAATTGAAGCGGCACTAAAAGTATTGTCGGCATTATAGCTAGCGGCAATTTGCTGATTGTCTAGATCATAGATCATGAGGCCGATTTTGCGATTACGATCGCCCGCTATGGTCTCCTCGGCCCAACTGTCTACTAGCGATTGTAAATCGATGAAGTCGGGAATCTCAGTTGTTTCTGGGCTAGGGCTACTTGGCTGATCTTGAACTGGGACATCTGGTGCAGGGTCAGTTGGCTTGGTTTCTCCCGCATTTTGAGAATTACGCACGATAGTTTTGAAGACCTGTGCTCCTACTAGAGTAAGGCTAAAAGCTATCAGGAATGTCGTCATAAGTGGTAACCAATTTTTTGTAATGATGCGTTTCATACTATTTTCTTACCTCTTCGGAATCTTTAGGTCTTGCTTTAATTAACCTCTGGATAAACTGGGTTGCTTGTTCCGGATTCATTATTTCGGTTTGCATCGTTTGGTCATAAACCGTTGGTACGATGCGAGTTTGCAAAAGTCGATTTTGGTAGAAGTAGTGCTCCAAGACGAGGCTGCGGGTGGTGCCAGGCCACCAGTATTGATCGAAGAAGAGGTTTCCTAGGCCGTAATAGATTGGTTTCCCGTGGTAGAGTTCAAAAGTCTGAGGCTGATGAGCTGCTGTTCCTACAACTAAGTCTGCACCTATGTTAATTAACTCTCGGAAGAAGCCGATTTGGTCTCCTGCTGCGGAGCCAGCATAGTCGCAAGTGGTGTTTTCAAAAGTGTCGGCATAGGAATTACATTCGTTATATTGAATATCGACAATAATAAAGTCACCGCGCGCCTTAGCAGCGGCGATATCGGCAGTGGCTTTTTCGGCGGTATAGTAATTGGCTCCAGGAGTATCATCAAGGGTGTAACCACCAGTGGAGAAGTTGTAAGCTAGCAGGGTGAGATGGTTGCCCTTTAGATCGATCTCTAGTGGCTGAGCAGCTGCAGCCTGGTCTTTGCCTCCGCCAACAGTTTGCAGCCCCAGGCTACCGTATAGATCAATGGTGGCAATTGCATCTTCGTCGCCGCAGTCTTGATTATGGTTGCCAGTTAGCTCGACAATATCAATACCGCTACTCGTAATAACGTCAATCATATCGGGGTGAGAACAAATATTATTATCGGTAGCAAAGCCAGAGAATGATGATTCGTTACTAGTATGGGCGAGATCGAATTTGTTAAGATATTCTGCAATTTTAGCACTAAAATACCGTGCATTTTCCACGGTCTTGAGCTTGGCATTCATGCCGCGGGAAAGGGCGGTGACTCCGGTCTGGGCAAAGCTAAGGACATTGGTGGAATTAGGGAACTCTGGTAGCATTTCCTCAAGTAGACTACGAATGGTATCGGAGTCCGCGGGATTTTCGGCACTTAGTTCCACATACTCAAAAACCGCTCCATTATGAAAACTGTCTAGATAATAATCATCGTCAATGGCTAGTAACTTATCTTGATTAGTTAATTCATTGATGGGTAGCAAGGTGGCTTGATCTAGATTGTTGGCAGCAACGGAAGTCTCAGTACTATAAAAGTCGCCTACTGGAACATATATATTATATAGTAGACCAGAGTCGTCTTTAGTCAGCTTGCGTGACAAGCTTATTTCAACATTTGCATTAAGTTCAGTGCTGAGAGCCTCTTGTATTTTTGCCTGCAACTGGGCGGGAACTTGGTCAGTAAAACTTAATTCTCCGGATCGATGGAAGAGCCCAACTTGGTGAATTAACTGATAGGCTAGGGTAATCAGAACGGCAATTGTGATGAAAAAAATCGACAAGCCTACGACAAGCGGTAAGTTTTTCTGCTGTTTTTTATCCTCCATATTGGTTTTATTATAGCATATTGCGTAGGCTCGTGATATAATTTGAGCAGAAAGTTTTTAAAAAGAAAATCAAAATGCATATAATATTTAGTATCGCTCTGTTAGTCCTTGGGTTCGTTTTGCTAATCAAAGGAGCAGATGTTTTCGTAGACGGTGCCTCGACTACCGCCGAGAATTTTAAAGTTTCAAAAATGTTAATCGGTTTGACGATTATTGCCTTTGGTACAAGTGCGCCAGAGTTTGCTGTATCCATGAGCGCTTTAGCTTCCGGTAATTCAGATATGGTGCTCGGTAATGTGATTGGTAGCTGTATTACCAATATTTTGCTGATTTTGGGGGTGGCGGCGATTATTCGTCCAATTAAAATTAAAGATAATACTATCAAGAAAGAGTTGCCTCTCTGTATGTTGATTTCTACGTTGCTTGCGGTGGTTCTGCTAGACAATGTGATTGGTAACGGTGAGAATTTAGTAACGAGGGCAGACGCGATAGTAATGTTGCTGTTTTTTGCCGTTTTCTTATACTATTTGATTACTCTGGCCAAGCAAAGCAAAGATAATAAGGGTACTAGTAAGCCTAAGTATGGTTTGATGCGTTCGTTGGTTTTTGTCGCGTTGGGTTTGGTGGGAATTGTAATCGGTAGTGAATTGGTAGTAAATAGCGCAACGGATATTGCTGAAGCCGTGGGTTTAAGCGAGCGAGTGATTGCTCTGACGATTATTGCTTTCGGTACGAGTTTGCCTGAGTTAGTGACGACGATTGTCGCTTCTAAAAAAGGTGAGCAGGAGCTAGTCGTGGGTAATATTATCGGGAGCAATATATTTAATATTTGTGTTGTGTTAGCAGTGCCGGTTTTGATTTTTGGAACGGTGGCTGCGGTAAGCTTTTCAATTCTTGATTTGATCATGCTGGTGTTCTCGGCAGTGCTATTGTTTATTTTCTCCTTTACGACGAAGCGGACAATTAATCGTGCTGAAGGTGTGGTACTAGTGCTGTTGTTCTGTGCTTACTATACGGCAATTCTGATTGCGTAGGTTACTTAGCAGCGACCGCTGTAACAATTAGTCTATGGGTGGCATCTTGGTTGTCTAGTGGCATGCCGGCGCAAGTCATAATAATAATGGTTTCTTGTTCGGCGGGGGCAAGGATTTCGTGCATGTCGATATTGGCCTTTTCTAGAGTAGCGAGATTAGTTACGCGATAATTACGACCATCATAAGTGAACTCATCATAGACTTTGAGCAGATTGAGCTTCTGAAAAACCGTGGAGGAATGCCCGATAATAAATAGCTTATTTTCGGCTTGACTATAGCTGCCGGCTATGTCGGCTGGAGCAATCAGCTGACGATCTTGCATGGTTAGCTTGAGCACGGGTGTGGAAAGACTAATCGCAGGAATATCAAGAACGGGATAGTTACTAGCCTCAACTGAAGCGACTGGCTGAAATCCTAAATAAATTATTAGTGGCATTAGTATCGTAAAAAGTACAGCATATATAATGCGTATTGTGCGTTTAGGCCAATTGCTCGGCTTAAGTTTTGTATGCTCCACTTCAAAAAGTGAGCTTAACCTCCATGACTCTTCCATCTTAGTCTAATTATAGCACAAGTATTATGGAATTGGTATTAACTATTTTGGTTTTGGCTAGCTTTTCCTAGATCAATGATAACACTGGTGCCAAATCCCACTCGTGATTTAACTGTAACTCGGCCTTTGCTAAGTAGTGCGCAGACTGGATGCGATAAGGTGGTCCCGGTGTCTGTAATCATGATCTCAGACCCTTTAATACTAACTGTAATTTCACCTTGGTTAGAACGTTGTAATGCGGAGTCTAAGTGTTTTTCTAGCTCCTGTTGAATCTCTTTAGGGCTATCGGTCTCTGCAGTACTTTCACCCAGATCTAAGTTTAGCTGAATGCGGTTCTGCTCGGCTAGGGGCAAATACTTTTGATATACCTCGCTAATAATTAAAGAAATACGATGCATATTATGACAAAATTAGCATTGTTCCTAGCACTAAACAGGCCACGACGACTCGATAGCGGCCGAAATTTTGCAGTGACCCGGGTTGTTTAAGATAACGTAACACGTAATGTAAGGCAAAGATGCCGACAATAAAAGCTACGAGATTAGAAAAGAATAGTGCATTAATATTATCGGCGAAATAGATCCGGCCTTTTTCCGACAAGAACATTTTCAGGCAGACACCACACATAATAGGAATTGAGGCTAGAAAAGAATATTCGGCAGCGGATTCTGAGTTGAGGCCAACGATGCGCCCGGTGATAATGGTAGTGCCAGATCTGGAGGTGCCAGGTATGAGAGCGAGGACTTGTGATAAGCCAATAATAAGGGCGCGTTTAGGTGTGAGCTGATTTTCATCTTTGAGATCAGACATATGGGGGATCTTGTCGATAAAGATCATTAGTAACCCGACTAGGCCCATAGCAGCGCTGATAGTAAATAAGGACGAGAAGAACTCATTGTCCTCGATCCAGCCGGCCAATAGTAGTCCAGCTAGGCCAGCAGGAATGCTAGTAATGACAATATTTATGGCTAATTTGTAGTTGCGTTCTTGAAAAACGTTTTTGATGATTTTCCAAATTCTCTTATGAAAATAGATAAGCAAGGCGAGGAGAGTGCCGAGATTGATAAATTCTAGAAACAAATGAAAATTTTCTCCCGAGAAACCGAAGATGTGCTGAACGATTTCTAGATGCCCAGACGAAGACACAGGAATAAATTCTGTCAAACCTTGTATAATGCCAAGTAGAATTGCTTGAAAAATATCCATAACTTTGATTATAGCATAAGACAAGCTTTTTGAGTTTTAATCATGTCGCAAAAGTTTTTTCAATTTCTTGATAATGGGTCGAACTTGCTCGATGCCCAGAAAATACCCTGCTATAATGTAGCTAATAAGTGCCCCTAGAGTAATTACGCAAAACTTTGGAAAGACCATAAAGATGGAGTCGTCGGTTGCCATAAAAGGAAAGAACTTAGTACAAGAATAGGCTACGCAGCCAGAAATTGCGGCTGCGATTACTATCCTGGTGGTATTTTGCCAGAAATCGCGGTTAAGCATTTGGTCGTGAGAACGTTTTTGTAGTATGTGCAATAGGATAATTACTTCAATCATAGCACCGATGGACTGGGCCCAGCCTAGACCTTCGACTCCACAGCCAATGAGCGATAATCCCACGGCAAAGACTACAGTAATAATGAAAGCGATAATTGAAACAATGAATGGTGTCTTGGTGTCTTGATTGGCATAAAAACCTCGGCTAGCAATGTGAAAAATCGAGCTGGCTAAGATGGAAATCGTTAAGGTTGCTAGTACCGAAGCGATAATCGCGTCACCACCGTTTTTGATGAAGCTAACAACGTAGCCACGAGCGAAGAAAGCGACGATACTGACCGGAAGCGCAATCCAAATAATCGTGCCTAGGGCAGTACGAAAGGTCTGCTGGAACTTCTTTTCGTTCCCTTCGCCGATTTCTTGGGTGAGCTGGGGAAAGAAAGCTGTAGAAATTGCCACTCCGATGAGGTTGACCGGCATTTGTGATAAGCTGAAAGCTTGTTGATAAGAACGCAGGGCGCCAGCACCCATGCGTGATGACAAGTTAGTATTGACGATAGTATTAACATAATCGATGCCTTGATCCAATGATCGGGCGGGCAATAATTTAAGGACAGAGCGAAATCCTTGGTTGCGCCAGTTGATTTTGAATTCGTAATCAAATCCTAAGCCGAATAATCCGACTAAGCTCACTAGAACTTGCAAAACTGCGCCAAAGACCACACCTAGAGCCACACCCATAATGCCGCCCTCAAAGATTTGCCAGCCAAAAATATTAATACCACCAGTGAACCACAAAATACCTACGAGAATCCCGACATTATACAAAGCTGGTGCTAAAGCATAAAATATGAAACGTCCGAGAGCTTGTTGGATACTGGATAAAATCGTAGAAATAGCAAACAAGAAGGGATTAATCGCGATCACCCGCATCATATTGATTGCCAAAATCATACCCGATTCGTCAAGACCGGGACCAACGACATAACGTACTAGGGGTTCGGCAAAGATGATAATTAAGATCGAGGCGGCTAAAGTAATGAGAGCCATTAAATTTAATAGACTCGAGCTTAGTTCCCAGGCGGATTTCTTATTACCCCCAGCTAGCCTTTGATTGAACACGGGGATAAACGAGACTGCTAAAGCCCCCGAGGTCAAAATCGAGAAAAGAAAATCTGGAATGGTGAATGCGGCGGTGTAGGCATCAATGCCGGTCGGGTAAGTATCAAGGTAGTAGGAATTAAGTAGGCGGTCGCGAAAGATGCCGAGTAGGGCTGAGACTAAAGTCGAGCTAGCAAGAACGATAGCAGCAAATCTGACCGGTAATTTAACATTAGCAAGCGATACGACTGAGCGAAATTTCAGACGTTTCTTCTTACGGGGTTGGTCTTTTTTGCTGTCGTTCGTGCCGGAATTATTTTTGGACGGCAGCTTGACCATTTTTTCATATTCTTGCTTATGCACCATATCTCCAGAAATGCTAGATTAGAGTTCGGTCGCTCCGCCTAGATATTTTTGCAAGACTGGCGGAACTTGTAACTTACCGCCTTCGGTAGCAAAATTTTCGATCATTAGCACGAGGGTGCGTGCAAGCGGAATGGCTGTGCCATTGAGAGTGTGCAACACTTCAACACTGCCATCTTTACGTCGAACGCGAATGTTGAGACTGCGAGCTTGGAAGTCGGTACAGTTAGAACAACTAGTGATTTCGCGGTATTTTTGATCGGCGGCTGACCAGTATTCAATGTCGTATTTTTTGGCAGCAGGGGCACCTAAATCACCGGCGGCGACGTTAATGACGTGATAAGGAATACCAAGTTCTTGCCAAATTTCTTCTTCGATTTGGCGGATTTTTTCGTGCATAGTCTTGGAATCTTCGGGTAGACAGAAGACATACATTTCTAGTTTGTTAAATTGGTGAACTCTAAAGAGCCCGCGAGTGTGCTTACCATAAGTTCCAGCTTCTTTGCGGAAACAGGCACTGTATCCTGCATAGCAGAGAGGTAGATCTTTTTCGTCGATAATTTCGTCCATGTGGTAGCCGGTAATAGGCATCTCAGCGGTGGCGATCATGGCGAGATCTTCGCCTTCGATGTAATATTCATCACTTTGTTCGCTGCTACGCGGGTTAAAGCCACAACCTTCTAAGACCTTGCTGGAGACCATATCTGGAACAGTCATAAAATGAAAACCATGTTCCAAGACTTTGCTGAGGCCGTATTGTAATAAAGCATTTTCAAGTAAGGCTAACTCATCTTTGAGGTAATAGAATTTCGCTCCCGCAACTTTAGCTCCACGTTCAAAGTCCACCCAACCGCGACTGATTGCATAGTCGAGATGATCTACTCCGGAAGCTTTTTTCTCGCCCCAGACGGCGACTTCTTTGCTGCATTCTTCTCCCCCGAGGGGAACATCGTCAAAGATAATATTTGGCACTAGTTTGATTAGGTCGGTGATTTGCTGCTCTAAGATGCCTAGGCTGGGCTCGACTTCTGCTAGTTTAGCTTTGACTTCTTTGCCCTGAGCTATTAGATCTGCGCTGGGCTTGCCGCCCTTCATCTGTGCGGCGATTTCGTTACGCGAGCGCCGTAATTCATCAACTTCTTGTTGGAGAGACTTACGTTCGTCATCTAATTTGAGCAGTTCGACGATATTGACATTATAGCCTTTTTCGCGAGTTGATTTTTCTACTAGTTGTTGGTTCTTCCGAATGAAATTGATGTCTAACATATTTATAGTATAACACAGCAACGACTAACTGTGGGCAGTTCGACGGGAGAATTACCAGCTGCCTCCCCCACCTCCACCGCCGCCTCCGCCAGAGAAGCCACCCCCTCCACCACCGGACGAGCCAGAGCTAGAACTGCTGGTAGTAGAATGTGCTGCTGTGCTGGCGATATAGCTACTAGCACTGCTCAATGCTGAGCTAAAGTCACTCGCAGAGAAGGCTCCGACTCCGATATACCAAGCGGGAGTGGCTACGTCACTGTATTCATAATATTTTGCCATTTCTTTGATCCAAGATTCTTCGAGCTTAAACATGACTGCATACGGCAATAACTTTTCGTAAACTTTCACAATACCTTGATGTGAAGTATCTGCTCCATCTACACTTTGCAGGAACTCGATGCGGTCTTTTTCGGCCATCTCGATATAGAGCCGTAAGCCTTCGATGATGCGAGAGTATTCTAATCCCTTCTGAGTGTGGCTGGCGATCTTGGAGATTTGATTACACCAGAAGATAATAGCTATAAGACTACCGATATAGAAGAAGATTGTAGCAATGTAGAGTCCGATCCCGCCTACGATGTCTAGATATGGTTTTTTCTCGTCAGGTATAAGAATTATGAAGGCAAAGACACCAGCGATGCCTAAAAGAATAGTTAGTGTAAAGATAAAATCACATGGATTCTTGGCGCTTGTGAGCTTGCCGGTCTTGCGATTTTGCTGGCTTTCTAGTAGTCTAGCTTTATAAAGACTATCTTCAACCTTAGTATTATAGCTAGCGCCGAGGTTAATTAACTCGTTAGTAGCCGTATGTTTTTTAATAACGATTTCTTGACCAATACTAAGGTTCTTTTTGCTGCCGTTAAGAATTTTAAGGACGATTTCTTCTTCAGGCGAAAAATCGACTGATTTAATATTGATTTGCCATAAGGTCTTTTTACGGCCTAGCTTGCTATCTTTTTCGAGTTTGACTAGCTCAATTTTGTGCTGGACGGCTAGCTCCATGAGAGTGGCGACTTTATTCGAACCATTTTTGCCTTTGCCAATATAATTGACATACATTTCGCCAACAGTATAATTGTGAGGTGGTGCATATTCTGGCTTGACAAAGTAGCCTTCATAGAATTTGCGTTTTTCGGCTACCTTTTGCCGGGCTCTTAGTACACAAATTACTAATACTAGCACAATGCCAGAAGCGGCGCTCGCGATCATGATGTAGAGATAGCTTTTGGTCTTCTCGGGAACTTTGAAAGTGTCAACTTTAAACTCTAATACGTAGGTGAGATTTTCGCCTCTTATCAGGTCTGTGGTCTGAAATTCAATGCCATCACTAATCTTGCTAATCTGGCAGCGATCTTGACCGTTTTCTCCGTATGATCCAACATAGCACCAACTTTGATCTTGATAAGCATTAGCAATGCTAGCATCGTCAAAATGTACTCGGGCGGTCACTTGGCCGAATTTTTGTTTCCAGTCGTTACCATTAGTATCCCAATATAGTTCTTGCCACGAACGACCATCTTCATCATGCGTAGTAATGACGTTTTGAAACTCGTATTCTAGCTTATATTCTTGCTCGCCGCTAACATAAGCATTCTCGCTCCCAATATAGACTGTAAAATAGCCATCGCCAGATTCAATTTTGTAAGGTTTTTCTTCTTTGCCGTTGCGCCAAAGTTTGAGATCAAGGTGAGAATCACTGACCATGGTTAGATTCTCACCAGCTTGGTTGGTAAAAGGGATAACTCGGGTGAGGCCGTGGCTAGTATAGGGCTCTTCAAATTCGACGTTAAAGACCTCTACTACGCGTAAGCGACTGCTACCGTCGCTAGCTTTGCTGAGGTAATAATCAGCAGTGTAATCTTCGATATAAAGGTTGTCAACGAATTTACTAGTGTATTTGCTGGTATAAGTATAAGCTGAAGCTGGCGAAACAGCGAGAAAGCATTGACAAATAACGATAAGTGTGATACAATAGAAAGACATGGTGCTAAAACTTCGCCTTTTAGCTAAACTTTTGAGTTTTTTAAGCATGTTTCACCTCTTTTATAACGGCTAGGGTGGACTTTAAGGCATTGATAGACTGTTGCAGCTTAATGCCTTCCTGTTCGGTTAAACGTGGTTCGGTGCGACGCACTAGGCCTTTCCGGCCTACAATGGCCGGAAATCCATAGTAAACATTAGCGCAATCGTCCAGTGAGGAAACCGGCAGAACTCTGCGTTCGTCATTCAAGATGCAGCTTACGATTTGCACGACGCAGGCGCCAATACCATAATGAGTGGCACCTTTTTTCTCGATGATTTTGTATGCCTCGTTACGCACGGTCTGTTCGATTTGGTCACGGGCAGATTCAGACAAGAGGCTAGATAGTTTCTCTCCGCCTACTTCCCCGCTCGACCAGAGGGTGAATTCACTATCGCCATGTTCGCCAATCTGGTAGGCATGGATTGATTTGGGATGGATTCCTAGTTTTTCGGCTAGTTGGAATTTTAGTCTGGCGGTGTCTAAGACGGTGCCGCTACCGATAACTCGTTCCGGAGGCAAACCGGAAGCCTGCCAGGTAAGATAGCTTAGGGTATCTACCGGGTTGGCTACGACGATGAAGATGCCATCGAATCCGGCCGCCATTACTTCCCGGACAATATCCTTGGTGATCTTGGTATTTTTTTGTACGAGCTCGGTGCGAGTCTCGCCGGGTTTTTGATTGGCTCCGGCGGTGAGAATGCAAAGGTCGCAGTCTGCCGCTTCGTGGTAACCGCTTGCATGGATTTTTAGCCAAGTGGGCGCCACAGCTAGCGCATCGCACAAATCCATGGCTTCGCCTGCGGCATCTTCTGCATCAATATCGGTTAAAATTAATTCTTTAACTGGGGTACGTTGATTGAGCATGGCAAATGCAATACTCGCACCAACGTTCCCTGTCCCCACAATCATTACCTTACCACTCATATTATTTTTATTGTAGCACAAAAGCTAGTTCCTGTGATAAAATATGAATAATCGCAGTTCTCCTATCTGTTATGAGGTGTTGCGTCTTTTTATTCCGCTTATGCTTGGCTAACGTACAGATAACTTCTTTGCTGGTTATGGTGGTGTAGAGAAGAATGATGCTGGTGAATGGGTAGGGGTACAAAATACCAACGTAGAGTATAGTATATGTCCTAAGGGGTGGAAGTTGCCACTTTC
>CAZTQW010000008.1:0-50336 GCA_964616255.1 uncultured Candidatus Saccharibacteria bacterium
CAACTAGTATACCAAACAGCGGACGGGGAAACCGTACCAACGATTGTCCGGGCCGCCGGACGGGTAGACAGTACCGGCATCGAAGCTGAGGCAGTAAGCATTAGCGGAGGTAGGTGACGAGTAAGTAACACCCGAACGAGACCAACCATAACCATTGAGGCCGAAGCGCCTCAAAGAACCGTAATACAAGTAGACGTCTCCGCTACGGACGAAGTATTTGGCTTAGTATGGTTAATTTAGCAAGCCATGGATAAATTTACTATATTCATTGATAGTGCTGTTGGTTTTGTTGGAATAGATTATGTTTTTGGCTAGAGTAATTTTATCCGTGATGATGTTGTCGACATTGAGATCGATCATTTTTTGTATGTTTTCGGTACTATTAATCGTCCAAGCATAAATTTGTTTGCCAGCTTGGTGGATTTTGTTCACTAAGGAGTTGGTCACACTGGTAGCCTCAATACTAAATTGGTCTGCGGCTTCTAATGATAAGATGTCCCCGTAGGCTAGACTCATGACATAAACCGTAGTAATATCGGGAGCGATCCGCTTGACATTTTCTAAAGTGCTATATGTGAGCGAACTGATGACGCAGTCTTTTTGGTAGTTTAGTTCTTGAATGATCTGTGCGACCTTCTCTTCGAAATTTCCTTCGCCCCCAGTAGACTTGAGTTCGATATTGAGCTTCATATTATTATTTTTGGCCCAGATAATCACATCTCTTAGCAAAGGAATTCTCTCGTTTTGAAATTTCTTGTCTAGGAAACTTCCGGCATCTAAATTTTTAATTTCATCATAGGTAAGCTCCCAAGTAAATTGATTAACTCCTGTGATTCGCTTTAGGTTAGCATCATGGGTGACGATAATTTGACCATCTTTGGTTTGCTGGACGTCGAGCTCGATCCAGTCTGCCCCCAGTTCTTTAGCTGCTACAAAAGCTGCCAAAGTGTTTTCCGGATAGGCACTGGATGCGCCGCGGTGGGCAGTGACAGCGATAGTTTTGGCATACTCAACATTGAGATGGTAATTCCCTTTGTAAAGATTATAAGTAAAAAATGACCCAAAGATAATTGCGATGATATTAAAGCCGATTACGCATCTCTTAAGGATTAAATTAGCCTTGGCATTGTGACGGTAAGTTTTGATTTGAAGATGTGGGATTTCTTCGTGTGTTTCTATTTTGTGTAAATAATATAATACACTGATAGTAGCATAACTAATTGGTACTGAAAGAAAGCTAACTACAAGCAAAGACCCAGTGATAAATGTCCAGATAATTGCGGCTATGATACTCTTGATTAAGATAATGTTTTGGAAGATTTTGTCTAGTGAAATAATAACGAAGATGCCTAGCAAAATAAAAACGAAGTATAGTAAACCCGTGGCAATTTGCACGATCGCCAAAGATAAAAGATCTTGGAGATGATGGTGTTTGCTAAGATGCTGACTTTTTTGAATGGCGGTCTTGAAGCTGATACCTTCTAAAACAAAGTAATGTAGGGCATAGATCCAGCGCAGTAAAACTATGGTCAAAAGAATTAAAGTCAGAATTAGAACGGCGAAGAGTACATGATTCTGGATGATAAAATCGAGAATGAACTCAGGGACTCTAATGGTGGAGATTAAACTTGAGGAAAGTCCGAAATTGAGAAATGGAATTAATAATAGCACTAAAAAGATAATTAAAATATTCTGGATATGAAATAAATTGCGGCACTTTAGCAGAGAGATTTTGATGGCATCGAGGATTTTGATCTTTTTGTTTTGGTAAGAACTGTCTAGAATAACGATAATCGTAGCAACATCAAACATGGTATAGATGGCCATGAGGATTACTAAAATAAGTAACATAATCAGAGTGAGAGGATTGAATAGGAACGAGAAGACGTTTTCGTATGAGAGATAACGATAGCCGGTGACTTGCATGATTAGGTTAAAACCCCGCAAGAATAAAGGCATGAAAATCATGGTCGTGGAGAGCTTGAAAAATAATTCAAAGCCTAGTAATGGGCCAATGTTGCATTTCAAGATTTCTAGGACTTTTTTGAATTTTTTCATGCGCGAAGATTTTAATCCTTGTGTTATTTTTGGTTTCCTGCCCTTAGGCAGAGAATAGATGTAATAAAGATCGGCACCGAACCGCGACATAACAGTGGGCGGACGGGGCGACCGTTCCAGCGCTCCCACGGGCCATTGGACGGGTTGACACCTGAGGCATTAAAGTTGAGGTTGTAAGCTTTAGTAGAACCAGAGGTAGGACCAGCATAACCAGCTGCAACCCCAGACCAACCGTTGCCATTGATACCTAAGTTCCGAGCAGAACCATAATTAAGGTTGATGTTCCCGCTACGGACGAAGGTACTGGAAATGAAGTAAGACAAATTATCTTCAATAACTAGCCGCTAGGTAAAGAAGTTAATTTCGAGAGCCAAAACCAGGATTTTAGCTCGTTACGTGCCTCGTTAGTTCTCTTAGGAGCAATTGTGAGGATAACTTCACGATCTTTTGAAAGAGAGCCGCCGGGAGCTGGAGCCTTTTACTCAAATAGCTCTTTTGGATCCCAATAGAACGAATTCTATCATCATTATTTTACCATAGATTCTAATATCTGACGTCACCGTACTGAGGTACGGCCGCAATCCAAACTTGGCCTGGAGCTAACTTGATTTCTTGTCCGTCTTGATCGCGGAAAATGATTTGTTCACGATCGGAGGCTTTGAACCAGGTACCTTCAATGGCAGTGCCGTTTTGGAAAATGGTTGCGTCGCCGGTGCCACGAGTGGTAATATCTTCGTGATAACCATCAGTCATGCGTTGTTCATAAACTCGCATAGCAATGACCACACTAGGGGCGACTTGGACGGGTTGCCCACAGGCGGTGATAGTGCTCGGCTCTTCAATTCCGGCTGGGCAGTCATAAGTGACGTGGTTTTCGCCGGTGGCATAACTACGATAATAGGTATTACTCTCGCTATCATAATTATAGACTGTGTTGTAAGTGGCGGTCATACCAAAATCGATCTCGATTTGTTCGACTGACTCTTGATTGCAATTAGCTTGATCATCTTCAGCATTCTCAGTTTCCGTAGCATTGCAATGCTGATTACTAGCGGCTTCGGCGGTTTCGTCGGGAGTTAACCTGGCAAAAGCTTTAATCTGAGAATTTTGTTTGCCGCTATTGATACTATATTGTTCGAGGTCGGCGCTAGAAGTGAAGAGGTTATTCCAGCCACGATTAGTATTATATTCGCGCCACATGTAGGTGAGGTTTTCGTCTAAATCATGCGAACCGCTAGCGGCAAGATTGTTCAAGGCTTCCTTTGAGCCGCCAGCATGTACGATCGTACAGTCAAAAGGTAAGTCCCAGCTGAGATAATAAGGTCTGAGCGATCGGATTGGACCAATCGCGCTAACCGTAGGATTCTGGAAGACGGCAGCGAAACGAGTAATACCACTTTCGGCAATAGCCTCAAAGACCACTGCGGCTTGGTTTAAGCCAGCTTGAGGGCGAGCGCCATCGCCACCGTTGGGGATCTGCACGCAGAAAGTTGGCTTAGTGTTCAGGTCGGCATTATCGATTTCTTCTCCGGTCAAGATGCTGTAAATTGGTTCGGGAGACTCAATCCGATCGACTTTGTGATTATTATCGACATTACGATAGGCCAGAAAAACTAAGATACCGGCAGCGATACCGAGACAGAGCGCTACTACGATAATAATTCCGAGTAAGATTTTTTGAAAAGTATTGCGGGGCTTTTTGGCTTGCATAGTGTCGTGCTTGGTCTCCTCTGTTGGTGTCTCCATGGCTTCAGCGATGACTTCTTCGGAAATAATCACTTCTTCATCACTAGAAGCGACAGTTGGGGTATCATTAGTCTGAGCCGGGGTGGCTGAAGTGGTTTTTGACGTGGTCTTTTTAGTTTTTTTGGTAGTTTTGGGGGTATCAGCCGCCATAAAATAAACTCCTGTTTTAAAGATATTTCTATTTTAGCATAAGCTTTAATGGTTTTCTAGTGCTGTAACGGTGTCATGGATGCGGGCCAAGGTGGTATTTTTACCAAGTACCGACATTGTGAGATGTAATGCCGGGCTAAATGGCGCATAAGATAAGCTGATACGAATAAGTGAGAATAATTCCGCAGGTTTTTTATGAGTTTCTTCTAATAGCTCATTCAGGGCTTGCTGTAAACTATCGGCACTCCATTCGGTCTTCTCAAGTTTTTGTGCTGTGATTTGTAGTAGCTCGCTGAGTTCTTCTTCGGAAATCTTTTTCAAGAATTTATTTTGGACGATGAACTCGGGGTCAATCTCAGGATCAGCGAAGAAATAACTAGCCATATCCCGCAGGTCGCTGAGAGTCTTGAGACGATCGTAAATAATGCTTAGGACTTTTTTGCGATAATCATCGTCGTAAGCTTGGGCACTTTCTGGCCAAAAGCCCGTCGTGCGTTCGTACAAGACATCAATTCCCTGCTCGTCGGCAATTTTGCGGATCCATTGACCGTTTTGCCAGAGGATTTTGACTGGATCAAATCTGGCACCCGAGGTTTGGATTTTGTTTAGGGAGAATTTATCAATCAGTTCGGCTTTAGTATAAATCTCCTGCTCGCTACCATCGTTCCAGCCAAGGCAGGCGAGATAATTAAGTAAGGCTTCGGGCAAGATACCATCGTCACGGTACTCAGTAACGGACTTAGCACCATCGCGTTTGCCAAGCTTTTTGCCACCGGTGGGGGCGAGAATATGGGGTAGAGAGACTAATTTGGGCACTTCTAGGCCAAAAGCTTCGTAAAGCGCAAGATAATTTGGGGTGCTGGAAAGGTATTCGACACCGCGCATGACGTGGGTTACTCCCATTTCGGCATCATCAACGATGTGTGCGAAGTTATAGGTAGGTAAACCGTCGGCTTTGAGCAAAATAATATCATCTTGAACTTCTGGCCCAGCCTCCATATCACCCATGACTTCATCGTGCCATTTACGCACTTTGGGGTCAGATTTGAATCTCAGAGGGATTCCTTCATGCCACTTTGGGGGATTTTCAGGCCGAAAATCACGATATAGATAGGGTCTCTTCTCATTATAGCACAGATTACGATATTTGTCAATAGTTTCTGGGCTAGTATCGTCAGCATAAGCTCGACCCATGTCAATTAACTTTTGGGCCCAGGCTTGGTAAATAGCCTTGCGCTCAGACTGGAAATATGGCTGATCAGGCCCACCGACGATTGGTCCCTCATCCCACTCGAGACCGAGCCATTTCAAGGTATCTTCGATTAACTCGGTGGCTCCTTCGACATAACGGGCGCGATCAGTATCTTCAATACGGAGAATGAATTTACCGCCTTGTTGGCGAGCTAACAAATAAGGGTAAATAGCACTCCGGACATTACCGATATGTATATATCCAGTTGGGCTAGGAGCAAAACGTGTCTTAATCATAGACCCATTATAACATATTTTGAGCTAGAGAGAGGTGACGATGCTGCGGACTTGTTTTTTGGTCAGAGCGGTGCCGGAAGAGTTAATTTTGTATAATACTCCACCGTTGACCCAGGCGGCATCAGAATTGACATTAGCAATATAAATTGTGATTCCCTGTTCATGAGTGGTGACGTATTCTTCTCCCCACTTTGGCTCGACGTAATTGCGGAGCAGAGCTGAACTGTCCCAAGAGGATTTCTCTTCAACTAAGGTAAAGGAAGCTCCGGCGGGGCCTTCAAAAATCATGGTGATTTTGCCATCTTCGGAGAAAATATCGCCTAGAGCATAATCACGCGGAACGTACGAAGGATAAGCGGCCTGAATGCCGGTCTGCATGGCAGCAACTCGGACGGAAATATCAGGCATGTTAGTACCAACGAAGGCAATTAACCCACCGACGCAAGCCGCAGCGCAGGTGAAGGCGATGGCAAAGCGCTTGAAGCCAGCTTTTTTGCGGGGTCGCATGGCAGAACGTGAGCGCTTAGCTCGAGCTTTAGGATCGTCCATCGTGGCAACATTATGCAAGGCTTGTTCCATGGCATTAGCACGAACCTGGGCGGCTGAGAGCTTGCGTGCGGGTAATCGAGAAATATCGCCGTGGTGAGCCGTGGTGCGAGCTGGTAGCTTAGCATTAGTGATTTTGGCACCAGAAGCTTTGGCGCGGTTACTGGCGGCCATAACCTTGGCGGAAGATTTAGTGACTTTCGCAGCGGCACGGTTGGCTTTGGGCGATAGGGTGACTTTAGGAGTCTTGGTCTGCTTTTCTTCTTGAAGTTTAGTGGATTTTTTGGCGATGCCGATGAATTTGTTGATGGTGTCGCCAAGCTCGCGCATCTCTGGGGTGTCATGATGATTTTTAATATTGTCTGCGAAGGCTTGGAGCGAGGCAATTTGCTCCGATACTTGATCGGGGGCAGTAGCGGTGCGAATAGAAGCTATGGCTTCGGAAGCGGCTTGAGCAATGGCATCAACAGAATCATTGGCGACTGGAGAAGTCGGAGCGGAGACTTGAGGATCAGCTACGGCATAGCTTTGATAGCCATCACCATATTCTTTGATCGAGGCGCTAAGGCTGGCGGTAGCATAATCGGCCGCAATATTCATGGCTAGGGCAGTAGTATCTATCTCCAGAGTCGGTGTTACACTGGTTGGAATGTTTTGAGTGACTGGAGCAACTGGAACTTGCGGATTAGCTGTGACACTGGGTACCACTGCTGCGACACTGCTAACCGGTGCTACACTATTTGGAACTAGGTTATTAGTTGGCGCCATGACCATAGATGCTTCAGTCGGAGTATCATTGACTGGTCGGCCAAACTCTACCACACTAGGGATTAAGGTAACTGGGTTAGCGGCCAAGCTGGAGGCGGTTTCCTGCTCGGCTTGTTTCTTGGCTTCTTCGGCGGCTTTGGCTGCGGCTACACGGGCAGCTTCGGCCTGTTCGCGCTTCTTGGCGGCTTCGAGATCAGCGGCGCGCACCCCTAGATTAACTAAGCGCGAGGGTGCGGCTGGCTCAGCCGTCTCATGGCTAGCTTGGCGAGCACTGCGGGCGGCTTCCTCGATTGCGATATTCATAGGACGATGTACGTAACGTCGATTTAGGGTCGACGAAGGTTGAGTAATACGATGAGTAGCTGTGCTTGAACAACTACTAGACTCGATCTGTATCTTGCTCATTAATAACTCCTCATCATGTTTTTGCTTATAACTATTATAACTGTAAGTAGTATAAAAAAGCAAGAGCGAAATTTACGAATGGATATGTTATAATATATTATATGGATTTTGAAGAACGAGTCAGACGTAAGCGGCGACAAGCTATTAAAGCTTTGATAGCGGAGATTGGTATGGTACTGTCAATTATTGCGATTGTGGTGGTGGCGACTCTGGTAGCGATGGGATTTTTCGTAGGGCGCGATGGTAAGATTGAGCAGTCGGGCTTGATTCAAATTCATTCTATGCCGACGGGGGCCAGTGTAGAGCTAGACGGTGCGACGTTATTTGCACGGACGAATTTGAGCCGTTCGATGCCGGCAGGCGAGCATCAATTAAAAATATCCCGTGATGGCTATGATTCTTGGTCTAAGACTGTAAAGATGTACTCTGGTATGTTGATTCGTTTATATTATCCAAGGTTGTTTTTGAAGGATCGCACGACGGAGGCGGTTATGTCTCTAGGTAACGATCTGGCCTTTTATTCATCGTCAACCGACTATAATAATATATTATATGCTCGCCCGAAAAGTGCAGTGTGGCATTTGATTAATATCCGTAATGACGACGTACGTGAGACCGTGCTAGATTTGAAAGAGATTTTGCCTGGTATGAAGGAGGGGGACTTCGCAGGTGAAGTAGAAGAGGTGGTCTGGAGTAAGAATGGTGATGCGATTCTGGTAAAAGTGAAGACAGAAGCTGGTTCAGAGTGGATTATGATTAACCTGAAGGACGTGAAACAGAGTCTGAATTTAACTAGGACTTTTGGCTTGAGGATTGATCATATTGAGATGATTGATGATTCGTCAGCGCAGCTTTTTGTACTGGAAAATCACCAGTTGAGAAAAATTAATACCAATGATCGCACGATTTCGCGAGTGTTACTCAGTAATATTCAGAGTTTCTCGAGCTACAATAATAAGGTCATGTATGTGGCGCTTGCCGAGAAAAATGATGTTAAAAAACAACAAGTTGGGGTTTATCGTGATGGGGACCAAGGCGGCACGATCATCGCGGAGGCTAAGGCCGAAGATAAGGTGCTGGTGGCGGTTTCTAAATATTATGACGATGAGTATATGACTTATATCATAAATGACGAGATGACGATTCATTACGGGCCGGTGCCGGCTTATAAAGAGAATGTGAAAGAGACGGATTTTACTGGATTTAAGACTTTGCTTGCGAAGTTCAAGCTAAAGATGGTTCCGGAAAATTTAGTTTTGAGCCCGGATGCGGATTATTTGGTGGCGAGTCGTGAACAAAGTCTGGCGGTAGTTGATTTAGAGATGGGTGAAGTTTTTGAATACGAAACTAATGCTAAGAGGCTGGATTGGTTTGATGATAGTATGTTGGCAAGTACGGCAGACGGGCGGCTAGAGGTGTGGGATTTTGATCATACGAATTTGCGTACTTTGGTGGAACAAAAAGAGTTCGATATAGAAGACGATAGTGTAAGTGATGACTGGGATTCGACTAGATTAAAGAAGTCGGATAATGTGGAAACAAAAACTGTGACGACTTATATTAGGACTGAAGTGGCTGATTATCCAGCATTAGTTTCTAGTAATAATCGTTTCATGTATTACGTAGTCAAAGCACATAATGGTTTAACATTAATGCGTGAGCGCATACGTGACTAAGGATTGCTTATTTGCCGGTTAGCCAGTTCCAGATACCCTCAAAGAATGAGGGCTCGTTCGCGGGCATTGAAGTAGTACTATTTGAGCTGTCAGGTAGAGATGGCTCTGGTGTGGTAGTCTCATTACCATCGTAATTTGGGCTGATTTGTTCGGCGGTGATTAGGAGGCGGTATTTGGAAGTACCGAGCGGAGTACAAGTAATTAGAGTGAGCATAGGCTTATCAGTCTCGTAAATCAGGGCAGAAACATTAGTAGGTTCAACCACTTCGCTACGAGTCATTTGGTAAGTGTAACGCACGGAATTGTAATTGACGTAGATTAAGTCGCCTACGGCTAAGCGCTCAAGCCCAGAAAAGATGAATTTATATTGGTTACCATTATAGATATCTCCTGAGGAGTGACCTGATATGGCTAGGTTGCCGATTTGGCCAGGTAGAGCATTGGCACCAGGAATGGAAAACTGAGCAACCCCTTGGTTCATGGCAGCATCGACTTCGTCGGTACTAATGCCAAAGACGATTGGAGTGTCAACGTTGAGTTTCGGGATAATAAGTCGCGGATCAGGCGAGATTTCTCCGGTGACTGTGGGGTCGATGGCCTCTATATTGGTACTAGGGTTACCACCAGGCGAGATATAAGCCATGATGGGGGTAAAGATTAGGCGATTGTATTGCAAAAATAGGATTAATAAGATTAAGGATCCCACGATACCGATAGGGATTAGGCGCTTGAATTTGTGAGTACGTTCGACTTCGCCGGTCGCGATGCGCTCGGTTTTCATTTTTTCGGTGGCGAGATAGCTCTGAGCGGCCTTGGCATAGTATTCGCTGTAATAATTTTTGTAATAATCTTGCCAAGCTGAATGATATTTTTTCCATTCAGCATTAATGGCGGGTTGGTTAATTTCGGTATCTTTGAGGGTGGCTGGTGTATTAGCGGACAGGGGTGTATGATCTTGTGAAGCGGTAGGAGTAGACATTTCGTGGACTGGGGTTGAAGGCTGGGCGGCATAAGGTTCCCTAGTCCCGGTAGGACCATAAATGGCGGAGCGCCCTTGGTAAGTATTTTGGTTAGGTTGTTGCATCCAGTTGGGTTGGGTGGATTGATAAGTTGATTGGTGTGGCGGTTGGGTAGAAGAATCCCTAAGAATGATTTTTTTAGCGCTAGGAGGAAGATTTTTAAGGTTTTTTACAGTGGAAGAATAGGCCGCTAGAACTTTGTTGCGTGCAATTTCGGCGGCAGTATGCCGCTGTTGATCTGAAGATGTTTGCCCACCTTTATCGAAATCCATATTGTATCTATTATAACACAAAAAGTGTGTTATAATGAAGACATGGGCGAGTGGCGGAACTGGTAGACGCGCTAGACTCAAAATCTTGTTCTCGCAAGGGAGTGAGGGTTCAAGTCCCTCCTCGCCCACCATATAAAGTTTTACACGTTTGATACAAGAAGGAACCCCTATGAGTGGGGGATTTTTTTGTTTGCTGTTTCCCAACACCACAACTAGTATACCAAACAGCGGACGGGGAAACCGTACCAACGGGCATTCGGACCAGCTGATGGGTATGTGCCGGATTCATCAAATCCTAAATGATAAGATTGAGTACTCCAGGTGCCATTTTTATAAATAGATGCAGATTTAGACCAGTTATAGTTATCTCGACCAAAATTTCTTACTGTCCCAAAACCTACACCAGTTCTTCCGCTACGGACGAAGTAACTTGTATACCAAACAGCGGACGGGGAAAGCAAGAAAGCGATAGCCATACCCATTTGGTTGCAATCCTGAATCAAAGTAGATATGATATGATTTAGCGAATGTAGCAGAATTATACGTAGAAATCGTATTTGACCAAAAATATCCCGAATTACCGATTTTCCTTAAAAAACTATGTTCTAAGTTAGCAGCTCCGCTACGGACGAGTATGGCAGTTCTGATTTGATTCTGATTTTTTAGGGGCTGCAAAAAGTGAACCCCCATCAGAGGTTCACTTTTACGAGTTATGTTCGCTAATCTATTATTTAACAAATTCAAGAGATTTGATAATTTTGTCTCCCTTGCTTTCCCACTCGTCGCGCTTGTCTTCCATACAGACGAAATTGACCATGGAGAGTTTTTTATTGTCATCTGGGAAGAAAATCATATGGCTGTAATCTTTTGATGAGCCAGATTTGACTTCCATCTTGATGCTGGCGACTTTGTGCCCATCAACTTCGTAGAGTTCGCTAGAAATGAGGCTGCTGCCAAGAGCGGTTTTCATGAGATCGAGATATTGTTGCATATCGTCATTCTCGATTTCGGTATCGGTCTGAGTCAGGGCGACACCGACATTCTGATCTTTGTCTAGGTAGGCTACGAAAGGTTCATCTTGGTCAAGGTCGAAATATTTCTCGGCATCTTCGCGGCTGACTTTATCGAGCCCGGCAGCAACCTTAACTCGGAACTTGAAGTCGCTAGTGTCGCTCCATTGCTCACTGCCACCACCCATTTTGCAGATGGCGAAGATGATTAGTCCTAGAACTACTAGACCGCCGATGATGCCGGCGATGATCCCCCAAAGTTTCTTGTTGCTTTTATTGCCTGCGGCTTTTGATGTCTTCTCAGACTTAGTCGAAGTTGACTTAGATGTTGATGTTTTGGACTTATTTTGTGGTTCTGCCACGTTAACTCCTTATATAATATTAAAGTTGATTATCTACATTATATAATAAAAATCTGACTATTGGTCATTTTCGGGAATAATTTGGCTTTGGCGCAGCCGTGCTTGAGACTGGTTGGATAAATTCTCGCTCTGTCGGATTTGTTCGTGATGCCCCACTAAGGCAGCATAGGGGGAAAATTGCGCCGCGCGTTTACTAAGGGGCATAGGAGGGTGCTTAGACGAAACGTGTCGGGGGAGATTGATAATTTGATCGTATTTATGATTATCCATACTAAGCCCGATGTCCGCCAATTTGGTGATTACGATTGACCATAGTAGCTCCGGGGTCAAAATTTAAGCCGCGCAAAATGGCATTTTTACCATACTTTTGGCGGATTTTCAGAATAGCAGCCTGCATGCGTGATGCGCGCTGGTTAGCTTCGGCTTCCGCCATTTCTTGTTGTATGAGCTCATCGGGATTAGTGAAGAGATCAATTTGGGTGTAATGTTTGGCGGAGGCGCAGGTATGAGGATTAGTGAGATTTTGAGCGCAGAGGGTGATTCTGCGGATAGTAAAATTGGGTTGGACGATTTGCTGGTAAAGTTTCACGAAGGCCGCAATAATTGCATCACAGGTTTGAGACTTGACTGGTAGCCTGATAGTGCCGTGGGCAGGTTTAGGAACTAGGCGACCATAATGATCCCGTTTTAGCTCGCCTTGGTATGAGCTCATAGCTTGAGTGTCATTAAAATTACTGCGATCATAATTAATATGGAGGACTAATTGATCGGTGAAGAAATTTTTTTGAGTTAGTTCCATAGATAGCTGTTCGGCCATTTCTTTGATGATGGTTTCTGCTTCCACAAAATTATAAGGACGATTGAGGACTTGTCCAGAGCTGAGACTTTTGGTTTCGGGACGATAGTTTTTAGCATCGGAGATACCGACACATTCATAGCCCCAACTGTGATCAATCAGTAATTCTGCGTTCACTCCGAAGAGTTTATATAATAGGTCTTCGTGATAAGTTGAGCAGAGGGCGACGTCACCCATAGTATACATGCCGTGATTGGCGAGGGTTTTGGCATAGCCACGTCCAACTCGCCAAAAGTCGGTGATAGGCTGGTGGGACCAAAGTTGCTCACGAAAGCTCATTTCATTAAGCGAAGCAATGCGCACTCCCGCTGAGTTTGCTGGTGTGTGTTTGGCGACGATATCCATGGCGACTTTTGCTAAGAAAAGATTAGACCCAATACCAGCAGTAGCAGTAATACCAGTAGTTTGGTAGACGGCTTGAAGGATTTTCGTGACAAATTCTTCAGGTGTGGCTTGGTGCATATGTAAATAGCTGGTGATGTCACAGAAGACTTCGTCAATTGAATAAGCATAAATATCTTCTGGAGCGACAAATTGGAGATAAGTTTGGTAAATGCGATTGCTGTAGTCTAGATAAAATTGCATACGTGGGGTAGCGGTGATGAAATCAAGCTCGAACTCAGGGTGTTTAAGTAGTTCGGCATGATCGGTAGATTTAGCAACAAACTTATGTCCAGGTGCATTTCGCTGACGTTGATAATTAATATCGCGAACTTTGGCGACGACTTCAAAGAGCCGGGCGCGTCCACCGAGACCGTAAGATTTGAGCGAAGGTGAGATGGCTAGACAGATGGTCTTATCGGTGCGTGAACGATCGGCCACGACAAGGTTAGTAGTGAGGGGGTCTAGACTGCGTTCGTGACATTCAACAGAAGCATAAAAAGACTTTAAGTCGATTGCCGCATACACCTTTTCCATACTATAAGTGTAACATAAAGGTATGGTATAATGAGGATATTATGGTAAAAGCTCAGAAAACAAACATTTCAACAATTATAGAAATCATCTTGGCAGTTACCCTGACTGTGAGTGTGGGGATAAATATTTGGCAGTTTGCGAAGTTGCAAAAGCTCTGTCCGCAATGTAAGGTCTGCAATGATGAGAATAAAGGCCAGTCCAGCACGGAAGAAGATGAGTCGGCCAGGCGAGCTTATGTTGAATTTTATGATCGAGGGATTCCGGGTAAGACTTATGAAGTAAAGTTGGACGGTCAAAAGGTGGAGATGAAGGTAACAAACCATACCAGTGTAGTGGGTATGGAGCCGAGTACGCAGGATATGAGTTATGACCTGAATCCTGAAGAGTATGATCAAGTATGGGAAGTGTTGCTGGGGCTTGATTTAAAATCGTCGGTTTATGAAAAAGACAGCTATGCATTTTATTATGATAGTTCTTACGAACCTGATGAATGGTCTGAAGTAGCAGTCTTGGAAGATTTGATGTTGGTATTAAAAATGTTGGGTGACGATGATGGAGAAGTTGTGGCTGAGGGTGAAAAGTTGTTGAAGATTTTGGTACAAGACGTGAATTTAGATTTGTAAAAGAGGGAGATTATGAAAATTACTAAATTAGAACATTCGGGAATAGTTTTGGAAAAATCCGGGAGCAAGGTGGTTTTTGACCCAGTGGAGTTTGAAAAGAGTTTGCCAAATTTGGAAGAAGTGGTGGCGATTATTATTACGCATAAGCATGGTGATCATTTGCAGAAAGATCAGATTGAAAGGATTTTGAGACAAAATCCTACAGCAAAGTTATTTGCTGTAGGTGATGCTGGTGAAGACTTGCCGGAGGCGGAGCTGCTGGCGGCTGATGAGGTGTTGGAGATCAGTAGCTTTACTTTGCGAATATTTGGTCATGATCATGCGGAGATCGTAGCTGATGAAGTTCCCTGCCAGAATATCGGTGTAGTGGTGGACGAGATGCTGGTTAATCCGGGTGATTCATTTGATTTGCCTGAGATGGATAGACAGATTGAAGTGCTTTTAGTTCCAAGTGCTGCGCCGTGGTGTAAGGTTTCTGAGGGTATGGAGTATATCAAGCTGGCAAAACCGAAGATGGTGATCCCGGTGCATAATGCGGTTCTGTCGGAGTTAGGTAATAATTTTAACAATAATTGGTTGAAGAAGGCTTGCGATGAAGTTGGGGCTGAGTTGAAAGTTTTAGCGGTGGGTGAGAGTGCAGAAATTGAGTAAGAAGCCATGATTAAATATATTTTTCACCCAGATTATCTGCCGGAAGAAGATTTTACTCGGGTACATGCTTTGTTGGTGACGGGAGATGAGCGGATTCTGATGCGAGTAAAGAATGGCGAGCCGCGGATTACGGGTGGACATATTGATCCTGGTGATGTTGATATGTACGCAGCTTTGGCGCGAGAAGTTTTGGAAGAGATTAATTGTGAAATTGATCGGGTAGCCTATGTCGGTTATTTAGAAATGATTGATGAGACAACTAAAGAGCACGAGTTCTGGGCGCGCATGGTGGCTCGAGTGGAAAAAATCTTGCCCCCTAAGGCCGATCCGGATCGGCAGGAAGAGTGGATTTATGGACGGATTCTAGCTCCAGCGGATATTGCTACGGAAGAGCTAGCGAAGGCTTTTCCGACTAATGGAGAATTCGTTAAAGAAGCTTTGAAGGTTGCTCGTGAGCAAGATTTTTGGACAGATTTGCCGAGTGAAGAATATGAAGTACTGAATACGGAAAAGCATAGTTGCTAATTAATGATCGGCTTTGCTTTTGATATGTTGGAGCTCAAAACGATATTTTTGGGGTTTTGTTCCCTGTGGAATCTTGTCTGGTTCGATTTCGCTAAGGAACATTGCTTTGGGGCGAGCGCAGAGGTGGTGCTGGCCAAATTTTTCACCATCATAGAGCCCGCGATAAATCACTAATTCTTCACCAGTCTCGCTATGAGTGGCGATGTCTTCTACTATATAATAATCACCTTTATAATGGCGATAAATGCCGTGAATGACTAGTTCGTTCATTGTTTCTCCTTGTAAGTTTTAATCATGTCACCAATAGTCATGCGAGTACCATAATTGAGAATGGCGCTGGAATAGATTTTGATAGCGATCTTCGCGACGATGAAACAGAAGACTAATAAAATGGCAATAGACCAGACTACGTCCCAGCCACTAGCTAGGCCCATCATGACTCGAATCGGCATGCAGAAGGGCGAAGAAATTGGCAGTAATGAGGCAAAGATGTTGAGCTCGCTCGTAGGATCCGTCAAAGTGAAATACGAGAGGTAGAAACCAACCATCGTCACAATTACGACCGGTGTATTGGCGGATTGAATATCTTCGGGCTTTGCCACGGTAGAGCCGGTGAGGGCATACAAAAGTGCGTAGGCGAAGTATCCGAGAATAAAGTAAACTAGAGTAATGATGGCAAGGTAAGGTGTGAAGTTAGATAGATCAAACATTTGGTTTAGTAATTCTGGGTCGAGGAAAAGATTGGCAGAAATAATCGCTGTAATGACGAAGAGGAGGATTTGCCCTAATCCTACGAGTCCGATGCCGATAGTTTTACCTAAGATAATAGTGCGTGGACTGGTAGAAGTGACTAAGGTCTCGATAATTTTAGAAGTTTTTTCGATGGTGATAGAACTGGAAACTTGAAACGCGCAGAAGTAAATGGCGAAGAATAATAAGACTGAAATGAGCATAGCTACTACGATGTTGCCGCCGATTTCTTTATCGTCAGTTTGGGCGATTTGGAACTCGAAATGAGGCATAATAGAAGCTAATTCGTCGGCAGGAAGTTTGAGCTTTTGAATTTGTAAATTAGTGTAGAGACTACTCAAGGTATCAACAAGCTCGGTGGGCGGAGTGGTAATCGTAGCAGCATTGTCGACGATATAAGTGAGCTTAATATCGTTCTCTGTCTTATCAATCAAGATTGCCGCCGTGATATCGCCAGCAGTGATTTTGGCTTTTATCTCGTCAAAGTTGGCCGGGGTGACATCAAAATGGTATTTGAGATCGCTTTCTGGCAAGGTGCTCAAGATGCCTTCGTAGATATTCTCTGGATCAGAAATTAGCACGGTATCCTTTAAGTCTCCGCCGGTAATTTGGTTAATGATATTTGGAGCATTGAAGCCTAGAATAATCAGAACAACTATAATAATAGTCGAAATACGAAAAGCCTTGCGGCTAACCATGTCGCGCATGGTGAATTTAGCAACGGTAAATATATCTTTCATAGTCTAGGCTCCTACTTTTTCGATAAAGATATCATTGAGAGTTGGTTTCATGATCTCAAATTTATTAATAGTGATGTCATGAGTAACGAGCTGTTTGAGTAGATCCTCAGCTTGTTCCTCCTGTGTAATTTTAAGAGTATATTGGAAGTTTTTATCATTCTCGATACTGAGTTTGGCTGATTTGATATATTTGGTAATGTCCTCGGTTGTGTCGATTTGCACGCGAGTAGCAGGATAGCTGGCTTTAATCTCTTGTAAGTTGCCCTGGAGGACGGTTTTGCCGCGATTTAGAATTAAAATGTCTTTACAAAATTCTTCAATGGTGGACATTTGGTGAGCCGACATAATGATATATTTACCATTGCGCACTAAGTTAATGATAATATTTTTAATTAGCTCAGTATTGACAGGGTCGAGACCACTAAAAGGTTCGTCAAGCACAATTAAATCGGGATCATGGAGAATTGCCGTCATGAATTGAATTTTTTGTTGATTACCTTTTGATAGCTTTTCGGCTGTTAGCTCAAGGTATTCTTCGACTTTTAGCTCTTTGCTCCATTTCTGAATAGATGCGAGGGCCGCGGCTTTGGTCATGCCCTTGAGTTCGCCGAAATAAGTTAGCTGATCGGTGATTTTGACTTTGGGGTAGACTCCGCGTTCTTCGGGTAGGTAGCCAAAGTTAACACTTTTACGATCGACTGGCTGACCATGCCAAGTAATTTCTCCGCTATCCTTAGTAATGATACCAAGTAGCATGCGGATAGTAGTGGTCTTGCCGGCACCATTGGTACCAAGCAAACCATAGACTCCGGGAGCATCGACGGAGAAAGAGATGCGATCGACAGCTTTTCGGTCGCCAAAAGTCTTTGAAACGTCCTGCAAAACTAATCCAGACATAAATTCCTTTCAGTGGTTTAAGTACTATGACTATTATACCACGGGGGGGGGGGGGGGTATTTTACAAGTAGATTATTCTAGATTGATACCATGCTCAAGTCGTCGGTTGCCGAGCCAGTAAAATATGGTAAGAGTAGCACTAGAAATCAGTAGCAGTCCAATGATACTATTGATAGTATAGGAGATACTATTAAAGCTCTGGGTAGGGTACGTAATGCCGAGGAAGTTTACATAATCTTGACGAGTGAGTCCGGCCCAAAGTTCACTAATAAGTTCGGTAATAATGTTTGTCCCGAGTAGAATAATAATACACCAAATCACAGAAAAGGCAGTGCGGTATCGACGCATGGATTCTCCTAGGACGATGCCGACTAGGCCGCCAGTCATCACTAGGCTGAGATTAGCCAATATATTGATTAGGTAAGTCGGATAGTAGGCGAACGGTGCATGGTGCCGCCAACCAAAGTAGGAGGCTAGATCCCGGCCTCCGGGTGTGGCTTGAAGAATGGTGCAGGCCAAGGTCAAAATGAGCATGATGAGGCTGCTGGCGATCAAAGCAGTGAGAAATTGAGAAGTCCAGAGGGCGCGACGTGAGACGGGTAGAGTATGGGTGAGGTAGGCGGCATCGCTATAAAAACTGTGTCGAAAATTTTTCCAGACGGTCAAAATCATTAGGAGAATTAAGGCGAGGCTAAGGATAGCAGTGCCACTATAAAAGAGAGTATGTAAGAATTGAGTAATAGTAGGAGCGCCGGGTTCGAGAGTAATATAACCAGCTTCGTGTTGAATTTCCACATAATCATAGCTTGTAAAATTAAATAATAAGGTGCAAGCTAGAATGGGCAAGCCAAATACCAGGGCGGTTTTTAAGATGGGTTTGAGGTCGTATTTGAGTAATTTTGATAACATGTGGCTCCTTAATCATTAAAATTAGCTTTGAATTGTTGTCGAAAAATTTCGTCAATGGATTGTTTTTTGGCCGAGCGCAGCTTATCGGCATTTTCGTGGAGGATAACTTTACCGCGGTCCATAAAAATCACTTCATCAAGAATACGTTCGATATCAGCGATGAGATGTGTAGCGATTAGCATGCTGGCATTTTCATTAAAATTAGAGAGAATCGTGTCGAGAATATAATCACGTGTGGCTGGATCAATGCCGCCGAGTGGTTCGTCGAGAATATAGAGATCGGCCTCGCGACTCATCACGAGGATAAGTTGAAACTTTTCTTGCATGCCTTTGCTAAGGCTGGAGATTTTAGCCGTAGGGTCGAGCTTGAGGTCGTCGGTGAGCTCTAGTGCTCGACTACGATCAAAATCTGCGTAAAAATCTTCAAAATAATCTAGCATGTCTTGGAGAGTGGCATCGCGGTTGAGATAGCTGCGTTCTGGAAGATAAGAAATGATTTTCTTGCTTTCTACTCCAATTGGTTGGCCATTGATGAGCACTTCGCCTGATGTAGGCACGATCAAGCCGTTAAGGACCTTGATGAGGGTGGTCTTGCCAGCGCCGTTTTGGCCGAGCAGGCCGATAATTTTGCCGCGAGGGATTTTTAGACTGACATCGTTTAAGGCAATTTTGGTATCGTAGAGTTTGCAGAGATTGGTACATTCTACGAGCGGAGTTTTGGTAATCTTTGGCATTTTATGATTTTCCTTCCTGCTTGAGCATTTTAATAATTTCGTTAGGTTTGAATCCTAGCCTGGCCATTTCTTGATAAAAATCGTGGACTCGTTCGGCAGCATAGTGGTTGCGGCTTTTTTGAATAATGCTAGGATTGGGGTTGACGTATTTACCATTGGTGCGTTCGGTGAAAATTAATTTACGTTCTTCTAATTCTGTGAGAGCACGTTGCATAGTGTTGGGGTTGACTTTAGCCATTAAAGCCAAATCTCGCACAGACGGAATGCGCTCGCCCGGAGGGAGAGTTCCCGATATAATGTAGAGCTCGAGTTCAGCAACGAGCTGAACGTAAATTGGCTGGTTACTGTCGAAATGAAATTCTAATTGACTCATTGTATTATTTCCTTAGGACAATGGTATATCGTGGGCTAGATTTTGTCAAGGGTTCTAGACAAAAAAGCACCGCCACGATGAAGCGACGGTGTTTGGTTTCAGGATGCAAAAGTGCCAGAAAAGATAACAATAGGTACTTCTTCACTGTCTCCAGTCTTTTTGAATCCGAGACCTTGATCAACGATGCTGAAGCCAAGTTTTTGATAGAGATTTAGGGCCGGCTGATTGTCTCTGAGACAATCGAAGTACAGGGTATCGATACCCTGCGTTTTTAAGTCTATCAGAGCATAGCGAAACAGTTGCTCGGCGATTTTCTGCTGCCTCATGGTAGGGTCGACGCAGAGTGCTAAGCCACAAGCAATTCGATCAGGCAGAGCCTGGGCTTCATGCACGGTTGGCAAGATATATTCGTTGATGACTCGTGAGCTTTCTCTGCAGAGCGCCTGGTAGTCGTAGTCGAGCTGGCTTTTGTTACTAATAATAGCTAGTGCGGCGACGGGTTTTGTTCCTGACTTAGCAAGATAGATGTTGTCATAATGGAAGACAAATCCGGGTTCACACATATGTGGTGTTATGGCATCGGCGAATTCGCGTGCTGTGCTATACCACGATGGATAGATATACGGGTCAGTACCGTAAATAATACGGGCAACTTCTCGCAGTTCGTCCTCGTTAGTGGCTTTAGAATAATTAATTTGATAACTTCTCATGGTTATCCCCCTCCTTTTTATTCTAGTGAGATGTCAAAAACTTAGTTCAGACTATTAATGAGCACCCCCTATGACTCTATTTTAGCATACTTTGTGAAAAAAGTCAATAGCAATATGATAAAATTGCTATTTATCCCAATTAAAACCTTCGCCGAAATGCCCATAGCGAGCGGTTTGCTCATAAATCGGACGTTTGAGTCGTAGTGCTTGGATTATGCCCTGAGGAGTGAGGTCATAACGGGCGATTTGTTCGGCTTGGCCATCAATTACCACGGTCTTTTCTAGAGGTTCAGCATAGCCGATAGCATAAGCCAGCCGGACAAAAACTTCGTGGGCTTGGCGCTGACGCAAGTAGTCTACGGCAATACGACGGGCCATGTAGGCGGCAGAACGATCGACTTTAGAAGGGTCTTTGCCCGAAAAGGCTCCGCCACCGATTGGAATACGTGGGCCATAATTATCAACGATCAGTTTGCGTCCGGTCAGGCCAGTGTCGGCCGTGAAGCCGCCTTGTTGCCAATCACCGGCCGGATTGAGGTGGAGCTCGGGTAGATAATTAATCTTGTGTTGCTGCAGAAAATCTTTCACTAAGAGCTGGAGCTCAGGAGCGCTAGCATTTTGGAAACTGGCAACAATTGAGTTAATATGATACTCACTGGGGCTTTGGCCGAGGCGAATGGTGACTTGGGTCTTGCCGTCAAAAGGAAATTTCTGGTAAATCAGTTGATTGAGTCGTCGCGCTAAGACTACTTCGAGCGGAAGCATTTCTGGAGTCTCGTCTGTCGCATATCCGATCATGATTCCCTGGTCGCCTGCTCCACCATCGTCAACTCCGCGCGCGATTTCGGGGCTTTGCTCAACGATGTTGATTGTGACCTTGAGGCCATCACCGGCTAGATTGTGGACGATTTTGGTAATGTTGTCCTGAGAAACAGGTGAAGCTGAGGTGACCTCGCCGACGATGAAGACTTGGCCGTGTCCGCCACAAGTCTCAATAGCAACTCGAGCATTGGGGTCCGCATCAAGATAGGTATCAAGAATAGCATCAGAAATTTGGTCACAAAGTTTGTCTGGGTGTTTGGGCGAGACACTCTCGGCCGTGCGGTAAGTTGTATGATTTTCCATACTATAAGTATACACTATTCTTATGCTATAATATAGGTATGAAAATTGCGGTTTTTACGGATATTTATGCGCCTTGGAGTGATGGAGGGATTGCTGCTTCCGTTAAAGCTCAAAAAGACGAGCTAGAAAAGCTGGGCCATGAAGTGACGATTTTCTGTCCAGGATTTCAGCCGCGGGAGAAGAACGTTGTAGCAGTACCGAGTTTCAAACATCTGAAGATTAATGGGGCGGTGCTAGCGAAGAGCCCGAAACGGATTGTTGAATATTTGCATGGGACGCAGCTAGACTTGGCTGATTATGATTTAGTGCATGTGCATTATGAAGCTGGCTGTAGTATTGCAGGAGTAATGCTGGCGCGGGAGTATGGATTGCCGATTGTGCAGACCATGCATGGACGTGAGGACATGGCGATCGCGGTGAATGTGCCGCACCCTTTTAAATATTTAGTAGCGACGATTTTAAATGGGTTGCATAAAAAGTATTTGCCTCACGAGCTAAAAGTGAAGAAAGATAAGTTTCAGGCTCCCACGCGGGCGCGAGCAAAGATGTGGGAATTGATGGTGAATCAAGCGAACCAGGCAGACCTGGTCACTACACCGAGTAAGCATTTTGCCTATAAGATTGAGCATTATGGTGTGGAAAGGCCGATTGAAGTAGTGTCGAATGGCATTACTGATGAGCTGGTGGGTGAAGAATTTGCTGAACGCGAGCTGGAGGATGGAGCGGTGCTGAAGATGATTTGGAATTCTCGATTATCTAAGGAAAAGCGAGTGATGCCGTTCTTGCAGGCGGTGGCGATGCTGAGACGACCGTATTTGGTCTATATGTATGGTGAGGGCAATCAGTATAAGAAAGCGCAGCGCTTCGCGCGTAAGCATGGTTTGAAAGTGAAATTTTATGGTAGGCGCAAGCGCGATAAGATTATTGATCGTATGAAAGAAGCGCATCTAGGTATCATGGCATCGTATAATTTTGATACGCAGGGCATGACTTTGTTAGAAGCGGAAGCGACGGGTTTGCCGGTGATGTTTTGTGATCCGGAGATGATGGAGGTGGTGCCGGCTGGGAGCTATGTGATTGCGGGTGGTCCGGAGCCGGCAGCTATGGCGATAGCTTTAGAAAATTTGCCAGCCGAGCAAGTAGGCAAGATGAGCAAACAAATGTTAAAACACCGTAGTGAAGTTTTGCAGTCGACACAGATGAAAAAGTTGCTGCGGGTGTATCGTGAGGCGATGAAGAAGGCCTGTATGAAAAACCGCCAGTGAGATGCTGGCGGCAGACATATATTATATGTCTTTAGAGTGGGGTTTTGTCAGTTCTCAGGCGGTTGCTTTTGAGCTTGAGCGCGATTAAAGCGCCGATGACGAGGATAGCGACCGTGGTGATTTTGAATGATTTGCTCCAGCTAGTGGCCTGAATCATGGTAAAGACACCTAAGATTAGGCCGACAGCATAAAGGATCCGGCGGGTGCAGATGAGGGCAAGGGCGAGGCCTGGGTGACTAGCCTGGAGATTGAGGCATTCTATACCTCCCCAGGATGGGTACACTATGACTTGCACTAAACAGCCGATGATGAAAGCTACAATGAAACCATATTGCCCTAATTTGACGTCGATACAACAGCCAATATAAATAAAGCCTGCTATACCTAACATCAAGTCAGATATTTGGTCAGTGAGTTCGGCTTTTTCGCGCCACCAACGATGTTTGCCGTCTTTTGGATAGTGCCAAGTTCGGGCGCAAGGTCCATCGAGTGCGTCGCAGACAATACCTGTGACGAAAACCCAAATGGCGCAATTTACGGAGACCTGGAATAGCCCCATGCATGCCAAAATGATGGCACACAAAGTTTCAAGTAAGGTAAGTGCGTCAGCAATGAAATATTTTTTCATGTTATCCCCTCCTTTTGGTTGCTGATTCCAGTATTATACCATGACAAGTACTTTAATGCAATATATTGTCCACTAAAATATTCTGCGGAACTTTGCCTTATCGCTAATCTTTGTCATAGTTTTCCTTTATTGGCTCAAACATACTCTAAGCCTTTGGCTACCCAGCATAAAAAGCCAGTTGTGTAATTTTTTTATGATTCTGGTTTTACCAATTCGTCATTCCGACCATTAATGCTGTTTATACGCATATGCTTGGTGCTAATGTCCACTCTATTATCGGCGGAGTTGCCGGTGCCGACGCAATGATCGCACGCCTAAAAGGTTATCAAGAAACCGGCTATGATTTAATTCTGACTTCGCATTGACCTTTGATGCTGATCCCGTCTATCGGTAAGAGGTCTGGTTCTTCTTCTACTTCATCAAAGGCCGTAAAATTGTCATTCTGAATTCTACTATACAAATACATAAGATATATGATAAACTACGAGTGAGAGAATGCTATAATTAGATAAAGAGAAATAGTAATTTATAAGTTAAACTTAATCGTGAAAGACAAAACTTTACCCAACCCAAATATCGTTCACCCAATTCCTGGGTATGATCAAGAAATCTATATTAAGCCAACCATCAAAAATCCCAACATTATCGTAGGTGATTTTACTTATATTGCTGATAGTGAGTTTGAAAATCATGTCACTCATCATTATGATTTTAACGGTGACAAATTGATTATCGGTAAGTTCTGCCAAATTGCAGCCGGTGTAGAATTTATCATGAACGGCGCGAATCATCAAAGAAACACCGTCACAACTTTTCCGTTCTATACTTTACAAGGTTGGAAGCAAGAGCCACCAAGACCTGAGGATTTGGGGCTGAAAGGTGATACGATTATTGGCAACGATGTTTGGATTGGGCAAAATGTGACATTTCTTCCGGGAGTAAAAGTCGGCGATGGCGCAATTATTGGAGCGAATAGTGTGGTGCGCGAAAATGTTGAACCCTATACTGTCGTGATCGGAAACCCCGCTGAAGTTTTGCGCAAACGGTTTGACGATGAACTGATAGGACTGTTAGAACAATTTAAGTGGTGGAACAAGAGTATCGCAGAAATTAACGATCTAATTCCGCTTATTACTAGTAGTGATTTAGGACGTGTTAAGACAGAAATCAAACGATTATTAGCACGATAAATTGCAATTTCTCGCTGTCTTCTAAGGTGCGTCGGGAACAAAGAGTAGAACTTTCCTGTTTGACAATATTAGTGATATAATACCGCCGCTGTGGTGGCAGCAAAAGCTTGTTTAGGATTATAGAGATTAAGAGCGGCAATAGTCGTGGCTAGTTGTCCGGACCAGAGCGAGATAGGACTGTAGGTGGTGTCGACGAGGTGCGTAGTGCTAATTTTGCCCCTAGAAGCTACAATTACATTATCTTGGTGAAAAGTAAGAATGGTGATTTCGGGATAGCTTAGAGTAAATTTATGCAAAGTTTCTACGGTGGGCAGGAGTGGTTGCGAGAGCATAATCATACGGGGATAATAGATAGCGCGGAAGATTTTTTGTAGCTGCACCATAGATGCCACCACGAAAGTATTAGACCGCACTAGCCAGCGCTCAGCATCGTTAGCTAAGAGATCGACTGTATCCCGGGCTATGACTAAGGGCTTAGGCATGATGCTGGGATCTTCGCGTTCGGAAATTGCATCAAGGATTGCTATGGCGGTGGCAGAATTTTTGGAAAGATCGCCGATGAGTAAACTAGCATCGGAATTTTCGATGGCAAGGCGGAGCTGGTGCGATTTGGCTAAGGATCCGCTAGTGGTTGACGGTAGTAAATCTAGATTGCCGAGCGGTGGCAATTTACCGCGCAGCACATCAGGCAAAATCGTCGTGACGTGATTAAAAGGAAAGTTTTGTTGAGCAAACTCGGAAATTCTAATTACGGCAGAGAAATTTTGGCTGTTGCCCCCAACTATGGCGAGGCGGCCGGTCTTTTGCTCAGGAAGGTTCCAGACCAAATCGGCAAAGAGTGGCTGGGATTGCTTTTGCCAATAGGATAAATCTGAGCTTTGGGGAGCGAAAGTCATTAGAACTCCAATTCAATCGAAATTGGGCAATGATCGGACCCCATGACATGATCGTGAATTTCGGCGGTTTTGAGGTGGGGCAAAAGGTTCTCAGAGACGAAGAAATAATCAATGCGCCAGCCAATATTACGTTCGCGGCATTTTGACCAATTCGACCACCAAGTGTAACGTTGGAGACTGGGATAAAAATAGCGGAAACTGTCGACGAAACCGGCACTAGTGAGGTTCTTGATGCCCTGTCGTTCTTCGGGAGTGAAGCCGGCATTCTTCTCGTTGTCGGCCGGTCGAGCGAGGTCGAGTGGAGTATGGGCGGCATTAAAATCACCACAGACCACGACAGGTTTGTGGGCTTCTAAAGTTTTCAGAAAACGCAAAAAGGCTGGATCCCAGAGATCTTCGCGTAATTTGAGCCGGCTGAGGTCGCGTTTACTATTAGGAGTGTAGACATTTACTAGGTAAAATAGTTCAAATTCTAGAGCCTGGACCCGCCCTTCGTTTAAGGGGCTGCCATAGCGGTCGTCTTGCCAGAGATAGCTCTGAGTGATGTCGTCGGTGAACCCATTAAGTGTGCTGATGGGGGTTAATTTACTAAAAACCGCGGTGCCGGAATATCCTGGGCGCTCAGCGCTATTCCAAATTTCGAGATACTCTGGATAGTCGACTTCGGCTTGGCTGGGCTTGGCTTTGGTCTCTTGAAGGCAAAGAATGTCGGGAGAATCTGCGGTAATTAATTCGCTCAAAGTGCCTTTTTTTAAAACTGAGCGCAATCCGTTTACATTCCAGGAGTAGATTTTCATAGTTTTATTATAGACCAAAAAATAAATCCCGACCAGATAAAAGGCCGGGATTCGCATAAGTTAACTCTTTAACTAATTAGTAGGTACATTTTTCGTACATTTCTTTTATTTCCCGAATCAGATTACTGTAATCGGCTCGCAGGGCCTCGGGTTGCGTGTAAATAAAGAAGCTGGTATATAAATCGTTACCAGTTAACTCTCTTTCTGAGTCTCCGAAGGCTGCGCAAAGTACATTGACACGTGTCAAGTCAGCTTCAGCAAGAATTTTGTTGAATATTTCCTGCAAGCCGCTGAGATCATCAGCGCTGGGTTGACGATCCTCAATAATCTCACGAAAAGCTACCTCTGTGGCAATTGGTTTGCCACAACGAATGATTTTTGTATCCATATTAACCCCTCCTTTGCATATGGGAACAAAACTACTGTTAAAGTGCCCTCATTTTTCTATTGTATCACACTTTATTATAAAAGTCAATAGTTTTGTTGCTTTTTGAGGCTTCTGGCAATATCACGGCGCTTGATGGTCTCGCGTTTGTCGTATTTTTTCTTGCTTTTGCCGGTGGCGATGACTAATTTAATATAACGTCCTCCAGTCAATAATTTCACTGGTACTAGTTGTGAGCCTTCTTGTTTAGCGCGCATTAGTTGGTAAATCTGCTTTTTGGTAGCGAGGAGCTTGATATTTCTGACGGTGTCGGCACCTAAGGTGAGGTTGTTTAGCCAGAGCTCTTCCTCGCGGACTGTGACGAATGATCCCTTGAGCTGGACGTGGTGATCGCGGATCAGACGCACTTCTGGCCCGGTCAATAACATGCCGCATGATAATTCATCGCCAAGTTGGTAATCATAATGGGCGCGGCGATTAACGGTGACAGAGGGGGCAGTTTTTGGTTTTTTCATGTATTAATTATAGCACTGATTTGGGGAGTAGTATATGCCACGCGGGTTAGATGGCATATTTTAGGATTTGTGTTATAATTAAGTCATGAGAATTGCGATTACTTCGGATCTTTATTACCCGATGACGAACGGGGTGGCGGTATTTGCGCATAATTTAGCTCGGGGTTTGGCTAAGCAAGGTCACGAGGTCATGGTGATTTGCCCGAGTTTTAATGGTAAGCAACATCGGGAGAAGCGCGATGGGGTGACGACTTTTTATTTGCGTTCGATTCGCTTCCCTTTTTATCCGGATCAAATTAATGATATTCCCGAGGCTAAGGAGTTTCTGGGTAAAACTTTACCACGATTGGCTTATCGGCATGGTTTGTGGATCACGGTGGATCCCTATCCGATGATCAAGAAAGTGCTAAACAAATTTCACCCAGACGTGATTCATAACCAAACTGCGGAAATGGTGGCGATTGCCGTGCGGCGTTATGCTAAAAAATATAATGTGCCAATGGTGAGTACGGGACATGCGTATCCGGATAATATTACGAGTCAGCTGAAGATCTTAAGGCCGATTAAGCGACCACTTGATGCGGTTTTAAGGGTCTATATGGCGAGCTTTTTGAAGCATTCGGAATATGCTACGATGCCCACGGAGATGGCGATTGATGATTTGGTGCCGAAGAAGCGCAAGCATTTTCGGGTGACGGTGGAGCCGTTATCTAATGGAGTGGATTTGTCTAAATTCTCTCCGGGAAAGGCTCCCGAGCGGATTTATCGTAAATATCATTTGCCCAAAGATCGGCCGATTGTGCTGTATGTCGGGCGGATTGATCCGGAGAAGAGCTTAAGCTATGTAGTTTCGGCTTTTGCTGAAGTGGTAGAAGAAGTGCCAGATGCTGTCTTGGTGTTGGTGGGTGATGGGACGGATCGTCAGCACTTGATTGACTTAGCTGAATCTCTCGGGATTCGTGACTCGGTAATCTTCCCCGGACGGATTATGCCGCCAGACGTGATGCAGATTTATCGCGTGGCGAAAGTTTTTGCGACGGCAAGTGAGACGGAGACTCAGGGGATAGTTTTGATTGAGGCTGCGGCGAATGGCCTGCCTTTAGTGGCAGTGGATGCGGGGGCGGTACGTGAGCTATGTCAGCATAAGAAGAATGGGGTCTTGTGCCAGCCGGGTGATGTGAATGAAATTAGTCGTGCCCTAGTGAAGATTCTAAAAGATCCGGATTTGTGGCAAAAATATAGCCAACATAGCTTAGAGGTGGCGAAAAAGCATGATCTAAATCGGACTTTGCAGAGATTTGTGGAAATTTATGAAGAAGCGATTGTTCTAAAAGGTAAGCCCAAGCCGAAAAAACCGCACTGGTGGAACTAGCTCAAGAAATAAGTTGCGACTAGCCCTTGAGGAAATCGATAATGGCATTAGCGGTTTCATGGGGGTGTTCGTAATTATGTAGGTGTCCGGATTCTGGCAAGAAGACCAGTTCTGCTTTGAGGTCTTGAGCGAGCTTCTTCGTGTCACTTTTTTTGACTAGCTTATCTTTTTCGCCAGCGATAATGAGTATTTGTTTGCCTTGGAGTGGAAAGTCGGGTACAGCATAATTAGTGGTGAACTGAGTGACTTTTTTCATCATTTTTTTGGTTGGTGGGCAGTCGTGGCTGCAGACATGGGTGATCTCTAGTGATTCGCGCAGTAGCGGTTTATTATGTCGGGGCACGAAGAGATATTTTGTCGTCACGTAGTCGGCTAAGTTGGTTGGTACTATGTGGGCAAGAGGCGAAATAGCATTGATAACTTTAGAAGTTTTGCGAGAAATGGGAGAAAGTAAGATTAATTTGTGGTTCACTAGTTCGGGCCTCAGACTGGCAATAGCGCTGGCAATAATTGACCCCATAGAATGTCCAATAATTACTGGACATTCTAACTTATGTTCGATAATATACTGGGCAAAATACTCAGCATATTCCTCGGGGCTATATGCGGTTAAATCCCGGGCTCCAGCAAAAGGCGGAACCGCTGGGGTATGTACCTCATAACCAGCTTGTTGCAAATCTTGGGCAATCGTCTCCAAGCCTAGAGGCGACCCTCGAAATCCATGAAGTAGGACAATACTAGGCAGCTTCGCTTTCGTCATGTTCTGACTCGTTCGTGAGCTCTGCTAGGGCCTTTTTAATGGCGGGTCGGTCAAAACCGATAATACGTTCCCCATTGATTTCGGTGACAGGGACCGCCTGGATATTCGGCATATTGGACGCATCGATCTCTTCGTATTCGACACCTTGCTGGTCTAGCCAGTCCATGAGGGCATGGCAGTAGGGGCAAGTTTGGGTTGAGTAGACTTTAATCATGATAATTTCTCCTTTATATTATATTTTTTGGCAGTATCCATTTGTGGATCACGGCTATGGTTGGCATCGTCATAAGTAAGCTCGACTTCTACATCAGGTTTAATGCCGTCGCCGTTGATGCTGTTGCCCTTGGGGGTGTACCACCGGGCTGTGGTAACTTTGAGCATAGTATTCTGAGATAGGTTGAGCAGAGTCTGGACTACTCCCTTGCCGAAAGTTTTTTCGCCAATAATGGTGGCCTTGTCGTAATCTTTGAGGGCTCCGGCGACGATTTCAGAAGCAGAAGCGGTGCCACCATTCACTAAGACGATAGTGGGCATATTAGCGAGTTTGGCCTGATTACGGTTAGCATAGGTAGTGGTATTGTTCATGTGCGCGCCCTTTTGAATTAAGACCGCTTCGCCGTCAATCCAGAGTGAGAGTAGATCTTTGGCGGCCGAGACATAGCCTCCACCATTGCTGCGCAAGTCAAGAATAACTTTCTTAACATGTTTACTAGGGAATTCATCGTTAACGATTTTTTGGACTAAACTGCCAGTATTGTTGTCGAAGCGCGAGATAGTAATGATAGCCGTATCTCCGTCATATTCAGCATAGGCTGAAACATTATTGATAGTTTCTCGGGTGAGCTTGAAGCTCTTTTCTTCGCCGTCGCGTACTACGGTCAATTCTACTTCAGTACCAGCGGTTCCACGCAGCTTCCCCGCGATAGTTTCAGTCGACTCACTGTAAACTTCTTCACCATTAACTTTGTAGATAATATCTCCAGCCTTAACCCCAGCTTTGCCGGCGGGATTGTCTGGCAAGGTGCGGATCACCCGGACGTAGCCGTCACGCAGGCCCATTTCTATGCCAATTCCAGCCCCCACATCACCATGCAGTAAGGCTTCGTATTCGGTAGCTTCGCTACTAGTCATGTATTCCGTATAGATATCGCCGACTGCAGCTACGAGACCTTTTTTAGCGCCTTCAACTAAGGTTTTTTGATCAATTTCGCCGTCATAGTTGGCGGTGAGAGTATTATAGACTTCGTCTAGGGCGGACCAATTATGAACTGCAGCCGATTGCACACCGAGATAGGGTAGAAATTTTGGTGCAAAAACATTCCAAGCTATGCCTAGTCCAATTCCTATAATTAAGGTAACCGCTCCGACAACTATTGTGCTGCCTAAGCTGACCTTCTTTTCCTCCCATTGTTTTGCCATATATAGTATTATAGCACGGTTTCTGCTGTGGAGGTAGGCTCTAATTCGGCGAGCAGCGCTAAATGATCTGAAACTAAATCATCTAAGACTTGGAAGTTTTTTACTTTGATCTGATTATTCACTAAAATATGGTCGCAGGCCACCTCGCCATTATATTTGAGGCCTGATAAGGTATTGGTAATATGATATTCGTCAGTCAGATCGCGCAGAAAGTCCAACTCACGCATAGCGGGCGCAGCATGTACGACATTTAGGTCACCGCACATGACTAGTGGATCATGGTTGAATTTCTGCACAAATTTGGCAGCTTTGCAGAAGGCTTTTATTGATTCGACATCGCCCATTGGTTGCGGCCGCCAAAAGCCATGATGGTTTATGATAGTCAAGCCATTCTCAAGTTTTGCAGCCTGAATATTAAGGTTATTAGCGACATTCTCGTCTAATACAACATTCTCTTTGTACTCTCCGTGCACAAACTCATTCACTTGTTCAATAATAGGAATTTTACTTAGTATTAAATTCCCTAGCTCGAGGCTACCACGGGCGATTCTGCTACTCCAGTTCGGGCTAAAAAAGTTATAAGGCATTCTGCTAGCTTTGATGATTTGCGATCGATCGAAGCATAATCTCGAGAGGTGAGTCTCGGTATCTTCTGAGGCCATTACCTCCTGCATGCAGATGATATCGAAATCATTTTGTTCTAAAAAGCGACGCAGATTGCCCTCAATTTTCCCCATCCAGGTATTTAGCTGTAAAATTTTCATGAATTGGCTCTACCACATCTTTTGATCGAAATGAATATAGCGATAAGCGGCTGGATTAACATTGTACCGAGCTCCGAAATCACCAGGTAACCCACTGGCAGAGCTAGAAGAGTTATTATACTCCGTAAGATTAATCGTGCCATTGGCATTGATGCTTTCTACCCACATGACGTGTCCATATTGCCCAGCAGTATTATAGGCAACCGTATGTGGAGCAGGATTATTGTCTACGACATAGCCTAAGCGAGTGGCGGTATTTCCCCAGTTCTTAGCATCGCCCCATGCTGTAATATAGATTCCCCAGCGCTCTTGAACTTTCCACCCTGCATAGCTGGTACATTGACAGACATAACCACCGACGACAATATAGTTAACATTGTCAGCCGGACAGCGATCAGCCCAAGGATAGGTATTATAACCTTCGCCGACCACACCACCACTGTTATAGCGCGCAATTTCGGCGGCGATTTCTTGTTGCATGGTCTCGCGGGCACTAGCAGCATCGCGTTCGTAAGCCAAAGTGTCATTTTGGTATTTGGCAATTAGAGCATTTTGTTGATCGCGTTTGCTAGAAATCTCACTGCGGCTAATTTCGGCGCTAGCGATAAGTGCATCGACACTAGCTTTTTGCCTTTCCAAATCTTCTTTGAGCAAACGTACGGCCTCAGCTGATGCAGCAATCTGACTTTTGGCATTGGCTTGGCGGGCCTGTTTTTCGGCAAGATCGCCTAGTGAATCACTACCGGCCAGTAAGATAATCGCGTCGGGTTCGGATTCAAAATGAATATTGACTAATAGTTTCGCTAAGGCATTCTGTTGTAAGCTAAGCTTAGCTTCATTCTCGGTGATTTGAGTGGATAGGTCACTAGCGATGGCTTGGTTGGCAGCAATTTGTGCTTCGAGTGAAGCAATTTCTGCTTCTAATTTTGCTACTTCGCCTTCTAGAGTTTCGGCATTGGCGGCGGCATTGGCGGCGGCTAAATCAGCAGCGGCAGCTCGATCGGCAGCATCGCGGCAAGCTTGAGTAACACAACCAGCTGGATAGGCCTGAACGGATTCGTTATTGCTTGTGATAAAGTAATAACTGGCAAACATTCCCACTAATAGCATTATGGCTACGAGGATTTTTCTTAAACCTAAGGTTTTATGTTTTTGCATTCTCATGCTTATTATATATCATGCTTATGATAAAAAGTAAAGGATTACTTTAGATATTTTTTGATAGCTAGTCGAGCTGAAATTGTGCCAATTATCATGCCGATGAGAATCATGATGGCATAGACTGCTACGAGCATATTTGAATCCATTAGTTTACTAATTTCTGAAACATCAATGCCATATCCCGACAAATTTGGAGCTAAGAATCTGAATCCGGCCAGTACGGCCGTAGTAGCCAACAGTCCCGAGATTACCCCGCTAATTTCCGCTTCGACTAGGAATGGTCCTCGAATGAAACCAGTGTCTGCTCCGACGAGCTTCATCATATGAATCTCCTCACGGCGCGAAAAGATCGCCATACGAATAGTATTAAAGATGACTAGAACGGAAATAACCAAGAATACAGCTCCTAGAATCAAGCCACCGTTCTTAGCGATTGTTGCCCACGAATTGATGGTCTCGATTTCGGCTTGGTTGACATTGTAGGTTGGCTCTTTTTCGTCGTCAAGATTAGCCTGGAAAAGAGGGTTATTCTCGACAATATTACGTATCCCGTCGAGATTATTTGGGTCTAGAACTTTAATACGCATGGTCGCTTGCATGGTGTTTAGCATTAACTCATACATTGACTCATCTTCAAGAGCGGCTAATAACTCCGCATTATCCGCATTATCGTCTAGGAAACTTTTATATTCTTTAAGCGAATCGGCAACTTCGACACTTTGGACATTAGGATCATCTTTCATGATCTGGGCCATATTATTGAGAGTGTTTTGTTCGGTACCTGGAGTAAAAAAGATAGTGATATCGATTTTTTGACGCATAGTATCAGCCGTAGCGGTAAGGATCATGCTCGCGAATACAGTGATCATCAGGATAATTAGAGTAACGGTCATGACTAGTGTGGCGGCAATGGACAACCAAATATTCCTGGTGAAACTAGCGGCACCATATTTCAAAACTCGAGTAGTATTACGGACGTGGCTGACACTGCTATTTTCTACTAAAGTTTTGAGATGGGCTTTGGTTTCCTTGCGCGAAGGTTTGTGTATTTCGCGGTGTCCAGCCTCTTCAATAGATTTTTTATCAATCATCGTTAAATTACCCTCTTTTGACGTACTCTTGAACTAGTTGGCTGTGGTCTGACAGCCTGCATCATGCTGGGGGCGGGTTTAAGCTTGACGGTCTGTCCGAGGCTGAAATCGCTAAGACGTGGTGCAGCCTTGAGCGGGTGGCTAGCAGTATACCATTGATTAGCGGAGTCGTGAGCGAACTTTTTAGTCGGTACTGGAGGTTTGGTGGATTTACCACCTGCATTAGTAGTACGACGTGGTGTGTGCTGGATTTTTAGGCCTTCGTCGCGTACGGGTTTAACATTGGTATTAGTACACGTATTAAAGCGACTACTCACAATTGGAGTACGGCCAGTAATAATATGTTTGCTGCCCGGTACTATAATCTTTTCGCTAACTTTGATTTCCGGTTCGGGCTGAGTGTCGAGACGATAGACTCCGTGATGTTTTTGATCGTCGACGATGCGTCCATCTTTTAGAGTAATAACGCGTTTACTAAGGTTATTAACGATGTTTTCATCATGAGTTGTTACGAGCAAAGTTGTGCCAAAATCATTAATGCGCTGTAAAAGCTCGATAATTTCTTGACGAGTAAGCACGTCTAGGTTACCAGTCGGCTCATCAGCAATCAGAATTTTAGGTTGTCGGGCCACAGACCTAGCAATGCTGACTCTCTGCCTTTCTCCACCAGACAAGCAAGTCGGGAATTTGTTAGCTTTACTTTCCAGTCCGACCAGATCGAGGACTTTGGGCACGGTTCTAGCAATATCACGACTACTCATGCCGGCGATCTCAAGAGCGAAAGCGACGTTCTCGAAAACGGTACGAGTCGGTAATAATTTGTAATCTTGGAACACGACTCCTAGACGACGTCGGTAATGCGGAATGTGACGTTTTTTAACGTAATCAAGATCAATGCCACCGACGATAATTTTACCAGAATCGGGTTGTTCCTCTTTGGTAATCATTTTGATAAGAGTGGATTTGCCGGCACCGGATTTACCTACCAAAAAGACAAACTCGTGCGGTTCGATATGTAAAGAAACGTTATCGAGTGCCGGCTCTTCATCGCCTGGATAGGTTTTTGTGATGCGGTCAAGCAATATCATGCTATTATAATAGCACAAGCCTTATGACTTTTCAATGTGTGGCTGCTCTAAATATGCATCTATAAAATCATCAATTTTACCGTCTAAGACACTTTCGGGATCTTTGCTTTCAAATTTAGTGCGAGTATCTTTGACTAACTTATAAGGTTGTAAAACGTAGTTGCGAATTTGTTGCCCCCACTTGGCGGATTCTCCTGCACGCAGCTTATCAATACTTTCGGCTTGCTGTTCTTGCTGCATCTGTGCGAGTTTGCCACGCAGGATTTCTAGAGCTTTGGCCTTGTTTTGTAATTGTGAACGTTCATTTTGAATTGCTACGACCGTATTAGTAGGTAAATGCGTAATGCGCACGGCGGAATTTGTCGTATTGACACTTTGACCGCCGTGACCGCCTGAATGGTATACGTCAATGCGTAGATCTTTGTCGTCAATTTTAACATCTTCGTTGTTTTCGATAATTGGTAAAATTTCTACGAGGGCGAAAGAAGTTTGACGTAAATTATCAGCATTAAAAGGTGAGAGTCGCACAAGACGATGTACACCGTGTTCACTTTTTAATAAGCCATAGGCATGGCTGCCGGCGACTTCATAGACTGCGGTCTTGATACCGGCTTCCTCTCCGGTACTACGTTCGAGATTCATAGTCTTGAATCCTCGGCGCTCGGCCCATCTTAGATACATGCGCTCTAGCATACCGGCCCAGTCCATGGCTTCGGTGCCTCCAACTCCAGAAGTAATTCGCAAAATAGCATTACCATGATCGTATTTTCCAGTGAAACGTAAAGATTTTTTTAATTCTTGTAAGTGATCTCTTAGGGCTTGAAGTTGCGCTGTGAGTTCATCAGCTAAATCATCTTCGCCTAGAGCGAGTAATTCATCTAAGTCATTGGCCTGCGCACGTAATAGTTTCCATGGCTCGATTTCGTCATTGAGGTGGGCTAAAGTTTCGTTCTTAGTGCGGGCTTCTTCGGGATTTAGCCAAATCTCGGGCTTGGCGACGGCGGCTTCGAGTTCGTTGGCTTGTTGAATTTTTTGATCTATATGTAACTTTTCCCAAGCTTGCTCAATTTCACTTTGGAGAGTTTGTAGGTTTTTATTTAATTCGTGGTTCATGCAGGACTCCGGTTTGTTCTAGTAATTTATGGAAATATGGTTGCATAGTAGTGATTTTTTGATAATCAAAGTTTGATGGTGGTACTGGGAATGGTAAATTGGGATAGCCCGGCAATTTCAGCTCATAAGCTTGGCGAAGTTCATCAATTTCACCAACACATTCAAAAGGCTTCATAAAACCGTCAACTCCTAAAAGTCCTTTAAAAATATCGGTAAGTTCAGGCTTGGTAAAGAGACTTTGGCTGCCATAGAGTGAGTTTAGCTCATCTGGTTCTACGAAAGGAGCGAATAGTAGATAGGTATTGGCGCATTTCGCGCATTCACTGCACCAGCTTAGCTCTTGGTTATTCGTTCCTTGGCGGTAATTCGCGACGTTACAAGAACTAAATTTGTGGCCATAGCGGGTCCAACAATGCTGGCTAAATAATTCTGCAATCTTTAGCTCAGAGAATCCACGCAGTGGTGAACCAAGATGTAAGTTGGGTGAAATGTACCTTTCTACATACTGAGCTAGTAGCTGTTCGGCCGGCCAGGTCTTGGACCACTGATGGTTGACTGCGAGCTCTCCGATATAAGCATGTGCTTCGTTCCCTTCGCGACCAATACTGGCTATGACGGTATTTTGATGATTAATAATTGCTTGTACCAAGGCAAGACTTTCGACGATGTAGGTAATCGGTACGTGACCGTTTAATCCTCTGGTTTTAATAAGAGCAGCTTTATCTAGCCGGCGCCTGATAATTTGTAGTTCACCATTTAATTCGTCTAAGACTAGTGGGTGGCTATCACTGTTACTAATATAGAGATATTTGGGACGATGTTTTTCAAATAAAGTCGCCGTCAGCAGCGAATCTTTGCCGCCGGATTGTAGGCTTAAGCTGCCCTGATAATTTGGGGCGGGAATTCCTGAGGCGGCATCTGCGGTTTGGCTCTTGAAATGTGCTAAATCATCGACGGTAAGCTGGTTTTCAAAAGCGAATTGTGACAAGCCAGCTTGATAAACCGTGCTAAAAAATTGTGCCTGAAAATCATCTAAAGGTGCTTCAAGAGCAACCTGGGTGGTGGGGTGAGCTTTATAATATGAAGTACCGATCAGTACGAAGCAGAGAAACAAAGCGCGATCAACTAGTTCTAAGTCCAAAGGCATTTCGCTCGGGCAAAATTGTACAGTTTCGGTGAAGCTAACTTGGTCCACTCCCTCGTAGCTAAAAGTGGCAATATAACTGTCAGGATCGAAATGATAAGATTTAAACTTGAACATACTAAAGCTCCTGTACTAGTTTTTGGAATTGTTCGCCGCGGTCGCTGAAGTTCTTAAACATGTCGAATGATGGCGCTCCCGGAGACATTAGTAAAATCACTGGGAGATGGGACTCAGAATCCTGGGCGAGCTCCATAGCGAGTTGACGTGCTGACGCAAATGCTTCTGCTAGAGAAGCGCAGATTTGATATTTTGCCTCATCTTCCCCTTCTGCTAATAGTTTACCAGTTTCGCCAATTAAGAAGACTTTCTTGACGTTGGCTGTATGAAAAATCCGTTTTTTAGCCGGTGTAGGGTTGATACCGCGATCTTTACCGCCAGCAATCAGAACAATATCTTGGTCTGGAAAAGCAGCTAATGCAACATCAAGGGCTGGAAAAGAAGCGGAAAAGTTGTCATCATAATATGCTACCTGCTCTATTTCGCGTAGGAACTGGAGACGATGTGGTAAACCTTGAAAATCATGCAAAGCTGCCTTAATTATTTGGAGATGATCTTGAATAAATTGGTCGGGAGTCTGGCGGTAGTAGGCCGATACGGCTAAGAGAGCAGCTTCGGCATCTTCACGGTTATGCTGACCAGGCACAATCAGACTATCTAGAACCTCGTCAATCAGTGCTCGATCATTAGCTTTGGGATAGCAGTATTTTTTACCTGGCGAAAGTAGAGCGATTTTTTTTGATTCAGCATTTTCGCGGTAATAAATACAGTAATCTTGGCTAGTCTGGTGTCTCGTAATATTACTTTTGGCGTTAACATAGTCGTCAAAATCTTTGTGGATATTGAGATGGTCGGGTTCGATCCGCAAAACTACAGCGATATGTGGCGAGAAATCCAAATCCCAGAGTTGGAAGCTGCTTAGTTCGTAAACTACGACATCTTCGGGCTGGATTTGATCAAGTATGTCGAGGGCGGGTGTACCGATATTGCCGACTAGCCATACCTTATGGCCAAGATGTTCGAGAATGCTGGTAATAAATGAGCAAGTAGTACCCTTCCCTTTAGTGCCGGTAACTCCGATAATTGGACAAGGACATTTGGCAAAGAAATATTTAGTCATACTGGACCAGGCGCCTTGCGGACGAACACTGGGGCTACGCATGACTAGATCATAATCGTCTAGATGAAAACTCGTGATATCTTGTGGTGTGAAATGGTCAAAAACTTTGGTGTCGTCGTGGTGTTTCTGGAAATATGATTCAGCGCTTTGACCTTCTGCGCCATAACCGAGGATAGCAATTTTCATAATTCTAATTATAGCATATCTGGTGGATTAGTCCCGAGCGTTTTCTATTGACTCCGTAGATTAATGATTTACTACACAAAGATTGACTGCTGAGGACTAACCTCGGCGGTTTTGATTTTACTCTAATTCAAATTTTAATTTCTCAGCAAGCTCATTAATCAGAGCTTTTTCTACGGAGCTAACGGCTACTAGCGCATCGATATTATTACTTACAAATTCACGGGCTAGTTTAACAATGGTCTCTTTGTCAATATTACGAATCAGGCTGGGCATGTGATCGTATTTTTCCAAAGTGCCATTAGTGAAATAACCATCGGCATAATAATCGCAAATTTGTCCCACAGTTTGCGCCCCCATTTGATAACGTCCCGTAGCATATGATTTAGCTGCTTCAATATCTTCATCTTTGATATTGCCTTGGAGGATTTTGCTAATTTCGCGATGAATTAAATCAAAAAGCTTCTCGGCGCTTTCGGCATTAACTTCACCATCAAAATCCCATGAGGCATTATGCCAACTATTACTAAGCTCACTACCCATACTATAAACCAGACCGTTCTTGCGAGCTTGGCCAAGGATTTTGCTATTCATAGTGCCATTGAGAATATGATTAAGACAGTTCATAGCATAAACCTCAGCAGGAGGGAGCTTACGGTTAATCATCCAAGTGAAAGCGAATGTAATATTGGTAGCATCTTTACGTCTGATTAAGACTGGTGCAGAGGCATGTAGCTGGTCGACTGGTATTTCAAAACGTTCGCCGGGTTTCAGCTCCCATTGATTGAGCATTTTGATGATTTTGTGTTTACGATGGCGCAGGTTTCCGGCGATAATAAAGCGCATGTTGTGGGCGGTATGGGTGCGGCGATAATGTTCGCGAATGTCTCTCAGCTCAATATTGGCGATGGTTTTGATGCGATCTTGTAAGCTAGGCACATCTTCGCCGACTACTTGTTGTAGTTTTGGCCAGAGCAATCTTGCATAGTCGTTCATATAGCCAGTAAGCTCGGCGCGGACATTACCTTTCTCGCTTTGTAACTCATCGTCATTAAAACGTGGCTGCGTAATTGCGACTTGTTGTAGGCCCATAATGCGATCCCATTCAAAATCGGCACATTCACTTTCGTAGCAAACCGAAAAATCTGACGTCCAGGCATTATGATAAGCTCCATTTTTAGTGAAGTCGGCTTCGTAAGCCTGTTCGTTATTGTATTTTGCGTTAGCGCCAAAAGCCAAATGCTCAACAACGTGAGCAATCTCGTAGACTTCGGGACGTTTTGCGTAGCGCATGCCGGCACGGAATTGTACACGGAGATTCATGACACTCGCACTGGGAATATCAATCAACAACCCTTTTGCGCCAGAAGCCAAAATGATTTCTTCGGCGGAGTGTTTTATTGCTGTTTCCCTTTCTTCTTATTTTGACGTTCTTTTTTCTTGTCTTTACGGGCAGCATTACGTTTTTGATTATAACTTGCTCCGTTGTTAACACTACTAGTCTTAGAATCGCCGCCTTCCTTAAACTCTTTGTCGAGGTTCTTTTCGCCAGCGGAGACTTCATTGACACCTTTTTCGGTCATGCCTTCAGCCATCTTAGTAAGTTCAGTGTCATATTCGTCGTCTGTGACTCCCTCAGCGACAGCCTCTTGGCGAGTAATACTGAGCAAGATCTTTAGGACTTCTTCGCGCAGATTCTTTTCTAAACCTTCAAAGAGTTTTTGCGATTCGCTACGATATTCCACGAGCGGATCGCGTTGTCCGATACTTCGCCAATGAATCCCCTCGCGTAGGTGTTGCATGTTTTCAAGATGTTGCATCCATAAGGTATCGAGAACTTTGAGGTAGACTTCGCGTTCAATAATGCGCATAGTTTCTTCGCCGAATTCGTCTTCACGTTCTTTGTATTGCCGTTCTAGTTCTTCGACGACGGCATTTGCACGATCCTTTTCTTTGCGCATATTACCAATCTTATCTACTAGGGCTTCGTCGAAATCAAAGACGGCCAAAAACTCTTCCTTGAACTTTTTGTTGACTCTAGCACTATCACGGGTAAGATCTTCGGCGGCTAGACGCATTAGATGCCTAATTTCATTGTGGATATTTTCACCGTCCAAGATTTTGCGACGCATGCCATAAACTACTTTGCGATGGCGATTGATGACGTTATCATATTGCACAACATTTTTGCGAGAATCAAAATTGAAACCTTCAATACGTTTTTGGGCTGATTCTAGGGTTTTGGAGACACGTTTGTTTTGGATCGGAGTATCTTCATCTACACCTAGTCTTGCCATAATCATGGCGATGCGGTCACCTTGGAAAATCCGCATCAGGTCATCTTCGCAGCTAACAAAGAATTGCGTGGTGCCTGGATCGCCTTGACGTCCACCGCGCCCGCGGAGCTGATTGTCTACTCGGCGGCTATCATGCCTCTCGCTACCGATGACCACTAGGCCACCTAACTCTTTGACTCCTTTTCCAAGCTTGATATCGGTACCGCGTCCAGCTAAGTTGGTAGCTAGAGTGACGGCGCCCTTTTCTCCAGCTTTGGCTACGATAGCGGCTTCACGTTCGTTATTCTTAGCATTAAGGAGCTCGTACTTAATTCCTTGACTATCTAGATACTTAGCAATTAGCTCATTCTTGGCAATGCTGGCTGAGCCTACTAGTACTGGTTGACCACGGTCGTGGTATTTCTTGATTTCTGCGGCGATAGCCTTGAGCTTTCCGGCCTCTGTACGATAAATTAGATCGTCTTTGTCGATACGCTGGATTGGTCGATTAGGTGGAATTTGAATAACATCTAGCGAGTAGATTTGTTGAAATTCCTCGGCTTCTGTAAAGGCAGTACCAGTCATACCAGATAGCTTTTTATAAAGTCTAAAGAAGTTCTGGAAGGAGATGGTAGCTAGAGTCATGCTTTCTTGCTTCACGGCAACACCTTCTTTAGCTTCAATGGCTTGGTGGAGACCTTCGTTGTATCTGCGTCCTTGCATCAAGCGGCCAGTGTGTTCATCTACGATTACTACATCTCCACTATTGGTGACGACATAATCTTTATCTTTTTGGAAGACAACTTGTGCGCGTAAAGCTTGTTCGAGGTGATAGACAAGTCGAGTATGCTTGGTAGAATAGAGATTCTTAATTCCTAGAATATCTTGGACTTTGTCAACTCCGGCATCGGTTAAGGCCACACTGCGGCGCTTCTCATCAAAAACGTAATCATCTGGTCCGAGTCCTGCTACGACCTTGGCAAATTGGTAATAGGCATCGGGATTATCACCGGCTGGAGCAGAGATAATCAAAGGTGTGCGAGCCTCGTCGATTAGAATAGAGTCTACCTCATCAACGATGGCGAAATTGAGACTGCGTTGACGTAAGTACTGCGGATCGCTCACCATATTATCACGGAGATAATCGAAGCCAAATTCATTATTGGTGCCATAAGTAATGTCAGCTTGATAAGCTTCTTTGCGAGTACACGGCTTAAGATGCTCAAAGCGCTCATCTTCGTGTTCTTCGTTTTCGTATTCAGGGTCGTAAATGAAGCTGGCTTGGTTAATAATTACACCAGTGCTGAGGCCCAAGAAGTGATAAACTGGAGCATTCCAACCAGCATCGCGTTGCGCAAGATAATCATTGACGGTGACGACATGAACACCTTTACCGGTTAGAGCATTAAGATAGGCTGGAGCTACAGTGACTAAGGTCTTACCTTCACCAGTTTTCATCTCGGCTACACAGCCCTCGTGTAATACCATGCCACCAATGAGCTGTACATCGTATGGTCGCATGCCGAGTTTGCGCTTCGAAGCTTCACGGGCTACTGCGAAGGCATCATTAAGAATCCCGTCTAGGGCTTTTTGATCGGCATCTTGACCGATTTTTTCTTTAAAGATTTCGGTTTGATGGGCTAATTCGGCATCGGACATTTTTTCGTACTTGGACTCGAGTTCACCAATTTGCATGGTCTTTTTGTACATGCGCTTGAGGATCTTTTTCTGTGCATCACCAAAAACACCTTGCAAAATACGAGTTAGCAAAGTTTTATCCGCTAGCTTATCCGTTGGTTTCTTTTCTTTGGTGGTATGTTGAGGTCGTTTGGTTGCCTCTTTTTTTACATCTTTATCCTCATTTCTACTAATCTGGTCCAATTCCTTAGCCATTCATCAAATCTCCACAAATTTATTCCCTCTAATTATACCACACTTTTGGCTATATTCTAAGCTCTCTTAATAAATAGATTTTTTAAGCCCTTTTTGGTTAGGTGTGGGGTGGCCTCAAGCTTAAATCGGCGAATTTGCCCTTTGAGCTTCGCCTCAATAATGTCGATACCAGCAAAGACATTTGAACACTCGTCCTTAGCAGTGATAACTTTGCCACCAGGGATCTCCATTGCCACGGAAATTTCATATTTATTATTGTGTGCTCGGTCGACTTCCGTGACAACGATCTTAGCGATAACGTCTTTTTTGTTACCACGAGGCAAGAAGCGATCTAACTTCCCAATGCGCTTGATGGCATATTTACGAAAGTTATCAGTGACTTTGTAATTGTTACCGCCACTTAATTCAATCTTGTCTATCATGGTATGCTCCTTTTTTAATTTATAATCCTAGGTTACCTAGATTGCCCATCAGAGGTTTCATCTTGTCAGTGGCGATTTCTTGTGCCTTAGCATACCCATCGCGCATACAATCTTCGATCCAATGCTCAAGCTCTTCGATGTCGTCAAGATTGACTTTTTCTGGGTCGATTTTGACATTTTTGATCTTGAGCTCACCAGTAATCTGTACGGTGACTGCTCCATCGCCGGCTTCTACCTCGACAATCTCGTTTTTAAGGGATTTTTGCGCTTTACGTAATTGATTGAGCATTTTCATTTGGTCCATAGTTGCACCCATCTGTTACTCCTTTTACTCTTCCTTAGTTTCTTCTGTTACTTGGTTAGTAGTATACATATATATTCTATCAGAATTATCGTATTTTGGCGAGGTTATAATGTAGCTAATTTCTCCGGGAACTTCGTGAAGCCCTAAAGTGGCAAAAGTAGTGGGTAAGTTGGCGGTTTCTGGGAGGCTTGATTGGATTTGATATGATGTTTTATCTTCTAGAATTTTGTAAAATTGGTAGCTAACATCGTCATTCAAGATATAGATTATGGTATCAGGGGTTAAATTTTCGTGGATTAAAGCAAGATCATTATTAAATTCGTTGGCAACCATAGGAACATAGCGATAGCCAAACAAAAAGTGAGAGATACCACCGACGATCATAATACCTAGGAAGATTCCAATTGGGAAGAAGGCAGAAATGCGAGCATAGGGATTATTAGGAAAGAGATCATACCATTTCGCAAGAATATAGCGTAAGCCATGGGCAATGAGGATAGTGATTGGTAGCAAGATGAGAATGGCTGATTCGGGATTTAGGCCGGACAAGAAGATGGTAAAAACGATTAAGCAGCTAGCAATGGAGTTGCGCGAGGCAAAAAAGCCTTTGGTGGTAGAGAGTAGCCCGATGATGGCTAGAGCGATTGAGGCTAATCCGACAAAAGGCGAGAGGAAAGGACTTTCTAGGGTGGTATTCCAAGCAAAGAAAGGCAAAAAGGCAGTTTGGATATTGGAGATAAAACCTCGGAAGGTTAATCCAGGGGCTAATAATAGTTCAGAAATAATGCTAGGATTGATGAAAGCCGCCATAATCATTGCTGCTATACCAACAATCATAATAAAGATAGTTAATACAAGAGGAAAAGTCGGTAGGGTTTTGATTGTGAAGCGCAAATGAGGGTGGAGAAGTGCGAACAAAACAATAAAAACTGCCAAATAGAGCAGATGTGGAGTGAAAACTGAGGCGAGCAAGGCGAAAGCGAAGACGAAGCAATACATTGGCTTTGGTTTAGTAACACCTTGAATTTTGGAGCCTAACCAGAGTAGCAGAGTAGGCCAGAATACCAGCATGATTAAAGGTGTGCCCGATCCGGCTAGATATAAAAATGATGCAGATAAAACGGCCAAAATTGAGGACAGTAGTGCGACATTATTCTTAAACCAGCGATTGAGGAGTAATATTAATAATATGCCAAGCACGGCTCCGATTATGATACTGGGGAGTTTGACTGAATAAATGCTGAGGCCAAAAGTAAGAATTGAGAGTTTTTGTAGGGCGCGATAAGGTAAATCTACAATGTCCCCACGAAAGACCGAATCAAAGTGCAGGTTGTAAGAATGGCTAGCAGAGATCATTTCGGCTTCGGACAGCCCATTAGGCGACAAGAGCGGCAGACCAAAAAGTAGAGTAATGTATGCCGTCCCTAAAACCAGAAACCCAATCACATAACGATAGCGATAGAGAAAGAGTTTCGAAATCACCAACTTCTTCACATAAGTATTATAGCATGAAATGCTAGCTTTGTGCCAAAAATCCGGTTAATCTATTGACTTTTTTCGTAATGTGTGATATAATAGAAAGATATGGCATTTCTATGGCTCTTCTCGTTCCTTATCTAACGACATAAACCTGAGCAACTCTGGGTGAAAATAGAGCTCGATTTTCCCTACTGGTCCGTGGCGGTGTTTCGCAAGAATCAATTCGGTAATGTTAGTCATCTGGTAATCTGGTTCATTCATGTGATAATAATCTACGCGGTGTAGGAACATGACGAGGTCCGCATCTTGCTCGATAGAACCAGATTCCCTGAGGTCGGATAAAACTGGCCGAGGATCATCGCGCCCAGTAACACCACGAGAGAGCTGAGCGAGGGCGACGACGGGGATTTCTAGTTCCCTGGCCAAGGTTTTTAGGCCACGGGAGATTTCGGTGACCTCTTGAACACGGTTACCGGCATAGCGGTCTGAGCCTTGTAGAAGTTGCAAGTAGTCAACAATCACCATGCCGACGTTATGGTCGTGCGCGGCACGGCGAGCCTTATTGCGTAGCTCAAGGATAGTCATGGAGCTGGTATCATCAATATATAATGGTACTTCGTTCATATCGCCCAGAGCATCGCCAATTTTGGCAAAATCTTCATCTGAGACATTACCAGTACGAATTTTCCAGTTATCAATACCAGAAATATCCGAAATCATACGATCGACGATTTCGGCATTAGCCATCTCCATAGAGAAGAAAAGTACTCCCTTTTTATCCCCATTCCTGGTGGCAACATTGTAGGCTAAGTTTTGAGCGAAGGTAGTTTTACCCATAGCTGGACGGGCTCCGATAATGATTAAGTCGCCTTTTTGAAAGCCAGCGGTTTTCTTGTCGAGGTCGCGAAAGCCTGTTTTAAGGCCACGCAGCGCACCCTTATTACGATGGAGCTCTTCGATGCGGTCATAGGCATCTACTAGGAGATCCTCGAGAGCAACATATTCAGATTTGATGGTTTTGTCAGAAACTTCAAAGAGGTTTTTTTCGGCTTGGCCGACGAGGTCTTCGATTTTGGCATTGCTATTATAAGCGGCTGTGGCGATATCGGTGCCAGCTTGAATGAGTCGACGACGCAAGGCGGCTTGGGCTACCAGATCGGCATAAGCTTCAACGTGAGAGGCGGTGGGGACAAAATTGGTTAGCTCGGTGAGATACGGAGCTCCACCGACTTTTTTCAGAGTGCCTTGATTCTTCAGCTCGGAAGTTAAGGTCATGAGGTCGATCGGTTGATGATGCTCGTAGAGTGCTATCATACCCTTAAAAATGTCGATATGGCTAGGTTCGTAAAAGTCTTCAGCTTTGACCTGTTCTAGGACATTGGGAAATGCCACATCGGACAGCAGCAAAGCTCCGATGAGAGATTTTTCAGCTTCTAATTCTTGTGGCGGAATGCGACCAGTCTCATTAGCTGGGTGTGTTTGGGATTGTTCCATCTACCTCCTACTGAGATGTCATCAACAATCCACCTTAGAATGGCATCTCTCCTTTTACCTCTTGTACTCCTCCCATTATAGCAGAAATTTGAGAAATTGTTTGATCTTCGGTGCCGAGATGGTCATTGAGATCATGAATCACTAACGCGATGCCAGCAAGATGTTTGGCAAGAAGTTGATTATTAGCGGGTTTTTCTAGGATACTTTTAGTGAATTTCTGGCTGGGGAAAATATGGAGGGTAGTTCCGTCAAAATCATGTTCAACTTTGAGTAGCTGATTATAAACCGCTCCGCTTTCGCTACGGACTTTAGCTACGAAATCGTCCCATGCGAAAGGCTGAGAGGCGATGTCTATAGTCTTAGCCTGGAGCGGAGCTGGAACCTCTGGTTTGGCTGTATCTGCTGCTGGGGCTGATTTTGCAGCCTGCTTCACCTTGGTCGAGGGTGTAGGAGAAATATTATTCTCGGTGGCTTTGGGCCGCACGGTTGTAGTTTGGTAATTGGGGGTTTCTTGAGCTAAAGGTCTGAGAAAGGCCAGTAAGAGCTTAGCCTCGGCAAAGGGAGCTTGTACATCTGGCAGCTTTTCTAGTAGAGGCAACAAAGTTGCGTCGGGACCGCTGATAATTTTGTTAATTAGCTCACTCGCGATTACTTCAGGTTTAAGGCCGGTATTTAGTAGATCTTTGAGAATTTTATGGATCAAATCGAGATCTTGGCGGCTAAATGCCGTTAGCAAATCAGCCAGACTCTGATCTTGGGGCAAGCCTAGGGCATTATTTAATAAATCAGCAGTGATTTCTTGATTGGTCAGAGTGGTGATTTGGTCGAGTAGACTGAGCGAATCGCGAAATGATCCTCCTCCGCGGCGAACCACGATTCCTAGCGCTTCGTCACTAATCTGAATCTTCTCTAGGTCGGCAATTTTGCGTAAATGTGCTTGCATAATTTCGGGATTAGCTAAGCGAAAAGTGTGAACCTGGGTGCGAGAGGAAATCGTAATCGGTACCTTGTAGGCATCAGTAGTCGCCATAATGAAAATCACGTGTTCGGGCGGCTCTTCTAGAGTCTTGAGTAAGGCATTAGAAGCACTTTTTGTCAGCATGTGCACTTCGTCGATAATATAGACTTTATATTTTCCCTCGGTCGGGGCGATCACGGCTTTTTCGCGTAGTTCGCGAATATTATCAACTCCGGTGTTAGAGGCGGCATCAATTTCTATAATGTCGAGATAATGATCTTCAACTTGATAGTCAAAACCATTAACTGCGTGGGCAAAAATTCGAGCTACGGAAGTCTTGCCGGTACCTCTAGGCCCGATGAAAAGATAGGCATGGCCAATCTTGTTTTGTTTGATGGCATTGCTTAGAACTGTAGTAATGTGTTCTTGTCCAACTACGTCTTGAAGTTTAGTCGGCCGATACTTGCGATATAGAACTTGACTCATTTACAAAGCGGCCTCAACGGCAGCCCAAGCAGCTTGATCGTTGTTGGCAGGGATAATAGCAGAAACTTGGTTCCCTTCGCGTAAGTGGAAATAAGTTACAGACGCATAGAGAATCTCGTACTCACGACCACCTACCTCTATATAATATTTATCGTCATGATGAACCAATGTACCAATTACGGCTTTGCGCTCGACAGGGCCAATCTGTTTGTATAAGAATCTACCCTCTGGTGTAATAGTGAGCTTAAGAATGTCGCCTTCAATGAGTTTTGATTTAGAAGCATAGTTAGCAGGAACTGGATAATTTTTGCCATCTGGGCCGATCATGATTTGGCCATCAAAAACACCTTCGATAACCTTGCCATCTGGGCTAGAAACTACGGTTTCGCGTGGAGCAGTGATAGCTTCCCCATCACCAAGCACAGAAATCAGCAACTCCTTAGCCGCAGCAAGATTAGTCTCAGCCTCTTGAATTAGGCCCCGTAGCCTCTTGATTTGTTTTTCTGGTAACTCAGACATCACCTCGCATCCAGTCTGTCATTAACTTTAATACTGTTCTTATATTATACCGTCACGGTTCAAAAGTCAAGCTGAGTTTTGGGCGGTTTTCCACTGATTTTATAGGGTTAGTAGGCAAAGTGTTGTAAAAAATACAAACTAACCATAAGAGAAATAGGCGCTTTCCGTATGGATTGTGCCCTGTGATTCACTTCCTTCAAAAATCAGTTTTGATCCTGACATATGCTGGAATAGGTATAGCCCAGGTAAAAGTAGCCGCCGGACATTACATAACCGCCCAAATCCTGATCCGCTCTGTAATAGAATACATTGTCGGCATTCTGGGATGCCAGCTCCGTACTTAGTGGATTAATTATCCAAGCGAACGTACCAGTTTTCATATCGCCAGTTTCGTCAGCTTGTTTCAATGTCTTGAAATTTTCAATTAAATTGAACTCAGGATCAAACCAGTCTGTAATTGCTGGCCTAATCGGATTGTAAATCCAAGCTAATTCGCCATCAGTAGTCTCGGCGCCGTTCGTTGCCTCGTAATGACGAAATACTGAATCAATAGTGGCGGCTTCCTCGGCCGTGATGTCCTCAATGTAGGCCATCTCGTCAGAGTTGATTAATCGAACTGCCTGCAAACCATTGATATCGGATTCAGCTACCGATGGGTTAGGTCTTTCGATATCGGCCTGATCGGCACTTGATTTGTTTGCGCCGTACCCTCCCAATGTCAGTCCTATTGCTATCATAGCAATAGCAATTAATGATTTTTTCATTTTAATTCTTCCTTTTTGTGTGGAGGGGGTGAATTCAAATTGACAATGTACTTGAATACCCCCTAATTTCAACTCCATAGTTCTATTATATCACACATTGTCAAAAAAGTCAATGCTATTACAACAAAATAGACCCATTCATGGGTCTATTTTGTAAATTTACTTCATTAGTGACTAAAATTAGCTTAGGCTAATTCGACAGTTGCGCCAGCTTCTTCGAGAGCTTTCTTCATAGCTTCGGCATCAGCTTTAGCGACTTTTTCTTTGACGGTAGCAGGAGCACCGTCAACGATAGCTTTAGCTTCACCTAAGCCAAGGCCAGTAGCTTCTTTAACGGCTTTGATGACGGCGATCTTTTGAGCGCCAGCATCTTTCAATACGACGTCGAATTCAGATTTGCCTTCATCGGCAGCTGCACCACCATCAGCAGGAGCAGCGGCAACAGCGACAGCTGCAGCAGCTGGCTCGATGCCATATTCATCTTTTAATACATTTTTGAGTTCGTTAACCTCGAGAATAGTCATGTTGACTAGTTCTTCGGCTAGTTTCTTGATATCTGTAGCCATTTTAAATCCTTTCTAATATTTTATTGTAGTTGCTGAATTAAGCAGCCTTTGCTTCTAGACCAGAGACAATCCCTGATAAACCACCAGACAGCCCGGAAATTGTATCCGTAGCTGGTGATAAGAGCTGTGCCACAACTTGAGCGATGAGCTCGCTCTTGGACGGCATAGCAGCCAAAGTGGTGATTTCGGCTTGATCCATGGCTTTGCCACTATCGTTAAAGCCACCGACTAATTCTAGAGCTGGGTGAGTTTTGCCAAATTCGGCTAAAACTTTCGCAGGCGCAACTTCGTCTGAATCAGAGATTGCGTAGACCAATTGTCCAACTAGATTTGTAGTATCGGTGTCCTTGTAGATGGCGATTTCGCCCATGGCGACACGCACGAGGCGGTTTTTTACAACCTTGATTTTGACTCCGGCTTCACGAGCGGCTTTGCGTAGCTCTTGGAGCTCGGCGACGGTTAGGCCTTGGTATCGAGCATAAGCGGTTAGCTTAGCATCGTTCAACAAAGCAGTTAAATCAGCAACCAAAGTATCTTTTTTCGCTTTTGAAATTGCCATAAAAGTTCCTTGGTTTTAATTAATATGTATGAGATGCCACTAATGAATTGTTAATCTTCGTTACCCACAAGACTCAATAAGAGATTTCCTTGGTGGCATAATTAAGAGGAGTGGGGACTTTTCTGGGAGAAAAGGTCCCCAACGTCAAAAGACCAGTAAGATTTTATTCTAAAAAGTGCGGTTTTTAGAATAAAATGGTTTTCTTTCTGAAAATACTAGCTTTTGGCCTCCGCCACTGTCTTTAGAATAACTATCTTGATTATAACAAAAATTGCAAAAAAAACAACCTCTAAAATAAAAAGAAGGTCGGAGCCCATGGGTTCCGACCTTACTAGGTAAGGTTCTACGGTTTAGTGG
>CAZTQW010000009.1:0-19532 GCA_964616255.1 uncultured Candidatus Saccharibacteria bacterium
AGACCAGCTTTGTGGCGGACACCTTTGTAGGAGTTAATGTCTTTAAGACGTTTGATATTATTGGTAACGAGGCGTCGTAGATCACCTTCTACAGTGATTTCACTGCTAATCAGGTCATTGATCTTTTGAATTTCAGCCTCGGTGAGATCTTTCACCCGAGTGGTAGGCTCAATCTTGGCCTCCGCAAGGATGGCTTTACTCGTTGTTTGGCCAATTCCATAAACGTATGTCAAAGCAATCCAAACTTGCTTTTCGTTAGGAATGGTCACACTAGCAATTCTTGCCATGCTTAACCCTGCCTTTGCTTATTCTTAGGTTTTTTCTTATTGATGACCCTTAGTACTCCTTTGCGGCGCACGATGATGTCATCAGGGGAGATTTTTTTAACACTTGCACGTACCTTCACAGTGTCAAAATCCTTTCCGTTACCTGTTGTATTATTAATACGGACATTTGTGCTAGATTTGTATGCATTATACTAGCAAAATGTTATAAAAAATACAACAATTAATATTATTGCAATCTAAAGCTGATTCTACCCTTCGACAGATCATAAGGGGTTAATTCAACCTCGACCCGGTCACCCGGCACTAAGCGGATAAAATTCTTGCGCATACGTCCGCTCATGTGTGCGATGATATTATGACCGTTCTCAAGCTCCACCCGAAATTGAGTGTTAGGTAAAGACTCAACGACCTTACCTGTGAGCTTGATTACTTCCTTTTGGCTATTGCTTGACGCAGCTTTAGCCTTGGTAGTTTTATTTTGACTAGTCATAAATTACCATTTCATTGTATCATAGAATGAGTTCTATGTAAACCTTGTTTTGACTAATTTTGGTTAATTTTCGAGAACTGCGCGCAAGAAGAAACGGTGAGAGTAAGTTTGGCTATACTGCCAGTAGTCGCCTGTACAGGTAATAATAGAGAGAGAGCTCCTAGAGCCTTCTGGAGTGGAAAAGGCGGTGCTCATGTAAGCATTAGCTTCATCACCAATTGCTTTGACAGCTGTATCGACTACGCGATAGTTAAAGATTCGGCCGTCGCCCATTTCGATCTTAATAATGGCACCGATGGCAATGCGCGGTAGAGTCTTGAGGACTCCGTAGCCTAATTCCCCGCCATGGCCGTCGAACATCGAAACACCAAGTTCTCCAGGCAATGAAGAGCCGGTATACCAGCCCATGTCATAAATGTTCCATGGTGTAGCTAGTTCCCCATTATCTTTAACACCTAGCTCTAAGACACGAGCATTGTAAATCCCTAAGCTAGGAATGGAGAAATAGCGGGGTTTGTCGGCAGCTACGATATATTCTTGAATTTCGGTTTCGGTTGGTTCAGTAGTATCGACTTCTTCGCCATCGTCACCAACACCGACATTTTCGGTAGCCGTAGTATGACGTTCGCTACCTTCCATGCGGTTTAGATAATCATGCTCCCAAAGCGCAACTCGGCCGAAGAACGCAGCTAGAGCCACAATGATAATGCCACTTACAATGTATCCAATTTTAACATGAATGCGACGGAAGAATGGCAGTTTTAGATTTTGATCTTTTGTGGTGCTCGTGGCTTTTTCTCCTTTGCTTGGTTGTTTGCTGGTTTTTGTGGGCTTTTTATTGGTTTGGTTCACCTTGGCGGGGGCAACTGTATCAGCAGGGGTATTGGCTGCTGTCTTATCTTTAGTAGCCTTTGATTTATTACCCTCTTCTTTGTTAATTGGACTTAATATTAGGGCTTTGGCTTTTGGCTTTGCTACTTCTGTTGTCTCCTGTGGTTTTTGTTTTTTTAGACTCTCTTGGGTAGATTTCTTTGCTTCGTCCTTGACTTCTTTTTTAACTTCCTTCTCGGCTTCAGGGGACTCTTCTGACTCCGTTTTTTCTTTAGACTCCTTCTTGGGTTCCTTTGCCTTAGCAATCTCTGTCTTTTCTTCTATTTCTTTTACTTTCTCTTCCGACTTCGGTGCGTTTTCTTTCGTATCCTGTGAATTGCTATCGGTCGACCCTTCCTTTACGGGAGTTTCTTTTTTTGCAGCACTAGTATCTATATCCTCCGTACCATTCACTAACTTAGGAGATGATTTTCCATCTTCAGTCTTAATATCCTTGCTGCTATTTTCCTTGCCCACTTTTTATCCTTTTATTGTATTATTTATATTCATCGTAAGTAACCATTAAGGCTCTAGAATTGACTTGTCGGAGATTTTCAAGTGCGACGGTAACGACAATTAATAAACCTGTACCAGATAGAGATAGTCCGATTGGGGCTCCAGAAATTACGATGAAGATATAATCGGTGATAAACGGTAGCATGGCAACGAAACCAAGTGCTAAAGCACCAAAGAGATTAAGTCGATTGATGGTTTTGCCTAGGTATTCTGCAGTTTGCTGACCTGGACGGACACCTTCGATAAAACCGCCTTGTTTCTGGAGATTATCGGCAATTTCTTTGGTATTGAAAATGATTCCAGTGTAAAAATAAGTGAACAGTACGACTAGCACAAAGTAAACAGCTGGATAAAAGAACCATTGTGCAGTAATACCGTCTGGGTACATCGCGGCGAAATTATTAGCCGATGGGGCAGTAAACAACGTCATAAGAGTAGTGGCAAAACCATTATCAGGATTAATAGTTTGTAGTAATTGTCCAATCAGGGCTGGGAGTGACAAGAATGCGGTGGCGAAAATCACGGGAACGACACCAGCCGCAATTAACTTGAGCGGCAGAATAGATTTGATGCCGCCATAGGCGCTGTTGCCGTGCACGCGTTTGGCATAATTGATTGTGATGACACGTTGAGCTTCGTTGAGTTTGACCAGGAAATAAATGACGACAAGAATGGCGATTGCAAAGCCTAGGACAATCCAGAAAATAGTAGGATTGACCGGTAGATTGAACCAACCAAATAGGGAGAGAGTGCCAGCCGAAGTGTCGAATAAGGCTGCTCCGAGGCTAGTAAGTGTAACGGGTAGCTGTGAGATGATAGAAGTAAAGATGACGATTGAGATGCCATTACCAATGCCTTGTTCTGTGATGAGCTCGCCGAACCACATAAGGATCATTGAACCGGCTACCATGGCGGTAACGGACAACATCCAGTCTGCTGTGGTAGGTGTATAAGCCATAGCAACGTTTGAAGAGACAACTGACTGATAGAGAATAAAGATATAAGCAATAGATTGAACGATTGCTAGGGGTACGGCTAAAATACGAGTCCACTGATTAATCTTGCGACGGCCAGTTTCTCCGTCTTGAGAAAGCTCTTCTAGGCTGGGAATGGCCTTAGTGACTAGTTGTACTACGATCGAAGCAGTGATATATGGTGATAAGCCAACTAGAAGAATAGAAAAGGTAGTAAGACCGCCTCCGGAAATTAGATTAAGGAAGCTGCCAAAATCGGACTTCTGGATAAGATTTTGGATTGCTTCTTGGAACGTGGCCGGCTCGCCTAGCGGTACAGGAATATGTGCTAAAAAGCGGTACATAAGCAATAAGCCTAGCACAATCATAATGCGTTTGAGCATGTCTTTATTTTTGAATGACTTGAAAATAGTTTTGAAGTTCATAATTCCCTGTTCTCTCTGTATACCTTCTTATTATAGCACAGAATCGGAACATGGCTAGGGTTTTAGGTAAGCCCTCTGGCTGCTTGATAGGATATTAATAGTTAAAAGAGTGATGCCGGTTGTGTCTGCCTTGATTATAGTGTGACTGATGATATGGGCGTGATGTTGTATTTGTATTATTCTGATGATGCTGGGAATAATAATCACACTCGCCGTCGCCGTCAAGGTCGACAAAATACGGTCTAGTTTGGCTTGGAATGTTATCAATTTCCTCATAGCTTGATGAATTGTCCCTTGACGTTGATGTCTGCCGATGATAATGTGCAGGGATTAAGTGGTGTCCTGCTATACTAGCGGTTACCAAAGTGATTACTAGTGTAGCTCCTGAAAATAATGCTCGCATAATATCTCCTTTTTATATTTTGATTATACCACAAGCTTATATAGAAACAAAATACCAGCCTCTTGTCTAAGTACTAAGGGCTGGTATTTTGGAATAATTGACTGACTATTCGGCTTTTTTCTGAGCAATTCTTTGAGGTACGGCCACCTTCATGAAATTGCCACCCATAGCCTTAATGGCTTCGACAGCGGTCTTACTAGCGAACTGAGTCTCAAGATCAATTTTGCTGGTGAGTTCGCCGCGCGAAATCACTTTAACTCTAGTGTAAGGATTATTGATTAGACCTTTATCGGCTAGGACAAAATTATCAACTTTGCCAGACAAATCGTTTAGGCGATCAGTATAGACTACTGTGGCCTTGTCTTGTAGGCTCTTGAAGCCTTTAAGCTTTGGAATAGCTTGCATGATGGCACGTTGGCCGCCCATGAATCCAGCTGGCATTTTGCTGTGGCCAGTACGGGCTTTTTGACCTTTAGTACCACGACCGGCGGTTTTGCCTCTGCCGGCGGCAATGCCGCGGCCAGCACGAGTTGGGCGGGTATTGCGGTTAACCTGTAGATCATTGTATTTCATTATTTATCCTCCTTATCGGCGGATTTAGCAGTTGGTTTTTTATCTGCGTTGCCAACCCATTCGCTGCGTGGTGTTTGCTCACGTAGGCCTTCGATAACGGCATAAGCAATATTAACTTTGTTAGTACTGCCTAGGCTCTTGGAAATGAGGTTCTTAATTCCGGTGAGGCCGATAATGCTTCGTACGACACCGCCAGCGATAATACCAGTACCGGGGGCAGCTGGTTTCATAAGAACATTGGCACCAGTAGCTCGGGTCTCGACTTCGTGACAGATAGTCTCGCCGTCCATGTTAAACTCGATCATGTTTTTCTTGGCCTTAGTAGTTGCCTTCTGAACTGCGCTAGTGACATCGCCACCTTTAGCGATACCAATACCGATTTTATTCTTGTGGTTACCCATAGCTACTAGAGCTTTGAAGCGCATGCGACGACCGCCCTTGACGGTCCGGGAGACGCGATCGATATTAATAGTAACAGTATCAAACTCTTTAGGAGTGTTGTCCATGTTACGATTGCGATCTCGGCGATTGTTGCGTCGAGACATTGTTTTTCCGCTGATATCTTTACGAGAGCGGGTAGCCGCAACATCATCGGTCATTTTGAGAGTGCCGGATTTGTTGACGACTTTTGCTTGTTTTTCAGAGTCAGCCATCTTAGAACTCCAATCCTTCCTTGCGAGCAGCATCAGCTAGTGCAGCCATTCTGCCAGCATATAATTTTGAACCACGATCAAAGACGACAGATTTAACGTTGGCTTTTTTAGCCTTAGTGGCAATTTCCTTGCCGATTGCTGCAGCTTTGTCGGTTTTATTACCAGTTAGTTTACTGCCAACTGTGGTAGCATAAGCTACAGTTGTGCGAGTGTCATCGTTGATGATTTGTGCGGTAATGTGCATATTGCTAATATGTACACTGAGACGTGGGCGCTCGGCAGTACCATGAAGCTTAGCACGAGTGCGCTTAGCGCGAAATGCGGTGTTCATTATTTCTTACCTGCCTTCCCTGCTTTGCGAAGAATAACTTCGTCAGCATATTTAATACCTTTGCCTTTGTATGGTTCAGGTTTCTTCAAGGCACGAATTTCGGCGGCAACTTGGCCAACTTTTTGCTTGTCGATTCCTGAAACAATGATAGTCATTTTGTCAGTTTTTAATTCGACACCATCGGGTGCAGAATATTTGACTGGGTGTGAAAAGCCTAAAGCCATTTCGATTTCTTTAGGACCGCCACTTAGCCTAAAACCGACACCATTGATTTCGAGTTTCTTCTCAAAACCTTTTGTGACACCTTGAACGGCATTATTCAATAATGCACGTTGTAGGCCGTGCCAAGCACGCGATTTTGGTTCGTCATCGTCGCGGGTGACAGTGATAACATTGTCAGCTACGGTGACGTTAACTTTTTCCTGAAGCGGAACAGTGAGTGAACCTTTCGGTCCAGCGACAGTAATATCTGTGTCGCCGACCGTGATTGTCACTCCCGCCGGAATATTGATGGGTTGTTTTCCGATACGACTCATATTTTCCCTTTATTAGATAGTATTCGCTGTTAATTATATCATGCTGGGCGCATAAGTTCAAGATATATTAGATGAATAATTTTGTGATTTTGACGACTGGGGTCTTAATATTGACATACTATTGATATAATATACTTTATATAGTATAATAGTGTGTGAGATCTAGAAATCTAGTTATTTAAGAGAAAGGATGATGTGAATGAAGTTTTTTAAGCATGTTGTTTTAGGTTGCATGATGCTATTGATGCTCTGCAGGACGACAATGGTAATGGCGGCAGAGGGCTCATCGAAGGAACCGGGTGAACCGGTAGAGGTAGATTTGTTGAAAGATACAGATCTGGATTCTTTGCGGTTTGGTACGCGAGTGGTGATTGCTGAGGGTGTAAAGTATTATGCTTCAGCGGACTATCGTGGCTCTGGTCCGTATGGTGTAATTGGTAACCGTTATACTCCGTTAGGTACTGATTTGTACTTGGGTGGCTTTGCGCAACTAAACAGTGAGGGGCGGCTGGAAGACCATCGGGGATACAATCCTCAGAATGTGCCGGTGGATCAGGCTTGGCTGCATGATGATCCCTCGTGGGACGATGTTTGGGCAGAAATTTTCCTTGATCCTGAGCATAAGTCTGCAATCGGTTGGGTGCCAGCACGGTCAATTGCAGTGATTAACGGAATGTTGGGTGATGGTGGTTCTAACCAACGTTTTCGACATGGTATTAAACTGCGATCTGAGGTCATAGAGGCTGAAACCATGGAGGTTGAAACTATCGATCAGCTATTACCTGATCCAGGAAATGCCATTGAAGACCGTGTGATTCATGATCAGGATACGTCTAATGATGATGTTGAGGATCCATTCGTTTCGACGCGAGAAATCGCCTATGCTATTGAAGATTATGCTGATAATGGAGAGAAGGTTGCGTTACTACTTGATGCTTCAGGTTCGGTATTTGAATCAATGGCAGATATTTCGGATTACGGCGAATATGTTAATAAGGTTAACAAGGCGGAAGCAATCGTTGCTTTTGCGCGAAAGTTCAAGCTAATTACGGCGGAAGAATATTTGGACGTAGATGTAGATGGTGGTGCGACAAATATCTATGCTGCACTTAATAGTCTTTTGACAGCCTCTGAGTATGATCGGATTATTATTGTGACCGATACTTACCATAATGTAAACTATGCGAGCATAAAATCGCAGAATGATTTTGTGGGCAAGATCGTGATAGTATGCGTTTGTGGTTTAGATGAAGTCTGGAGACCAGTTGTACAGGATATTGAAGAGGCTTTTAATACTACGGTGTATATTTGCCGCTTAGATAATGAGCTTGATCGTATTCGCGCATTGGAATTATTGACAGCTGATTGACTTTTGGACATCATTTGTTGAAAGAGAGGCCTGCGGAGGAGCATGTAGTGAGTTAGCATGCAAGTAGGCCTAATTAAACCCCGGTATAGTACCGGGGTTTAAGCATTATGGAAAAGACTTTTTTAAAATACCATGTTAAGATAGAAATATGAAAAATTTTGAGTCGGGTAGTAATGATAGCTATGAACCGAAAAATGTTAACCTTGAATGGGTGATGTTGAAGGAGCTAGCCCAAAATGGCAGTATACCTCTAAATGATCTAGGCGGCGGAGAGATAGATACTGCTACACGTGAGCATTATATGCAATATGGAAGAAAGGTGATAGATTTAATTAATTCTTTGCCTGATCGCTTGAATGATGATATGAAGATTGAGAATATTAACGAAATTTATCAGATGGCCGATGAAGGAGGGGTGAAGGCTGGTCTGGAGCAGGCGGTAAATTTTAAGCTCCAGCATCTTTCACTGGAACATGTGGGGAGGGTGACTTTTGGTCGAGAAGTGAATTTAACCAGAGAGGAAGAGCAAAAAGTCGAAGCTTTGCGTGAGAAAGTAATCGATATGAATGAAAGTATGCCAGGAATATTGGCGGAGGAGTTCCCGAGCGGAAATTACCTTTACCATGGCAGTACGGTAGATCGTTTGGAGAAGATTTTTCAGACGGGTGGACTAAAGAATGGTGTAGCTCTGAGAGAAGATGACTCAGAGATCTCGGCTTTTGATTTTAATTCTGGCTTCGAGGGTCTGTCTTGGAGTATGAATCAAATTGATGCCTTACCGGGATCGCGCGGGCATTTGGCTGGCTTTGTAGCAGCACCAGAGGACTTACTGGGGGGGGGTACGAATTTAGTCGTTCCTTCGCGCCCAGCACCATTTGAAGTGTTACAGGTAGGTGAGAAAATTAACCCACAAGAGTTTTATGCTGTGAAAAATCAGCTAGAAACTTGGGGTGATGGCGGAGTCTCGATTGGCGAGAAAAATAATGTTGACAGTAATTTGATGCGAATGTTTATGTATAAAGAAGGTCATCAGTTTCTTGGCCAGTCGAAATTATGGGAGTATGATAATGGCCTTTCGCCTGAGGAACTGCGTGAATGCTACACTTTAGATGAGGCTGGAAATTTGATCTGGAATGAAGATTTGTCCCAAAAGTCAGAAGTCGCTCCGGCTATTCCCTGGATACAGTCTCTCGTCGATCGTGACATTTTTGCTCGGAATGGCTATGCGGAATTAGATAGTGTAGAGAAGGTATTGGATTACGCGAGGTCGAATCGGGATTTTGTGCAGATTTTACTGGCGACGGAGCGTGAGATCGTAGCGCCAATTAATGAACGTTATAACCAAATGCTCGAGAATGCTACGGCGGTGCGAGTGCCAGTAGGAAAGATGTATTTCGTCACGTCACATCAAGATTTAGACGCCTGGTTGAAGGTGATGGCACGGACCGGGGCAGAACCTAAAGGCATATTGTTATATGACGATGATCAAGTAGTATTAGAGAACTTTGCTAGCCAATATGAGGGTAATCATAAAGAATTGAGTCGCGAGATTGGCCGAGTCATGGACGTAAATGAAAGTTTTTGGAAAGATGAAATGGGATTTGATCCTAGCGAATTGCCACGTTCGGGAAGTAAAGGTCAAGTGTTGCTAGAATCCGTAGTGAAACGCGATAAGTTGATTAGGCTAAACACTGAAGGACGAATAGAAGTAGTCTCGAGCGATTCGCTAGGCTAGAGTCGACTTCATTGCTGCGACAGCAACGTGATATGCTGTATGAACTAAATCCCCACCAACTATAAAAGGCCCCCTTCGGGGCCTTTTATAGTACTAGGCTGAATTTTAGTAAACTTTTACTAAAATTTCACCGCCGAGATGTTGTTTTTTAGCTTCGCGACCAGTCATAATGCCTTTGCTGGTACTAATAAGTACGGCACCGCGACCAGACTTCACTACTGGGATTTCTTCTGAACCAACGTATACTCTTCTACCAGGTTTAGAAACCTTAGAGATTTCAGTGATCTTGGCATTTTCTCCTGCATTGCAGATAACTACATGCAAGATACCGCGAGGTTTAGCCTCTTCGATATCGTATCCGGTGAGATAGCCAGCATCTACTAAACCTTCAGTGACTGCAACCTTTAGCTTGCTAGTTGGGACTCGAATTTCAGTCTTCCCAACCATAATAGCATTGCGAATACGAGTAATTAGGTCGGCGATTTGATCTGTTGATTGTAATGACATAATTCTCTCCTTTCCTACCAACTACTCTTAGTTACACCAGGGATTTCACCCTTGGAAGCTTTTTCGCGGAAATTAATGCGGCTGAGGCCGAAATAGCGCATGTAGCCACGGGGGCGACCATCAAGCATATCGCGGTTTTTGAGACGAGTTGGGCTAGCATTTCTTGGTAATTTTTGTAGGCCTTCAAGATCGCCCGCAGCCTTTAATTCGGCGCGTTTTGCTTTGTACTTTTCGTTCATTTTGCGGCGTTTTTCGTCGCGGAGAACAGCTGATTTCTTAGCCATTATTTATTCTCCTTTTCAAATGGCATACCAAATGCTTCTAACAACTTGGTGCTCCCTTCTTTAGATCCATTCTTGATGATAAATGTAATTTCTAGACCGTGCAATACTGCGGCATCTTCGAAAGTAATTTCTGGGAAGACGGTCTGTTCTTTTAGGCCAAGGCTGTAGTTTCCTTGCTTATCGAAGGCTTTCCTAGATACACCATGGAAATCACGTACATGCGGTAAAGCGATATTGATTAAGCGATCGACAAATTCATACATTTTATCATTGCGCAAAGTAGTCAGATAGCCGACTGGCGCGCCCATGCCTTTACGAATTTTGAAGCTAGCAATAGATTTCTTTGCGAGGCGATTCGTGGTAGCTTGGCCAGTAATTTTAGTCAAAGTTAGCTCGACAGTTTCGGTAAATTTCTTATCTTCACGTTTTTTACCTACACCGCTAGAGATAACGACTTTTTCTAGCTTTGGCACTTGGTTAACATTTTTAAGTCCAAGTTCTTCTTGAAGTTGTTTGACAATTTTGTCTTGATACAACTTCTTGAGTCTTGGCATAGTTTGTATATCAGCCATTATTTATCCTCCTTTTTAAGGTTGGAGAAATCAATCCCAACATGGACGTCTTTTTTACCACCAGCTGGATTGAACTGAGTCTTGCGCATATGGCGAGTACGAACATTGATATCTTTTAAGAAAGCTTTACCAGCTTGCCTATCGACTTTGACGATACTAGCCACTTCGCCTTTGTGATCACCGGCGATAACTTTAACTCGATCGCCTACTTTCAAACATTTAGCCATATTAGAGCACCTCCGGAGCTAAACTGATAATCTTATTGAATCCAAGATCGCGGAGTTCTCTTGGTACTGGACCAAAGACACGAGTACCTTTGGGGGTTTTATCATCGTTAACTAAGACAGCAGCATTATCATCAAAGCGGATAGTTGAACCATCTGGCCTTCTAATTTGCTGCCTAGTTCTGACGATGACAGCTTTCACAACAGCTTTTTTCTTGACACCACCAGTTGGGCTGGCATCTTTCACACTACAGGTGACGATGTCGCCAACACGGGCATACCTAGCTCTTGTGCCACCAAGGACCCGGATTACACCAAGTTCTTTGGCGCCGCTATTATCAGCAACTTTTAATCTAGTTTCCTGTTGAATCATATTACTTCTCCTCCCCTTCAGCTACTACGTCTTCACTCTCGGCGGTTTTACCTAAGACTTCGTCTTTGAGCTCGACTGTGCCATGTGATTTTTCCAAGATCTTTACGAGTTTATAACTCTTAGTCTTAGAATATGGACGACAAGCTTCAATGAGGACCTTGTCTCCGAGTCCGGCTTCGTTGTTCTCATCGTGAGCAGTGTATTTGCGAGTTTTAGTATACTGCTTGCGATAGAGCGGGTGAGTTTCGCGGCTTGCGATCGAGACGGTAATGGTCTTATCGCGTTTCGCTGAGCTCACAATTCCTTGCAATTCTCCAGCCATCTTAAAACTCCTCTTTCTTAATAATTTTTGTACGAACTGGTAGTTTGTGACCAGCTAGACGGAAAGCTTCTTTAGCCTGTTCTTCGGTAACATCAGCAATTTCAAACATTATAGTGCCAGCTTTAACTTTGGCAACATAAAACTGTGGTTCACCCTTACCACTACCCATCTTGACATCAAGTGGTTTCTTGGTAACTGGAGTATGCGGGAAAATGCGGATCCAAATTTTACCACCACGTTTGACATAACGAGTGATTGCTTGACGAGCGGCTTCAATTTGGCGACTAGTCACACGTTCGTTGTCTAGAGACATTAGCCCCCAGTCACCAAAGGCGACAGTATTACAACGTGAAGCTGTACCTTCGTTTTTGCCCTTGCGGACTTTGCGATGCGCCTCGCGACGCGGTGTCATGATAGCCATATTATTTCTCCCCCTTATAAATCCAAACTTTTACACCTACGATACCGGCAATGGTCTGAGCATGACAAACATAAAAGTCAACATCAGCTCGCAGAGTATGCAAAGGCACGGAGCCTTCAATGAATTTCTCGCGCCTGGACATTTCTGCACCATTTAACCTACCGCTAACTTCCACACGGATACCTTTTGCACCAGCATTCATGGTAGATTGGCAGGCCATTTTGACGGCTCGTCGGAAGTTCATGCGCTTACCCAGCTGAAAACCGATATTTTCGGCAACGAGTTTGGCGCTGAGCTCTGGTTTCTTGATTTCTTCGACATTAATCCGGATTGGACCGGTGACGAATTTTTCTAGCTCTTTTTTGAGTTCGTTAATGCCAGCGCCTTGTTTACCGATTACTGCGCCCGCTTTGGCGGTCAAAATAGTAATCGTAGTCAAATTAGCACTGCGCTCAATGTCGATCCGAGCAATGGTGGGGCGGCTATTAAAGCGCTGCTCAATTGCATCACGGATCTTCGTATCCTCAACCAGCCAGTGACGGAAGTCGGCCTTGCGGGTGAACCATTTAGACGACCAGTCCTTGCTGATTTGGAGACGATAAGAAACGGGATTAACTTTCTGACCCATTACTTTTTCTCCTTCTCTTCAACCTGAGCGGTTGATTCTTTAGCTTTATTGCTACTAGTCGCTTTGGCTTTTTCTTCCCCAGCAACTTCGACAAATATGTTACTTGAAATTTTTTCGTAAGGTAGAGCACGGCCACGAGAAGCTGGAACATAACGGCGCATACGGGTACCAGCAGTCACACTAATACGGGCAATCCTTAAACTTTTAGGATCAATGCTGACTCCAGAATTATTCAATAAGTTTGCAGCAGCGCTTTCGATAGCTTTGCGTACGGCTCGAGCGGCTCGACGTGGAGTATTCTCTAGAATAACTACGGCATCACTTACGTAGCGATCACGTACTAGGCTAGCTACGACACTAGCTTTGCGTGGTTGACTATCAACACCTTTAATTACGGCATATGCAAAATGAGTACTCATTAGTTACCTCCCTTTGCGGCTTCAGCGGCTTTTTTGCCACCATGACGTTTGAATTTGCGAGTTGGAGCAAACTCACCGAGTTTGTGGCCAACCATGTTTTCGCTCACGAAGACTGGTACATGAACTTTGCCGTTATGCACGGCGATAGTATGGCCAACCATTTCAGGAGAAATTGTTGACTGCCTGGCCCAAGTCTTGATGACGGTGCGATCCTCGGTAGAGAGGGCGGCAACCTTCTTCGCGAGTTTGTAGTCCACGAATGGACCTTTCTTCAGACTCCGAGACATTATTTCCTCTTTCCTTCGTGGCGACTGCGCACGATCATTTTATTAGTTTTCTTATTATGACGAGTACGGTAACCAAGTGTAAGTTGGCCCCATGGAGTACGGGGGGCTTTACCAGTACCGTGACGGCCACCATCACCACCACCGTGTGGGTGATCAGTAGCATTCATTACGACACCTCTGACGGTTGGTCGAATGCCTTTGCGCCTTCTGCGACCAGCAGAACCGATTTTGATGTTTTGGTGCTGTTCGTTGCCTACGGTGCCAATACTGGCTTCGCAGCTAATCAAAACTTTGCGCATTTCGCCAGAAGGCATTTTGAGAGTGGCATAGCCATTTTCTTTAGCCATTAGCTGTGCACTAGTTCCGGCTGAGCGGACCATTTGGGCTCCGCGTCCGGGTGTAAGCTCGATTGCATAGATAAAAGTACCGACTGGAATATTTTCGATAGGCATACGGTTGCTGGTTTCTACGGCAGCATCCTTGCCAGTTTCAAAGGTCATGCCTTTTTTCATATTGTTGTCGGCGATAACATAATAATATGCACCATTTTGATCTTGGATCCGAGCAATGCGCGCACTACGATTAGGATCGTACTCAATCTCAAGCACGGTAAATTTGCTGTCGACTGGCAGACTGTAAGTTAACACGCGGTAATGGCGTTTAACTCCGCCACCACGGTGACGTACGGTGATCCGACCTTGGTTGTTTTTGCCAGCCATTTGTTTCTTGCTCGCGAGCAAAGACTTCATAGGCTTTCGAGTCGTAATTTGATCGAAATCTTGGGTAGTCTTTTGGCGCTGAGCAGGAGTAGTTGGGCGATAAGCTTTAATACTCATTACTTATCCTCCTTGATTGCTTCTTTTTCCGCCTTTTTTGCGACCTTTTTCTCTTCTTTGGCGGTTTTCTTTGCGGCCTTCTTCTCAGTTTTCGCGTCTTTCGCATCAGACTTTTTCTCTTCGGTCTTTGCTTCTTCAAATACTGGGATTTTGTCGCCAGCTTTAACAGTAATGTAAGCTACTTTATGATCCTGGCGAAAAGTGGTGCCTGGATAAGCATGACGGCCACGACTAAACCGAGTTGGTTTGCCCTTGCGTACAGCTGTGCGAACATCAACAACCGTGACTTTGAAAGCTTCAGTGATTTGTCTAGCAATTTCTTGCTTGCTAGCAGATTTTGGTACGTAGAAGATATAAGTGTTCTTAGTTTCTTCAACATAGGCCTTTTCGGTAGCACGAGGAATATATTGTACGGTTCTCATTATGCTTCCTCCTTATCTAATAGCCAAGCTTCGGTAGCAGCTAAGGCATTCGGTCCAAAGACGATGACATCAGCATTTAGAATATCAAAGACGTTCAGGTAAGTAGCACGTACTAACTTCAAGTTCGGTAGGTTATTAGTTGCGCGCATAATACCTTCGCCCTTTTCTTTGACTACGGCTAGGATATTTTTGTCTTCGATCTTGAGATCTTTCATGAGCTTGACAGCTTCTTTGGTTTTGCCGATAAATGTTACTGGCTCTTTGAGCACGATTACTGCATTTTCGCTATTCTTTAAGCTTAGGGCCTGCTTTACGGCAACCTTTTTGGCAGTTTTGCTCATTTTCTTGGTGAAATTCTCATTGCCGGTGCGACCGAAAGCGACACCACCATGGCGCCAGATTGGGTTGCGAGTAGAGCCGAAACGAGCACGACCCGTACCTTTTTGCTTCCAAGGCTTTTTGCCGCCACCACGTACCTCACCTCGTTTGAGGGTTTTGGCATGCGAGCTGCGAGAATTTGCTAAGTATGCATCATAAGCGGTCTTGAGGAGTTCATGATTCTGAACATCTAGACCAAAGACTTCTTTATTAAGTTCAGCCATATTACTCCCTTCCCTCGATGGTTACGATGCCTTTTTTCGGTCCTGGGACAGCGCCTTTGAGGCCGATGATATTATTTTCGGCATCAATATAGGCAACTACCAAATTCTTGACAGTTACCTGATCGTGGCCCATGCGGCCTGGCATTTTTTTGCCCTTAAAGACTTTTTGTGGGTACATAGAACCAATTGAACCAACGCGACGAATGTTACCCTTGAAGCCATGGGTGTTGCGAGATTCATTAAAGTTCCAACGTTTGACGGTACCAGCATAGCCTTTACCCTTAGAGATACCAGTGACCTGGACTTTGTCTCCAATTTTAAAGTTTTCTAGGCTGATTTTATCGCCAACCTTGAGTTCTGGGGTTTCCTCAACGCGAAACTCACGCAGAACTTTTGGTGTAACTCCAGCCGCTTTGACGTGGCCAGAAACCGACTTGCTCAGATTCTTACCCTGACCGTACCCCAGTTGCACAGCATTATAACCGTCGGATTCGACAGTTTTAATCTGAGTCACTGTGGAGGGGTCGGCTTGCAAAATCGTAACTGGTGTTACGATACCGTCGTCGCCGATGATCTGGGTCATACCAATTTTGGTGCCGATGATGACTTGCATCCTGTTCCTTTCCCTTATAGACACAGGAAATCTAGACTAATGAGTGGTTCCTATCACGATGTTAGATCTAGGCCTGCTCTGTTGTCTAGTTTCAATATGTCCGTTTATTAAACTATACTTCTGTATTTTAGCACACTTTTTACTAAAATACAACTGTTTTCTGGAGGATTTTGCTGTAAAACCAGAGTTTTAGTTGACTTGTAATATTTTGTATGATATAAATGTATAGACGTGGTGCGATTAGACTATTCTTGTCTTATCGTGCCCGCGCAAATTATATAGAAAGGTTGTGATGAAATGAAGAATCGTGATTTTCTGAAACTTTTGGCGCTTGCAGGAGGGGTCCTGGCGGTATGTTGGGCTTGGAGAAAGTTCTCTGGTTGGTTCGAAGGCGATCCGAATGATGAGGATTTTGACCAGTATTGCTGCGATGATGATTCGGAAGACATGACTGACGTCGATATCGCCTATAATGAGGGCTACGATGTCGGTTTTGCTGATGGTATGCACGCAGATTACCATGGAAATAATGAGGCGGCACAGGCTTGGCAGGAGGCATATGATGATTCACGGGAACAGGAATATCCTAAAGAAGATTGTGCTGAAGATGGGACTTCGGATGGAGGTGAGAAAACTGAGAATGCAGACGCAGATGATGTGCACGAGGATCGTCGTAGTATATACAACGAAGCTGGGCGCTTAGGCTCTGCATCAGAGTAGCGGAACTCTGCTAAATTACAATCTATTAAGGGCTTGCATATATTATGCGAGCCTCTTTTATGTGTTACACTCCAGGCGAAAAAGCTTTGAGCCGGCGACGATGGTCTTTATATCTAGGATCATGCTGGCCGACTTCCGCCCAAAAAGCCGCGGAATGATCCATGTGATTAAGATGAGCTAATTCATGCAAGATCACATAATCACGGAGGATCTCTGGCACCTGCATGAGGCCAATATTAAGCGAAATAGTACCATTAGAAGAACAGCTCCCCCATCTTGTGGCGGCATGGCTTAGCCGGCAACGTTCGTAATGATAATCATATAATTTCGCATAATATTCTAGGCGATAAGGCAAGTATTCTCGAGCTTTTTTCATGAGGATTTTTTTCTTGGCATCGCGAGCACGTTGGGTGTGGGGATCGTTCAAAGGGATTTTTTCGCGAATTAGGGCACGATTACTGTTCAAAAATCTTTTAACTAAAAAATCACTGGTGTGCTGAGGAACGGACATTTGCAGTCGTCCCGACGGCGCCACAGAAAAACGTACACTCTTAGAGAGAGGATTTTTACGCACCACAACTTCACCGAACTCGGCATCTTGAATGATCATAATTTTCCCCCTTATGCTAAATAGCGAGACACTATCTAGCGCTCCTGTAATTGTGTCAAGACTTGTTTGAGCTGGGTATGATAGGTATGTTTGCCAGATAGAACAATTGGTGCTTCAGCATCAGATGGACCTTCAAGGGCCTTGATGCGAGCATCATAGACCTGTTTAGCCTTATCGACACTCTTGAGACGGGTCTTCAGGCGAGCGCGAATAGTGCTAACATCGGTCTGAATCCAAATTAGAGTAGGAGAGTAACCTGCGGAACGGAGAATTTCGGCTAGTTCCTTGCGGTCTTTCTCGGTATCGTTGCCACCTTCAAAAATCAAAGTTGATCCGGTGCGAGCGATTTGCTCTACCAAGAGCAAAATAAACTGGCGCGAAAGATTGTGGTCTTTCTTTAACGCGTCGAGATCGTAAAATGTTGCGTTGAATTGAGCAGCAAACTGTTTGCTAAAAGTTGTTTTTCCGCTGCAGGGCGCACCAAATACAAGGATTGCGCGTTGGCCATTACTGGGTGCTGTGTGTGATTTTTTACCTTCCATATTCTACCTCCATTGTAGCACAATTACCTTCCTTTAGGAACCATTTTAGCATATCTTGAGCTATTTGACACTAAAATTTGCGAGGGATAATAGAAAAACCAAGCAAAAAAGTTCGCTGGCATATATAAAATAGGGCTAAAAGTACCTGTGAGCGAGAGGTAAGAGATCCCCACACAGATATCACAGGCCAGAAATAGGCCGAATCCAATCAGTGAGTATAAGCTTAATGGTTCCTTGGGGTGATGACGGTGCCAGCGCCAGCTGACTATAATATTCATGATGATGGTCTGGAGATAAAAGGCGCAGATGACGTAGATAAGAGGAGCAAATTTAAAAATCAGATCGCTAGCGATTGCAATCACGGATATGATTGCAAAGATAATTGCAATAGGGCGCCGGCGCTGAGGTTCGAGACGATAAAGGTGAATAAGCTGGGCGGCGAGAAAGAAAATTAACCCACCGTCAGCGATATTATTAATTGCTAGAATCGTATCGGCGATAAAAGTACAGAGTAATGCCAGCTGCAAGAGACGATCTTCGGGGAAACTTTGATAGGCATACAGGAGACAAAGTAGAATGCCACTGAGTTTGATAACAGTAATAATGGTGGAGTTTGGCATGAAGATACCTAGAACGATGATTGCCATAAAAATCCAAGCCCAAATGGCTGGCCAGGGGCTAGGAAAGCGCTGTTGCCAGTATATTGCCTGCAGCTTGTCAATCATAATATCTTCGATTATAACATAAACTTTACAGAAAAAGCAAAATGGCTTCCGCGTAAAACGGAAGCCTAAGTTCATATTTTTGCAAGGTACTTTGAAGCTAGCTGTAGCATCAAATTATGTAGGGAATCTTCGTTATGGTACAATTCTGAATCAATTCCCTGTTCTGCTAGCTTTTGCCTGAGCTCACTAATTACTTGATCGTCGGTGTCGCCTGATAGATAAGCCGAAGCAGCTTTGCTAGGCAAGATAACATGAGCGATTTTTTCGATTTTTGCATCGCTTAGTTTTTGTGGTGTAACCACGTTTTTGATGATTTTAGCCATTAGAATCCCCCTTTCCTCACCAGAAACTACCCGAATAAGATCGGATTAACACCATTGTACCACGGATTTGATAAAAAGTCAATAGGGTTTTGAAAATTTTACGAACGCGAAGGATAAAGGTCAATTTCGCGCGCTGAACGTTCAAACTCTTTAAAACGGTCTTGGTAGACGGTCTTAAAGTAAGCCAAGACGGTCTCTCGATCGTAGTTAGCGCGATTGTTGAGCCAGCTACCCTTATCCTGACTTTGTCGATAATAGAAGTCATTAGTCATAAAATTACGTAAAGTAAAACGCGGGCTATCATAAGATTCGGCTAGATTGTTGAGGCCGTTGAGCTGCTCAATCATGTTATTATGTCGGGTGCGACGGGCTAATTGATATTGGTGATAACTGTCGTGCATGGTGTCATAATCAATGGCCGCACTGATGTATTCATAAACTTTTTGCCAGGTATTATTGATGAAATCGAGATGCGAAGCGGTTTGGTCTGGATTGGTCGATTGGTGGATTTTGTGTCGGAGGCTGGCCATGCGTTCACTAAAGAAGGCACCGCTGGCGGCTTCGATGGTTTCGGCAGGTTCAATGCTGCCGAGGCGCTGGATTGAGGCTAGGCTATAATCATCTTGGACTTCGCCTGCAGCTCGGGCATCGGTTGTGGCTTCGTTGAGCCGCTTCCAGTTGTAAGATTGGTCATCTTCATAATCTAAGAGTTTGCGATAGTAATCTTGAGAGTTGGTAGTTCGCTGATTTTGACAATTCCGTTGAAACTTGGCAAAATGACTTTCGGCTTGGCGATATTCATTACTCCAAAATTTTAGGTCCGATAGGGGTTGCGATTCGACTTCTGGTGATTGAGTCTCAATCACATTATCTGAAACAGATAATGTGATTGAGTCTCAATCACATTATCTGAAACAGATAATGTGATGCCAGGATTACT
>CAZTQW010000009.1:19632-24363 GCA_964616255.1 uncultured Candidatus Saccharibacteria bacterium
GTGATTGAGTCTCAATCACATTATCTGAAACAGATAATGTGATGCCAGGATTACTGTCAGAATCTGCTTCGGAGAATTCACCAACTTCGCTCATATCCCAATCTAAGTTAGACGATGAATCTGATGCGGAGTCTTCGGAGGTCTTGATGAATTCATTCATGTATGTAGTATAACACGACTATGCTTAAAATGTCGATTTGGATTGTGAATAAGTTTGGTTACAAGTTTTGCAAGTAATTTCGAGGTCGTAACTCGTGAGTTTTTTATCTAATATGGTCATCAAGGGTTGTTGATCGCTGGGGCAGCATAGTCGATTTTTGATGATAATGAGATCGTTGTCACAATCATTTCCAATTTGACTGTCAATGAAGTTTAGGAAAATTTTACCATGATTACCGCAGTTGCATTGGTAGTCGAAGACTATCTGATCGTAAGTCGAGTAGCAGAGGTAGCCGATGTTTTCGTTACACTGAGTACAATATATCCAACCACCATAATTAGTAGCTAATTTAGTGTTAATTAATTCTTTTTCTTTGATAGTTCGTGCCATGATAAATTCCTATTTTTGTGAGACTCCGCTAACTGTACCGTCAAGATTAGTGTCGTAAGTCCCCTTAGTTGTATCGAGAAGACAGTATTGATTACCCCAAGGGTCAGTCACCACGGCGCACTTGCCAATGTCAATATCAAACGGGCCATCTTCAAGCTTCCCCCCAGCTTCTAGAAACGTTGGTAGAGCTTTTTCAACATCATCAACTCTGATATCGACCATGAGATTATCTTCTGTGGAGAGGACGATTTCTGTGATATCGGCTTTCATGCCTAAGCCACAAGCTGTGGCAGTTTGCCATAATAATTTTAAGCCTAGTGCATCACGGTAGAAGTCGAGACTCGCTTGGAGGCTTGGAACACGCAGGTGTATACAATCAATATTCTCAAATAGAGGTTGGTTAGTGTTTTTCATACTTCAATTATACATGATATGACGCAGGGCAAGAAATCGGCTAGGGTTTATATTCCTCAGGCTCCGAATTATAGTGTACCGAGCGAATTACGTTTGCCGGAGCTCCTAGAAAAGTTTAATAGCGCATCAAAGGCTTGGTTTCTAAATGTAATAAGTATTGAAGAGGGCTATAATTATGCGGCTGCGAGCTCTGAGCGGCTTGATCGATATTTCGCGGATTTGCTTGACCTGAAGGAATCGGGTGAAATTTTGATTTCGAAGCGAGTGTATTTGCGCAAAGAAATTTTGAAATTGATGCAAGAGTCTGAAGACTAGGTGTTATTGAGATTCTGGTATAATTAGGTTAATATGAATTTTGGAGGAGATAATTATGAAATTGATTCTTGCATCTTCTGGGTTGGCTAATGAAGAAATTATTACTGCCCTGGAGGAGATGGTGGGTAAAACGCGCCAAAATATTAACGTGGCAGTGATAAATGAGGCTATTAAAGGTGAGTCGGGAGATATGCGATGGTTTACGGAGGAGCTGGAACGTGTCAGCCATGTCATAGGTGGCAGAATTGAGTTCGTTGATTTGCAGGCTCATGATATGGAATATGTGAGGGATCGGATTGCTACTGCTGATATGATTTTTTGTTTTGGCGGTAATACGGATTACTTGGCTAATGCTTTCCTGAAGACTGGCTTTGCGGAGATTTTACCAGAAATCTTAAAGGAAAAAGTTTGGGTGGGGAGTTCGGCTGGGTCTTGTGTAATGTGCCATAAAGAGCCAGATGATGTCCAAGAAGTGATTTATAAGGAGAAACGTACGGCAGACCATTTCATGGAATATGTGCCGATTATTTTCTTGCCACATTTGCATGGGTGGTATAAGTTTGATGAAGCGGAGGTAGTGCAGGCTTCAGGAAGAACTGATCTGCCAGTTTATGCCGTGTCTGATAATTGTGCTTTGAAGGTGATTGATCACGAGGAGCCGGTGATTCTGGGTACAGATTATATTATTGCTCAAAAAGGAGAGTTGAAGTGAATTTGTATATTTATGCTAAGGCGAGTGATTTGACGCAGATGCAAATGCGAGCTTTGGAAAAAGAGTTTTCCAAAGTAGTTGTCACGGACAATGACAACTACGAGCTGCTTTATGAAGATGATGAGCCAAAGGTAGTGGCACTGGATCCAGATATTGTGGGGTGGAAATTCAGTAATGAAACAATTGACAAGATTCTAAATTTGAAGGCGATTTGCCTGGAAACTACTGGTTATGAGTGGATAGACACTGAGTATTGTGCTAGCAAGAGTATTGCGGTGACGAATGTTCCTCATTACGCAACAAATGCCGTAGCGGAGAAATGTGTAATGATGGCGCTGGCTTTGGCGAAGAAGTTGCCGTTGTTTAAGAAGGAAGGCAAGATGAATTGGGCTGATGAATTTGTGGGTGAAGAGATGTGGAATCAGCCGACGGATATTGTGGGGTTTGGTGAGATCGGTCAGAGCTTGGCCAGGAAGTTGGACGGGCTAGTGGGGCGCAAAGAAATTTGTTATTACCAGAGGCATCAGATTGAGACGGAGTATCATTATCTTCCTTTTGAAGAAATGTTAGAAAAGTCGGAGTATATGTTTATTACGGCGGCGAAAAATCCGGAGAGCTTGGCCTTATTTGATGATTTGTCGAGGTTTAGCTCTAATATGAAAGTGATTATCGTGGCAAATGGTTTTGAGGAAGTGGCAGAGCGCATGGCGAAGTTGGTAGGCGAGGGCAAGTTGGGTGGTGTGGCTTTTGAGAGTGACAATCTGAGTAAGTTTTATGACGGGAATGTTTTTGTCACTCCGCACAATGCGTATTATACGAAAGAGGCTTTGGCACAGATGTTTGAAATTTGGGTAAAGACAATTTTGTCTACGACCGGTGGACTAATTAATCGGGTGAATTAGTTTATAATGAAAGAAAATTATGAGCAAATATGAACCATTATGGCAATATTTAAAGGTACATGGCCAAGATAAATATGTACTATCGTATAATGACATCAGGAATATTTTAGGAACACGATAACGACCGCCCCTGTAAAAAGGTGGCGGTTATTTATTGGTAAAAGCCGGGATTTGTATGACTTGTCTAGGGGCTTATACGAATCCGCGCGCATCCAGCGGACGAGCGCGCCAAGTTAGTCCGTGCAAGTATTAACAATTTAAGAAATACTATCACTGGCGCAATCGTCCGCATAACGGCTTAACTCGCGGAGCCTACTAGCGCGCGTAGTACCACTATAATTTGGAAAAGTTAAAAACTCTTTATTCAAGTATTTGCTTAATATGGGAATAAACTCATATAGTTGTGCGGAGTATTGTATCAATGATAGAGAAAGGCAAATAATGGCAAAACTTATTCATAAACCTGACGGCACAATTACAACCGATTCCGGGGTTCCGGTCATCATTGTCGGAAAAAATGATTATACCAAAGATAAGCAGAACGGAGAAAAATAACATGACTTTGCAGAAAACACCATACGGAAATATGGCCTATATTGAAGATAAGGGATACTATACACCGAGTGGCAAGCCGATTCTAGTATTCGGGGCGGAGAATCTAAAAGAATTGGAACTGGACGAGAACGGAAAGGAGTTGCAAAAATAATGCCGGAACAAGATTGCGCATCATATTCTCCCACCTACTTTGTCAAATATAATTCCTGCCCGCGTGCAATTATAATTGCCGGAGTAATCGGAACAAAGAAATACTTTGGCCGCATAAAATATAAGGAAGCGGAGCGACTCTATATGGAAGAATGCGAACGCATGGATGCAATATATAGCCAGTAAAAGCGGATGCTGCGGCGGCAGGATCGGCGCGCGTTAGCGCGCCATCCCCCCCCCCCCCACATCCTACCGCCACAAGATTTGCTTTTACGCACACGATTCCGCCGCGGGAGATAGTAGTTCCTAATGCAGGGCGCAGCCGGAGTGTCAAGAGCGGCGATAGCCGGCCCCGATAGGGGCGTACTCTTGACGATACGGCAAGCCTGCTACAATCAAGAACTATCTCGCGCGGAATTAAATATAGACATTCCGAATTAGCTAGTGGGAGAAAGGGGCGAGATGCCAAGCAAGGAGTTCGTGCCAATGGTGCGATATGCTGGCGCAGTGATAGTATTTTTTAGAGATAAGCACACCGTGATTGTGAAGCAGGGTTCTACTATGGTGGTATTTCACCGGTGGTGGGAGCGACACGATTTTGATTATAGCAGTTCGTGGAAGCCATTTTGCCAAGCCTTGCGTTGCAATGCCGGTCTGACTTTGGCGCGGTGTTGCTGTCTTGCCGACAAATATGATGTGTCTATGCAGTCGTATAGTGGCGGTTTAACGATTCCGCCCGGCATTAAAGTTATTGGCAGTAGCAGAAAGGATGCCGGCAAATGGTAGCGACAATTATGCGGACGAGAAGAATAGTAGCAAACGGAGTTGAGAAAATGGTCACACAATTACAGATAGAATATCACGGAGTGGTAGTGAGTAAGAAAAACAGTAAAGTGATTCGGATGAACCGGCATACTGGCCAAAGATTTATTACGAGCAATAGTGTTGCGAAGCGGATGACGCACTCGGTGCTGGGCGCGATTATCCCTTTATCAACGAAGCCTATCGCGTGGATTATAAGGTATTTGACCAACTGATGTTGCGCACCGAGATAATGGCTTGGCTGGATTTTAACCCGGTGAATGAGTTTTGGGTGCATACGGAGATAATGCAAAAGCGCACCGACTGGCAGT
>CAZTQW010000010.1:0-22062 GCA_964616255.1 uncultured Candidatus Saccharibacteria bacterium
GTTATATCACCACTTGATTTAATACATGAATTTGAGAACTCATGTGGAGATCTCGAAAAATGCATAACAAGGCAAGGCGATTACATAACAGTGGGTGACTTCTGTAAATTGTTCCCAGAATATAAACGTTACCTTTTAATTCCGCATTATCAAAAGAGTCCAGCAATCAAAGAACATATAATTCAAGACTTCCCGAAAGAATGTATTGTGTGTGGTGAAGTTAGTAGTCCGAAGAAGTTTGAAACGATGAAGCGCGACGTAGAGAGTAGTTTAACTCCAGTCATGTTTAGTGATCAAAGAATGAGAAAAGGCATGGACCATTTTAAAGTCGGGATTACATATGTAGATATCGACACGGTAGATATTCCAAAATTAAAGATTGCGTTTTCTGATAAATCTAAGGTTTCTCTGAACCCAAATTTCAAAGATGGTGACTTTGTGGTTTTTAGTGACGGTACCACTGCGGCATATGGGCTGAATGTTTTATTGGGCAAAAGATCGTCCGGAAAAACATTTCTACTGGATACTATCAACGAGTCATTCGGTGAAAATGTCAAGTATATACCGCAATTTGCCATAACAAAAAAATGTGACAAAGATAGCTTCCAAAAAACTATCGAGAAACTGTATGAAAACGTTTCGGAATCCTACTTAGCACCATTGAGGGAAATCATCAGCGTTGTACTTGAAATTGATACGCAACTAGACAATAAGCGAGTTGATGACTATGCAAGAACACTAGTCGAATACGCAAAAGGACAGTCTAAAGCGAACGTTTTTTCAAAGGCTAAGATATTTAAGGAGTCTCAATTTATCAATGTTGAGCCAAAAGAAATTCTATCCCTACTTGATGCATTAGAGACGTTATTGAATAATACGAAGTACAAAGATTTAGTTGATAATTTCATAGATACCCAACAACTTCAAAAACTTTTCCTGGCAATGGTTGACGAATATAGAGAAGAGGCAAAAGATTACAAGCTTAGGAACGAGGCTAATGATATAATATCATCAATAAAGCGCCTTCTTTTAAGCAAGGCTGCAATAACTCAACCAGCAGAAGTTGATTTTTATGCTGTTATGAAGAATAGGCTAATAGTTTCGAAGTTTAATAAACTGGCTGAAGCCTTGAAAAGGGCTTCGAGTATAAAGAATTTATCTAGTTCTTTTGATAGATTCTCTATAGAGGTAAGTAGAAGACCATTCGATAAGGTTAGTGAAATTAGGAATGTTATAAAGCTAAAAGACGCTCTTAGCGAAGTTTTTAGCGATCATTATAATAATAGCCCATACCTGTTTATTAAAAAAGCTAGGTTAGCTGGTGTTCCAGAAAATTCGCTGTACAAAATAATAGTGAAGATAGACTTAGAAACAAAAAATGATAAAGGTGAAATAGTGTCTGGCGGAGAACGAGCCGAGTTTCTTTTGCTTAAAGAGTTAGAAGAAGCTAATACATCGGATATGCTCCTATTTGACGAGCCAGAACCGTCATTTGATAATATATTTATTAAAGACAAAATCATCGCAACTCTCAAGAGTATATCGAAACGCATTCCGGTTGTAGTTGCAACGCACAACAACTCGATTGGCGCCTCTATGAATCCGGACCGCATCATATATGCCGTGTCGGAAGATGGTAATGGTCATAAATTATTTTCCGGAACGCTAACAAGCAATGCCTTAACCACAGTAGGTGGAGAGTCCTTGCCAATCAGAACGACGATGCTAGATACTCTAGAGGCGGGAAACGAATTATATGATAAAAGGAGAGCAATATATGAAAATCTTAAAGATTAAAGAAGGTAAGGCTTATTACACTTTAGGGGAAGAGGACTTTAAAATTATTGATATTGACGGAGACGCTATATTAAAGTTGTTAGATGCAATTTTAGAGTCAACTGATGATGTGACGATGGACAATGAGGAAGAAGAGGAAGTGCAAAATGAAGCAGAAAAGATAATCTATGCGGACTTGAGAAAAAAGTTAACTAATTTTTATAGCCTTAAACCGCAACTTCTTAACGAAGTTAGTGACCTCTACAAAGAACAGAAAGAAAAGTATAAGAGCGAGCTAGCGGAAGCTGGTATGTTAGACGATTAGTATATGCTAATCCGTAACCCTCAAATAATACCCCCAAATACTCACCTTTCCAATTATTAAGCACCCACCCATGATATTCTTCCCATAACTTTGCGTATAGCTTGCTAAGTTCTTCGTTCTGTTTTCCGTACCAATACCAACATTTGTGATTGAGCACCATTGAAAGTTCTGTTCCATAAACTCTATCACACTTCCACTCCGCCCTAGCCCTCTTATAAGTATCCCTAATTGCTTCCGCTCCAAAACGTTCTGCTATGCTAAAGTCGCTCCAAAAAGTAGTTTGACACTCATAATCTAGTAGTCGCACTTCTTATACTTCCTCATAAACTTATCAACCGACTTATATTCCGCTTCAATGTACCTTTTGTAGTGATTATAGTTAAGTATAATGTCCCTATATTCTCGGCTAGTAATGCCACAAGCCTTTATCGCTTGGCTAGCTTCCATAATCATATTGTATCTACTACTTCTACGGACTTTCTCATACTTATAAAAGTTAGGCTTCCAGTTCTCATTTATCAGCGTCATTTAAGGCTCTACCTCACAATCACTCGACGTTCTCGTCCATATATGCTCAGCAATTTCTCCATCAGCCCAAAGTTTATATTCCAGTTGGCTTAAATAGTTCAGCCTATCTTCAAGGCTTGGAAACATAATATCGTCCGCTATCACAAAGTGATGCTTTCCGTCTGTACCTAGACACTTCATAACTGTAATGGAGTTTAGTATTGCCTTCGCAACAAAACAAATTTTTCGTGCTATAATGACCAAAAGGAACAAGATGGGTCTTAAGGTTGGCGAAGTAAAATTAGAAAAGTGGAATCCTAAGTGGCGGGACGATTTTGAAAAGGAAAAACAAAATCTGTTGAGCATTTTCGGAACACTCGCACTGGATATTCAGCATATTGGTTCGACTTCCATTGCACAGCTAGATTCAAAACCAATTATAGATATAGCGGTAGGCATTGAAAACCTTTCCGATTTTGAAAAAGTGCGACAGATCTTTAGCCAGTTGCCGCAATACTCCATTAAAACCGATAATGAACCGGGGGAAGTTCTTATACGACGAGGACCAGAAAATAATCGCACACATTTTATTCATGTCATGGAGTATCAAGGTAAGAGAATGAATGATAGCTTAAAATTTAGGAATATTTTGCAGCACAACCACCAACTGAGAGATGAATATTGTAAACTCAAACATCAACTCGCAACCAAATATCCAAACGACCGAAAATCATATACGGCCCACAAAAGTAATTTTATTAAGCGAGTTTTAGAAAAATGATAAAATTAATTTCAACAAAAATAAGATGCCATAACTATTTATAACATCTTATTTAGATAAATCAAGTACCTGGTCGGGGCGACCTGACTCGAACAGGCGACCTCACGGTCCCAAACCGTACGCGCTACCAACTGTGCTACGCCCCGATAGACGTATTATATCACAGAGTTGCGAAAAGTCCAAGCGCAAAAATCCCCACTCTGTCCTAACGAAATCCCCCACTCCCCCAGCTTACATCGCTCCAGCACTAATTTCTCTAAATCACCTTAAACCTTCCAGACGTAGTATAATAGACAACATGACAGAGTTACCATTACCAACCATTTCCTATCGCACCCATCACGACAAGAATCCCTTCAATCTAGATTTTTGTCGTTTTGTGCTCGAACAATATCTTTTTCATGGCAATTCTATGCAGGGTATCGAGCGCGCATATTTTCCCGAACGTCCAGCCAAAGAAGCCCGCGGATTCAATGCTAAAGCCGTCCTAGATTATTATGGTATAAATTCCGAGATACACAACAAGCACCTCTATGCCAATACCGATGAATCTACGGTTATCGCCAGCCTCTTGGCGCAAGCCGATCCCGCCCTGCGCCAAATCGGAGAAATCTTACAAGGCAACGAGCCACCGCACTCACAGAGTTCTTCGAATTATCAGTTAAGCCGTTTTCGTCAATATTTTTACGACCACCTCAGTGATCTACAAGCCGAATATCATAATTCTCTAGACCTGCGCCGGCGCTTTCTGACAGAATATCCTCTCGAACGTCTCAGCGAGCTAACCTTGGACGAATATGTTTTGGGCGATGGTCAAGGACGTTCCGCTAATTCTTTATGCTATCGTCTGGAGTTTGGAGATTATAGCGATCTAGGCATGGGCATTGGTGGATCTACGGCGGCCAAATTTGGTATCTATCTGCGTAATGGCCAGTATTACGGCCCTAAGAATGTCTTAATTAGTGATCCGGAATCTTTTTGGTCGGAATTACGTCAAGTTATGTCCCGCTATCTCGAGCTTTATGGCGCCAGCGAGCAGCCTCTCCGTGCTGCAAGTAGTTCTGAATTGCTCCGAGGTATGAGCATGCCCTTAACGAAGCTATTATTTATCTATTATCCTGATAAGTTCGTCAGTATTTGCTCTAAAAATAAATTAACAAAGTTGCTCGCAAGTTTTGGATATAATTTTGATCACAATATGGAAGCAGAAGAGTTGTCCTTCTTGCTCAATCAGAATTTGCGTCGTGATTTGCCGGATATTTTTCAAGATTATGACCCGCAAATTGTCGGTGCCGCACTCTGGCAGTTTGTGGCGGATCAACCAGCGGATCAACCAACACGACCAGCGACTCAGCCAAACAATCAAGCGCAAGATCTTGCCGCCGCACCATATACTAAAGACGATTTTCTATCCGAAGTCTTTCTGAACGAAGGTGATTACGAGTTACTAAAAAATTTGTTAGTACGCAAGCAAAATCTTATTCTCGAGGGTCCGCCCGGAGTAGGTAAAACTTTCCTGGCTAAGAGATTAGCTTACTCCCTCCTCGGTGAGAAAAAACCTACGAATCTACTCATGGTACAATTCCATCAAAATTATGCTTACGAAGATTTTATCGAAGGTATCCGACCTGACGTGTCTGGGCAACTAGAAGTTCGAGATGGTATCTTCAAAGAATTTTGTCAACGCGCCGCCCAGGATCCCGATTCAAAGTATTTTTGTATTATTGATGAAATTAATCGAGGCAATTTGAGCAAAATTTTTGGTGAGTTAATGATGCTCATTGAGCATGATAAAAGGTCCGAATCCCTTACTCTGCCATATTCGCGTCAAGAATTTTCTATACCGCAGAATATTTATATTATCGGCACTATGAACACTGCCGATCGTTCACTAGCCTTAGTAGATTATGCCTTGCGCCGGCGGTTTGTCTTCTATACTGTTCGCCCAGCTTTCCAGAATGACCGCCTAAAAGAGTATTTGTTAGCACAGCAGCATCTGCCTTCAGACTTTGTCGCAAAAATTCTTCAAGGTTTTACCAAGCTTAATCAGGCTATCTCCGAGCGGCTTGGGCCAGGCTTTATGATTGGTCACAGTTATCTCGTAGATCAAATTAGTCCTCAAACCTACGAAGCCGATTATCGCAAGATTTTGGACTACGAAATCCGCCCTCTGCTCGAAGAATATTATTACGATGCAGACGACGAAGTGCAAGAATTGATGAAGAGTATTGTGTAGTGTTTCAATTCAAAATACCTATCAAGAATTTGCTCTATATGTATAGTTATGCCTGGGGCATGGTCTCGGCTGAGCGACTGATCGGGTTAGCAGCCGAAGATAATTTTACCTCGACCGACATTTTAGCCGAACTATTTTTGCTGAACATCAATCCGCTTTTGCGACGGGGTCTTCACCGCCAGTATGTTAATTGTAACACTGAACTCGGCTGCGTAAGGGGGAAGATCAACCTCATTGAGACAATGACGAAGCTAAAATTCCGCAGTGGCCGGATTCATTGTGAATTTGATGAGCTCACAGAAGACATTTTGCTAAACCAAATTCTTAAATATGTTGCTCTCAAACTTTACCATTGTTGTGATTTAAACTCGCAACATCGAAAATCATTACGCAAGGTTTTAGCTTGCCTACATCAAGTTTCTTACCAAGAAATCACTATGCAAGATCTGAATGATTTAGCCTTTAATAGAATGAACCTGCACTATAAATTAATTATTAAAATTTGCGAGCTGATTATTAAGTCGACCATGCTGTCTAGCAAAGAAGGAGAATTTGAGTTTGACGAACTTTTCCAAGATGAGAGGGAATTAGAGCATGTTTTTGAGCTTTTTGCCTATAATTTCTGTCGTCAAGAATTACCACGAAGCTGCCGTATTTGTTATCAAGGTATAATGAAATGGCAACTTACTGGTGGTAATCAGGATCTTTTGCCTAACCTTAAGCCCGATGTCCAGATAAAAACTCCCGAAGAAACACTTATTATTGATCTGAAGTTTTATAAAAGCTACCTCACCGAGAATTTTGATACCAAAAAGTTTCATAGCGGTCATCTTTATCAAATGTCATCATATTTGCAAAACACGAGAGCTGCCAACGAACACCAGGCTCTCAGGGGTATTCTGCTCTATCCGCAGCCTTATGAAGACCCAGCAGTGCATGAATCGTATTGTCTGCAAATTTTGAGCGATCAAGGTGTTAAGCCGGCTAGTCTGGAGGTCCATACTTTGAATTTGGGCAATGAATGGTGGGAAATTCGACAAGAGTTATTAGAAATACTAAACTTCCATACGGGCTAGTGTCCCAAATAGTGGGCAAACAAGAATATTTGCCATCTCCTGCTCTCTGTGCTAATATATTATATATTGAGAGTATTTAAGGAGGATCAGTGCCACAAACTGCCAAGAAAAAACCTGCTCAGAAGAATAGTAATTTCTTCCGCTGGATTATGTTTACGTTTTTATTGCTTCTATGCTGTGCTGGTATTGCCTCACTATTAACACCTAGTACACAAATCGAAGAAGTTCCGCTTTCTGACGTAATCAGCCGAGCAAACGATGAGAATGGTAATATCGAGAAGATCACTGTCGAGGGAAGCAATCTGAAGATCACTCTGAAAGGCGAGAAACAATACACCCAGATCTCTCGTAAAGATACCGCGGGGACTTTGTATGAACAGGGCCTGATTGATCAATGTGCCAGCCTAAATGGTGAAGAGCTGACTTCTTGCCAAGCTAAATATCCCGCAATCGAATACATCGAGCCGTCTAATTTCTGGGATTATGCTCTAAATATCGGGATTATTGTGATCCCGGTCTTAGCAATCTTCTTCCTCTTTAATTCGATGATGCGCCAAGCTCAGTCTATGAATAATCAATCTATGGGTTTCGGCAAAGCCAAGGCTAAATTATACGGTCCAGACAAAAAGAAAGTCTTATTTAGTGATGTCGCTGGTAATGAAGCAGCCAAGCAAGATCTGGCCGAAGTAGTGGATTTCCTTAAAGAGCCCAAGAAGTACGAAAAACTGGGCGCTAAAATCCCTCGTGGTGTCTTGCTCGCTGGCGATCCGGGTACCGGTAAAACTCTGATGGCGCGGGCTGTGGCCGGTGAGGCTTCTGTACCGTTCTTTAGCATTTCTGGTTCCGAGTTTGCTGAGATGTTCGTGGGTGTGGGTGCGTCCCGCGTGCGTGATCTCTTTGCTAAAGCTAAGAAAAATGCCCCTTCTATCATTTTCATTGATGAGATTGATGCTGTAGCTCATAAGCGTGATGCACGTGGTGGGGCAGGTCGCGAAGACGAACAGACTTTAAATCAGATTCTGGTGGAAATGGACGGCTTCGATAATGATTCCGGGGTAATTGTGATTGCCGCTACGAACCGGGTCGACATGTTGGACAAGGCTTTGTTGCGTCCGGGACGTTTTGACCGTCATGTTAATGTCACCTTGCCAGAACGCAAGGATCGCTTAGAAATCCTCAATGTTCATTTCAAAAACAAACCTGTAGCCAAAGATGTTAATCTTGATGCACTTGCTGCTAAGACGGCTGGTAGCTCTGGTGCCGATTTGGCTAACATTGCTAATGAAGCTGCCATTACGGCGGCCAGGGAAGGTCACAAAGAGATTACTAATGCAGATCTTACCGAAGCCTTTGAGCGAGTTGCGATTGGTCCTGAGCGCAAGTCTAAGGTCATGAACGATCGAGAACGCAAGCTTACGGCTTATCACGAAGCGGGGCATGCAATTGTTGGCCACGTCTTGCCAGATTCTGATCCAGTGCACAAAGTTACGATTATTCCCCGTGGCCATACCGGTGGTGTCACCTGGTTCCTTCCTCCCGAGGATCGTAGCTATAAGAGTATCTACGAGCTGAAGGATATTCTCGCGCGTGCCATGGGCGGACGAATTGCTGAGAAGCTGATATTTGGTGAAGATGCCGTGACGACTGGCGCTGCCTCCGATCTTAAACACGTTGCTGAGCTGAGCAAAGAAATGATTGTTGAAGAAGGCATGGGCAAGCAAACTCGTAATTTAGTTTATCCAGAAGGCGACATGGGTTACTATACGATCGCGACTGGTAAGCCGTATTCTGAAAAGACTGCCGAGTTAATCGACCAAGAAATTAAGATTCTATCTGACGAAGCGGCTATGCGAGCTGAAGCAGTATTAAAGTCTAATAAGCTGGTGCTGGACCGCCTTGCCGAAGCTTTGCTTAAGCAAGAAACATTGGAAGAAAAAGAGCTAGAGCCACTACTAAAAGATGCCAAGCTGCCACCAGCTGCTAAGCTGTACTAAAAAATATGGGTCTCAGAAAATCTGGGGCCCAATTTTGTGGTGTTGTCGTCTAAAGGTATCTTGTAGCTTTCTCAAACCAGCAATCAACTCTGTGCCGTTTTAAATAGGGCTTCTGGTCGAATCTACGTCTTCTGCCTTCCAAGATACTAAATTCTAGATACTACGCAAATAAACGAGTACCCATACTTCCATTATACCACAAGTTACGTAAAAAGTCAATACTTACCCCACCCCTATTATCATGCTATAATAGAAGTGTACCTACATTACCATACCCAATGTAGGTACCCGTAGCCCGAGTGGCGGAATTGGCAGACGCGCTAGCTTCAGGTGCTAGTTCATGCAAATGAGTGCAGGTTCAACCCCTGTCTCGGGCACCATTTTACAAACGAAAAATCGTTTGGTTTTTTGTTTGTGGAAGTGCACGAGAGGAGCTTAAGATGCGGTGGCATCACTAATCAAAGTGGCAAAAATATGCTAAAATATAATCATGAACGGAATCATCAATCTTGATAATGATAGAACCAAAAAATCTCTGCTGTATTTAACTATTGGTTTATTAAGCTTTTGTGCTTTTGTTGGTATTATTGCAATTTTCGTAGGAGACAGCACGGCTTTATGGCAAATTGCTAGTACGGCATTAATTATCTATTTGATGATCCTCTTTAGCTCTTTGGACTTTTGGCACAATTTCTATATTTTGTACCGTATTAGCTCGCAATATACCGAGAATTGAAAATGCACCGTCGACCATTCTCAAGCTGTATAGTAGCATTTCAACAGTCTTCACAACATTTATCTGTATAGATTTACTTTTATGGATATGGGATTTCTTTTATGATTTTGAACTTTTGGTAAAGTTTACTTTTGCAGAGTTAATCCTAGTTCTGTTACAATTCGTAGTGTCGAAAATTCTGCTGCATAATCAGCAACAAGCCTCAAGCAATCCCAGCGACTTTAATTCTGAGACTAGCAAAATTTCCAAAGAAGCTGCATTGCGCCAACAGATCGAAAGGGGAGTACGTGCGCAAATCGCCGCCGAGCAAAATACTAACACGCAGGTATCGCTAAGTACCAATGATGAGGCAGAAGTTATTGTTTACCAAGAAGAGGTTGTAGCGAAGATGACAGAGGACAGCGCTGACGGAGTAGACTCGAAACCGGCTCCAGAATCTTCTCCAGAGCCTTCTTTAGACCAAGAAGCCCAAGGTTAGCTAAGCTTGCCGAACATTGCTTGCTAAGGTTAGAAAACTGCGGTATAATATACAATAAGTTTTTGTAGAAATATTAATTTAGGGAGATTCTTCATGTCTGGACACAGCAAATGGGCCACTACCAAACGTCAAAAAGCCGTCGTTGATGCAAAACGCGGTGCTTTGTTTACTAAGATTGCTAATCAAATTGCAATTGCAGCACGTAGTGGTACCGATCCGAGCATGAATCCATCATTAGCGATGGTTCTAGAAAAAGCTCGTCAAGCCAACATGCCCAAAGTAAATATCGAGCGCGCTATTGCCCGTGTAGCAGATAAGAGTGCAGCAGCCTTGATTGAAGAAGTCTATGAGGGCTATGGTCCAGCGGGTGTAGGTATTATTATTGAAGTTGCTACCGACAATAAAAACCGCACCATGCCAGAAGTTCGCAATACTCTGTCAAAGAATGGTGGACGCATGGCCGATCCTGGCTCAGTGATGTTCCAATTCGCTCGCAAAGGCTGGATTGAGGTTTCTGAAAAAGGTGAAGATGCGATGATGACAGTGTTGGATGCTGGCGCGGAAGATGTAGAGGAAGGCGAGGACGGCTTAGAGATTATTACCGCTGCCAGCGACCTGATGAAAGTGCGTCAGGTGCTAATTGATGCTGGCTTGACCGTGACTAATGCCGGGCTGAAATATATCCCCACCACGACTGTGGAAGTAAGCGACGAAGATGGCGAAAAGCTCGAAAAATTGCTAGATGCCTTGGACGATCTAGACGACGTCACGGCTGTGCATACCAATGCTGCTTAAAGTCTAAAAACTGTGTTATAATAGGGACATGAAAGAACGGAAGGGGTTTACCCTAATTGAGGTCATGATTGTGGGGTTTTTTGCCGCCCTTTTGGTAATTATCTTCTTTATTCAAAAGGCCAATGTCGAAGCGATGGATCGTGATGATGATCGCAAACGAGCAATTAACGCAATGTATTATGCCCTAGAAGAGTATTATTATCCAAAATATGGTTATTATCCATCTGAGATTAACGAGGAAGTTTTACCCGTGATTGATCCAGAATTATTTACCGACCCCTTCGGCAATAACGTCGGCATTGAGGGTAGTTATTATAGCTACGAGGTAGCGAATTGTAACGATCAAAATCAATGTCGAGAGTATACTCTGCGTACAATTCTCGAAAAAGAAGATGCCTATATTAAAAAGGGCCGGCACTAGCATTTGATTTGATATTTTTGGGTTTTTAGCATATACTTTTTGTATGAGTAAACCACGAGTAGTTATCGCTCTAGGCGGTAATGCATTGCAAAAAAACGGTGAAGTGACAGCCGAAGCCCAGAAAAAAGTTGCTGAACAGGTTGGTGAAGTTATCGCCAAACTTTCTGAGAAATATGAAATTATCGTCGCTCACGGCAATGGTCCACAAGTTGGCAATATTCTGATTCATGAAGAGAATGCTGGCACGGACAAAGCTCCTTCTATGCCGCTTGAGACTGCTGTGGCCATGAGTCAAGGACAAATTGGCTACTGGCTTGCTCAAGCGATTGGCAATGCTTTTACAAAAAACCATCAGCGCAAAAAAGCCGTCAGTGTGGTTACTCAAGTGGTAGTAGATCGTAAAGATCCGGCTTTTCGTCACCCCTCCAAGCCGATTGGCGAATTTTATACAGCAAAAGAAGCCGTCAAACTCACCAAATCCAAAGGTTGGGAAATGCGTGAAGATGCAGGCCGCGGTTATCGACGCGTAGTGCCTTCGCCTAAGCCAGTCGACATCGTCGAGCGCAAAGAAATTTTATCGCTGGTAGAATCCGGCGCTGTGGTTATAGCCGTAGGCGGCGGCGGAATCCCCGTAACTCGCACGAAAATTCTTAAAATTTTAAAGGGAGTTGATGCCGTCATCGACAAGGATTTGGCTGCCGAAAAGCTAGCCGAGCTAGTCAAAGCAGATATTTTTGTATCGGTGACAGCTGTGCCTAATGCTTATCTTAATTTTGGCCAGCCCGATCAGATTGCTCTAGGTCTCATCACGGCCCGCGAAGCTCAGAGCCATATTGAAGCTGGACACTTTGGCGAAGGCTCAATGCTACCCAAAATCCAGGCCATAACACAGTTTGCTAGTAGAAACCGCATTGGCATTATTACTACACCAGAAAACCTTGAGCTCAGCCTCAAACGTCGCTCAGGTACGATTATCCAAGGTTAAGACAGTGCTCTTGCTGCCATGCGCACAGCTTCACTCCAGCCAGCTGCTACGTGTGGTGCACCTGCAAGCTCTTCAGTTTTGAGACCGCTGCGAATACACAGAGCAATTTCTTGTACTACTAGATCAGCTTCTGGTGAAACCACGGTGGCACCAATAATTTGTTCCTTTGTATTCACGGTTAATTTTACAAAGCCTTCTCGAAAATCATTAGTATTAGAGGCACTGATAGCATCAATCGGGACGATTGCAGATTTTTGCTTTTGCTTCAACTGCAGGCACTCCATCTCGTTCAGACCGACCTTGGCCACTCGCGGTAGAGTATTAGTCATGCGCACAAAACCAGTGTAATTAACGATATTGCCAGCATTTTTAATCGCATTAAGAGTCGCCAACTTGCCCTCATAAGTCGCTTTCTCGGTCGAACTTTCACCGCCAATGACATCACCAGCAGCCCAAATATGACGATTAGAAGTCCTTAGGTTCTGATCTGTCTGAATTCCTTGATATGAGAATTTTACTCCAGCATTTTCTAGACCAATATCGGTCGTAGGTTCAGGAGTAGTAGCGAGAATAATTGCTTCGGTACGTACTGATTTTTCTTGTCCACCACGTACAAAAATCACTTTCTGGCAGCTAGCTTCTTGTTGTAAAGCTACCACTCTCGAACTTTCGAGTAACTTAATCCCAAAACGATCACGCAAGTGCTTACCAATAACCTCACTTACCTCCGGGTCCTCTCGCGGCAAGACTCGATCTTGAGCTTCTATCAAAATCACCTTAACTCCCAAAGCCCCAAAATATTCTGCCAGCTCACAGCCGGTCGACCCGGCCCCCACGATTACGGCAACCTTAGGTAGTTTAGCCATTCTAAGAGCATTATCTGGCGACCAGCAGCTCACGGTATCAATCCCCGAAATTCCATTCACCGCGATATTTGTGCCAGTTGCAATTAAAAACTTCTCACCGCTTAGTTGTTTATCATTGACCGCTAACTCATGGGAGTTAATAAACTGTGCGAAACCATGATAACAATCAATGCCCGCGTTCTCAAAAATTTTTTTGCTACCACCACCGGCTCGACGTACTGCCGCTGCCTGCCAATTCAGCACCGTCGGATAGTTAAAGCGCAAAGTCGAACTAGACATGCCAAATCGTGAGCCAGCCACTGCTTCCGCATAGCGCTGCGCAAAACCAAGAGCAGCACTATAAGGAATATCACGATAGTTTAATGTGGTTCCTCCCCAACGATCGGCCTCGATAATGGCAGTATGCGCCCCTAGACCAGCCGCCATCAAAGCCGCCGCACTACCAGCAGCGCCGCTACCAATCACGACATACTGATAATCAAATCTAGCCATTATTTATTTCCCACCATTATTCATTTATATTATTTTACCACGATTTTGATAAACATAAGCCAAATCATCGTTATATTTTGCAATCTCTTTAGCAACCCGCCTGTTTAAGTCGTCTTCGGTAATGGCTGGCCGCTTCATCACCCACTGCGCTACTGCGCCAGCAGTATTACCAGCAATCATTTCGGCAATCGGCAGAGAAAAGCTCAGAGCCTTAGCCTCACACATAATAGCTAATTTTAATTCTTCTTGACTAAATGTTCGTGCTTGACTTTTTTTCTGCTTGCGCTTAAAACGTAAATGCTTTTGCTTGGTCTTGGAAGTTTTTTCTGTCATACTATAATACCTCAAATCCAAAGAGGAAAAATCCTAGAGCTAAAAATCCCACACCGGTCAAAATCCGAAAGAACATCTTATTTTTCACTCGCCAACGTTGCACGGCTACTACATTTTTACCTTTACGAATTGCTAAACGCAAAACAATTGAAGGTACTATTGTCACTAACGTATATACCGCTACGGCGATAATTTGATGAAGCAGAGGTAATTTGAGGATACTGTTGGCAGCTACTGCCAGTAGAATAATTGAAAAAGGCATTTCCGCTAGAGTAGTTAGCATGCCTAGCGAAAAAGCTTCCGCATTACTGTTAGTCAATTTTGCTCGACCATCAATATACCTCGCCAGATTACGCGGCAGCCATAATTCTGTGCTTTTACCACGACGGTAATAAAAGAACCAGCTCGCAATTGCCAAAGCTACCAACATACTAATCACGATTACCAATTCTTCGGGATAGAGAGCCTTGTTGAAATAACGATCCAAGACGAAAATTATTGTCCCTAGACTCAAGAATACCAAAAACCCCATACCGGCAATATAGCTAGTGACTAAATGTTTAGTTTTCTTACGCACATGCTTACCTAGACTAGCATGATACAACAACAAAAGCGCAGCCAATCCCAATTGTAAAGTTGCCTGAATTGCGGCTGCCAAAATTACCTCACTGTAGGGAACGACCATCTCCATATTCAAATTATATCACACTTATGCTTGCTAATTTTTTCAAATTTGTAATATACTGCGCACATGAAGAAATTTTTATACCATTTTAGAATCAAGACAATGACCGGGCTTAGCTTGTTGGCGGTTCTGTCGACACCAATTCCATCACAAAGCCTCCCTATGCAGCAAACTGTGCCAACGGATTCCGCAACCACCATCGAGCAACCGTCTGAAGAGACTCCAGAGCTGGAGTTGCCTGAATCACCTAAAGAGCCTCTTTCAGAATATCAATTTGAGTCTGATTTAATTATCAAGGCAATCAACCCAGGCTATACCGTAGATGGAACTCGAGATGTCGGCGAGTTTATCGAACTGCAGAAAATTTCCGACACCTCATCACTTTCGCTCGCTGGCTATGCTATTTGGTATGTTAATAGCAAGGGCAATGAGACACCTTTACTAAATTTCGCAGAAGGTAGCTCATTAGTCGGCGAGACTCTCCTCGTGCGTCTAGCTCGTTCGCCAGATAGTGATCGGGCAGACGCAACCTATACGACGACCTTGGCTATGAGCACTGGTAGGATCAACTTAGTTTTTCAAGACCAAATTGTAGATACAGTCTGCTGGGGCAGCAAGGAATGTTCAACCGCCTTCAAAGGCACCAAACCCACATCACTGGTACGTGATCTTACTTCCGGCGATTTTGCCCATTTAGAAAATTACAATCCCGATTATGAACCCACGCAGCCATCACTGATTTTGCCGCCGACCTTAGAATCGCCTGATGACACCGAGCTAGAACCCGATATAGCTCCAGAGTTACCTGTGTGTCAAGGTCTAGAATTTACCGAAGTCTATTCCTATTATGTCAATAGTCAGACGGAACAGTTTGTCGAGCTTTACAATCCTACGGACCACCAAATTCAACTCAGCACATGTTCCATACGTTATAAAAACAAGCTCTATCCGCTAGAAGGTGAAATTAATGTTGGCGAATACTATATTTTCTATCCCAGCCAACACGGTAGTTTTAGCCTGACAAAGAATCCCACAACTTCTAATGTGATTGAGCTGGTGGAGCGCAGTGGTCAGTCGGTAGATGTTTTATCCTATCAGCATGGACAGAAAAAATCCGCAAGTTTTGCTAAGTTTTACGATCGTGATGGCTCCTCAAAATGGCAAATCACTTTTCAGCCCACACCCGGAGGAGAAAACCTTTATCAAGAATTTCGTACTTGCACTGATGGTAAGGTTATTAATCCTGTTACCGGTAACTGCATCAAAGTCACAACGACCACTAAGACCGTCCAAGAATGCGCTGAAGGGCAATATCGAAACCCGCTTACGGGTCGCTGCAAGAAAATCGCCACCAGTACAGAACCTAAACCGTGTGCCGAAGGTTATGAACGCAATGCGAAAACCGGACGGTGCCGCAAGATTACCCAAGCGAACGATGGTGCAGAATATGCTCTGGTTCCCGAGACTTACAGTAGCCAAAAGACTTTTACGGCTCTAGGTATCGTAATAGCTATCGCTTGCCTCGGCATATTATATATTGTCTTACAATTCCGCCGAGAGATTCTCCGGACGATGCGCAAAGTTCGACAGCGCCTCCACCACATTCGCGAAGACCTGGTCGCGCGGCGCCGCGGCATTCACCGGGACCAAAAGACCTAATTCTTGGTAATGTTGCAAGACAGGAAGAGTTTTGGTGCGGTATTCGATAATCCGTTTTTGAAAAGTCTGGGGGTCGGCATCATCAGCTCTCAGGCCTCGATCGTCAAGTAACTTGGCGGCCTCCCAACGTTCGATCGCGTTCGGTTCGGAAAGCTGCAGCATAACCACAGCACGAATCGGGTGCCCACTAGCTTTAGCTACACTCATCACCTGATCCTCTTCACCTTCCCAACGACCAATAGAAGACAAAATTAGCGGATAATTCCATAATTCTTGTTTTTCAAAATACGGCAAGACCCATTCATAGAAAACATTAGAGGGAATTAAGCTCCCTTGACCAGTTAAATCTTGGTGAGTAGATTGCTCCATCGCTCGAATAATAATACCCGAAGACAAAAATTTCGCCCCTAGAGATTCGGCCAGGCGCACCCCGACGGTATCTTTACCGCTCATTGGTAGGCCAAAGATATTAATGCAGCCCGTACCTAACCATTTTTTGATATATTGTAGTTGCTCTTCCATAATATGAATATTATAACACATGTTATAATTAGGGAATTGCTTAGCGGTCTTGCCAAGCGAGTGCTAATTAGGTATAATGATAGATATGAATCTAACCAAACGCCAAGAAGAAATTCTTTTTGCCATTATCGAAGAATATGCCGAGTTAGCCACTCCGGTCGGCAGTGTGACTTTAGCGAAGCTGTTTAACGTTTCCTCGGCTACGATCCGTTCGGAAATGGCCAGACTAGAGGATTTTGGTTATATTGCTCAGCCCCACACCTCAGCTGGGAGGGTTCCTACGGATGCTGGCTATCGGCATTATGTCAACACTCTAGCCGAACAGGCCTCTCATTCATCCGAAGAAGAGCATAGCATAGATCGTAGTAATCGAGTACTAGAAGTGCGGATTAGCTCCCAGCCTCGAGCTGATTTCGCGATTCGGGGAGCAGTTGATTCGCTGGTAGAATTAACGGGTAATCTAGGCTTGGCGACCATCGGCGATCAATTATATATCTCTGGCATAGCTCGATTATTTACGCAGCCAGAATTCCTTGATCACCAACGAGTGCAAGCCGTAGCTAAGTTACTTGATAATCTAGAACCATGGTTGCGCGAGGCAGCTCCGGGCCAACCCCTAAACATTTTTATTGGTCAAGAAAACCCTATTGGTAAGGCTTCGCAAGTTTCGCTGATTATCAGCCGCTTCCGCTCTCCGTATTCCGACCGTAGCTACATTGGAGTCTTGGGACCAACTCGCCAGAATTATGCTAAAGTCATGTCCTTGGTTTTGAGGGCTGGCCAAATCCTAGAGGAAGCCCTAGCCTTAAAATAAGACTCTGACATTAAATTATATTAAGAAAGGACAAATAATGGCTAAAACCGATCAAACAAAACCAGATAACACCGACGAAACTCCCGAAATTGAGGTCCAAGCGACCGCAGAGCCCGTTTCAGATGCCGAGCAAAAAATTGCCGAGCTGACTAGTGATCTGCAACGCACTCGGGCGGATTTTGAAAACTACCGTAAACAGGTTGAGACGCAGCGCACTCAAGCGATGGCGGCAGCTAAGTATGCCACAGTAGTACAGTTTTTACCCCTCATTGACGATTTTGAGCGAGCCCTGACGACCTATTCTGAACAACTAGCTCCCTTACAAAAATCTTTCGCTAAAACCTTAAGTACTTTGAACCTAACGAAAATTGATTCTAACCCCGGAACAGATTTTAATCCTGATTATCACGAAGCTATTTCCATCGAAGATGGCGAAGGCGAGCACGAAGTAATTGCCGAAACCTTGCGCCCGGGCTACATTTATGACGGCAATGTTATTCGAGCCGCCATGGTAAAAGTCAAGCACATCTAGCTAGTCCTGTGCTATAATATAGACATGGATAACCATAAACCTAATCTTTCGAGAATTGCCCGTCGGGTGCGGGCCTGCGATTATTTGGTGGTAGCACAACTTTTCTTGCAAAAGGATTTTTTGCTCACTCGGTCGCTCACCGCAGACGATATTAAACCGCGCCTTCTAGGGCACTGGGGGACTTGTCATGGCATCAACGTCGCTTATGCTAATTTCCGGAGTTATTTTAGCTCTATGCCTGTTTCCGCACAGCATGATACTCGTAGTGAAACAGATTTAAGCAAATTTAATCCTTTCGACGTAAACCAGAAGCTGCAAAAGAATGATGAGTTTGAGCCCGATAAGTCCGTAGTTGATCCAAATTATTCTTTCATTCTGGGTCCAGGGCACGGTTTCCCGGCTTTACAGGCAAATTTGTTCATTGACGGCGATTTGTTAAAAGTCGATCCAAAGGCCACCTTAGACCAAAACGGTATTGCTTACATCTGTCGCAATTTTTCCTGGCCCGGCGGTTTTCCCTCACATGCTAGCCCGTTCACCCCAGGAGTAATTTGCGAAGGTGGCGAGCTGGGCTATGCTCTCGGCACTGCCTATGGTTATGCCCAGGGTCATGCCGAGCGCAAAGTCGTAGTAATGTTAGGAGACGGGGAATTAGAAACTGCCGCCGCATTGGCATCTCTGAACTTAGTAAAAGTTTGCGGTGATCATGCCGTTAACGGTAAAGTCTGGCCGGTTCTACATCTCAATGGCTATAAAATTTCCGCACCTACCTTGTATGGTCGCAAATCCGAGCGAGAGCTTGGGGAGATGATTCGTGGGTTTGGCTACATGCCGATAGAGATTAATGGTGATGAGGCTGAGGATTTTCAGGCATCCCTGAAAAAGGCCGAAAAATACGAGTATCCTTTCTTCATTCTCAAGACCGAAAAAGGTGCTACTGGGCCCAAAGTTGTGCATGGTCACAAAGTTGCGGGGAATTATCTCGCGCATCAGATACCGCTGCCAGATGCTAAGAGTGATTCCGACGAGCTCAAGATTCTGGAAGATTGGCTCAAAAGTTATCACTTTGAAGAGCTATTTAGTGTAGAGAAAGGATTCCGTATATGATTGACGCAGTAGACCAGCCTGGTCAAGAAAAATTCTCGCCGGCCAAACGCATTGGTGCGGTGATGGCAGATTATATGTCTAAACACTCAGATTTTTATCTGTATTCGCCTGACGAAACTACCAGCAATAAGCTAGATGCAGTCTATAATGTTTCAGATCGGGCCTGGAATCTGCCGCGAAAAGATTTTGACTTGCCCGAAGCGGGTGATGGGCGGATTGTAGAAATGCTTTCTGAGAATACTCTGTTTGCCTGCATGGCTGGACATTTGATTGCTGGCGGTACGGCGGCCATGACCAGCTACGAAGCTTTTTTCAGCATTATCGCGGCACAACTTTTGCAGCATATTAAATTCTTGCAACAATCTGCAGAAGTCAAGTGGCGCCCAGCTTATCCGGCAGCAAATTTACTCTCCACCAGTACCTGTTGGCGGCAGGATCATAACGGTTTTACTCATCAGTCGCCGGCGCTGATTTCACTATTACTTAGCTTACCTAGTAACCGATCTAACTGCTTGTTTCCAGTTGATGACGTCGCGGCAGAGGCTAGTTTTATCTATATGATGAAGTCGAAAAATGTTGTAAATCTTACAACATTTAACAAAACTGACCAACCGCGGTGGATTGATTCGCATCAGGCTGACTCACAATTTAGCGAAGGTGGAGCGACGATCTTTGGTTTCGTATCCGATGAGAACCCAGATTACGTGCTGACTGGAGCGGGGGATATTGTCTCGTGTGAAGCAATCCATGCGATTAAAATCCTGAAGCAAGATTTGCCGAACAAAAAATTCCGCTTCGTTAACATCGCGGCACTGTCTTATAATGCTATTGGTACCACAGAGCGCAAACTCCAGCAGGCAGAATTTGACCGTATTTTTACAAAAGATAAATATATTATTGCGAACTTTCATGGTTATACCGCTAGTTTAGAACAAATCTTGGGGCATTACGCAGGACACGAGCGATTTACAGTGCATGGTTTTGAAGAGCACGGTAGCACCACTACTCCGTTTGAAATGCTGAGTTGTAATCATGCTTCGAGGTATCATCTTGCCCTAGATGTGGCCAAGAGGGAAAAACGTCAAGATCTCATAGAAAAATATCAGAGAATTCTCAAAGAAAACACCGAATATGCCCACGAACATGGAGTGGACAAAATCGAGATTTAGGCTCGCCCGTAATCATATAATGCTGGCAAGTCTAATAGTTGATCCAGACTACGAAATTTCTCTATGCCTTTGAATCTTAAATACTGTGAATCTGGCTGCTTAGCATATTCGCGAATTTGCTCCAAAGTGGCTAATTCTACTTGAATTTTTTCACCAGCATCTAGCTTCTGTTCGACTTGCTCAACGAAATCCGTCGCTAGAAAAGTATAGACCAACCAATCAATCTTATTGAATGGTTGATGTACCTCAATTAATTTCCAATTTTTGAAGCGCATGCCAGTCTCCTCTAGTAGTTCACGTTTGGCACTAGCCAGCTCATCACTATCAGTAGGATCCGCTCTACCGCCCGGATAATCATAGAACCAATTTTTCCCCGGCTGTTTTTGGTAAGTAACAACAATTTTGCCATCACGAATAGCGATAATTTTTACCGTATCGGCCCGACGCAGCATCTCAAAAGTTTCAAAGCTACCATCATACATTTTTTGCGGCCATTGATACACGTCGTAAATCACTCCCGCAAAAACCTGCTGAGCCTCATCGGGGATTAAATGTGCAAATTTAGGTACATATTTTCTCATAACATAATTGTAACATGGGCAGTCAGTCCTGTATAATTGATTCAGGAGAATAATATGGCAACTAGTATAGATTTTATTGAGTATATTTGTGAACAACTAAATGGTGTTGGCGCAGTGCGCTATCGTAAAATGTTTGGTGAGTATCTCGTCTATGTGAATGATAAACCACTCTTGACGGTCTGTGATAACACGGCTTATATCAAAAAACTCGATGAACTGGCGGATTTAATGCAAAATGCCAAGACTGGCTCACCTTATACTAATGCCAAAGAACATTATATATTGGAACTAGATGATAGCAATTTTGTACGCGAAGTCATCAGCAGAGCTGAAAAAGTCATACCTTTACCCAAGAAAAAAGCTCCCAAATCCAAATCCTAAGCTTTGCTTATGCTATACTTAACCATAAGGAGTATTGAGTATGACAAAAAGCAAAACAAGATCAAAAAACCGCTTGACGACTTGGGGGTGGATCTGGAGATTAGCGGTTTCTGTTGTAATTCCTCTGGCAGTCGGCGGTCTAGCGGCCCTCATCGCGGGTGATGCCATGAAAGAATTTAATAATTTCAAACAGCCACCTTTGGCTCCCCCGGCTTGGTTATTCCCCGTGGCTTGGACAATTCTCTACATTCTCATGGGCATAGCCTGCTTCTTGGTCTGGATAAGCCCGATTAGTAAACGGCTCACTGCCAAAGAAAAGACCTTCTTTTTCATCATCTACGGGATACAACTAGCCTTTAATTTCTTCTGGTCAATTTTCTTCTTTAATCTCGAATGGCACCTTTTTGCCTTCTTCTGGCTCATTGCTCTGTGGGCGATGATTTTGAGATTGGTGATTTGGGGCGGAAAAAACCACCGCGCAGTGATGTTGCTACTTTTGCCGTATCTCTTGTGGGTGACATTTGCTGGCTATCTTAATATTATGATTGCAATTTTGAATTAGTATTCACACATAAAGTCGCTAGGTCGTAATGCTCAGCATTTGCTCCTAGCGATTTCAGTGTAAAACCAAAAATGGTCAGGGCTACCAGGATCGAACTGGCGACCTCACGTCCCCCAGACGTACGCGCTACCACTGCGCTAAGCCCTGATAACTAAATTCTACCACAGTTGGGTCAAAAAGCAGCAAAATCAATGTGGTCTGGGTGATCGGATTTGAACCGACGACCTCGCAGTCCCGAACCGCGCGCGC
>CAZTQW010000011.1:0-15635 GCA_964616255.1 uncultured Candidatus Saccharibacteria bacterium
ACAAGTTCTCGGACTATCGCCGGCGGATTTGCAGAAAATGGTGCAGATGGCAAAACCGAAAACGGAGCGCATTAGTGTGACAAAAGCCTTCAACGACTACATCAAATCCGAAGTCATCCCGTCCGGAATGGCCGCGAAAACCGTAAAACATTGGAACTATATGAAACTCCTGGCTGTCAATTTTTGTAGTGGCGAGCCGAACAAGCACGGATTTATCGGTAGGAAAATAGATGCGATTCAAGATATAGAACTAGACGATGTTATAGAATATCGCGAGTATTTAGCGCAATGGATTCGGCAAGACGGAGTGCGTAAAGCCCTGACTGCCCTGCGCAAGGTGTTGCAATGGCTTGATATGCGTGGGTTTGAAGTACTGAATCCAGGGTTTATCGGGCTACCAAAACACGAGAAGCGACAGATTGAATGGCTATCGCGCGAAGCCGTGCGTGATTTTATAGATGTCGTGAAAATGCCACGCATGAACCTGTGCGAGCAGGCAAGATTGCGGAATGTGGCAATTTGTGAGATTCTATTCAGCAGTGGGATTCGGGTGTTGGAACTCGTAAAACTAGACCGTGATAGCATCAAAAACCGCAAGTTTGTGGTTAGTGGTAAGAGTAAAAACTCACGGCCGTGTTTCATCTCTAAATGCGCAGAAAAGGCCTTGAATGAGTATCTAGCAACTAGAACCGACCATTGCCAGGCACTGTTTATCTACACGCAAGAAGATAAGCGAATGACCGACCAGTCCGTCCACCACTTTTTCAAAAAGGCTTGTCGTGATTCTGATTTCTGCAAAGTTCATCCGCACACAATGCGCCACTCGTTCGCAACTTATCTGTTGGAGAAGGGTGTAGATATCGTGTCAATCGCCAACTTTCTTGGCCACGAGAACTTGCGAACTACTCAACTATACACCCATGTTTCCAGTCCTAAACTGCAACTCACCCACGACCGTATTATGGCGCGCGTATAGGCCGCAAACATCATAAAACACTCCCGACTGCATGACCGAGAGTGTTTTATTGTGATCTAAAAATACCAAATCAAGATATGGACATCCGCAGCGACTTTGTGAAAGAAATTAGCATTTTGGTATTGAAAAATTTTTGAGCATCAGGTATAATAGAAGTATCAATAAGTGATTTTTAACTTTTTACTTAATAGGGGGTCGTTATCGTTTCTTATGGTTTTGATTTGGATCATGCGTTTTTAACTTATAAAAAGGAAGTGAAAAGACTTCGGCTATGAAGTTGGCAAAATTTCTTTGAAAGCAAAAACAGTGATTTTTGAGAAAATCTAGGAGTGTGGATTTAGCATTGAACATAGTGGTACGAACTTCGTCCGTAGTGACTCGAGGACTTTATGCTAGTTTTGCGATTCGCGATTTTTTGTGATTACTATCGCTAAGACTGAAGTAATTATGATGATGAAAATTGGTGCGATCTTAAAGAATATCCATTCAAACGAATGCCATAATGTACCTATGATCGACCATTCTGGATCACTGTAATCCCAAGCTTGATAAGGACTACCTAATTCTACCAACAATGCAAAAAGTAAGATAACACTAAGATCAGCAATTGCTAGAATACTAATTAGCCTTCTAGCTTTGCGTTTTTGTGTCTGGGATAATTGTTCATTAATCACTTCTAATTTGGCGGATATGGCTTTTAGATCGTTCTCGTCCTTTTCTGCGATATTTTCGCCTAGGATTTTGCTTACGGGTGTTTCAAAAATTTTTGATAAAGCAATCAAATTGTCAGCATCAGGAACGGACAATCCTGATTCCCATTTAGAAATTGTTTGCCTCACGACGTGCAATTTAATGCTCAGCTCTTCTTGCGAAAGCCCTTGATTTTTTCTCAAGGTTTTTAAATTATCTTTCAACATGTGATGTTTCCTTTCTTAGGCCAAGTGTATTATAAGTGTCACGTGGCTACAAGTACTTTATTTTAACATTGGTTGGAAGTAGAAAATGGAGCGAATAGAATTATTTCGTTCTTTTTCATAGTATAATTTTGTTATGAAAAGTGAAATAAATCCAGCAGAAGTTCAGTTAGAGCGAGTCACTGAATCGACACGGCAGGCACTTTGGAATCTGTTACAGTATATGCTTTTTGAGACCAGCCCATCAGGCAAGAATGTGGCAAACGAAGATGGGAGTTTTGACTATAAGTATTTTGATAACTATTTTACCGATAGCGACCGAGATGCTTATTTGATAAAGTCGAAAACTGGCGAATTGATGGGGTTCGTAATGATTAACCAATACCTTCAAAAAGTGAAGACTGGACACTCAATTGCCGAGTTTCTGGTATTGCCGAGGTTTAGGCGAAGTGGAGTGGGCACGGAGGTGGCAAAACGGTGTTTTAAGATGTATCCTGGAAATTGGGAAGTTGGTCCAGCAGATGGGAGTAAATCTGCTCACCAATTCTGGAAAAAGGTGATTGATGAAGTGACGGGTGAAGATAATCGGCTTGAAGATGGATTGTTTGCCTTTAATAATGGAGGAAAAAGTGAGTAACATCGTAGAGCAAATAACAACTTTAGTTCGTCAAAAATCCGATGAGTATCAAGCGAACGACCCAGGGCAATATGATTTTTGGAATGGTCACTTGAAATACGTTTATCACGAGGCAACAAAACTGGCAGAGCAATATGGGGCAGAGCTAGAAATCGTGCAACTGGGGGCATTACTCCACGACATTGCTTTGCTTGAGAAGGTGGGCACCAAAGCCGACCATCACGAGAACGGCAAGAAATTGGCAGAGCAGATTTTACGAGAATATGGTTACCCTGAGGACAAACTCGAACGAGTGCTCGGTTGCGTGCTACATCATCGCTCCAGCAAGAATGCTGAAAACTTGGAGGAACTCTGTGTGGCGGATGCGGATATTCTGGCCCATTTTGACAATATTCCAATGCTGTTTGATGCAGCTTATAATCTACACAAAATGGTGGGGCTGGAAAATGTGCGGGAGTTTATACAAGAAACCTTTGAAAAGGATTTTGACGATTTGAGCGAAAAGACAAAGGCAGAATTTGAACCGAGGTATAAGGCGATTTATGATGTAGTATTGGGAAGCGAAAGAATAGACTGCATGTTTGTATAAGGAAATATTGCGCACGGAAAAATAATCCGCGCTGTCATCTTTCGGATCGGGCGGATAACGTTTTTAGTGGAGTATGAGGGCGACTATCGACTTAGCATTTTTTTCGCCTTATCCACAGTGGCGACAAAGCATACATCTTCGCCTTTATTACTTTCATAAATGAAATCTTTTAGGGGTTTACTAGTATATTTAGAGAAATCACCATAGATTGCGAACCTAATATCATAATTGACGAACTTTTGTAAAATCTCTCCAGCTAAGCCACTACTTAAAATAAAGAAATCTTCGGTAATTGCCGTTTTATTTAGCGCAATTTTATTGCAATTCGTTTTTCGTTTTAGCTCCATCACAAAATCAATCGCCGAGGCAGCATCTTTTATGACAATTTCTTCGCTATTTACAACTGCAATATTATCAATAATCTTAGTATCCATTATCCTAATTATATCATTTTCCTAATTGTAGTTTGCCATATATCTTATGTATTTGTAAAACCGGAACTTCAGTTTTGATTATCCTTAGTTCTTGTTGGTAACTACTATACCAAACAGCGGACGGGGAAACCGATCCAGCGAAGGTCTGGACCAAACGATGGGTTGACGTCATTAGCATTAAATTCAAGAAAGTAAACATTAGCACCAGTTATAGACCAATAACCACCAGCACTACGAGATAAAACATTATTATCTAAGCCAAGATATCTTAAGGAACCACTGCGCACATTAATGCTTCCGCTACGGACGTGAAATGAGGCTAAAAGTAGTTTTACCCAGACTATCAATTTTTAAAAAGTGATAGCCTGATTTATCACCTGTAACAGGGGTTAAGACCAAAATCTAGCCTATTAAAAATGTATTTTTGATAGAAATATACTGGTTTTTCTTATGGTTTCGTCCGTAGCGGACTCGTCGGCTTGAGCGACGGTTCTGTACGCAGCTCCGGTCTTGATGCCCGCGGTTGGTCTCGTACTGGTGTAGGCTATGCTTCGGCTACTTCAGCTACAGCTTACTACCTCGGCGCGAATGCCTCCGGTGTCTCCCCGTCACGCGGCCCGAACGGTCGCTGGAACGGTTTCCCCGTCCGCTGTTTGGTATACAAGTTTGCTGTGTTTCTGTCCTTACTTTTGAAGTCATGACGGCTCGAAGGGCTGAAAAAGTAGGGACAGAAACACATTTTATTAGGAAAGAGCAAACAAAAAAGCCCCCGCTCATAGGGGTCCCTTCTTGTATCAAACGTGTAAACTTTATATGGTGGACCAGGGTTCAGCAGGCATTAACAATGTTCCTAGAGGAAAATAGTTAAATGTTAAGTCGAACCGTGTACCACTTGTTATAATATGTAACATATGCTAGGCATTAAAACTCAATCAGAATCAGAGAAATAAGTAGCACTAAATAAGCAGCTGCTGTCAGAAAGTTTTCCAACTCAAAACAGTGATATGATGTATAGTGCACTTCAATTATATGACGAAGCTTATATAGTTGCCCGTGAGTATTTTGCTTTTTATTATGTTATGGAAACTGAAACGATTATAGATTATGCAAATTCTTATAAAATCAGTTCTTCATGGGAATTTCTGAAAATGCTGCATTTGATATGGGTATAAATGCGTTATGCCGTTTTTATGGTAAAACAAGCGGTAAGAATAATAGCAAAAAACGAACATATCTTGTGGCAATGCGAATAGGTAATATAGAAAGAGTCTAATCCTTTCCGCTATATTCGGTAGTGATTACTTTGACCATTTCTTTGGGGGTTTCCTTGCAACTGCTAAATAGCCAACGACGAATAATCGCCGTCATCCCGGCGGCAAAGAATTCGGCATGATAGCGCACTAGATTATCATTTTGTCCGGGATAATGTTGCTTGGCTTGATCTTTATTATAGATGCCCAACATTTCGTCGTAACTTGGATTTAATTGAAAATAAGTGCGATAAACAATTTGATTATTATAAAAGTGTTGGAACATAATTAGTAGATTACTTGGAGTATAGCCGTCATGATTTCCCTCAAATTGTCGTGCAAATTCATTCAAGATACTTTGCCTAGCATCTCGTGCTAGCGCGCTGACATTATCATAATGATTATAAAAAGTGGTGCGGTTTACCTCGGCTAAATTGCAAAGTTCGGACACGGAAATATCGGCTAGCCGTTTGGTCTGAATTAACTTAAAAAGCGCTCGGAACATCTGTTCCTGACTAGCCTTTTTGCGCCGATTATCTGCCTTATTGCTCATAAACTCTCATTTTCCTCCATTATCGCAACACTTGTCGTGTTTTTGTTGTGGTAAAATTGCCTTTTGTTATTTATACTAACATTATAACATAACTTCAACATTCGTTGAGAAAGGTTTATATGACAATAGCAGACGCGAACGACAAAATCGCCAAAAAAGTAGTCGGTGGTTATAAGAAAGTAGAAAATGCCGTCACTGGTGGCTATAAGAAAGTTGAGAATGCTTTTACTGGTGGCTATAAAAAAGTAGAGGACAAGTTTGTAGATAAGTTTTTACGCAAAGACGGCGAAACGGTAGAAGAAGCCAAGGCTCGGATTGAACGCGAACAGGCAGAACTGAAAGAAAAACAGGAAGCGGAAGCCAAGGCGCGCGCAGAGAAAATCGCACAGATGTCTGGCACAAAAACGACTGCTGAGATTCAGGCAGAAGTTAAAGCAAAACATAACTTGTAAGGGACGAATATGGAAAAGCAAACTCTGATTAAAATCATTCTCGGCACGGTGGGCGGACTAATCTTCTCGCTGGGGCTTTGCTGCTGTCTGATACCGGAATGGAACTTATTTACTTTTGGGGTCGGTATGGCTACCTCTGGCGGTGTGCTACTCGCAATTCTGCTGATTTATCACCTCGCTACGCGCGAATGGAAACCTCGCACCGAACCCTTTAACGTCGGCGCTATCGTCGCTTGGGTAATCGGAATTGTCGCTGCACTCTTGATGGGCTTCGGAATGTCCAGGATTATGACCGTAGAGAACCCTAGCCAAACGGATATGATTATCGGTATGGGTTGCGGCATCGTGGGGTTACTCATAGACATTCTCATCTTCCCAATTTATTCTTATCTCAAAGGCGGTAAAAAGTAGGTAGGTGGTGAAAAAACAAACTCACTACTGGACTGCTAATTATGCTATTTGATTGTCGTCTAGTCCGGCGCTATCTTACTGATATTAGACTGAAACATCAAATTGATTTAAGCATCTTTACTATCACCAACTTTGCCTTTAATATCTTCCGGCTTGGTGACGGCTTGATGCGTGGGGCAATTTGGGAAATCTCGTTCGCGGTTTATTATTTATTTTTGGCGATGCTAAAAACTATTTTGCTCTGGAACTTCCGTTATTTTGATCGAGAGGGTGAACAAAAAATCTATCGGCGCAGTGGGTCTCTATTGCTAGGTTTAGGATTATTGCTTATCGGTATGATTACACAGATGGTGGTGCGACCGACTGGCCGAAATTACGGCGGTAATTATATGATTTATCTTATAGCAATATATTCTTTTTATCTGATTATTAGTGCCATTATCGGAATGGTGAAATACCGGAAGAATAAAAGTCCGACCTTGAAAGTGATTAAGTGTATTAACTTGATTACGGCTAGTGTGTCGCTTTTAATGTTGCAAACTACAATGCTGGCAACCTTTGGCGAAGATGCGTTGATGGCGGCGAAAATGAATGGCATTAGTGGAGCGGCAGTGGTGGGGCTGATACTTATTATTGCGCTTTATATTTTAAGAAAAGGGTTCGGACGAAAATACTATAAATACTCGTGAGCAAGAAGAACTGGTTTTGGAAAATCCATTGGTAACGCAGTCTATTGGTAAGTTAATATATAATATGCTTTGCCAGCGATGGTTAGTAGTTTAGTTGGATCTGTATATAATATAGTAGATCAGATCTTTGTCGGGAATAGTGTGGGCGAATTGGGGAATACAGCTACTAATGTCGACCAGAATGGAGAAATTTTTTCTCTCAGGGCATTAACAAAAAATTGTCTTCAGAACAGGAGTCAGAAGAACAATTTAACACTTTATATTGTAACTGGCAGGGCACGGTGCGGCAGGCTTTAACAAAATTCCTAGAGGAAAATGATGTAAAATAAATTTGGTTGAACGGGCGGTATTTACGTTCATGATTGCTTTAATTTTGTAGCCGATGTAGCAGCCATTTTCTCACCGGTAAGCTCTGATTTGTAATATCTACCGCCTGCGAGCATAGTAAAGGCACTCAGGTCTTTTTCGTTGTTAATGACAATCTTTTCATCCTCTAATTGAAGCTGGGATTCTGGATATTTGCACGCATAGGTTTTAAGTTTTTGTAGAAATTTATCATCTTTCAAATTAATTTCAGGATCAGCCATAATTGCTGCTATCCGTTTTAAGCTACGAATTCCAATTTTATCCGTAGCATGATCAGCTACTTGCAAAATTGAGCATGCACAAAATTCTTCAACTTCTGATTGAGTTGCCTCTCGATAATAGTCTTCAATCCCGTCAAAAAGACTTCTGATTGTGGAGAATGACTTAAAATAAATGCGTCTTTCTCCATCAAAGTAAGCATCTACTTTTCCAGAGAAAATGATACTACTCTGTTGCATAATTAATTCTGGATGGTCTCCAAAAAGATTCAAAAACCTGCGGTTTGTTATTCTACTAGAATTTGTAATTTTTTCCAATACGAATGAAACTTTATCTACACCGAACGTCTTATATACTGCAATAATTTTTGAGTAGTCACTAGATTCGATGGGGTTGATGTTTACACTATCGGCGGCATTGATAATATATTCCTCAACACATTGCATATGTTCATCGTCCAAGTCGATATAGAACCATTCATCTATTTCAAGATTCATTTCTGGGTTATACTCGTATAATTTACCGGTATCAATATCTGGAATATCAAAGAAATCTGTTTGTTCGATTTCGGCTTTGTTGGAGAAGATAATTTTATGTCCTCCGTCTTTACCATTTGTCTTGGCGTATAACCTGCTATTTACATCACTATTCATTATTCGGTCTCCATGAAAGTGTAATTATTGATTCTCTTTAGATTTGTTATTTTGCCGCTGCTTTTAATATCTTTTCTTTGAGTGACAAGGAAGTATGTTCCATCTTCAGTTTGAAACTCATAAAAATGCCATCTAAAAAGTGACCATATAGGATTAAAATAGCATACTCTCTCGAAACGGAGCCACATTATAAATAGCACGAACAGCACGAAGATGGCTCCTAGCTGAGTTAAGTCGTTAATTCCCAGCGAAATAACAAACAACCCAACATAGGTAGGTATTGCGTTGTTCTCGATAGGATGGATTGCCTTAATGTTAGCGCAGTCATTAATAGATATGGCTTCTATAACTTTTCTAGCCATCAACGCAAAAAATAAACAACACGACACCAACATAACAATAACCATAGCTTGCCATACTAAGCTAATATTACTTTGAGATGTGAGTAGTCTGCTTGTTATGTAAAAAACGATAACCGGTGAGTAAGAGCTTAGTGTACAGAAAAGTCTTGAAAATGAAATTACAATTGACTTAATCATGGCATAAAGACACCTCAAATTAAAATTACTGTGCTATTTGTATTATATCATAAACTACCACAATTTATTCCGACATTCCTTTGGGCAAACCCTAACTACGAACGTTTTTAATGAGAGTTGTGATATAATTAATAGTAGTTATGGGAGGTAATTTTGAGTAAAGGTCAATCAAGCAGGCTAGTACGTCAACATAAAGCATCGCATGGAGTATTGGGGATTTTTGGCGATGAAGCAAGGAAACACGATTCTTTAGTGGGAAAGGTTTCGAATGATGCCTTAAAGATTCTAGAAGGCAAGTATTCTGATTTAAAATTTAGATATAGGCCATCAATTACTAAGAGCGAAATAAACCAGGCATTGCAAAAAATAGACACGCAGCTCGGTCAGACGATTTTTGTCCCAGAGTCAAAGATTAAGCCTGACGGTGGTTTATTAGAGGTTCAGGACGATTATGGAAAGTGGCATATTATTTTAGTGTCCGAAGCGAAACATCAAGGAAAAGACGTAGAAAACATAAAGAATGGCAAGCTCGTTGGTAAGAGTGCAAATCAAGATTTAATGGTTGCAGGTAATGCCATTGAGCGATCTCATAAAAATATATCTGAAATTGCGAACTATATGCTGAATGAAACTTACTTCCCATATGTCCTATTTTTGGAAGGGTCTAATTTTCTGACAGAAGATATCCTAGTCCAAAGACCAGACGGACGAAGTGTTACCTTGCATTATAGATCGGGAGCGTTAAATCGGCTAGACCGCTTAACGGCAGCGAATTATGGAATGCCGATTAATTCCAATCTCTGCGTTAATAAATTCGTGGCTATTGAGGACAGAACTATTATGCTGCAAGCCGCATCTATATATACGCGGGGAGATGGCGCGAGTTGGAGTGAAGAAGGCATGCTTAATATAATGTTAGAGATTTCCACTACGTCTCTGCAATGTCTAGCAAAATCCTTATTTAAACAACTTACGAATGCTCAGGAGGAATAATGTCGAGAAGAGCTCAGCATGGATTATTGCAAAAAGCTAAGAAGAATAAGAAGGATGAGTTTTATACTCAGCTAGTAGACATCGAGAATGAGTTACAATATTATTCCAGCTATTTTAAGAACAAAGTAGTACTGTGTAATTGTGATGATCCGAGAGCTAGTAATTTTTGCAAGTATTTTGTTGTAAATTTTCAGAATCTAGGAATTAAAAAACTAATCTGCACTAGTTATTCTAAAAATGAATCACATGGCTATTACTATGAATTTGACGGTAAAGGAGATCCAAGTAATAAAACTATTGTCGAAATGACGCATAATGGTGATTTTAGGAATAAAGAGAGCTTATTTTTATTGAAGTGTGCTGATGTTATCGTGACTAACCCCCCGTTTTCATTATTTAGGGAGTATATCCAGCAAATCGTTGATAATAATAAAAAGTTTCTTGTTATAGGTAATATAAACGCAATTACTTATAAAAATGTTTTCAGTTTAATACAAGAAAATCGTGCGTGGTTGGGCATGAACTTTGGTAGAGGTATATCAGGTTTTATTGTCCCTAAAGAATATGAGCTCTATGGAACAGAGACAAAAATTGATTCAAGCGGGAATAGAATTATTGCTCCAAATAACTGTCTTTGGCTAACAAATTTGGAAAATAGTATTAGACATACTGATCTTGTTTTAAGTAAAAAATATTATGGGAATGAGTTTTTATATCCCAAGTACGACAATTATGACGGAATCAATGTGAATAGAACAAATGATATTCCTATGGATTACCATGGTAATATGGGGGTACCTATTACTTTTCTGCATAAGTTTAATCCTAATCAATTCGAAATAATAAGATTTAGGAAGGGCGATGATGGTAAAGACTTATCTATTAATGGCAAATGTCCTTATTTTAGGATTATCATACGGAGAAAAGAACAATCTCAACAATTATCCGAATATATATCTAACCCTGATTTGAGTTTACAGCAACAGTCATTATTTACCGCAGAAGATTTTTCTGCATAAAAAGTTTACTCGGATACAGTGATTGTCTTCCATGAGACATTAACAGCCAAAAAGATAGAGGTAGAACCGTATAAATGGCTGGAAGAATTAGATAAAACTGTCGACCAAGACGGTGAACTTTTTCCCTCGAGGAATTAACAAAAAAATTGTCTTCAGAACAGGGGTCGGAAGAACAATTTGACACTTTATATTGGAACTGGCAGGGGCGGTAAGAGTCGAACTCACGTCTACGGTTTTGGAGACCGCTATACTAACCGTTGTACTACGCCCCTATTGGTTATATTGTAGCATATTTTTGCCTAGTATGGAGGATTTCATGTTATTATAGTAGTAATGGTTAGAAATGAGGTCAAATGCGTGTAATCCATCTTTGCTTTCAGTTGCATGAGCCGTTTGTAGTGCGCGAATTTAAGGGTGGGGAGTCTTACTTTGATAGTAAAGCGGCTTTTGAAGAGGCCAACTGTGAAGTCTATCAGCCATTTTTTGCTTTGCTTGAACGTAATACGCAAAAAAACAAAAATTTTCGAGTCTCTTTAATAATTTCGGGCATTTGGTTGGAGTTGGCAGAACGTTATGATGCAGAGTTAATTCGACGTCTGAAAAAATTAGTAAATTTGGGTCAGGTTGAGCTAGTGGCGGAGCCCTATTATCATTCGTTAGCCTTCTTTTATGATCGCAATGAATTGTCCTACCAGGTGAAGCAATACCGGTCTAAGGTTTCAGGATTGTTTGGTGTAGAACCGCAGATTCTGGCTATGCCAGAGTTAATTTATAACGACGGAGTAGCGAAATGGGCTGAAGAAGCAGGCTTTGCGGGAATGTTGGCGGGAAATTCTGTGCGTGCTTTGGGCTGGCACAGCCCCAACCGAGTTTATGAAGCGGCAGAGTGCGAATATTTACGCGTCTTGTTTTGTAATGCTAAATTGTCCGATATGCTGATGCAGGCTAGTCCAGAAATCTTAGCTGAGCAAATTGTCGATAAAGAAAAGCAACTCAAAAAAATGATGATGTCGGTGGTAAAATTTCAGAAAATCTTGGATCTGGAATTTTTGCGTGGCGGTTTGATTAATTTGTATCTTGACGCGAATTGTATAGGACGGTTGCGTGCGATGGGGGTGGTGGCTTTCTTCGATGAATGGTTTGAGTTATGGTTGAGCTCAGCTAGCCATAAATTTGCGACGGCTTCGATGGCTTGTGTAGTGGAGACTCCTAGTGCAGAGCTGGCGATTACCGAGGCGATTAGCTGGTACAGCGCAGATGATAGTATTATGTCAGAAGCTACGAAAGAGGATAAAACGGACATAATGCTAGTAGCGAAACCTGGTTTGAATTTGCCTGATGGTTTGAACAAAAAGTTGCAAGTTAACTTTGCGCATGATTTGTATGGACTAAGGCGCGAGATTTTGGCGAGTGAAGACGAAAAGCTGATCGAAGATTACCGACACTTGTTGGCGGTAGATTATCAAAAGGTTTTAACTGAAGTCACACTAGAAAATTATCGCAAGATTCTCAAAGATCTTAAAGTGCGAGCTGAGGCAATTAAAAAACAGCAGGCAGTGGAGATTTCGCGAACCTTTACTAAGCGGCATGATCGTGGTGAGGCGAAACAAGCTGAGCCTGAGGTGAAGGCGACTGAACGTGAAGATGGGGCTGTTGCGATATGCTTTGGTGGCAAGCGGCAGGCTGGACCAAATAGCAAGCAGGTACATAGTGCTCAGGGTGATTCTGCGCACGAGGGGATTGTGAAAGTGCGAAGGTTGACTAGTATAAAGGGACCGGCCAAACCAGTAGTTGCAGAGCCAATGACCAAAAATGATACGAAAGTCTTGGTTAAGAATAGCCATGTGATCACGGTGGGAGATGGGTCTGATGAAACAGAATTGATGACGGAACAGGCAGATGATGTTGATGAAATGATGAATTGGGCAGGAGCGAAAGAAGGTGAGACAGTAGATGGCTCGAAAAAAGGTATTAAGCATTCAATTAAACGTGTGATTCGGAAGTTAGTGATTGAGTAGGGCGAGAATGTGTGTAGTGTATGGAGCCAAGAACACCCTGTACTAAACAGGGTGTTCTTGATACAAGCACAAAGTTCTAACGTTTCTTCTCTTTGACTTCATTGCGACCAAGGTTCTTTTTAGTCTCAACGAAGACAACGTGTTTGCGCAGAACTGGGTCATATTTCCGTAGGGTGAGCTTATCCGGGGTGTTCATGGTATTTTTCTTAGTATAATACGCACGAACTCCAGATCCTTCAGAAACCAAGCCCACTAGCTTGCGTTTCGTATTCTTGTTCTTTGCCATAATAGTTCTTATTTTATCACAAAACTTTCTGGCTGTAAACGGGTAAAAGCCGGGCTAAACAATATCTTGGTTATCATAACTACTAGAGAGAAGATTGTCGGTAATACCATCTCCGGTATTGGGACAATCTGAGGAGTAGACAAAGTCGGCTAAGAAGAACAAAATCAAAGCGAAGCAAAGGATCTTTTTCGGCCGGAGCTCGAGCCGGTTATAGACTTTAGTGAGCAAGGGGTAAATATAATATATGATGGCGAGAGCGCAGAGACCGAAACAGGTCACACTGATGAAGCAAATTCGACCGTTAATACTAAGAAAGGCATCACCATAATCCCACCATTTCAAATGTTTAAAAGTCTCTAGATACCACCCAGTGATGTATTCCATAAATCCGCAACCAATTGCTCCTGCTAGAAACACTACCAGGGGATATTTTTTGAAGCGCTCTAAGAGTAAAACGATGCCGAGTCCACCAAATCCATAAATTGGCAGCCAGGGACCATGTAAGACTCCGCGATTAACGAATTGCCCGTGCTGAATAAGATGAAGCATGACTTCCCAAACCCAACCTAGGAAGGCGCAGGTCATAAATAAGAGAATGTAGTTTAGAATTCGATTTTCGATTTTGGCATTATGCTCGGTGATTTTGCAATGCTGCTTCTGATTCATCAATTTTTCCTTAGTATAGAATTAGTCTTCATTCCCTTGCGCTTCTAGCTCAGCTTTAACTTTGTCGAAGTAAATATCATAATCGTTCTGAGCGGATTTTTTGATAGCTGTTTTCATCTGGTCTTTATATTGTTCGGGAAAACCAATAAAACTTTGGTCGCCAATAATAGTATATGGTACACCTTTAGACGTGTCGCCCATTGCTCTAGCAAAGATTTTCATTAAGCTTACGTTATCGTCGTTGTGCCACGTTTCAAAACGGTAGAGGCTATAATACTTACCATATTCTGAGGAGATTTCCTTAAAAAATTTATTTTCCTCGGCACAATGTGGACAACCGTCTCCCCAAAAGAAGTAAATATTAACTTTGCCTGGTTCTTGGGTGATTTGGCTAAGATCGGCAGCGGTGTGTGAGTCGCCAGATTCTTCACTATAGTTGATGTCGGCTTGATGAGAATTGCTTGATTTTTTAATTGCTACATAATTGGCCAACCAAGCTAGGAACTCATCTTTATTCTGGTACTTTGCCGTATCTTCATCTTGATCGGACTTGAGAAAATCAATTAGTTGGCCTTTCTTGAAGATGGCAAAAGAAGGATAATATGGAATTTCTGAGTCGATTGTGCTGTTCTGTAGCTTAGAGAAAGCAATTTTATAGACCGTAAGGGATTTTTCTTTGATTGCTGCAGTGAGGATTTCTTCAAAATCAGCGGAAGTTGCACAGGCTGGTTGATAGACGAACAAAACAAAAGATTTTTGCTCCTGGATTAGTTGATCGAGCTCGGTACTGTCGATTTCTGTATAGCCAGCTTGACCATAATAATTATCTTCGAGATAGAATTTTTGGTTGCTATGATAGAAAACTATAAGTGTAATAGCGGCAATTAGTATGATGATGGGTATTAGAAAGATGAGGATTTTCTTTTTCATTTTTGCTTAATCTCGTGTAGAGTTTTGAAATCGATGTCATGATAAGGAACTTTCCAGAAATCATAGCTGACCTGGTCGCCAGTGGCACGTTTCACGGCGACGTTATTATCGCCTTGATAGGACCAATAAGCGCCCACATTATAAATTTTGTCGGGATTCCAACCGAGTTTGGTGAGCAAATTTTTGGTCATGCCCGCATAGCCTCCCCCTCCGCACATGAGAAAAATGTTTTTGTCTTGAGGAAAAAGCGCTTTAAGAATGTCGAGTGACTCTGCGTAATTAGCCGTGAAATTGCCATTTTTGTCTTCGGTAAAAAGAGTCGGGCCGGTGTAAGTCTGTCCGACTTCTGCTGGTAGACCGGTGACATTGGCTAAATAAGGATAGGGCACGATTTCGAAGCCGCGTACAAATCCCGAGAGATAGGAATCGCCGCCGATTGCTTCGTAATTGCCAGGATCTTTGAGCATGCGCATGTCGCGATAAACAGAATCTGGACGATCAAGGTAGTTATCGATCGTAGCTTCGTTAAGGTTTTTATCGATGCCGAATTGGCTGCCGCGGATTCCTTCGGAGAGCTCGGGGGCGGGTAAGGTTGAAAGCTGATTATTAGGCTGAGGAATTGTGGCACGTGCAAGCAAAAAACCACCAGCACCGCCTAAAATAAGGGCGACAAGAGTAATGATAATGGACGAGATAAGGTTTTTCGATTTCATATATTCCTTCAATGTTTATTTGATTATAACATACTTAGTTTGTTGGTAGTGGAAGTAGGACGGAAATCGTGACCAGGCGGATAACGAACCAGAGTTACTACGATATCTCCCCTAACGGGAAGCTATTTTGTTGCCAAATTCTGCAAGATTTGATACAATGAGAGTATGCTGGAATCGTCTAGCGGCAATGACAAGAGACTGTAAATCTCTCGGCTTCGGCCTTCGTAGGTTCGAGTCCTACTTCCAGCACCAAGATTTGATATGATGGCGAGATAAGCCGTGTTAGCTCAGTTAGTAGAGCAGCCGCCTTGTAAGCGGCAGGTCGTCG
>CAZTQW010000012.1:0-12410 GCA_964616255.1 uncultured Candidatus Saccharibacteria bacterium
TTTGCTGCAATTCTGCAAATTCTTACCATAAGCCATCATTATAACTATTGTTATATTGGCAGTGGTCATATCTGTCATGAAGAAAAAACAGCCTTTAACACTAAGTGCAGCCTATGATAATTTTGTTTATAGTCTTGATAATGGTCCAGTAGATGGTGAATATCGGTATGATCCAGGTAACCCTGAAATGCAGGAACGATTTTATACAATCGTAGGTGAACTATTAAGCCAAGCCGAAGAGAGCGAATATTATAACTCGTTAGAAAACAATTATCGTTCTCTGCGAGATATACTTAAAAATAGTAAAAAGAAATCATTACAGAGTCTTGGAGAGCAACTGGAAGATATTTTTCCAATTCATCTTGCCATGATACGTCAATCAGACATCAATGATAAGTTACTATATGATGTTGCCTATGGCAAAGATGAAGAAGCAAAAGAACTGATTGCAAAAATCTCTGCTTTAGCGCAAGGCAACCTTGTTAACCGCGCCGAAAAAACTGCTCGGAACTTTGCCGAGTATCTTGAGACAGCATATGACTTGTATACCTTTTATCAAGCAAAAGGTTGCATTCAATCAGATGGAACATCGCTTGATTTTGATTGTGTCAAAAATATTTCTACAGATAAAGTTTTAGGATTACGACAACAAGCTGAAGAATCCATAGGTTTAGCTGAAATTAATTCCGAGCTTTTAGATCATGATTTCTATAGCTTACTCAACAATATAAAGCTAGAAACGGAGAAAAATAATGAATAAAAAGCGCTTCGTTCGTGGTTTTGCGATCGGCACAATACTTCTGGCAACTTTGGTAGGATTTGTAGTTTGGAGTAGCATGTTTTATGCTCCAAATGTGTATGCGCTGGCCAAAGGCGATGCCTCAACGACCGACATTATGAAAAAGGCGCTTACCCACAATATGCGAGTTTGCTATGATGACCACTACATGCGTACTCCACTGAGGTCAGATAAGGCCAAGATGGGAGACGGAGGCTATGACACAAGATATGGACATGATAATTATATGTTTTATGGATATAGCACGGAAAATTTGTTGCCAATTCCGACTTTAATCGGGAATACCATCAAAGACAGTGACGTGTCCTGTGCGCAGTCAATAGCCGGATATAATAAGAGTGGTCAAAAGATGACGGGGTTGTTAAGTTTGTTTGGCAAGCCAGATTTTGATGGCGATGGAACCGGGACTAATATGGTTGCGATGGGATATACACCAGCGCCTAAAGATGAGGACGACCAACCACAAGCCGGAAAGCACACTTTTAAAATTTCCTACACTTACCAAGATACTATCAATAATAAACTTGAACCAACTAAAACCGGTTCGATTAGTGTAACCTTTGGAGCCAATGGTGGTCTCGTATCTAACCCAGATGGTTGCTACGAAAATAACGGTGCATCTAAAGATTCTTCCAAAATGTTCTGTATCGATACTGCGAACAGTAATCTGCAAATTTTCGAGGGGAAACTTTGGGGGACGGTAAATGCTCTGTCGTATCGTAATGGAGCACCTTATACTTGGTTAGCTGCATACCAAATTTCAATGGACGAGGGAGAAATTGATTTTAGTGGTATTCCGAGTTGGAACCAGATGCAAACTGATTGTGAGGGTCAAGCAGTTGATGACGTCACTGATTTAGGTAATGGGTTTACGGTTGGTAACAAGTTTTATGCCTGTGCCGAAAATCTTTCACGCGAGTTTTCAGATTTAAAAGTTGAGTATAAGTTTGAGCCTGATGAATCACAGGCGCTTACCCACGAAAAGTTTGAGATTACGGATTTTAATGTTGCTCGTCAACATTTTATAGATTATCTAGGTGCTACTAGCTATGATAGCGCATGGACTGCTAATGAGAAGTTTACCGTGTATTATTCATATTATATTGCACGCGTGAAGAACGACAATAAGAGTAATGGATATTTATCGGTGGACGAGTCAAGTTGTGTCGACTCTCTCCATGGTGGAATCTTAGCAGTAGGAAATAGCTATTATCTGCCACACAATGGCAAGTGGTGCAAGATCAATATTGATGATAAGCTAGTCGTGCAGCATAAAACGGTCGCAAATGATGAAGGCAAATTCGCTATTCTTAGTGGTACACAAACTAAGATGACGACTGGCAAAGATGCTGATGCATTTCGAGAAGTCGTGCGGGAATTAATGCAGATTCATGACCAAATTGATATTAGTGGTACTGGTGAAATTGGCGATGTGCCAGAGCCAGATCCGACTCCAGTTGATCCAAATCCACAACCCACACCAGAGGGCAGTGAAACCCCTAACTGTTATAACAGTGCTAGCTCGCTTGGGTGGATTTTATGCCCAGTCATGGATATTGTTAGTAGAGCAACCCAAGGTGCATACGATTATGTGCGGGATAATTTTCTAGAAGTAAAGGCTAGCATGTATTCATCTAAAAGCCCGGCACACAACGTCTGGAAGATAATTCGCAATTGGGGCAATATTATATTTGTGATTTTGCTTCTGCTGGTGATTTTTTCTCAAGTTACAGGTATTGGCTTAGATAATTATAGTATTAAGAAAGTTTTGCCACGTTTAATCATGGTGGTAGTGTTGACGAATTTATCATTCATTATTTGTCAGCTGGCGATTGACGTATCAAATATTCTGGGAGTAGAGTTAGAGAATTTATTTGGTGTGACTTTTGCCAATCAAATTACCACGGACCAGTCCTTCGATCTTGGGGTGTTCTTGGAGGGAATTATCCCAACCTTGTTCACACTGGGTAGCGGTGCAGCATTTGGTGCAATCATAGTCGCTACATGGGACAAATGGCTAGTACCGCTAGCGCTGTTTTTCCTCGTCACTTTGATTGGTGTGCTATTCTTTGCCATCATGCTGGCGGCGAGAGAAGCAGCTGTAATTATCTTGGCAGTGCTTTCCCCTGTCGCGATTGCTTGTTATGCTCTGCCTAATACTAAGAAGCTATACGATCGGTGGTTTAAGATGTTCTCGTCCATGTTACTGCTCTTCCCGATTTGCGGAGCATTAATGGGCGGAGGAATCATGGCATCAAGGTTATTATTGGCGACGGCTAGTGATAGTAGTAATACCGTAGCATCAATTGCTGCAATTCCGTTAAAACTGTTTGCAGATCTATCTGGTAGTGGCGATAAGGGATTTTTCTTCCAACTCGTGGCTGTATTGATTCAAGTTGTACCATTCTTCTTTGTACCCACACTCACACGCAGTGCATTTGCAGCCCTAGGGAATTTGGGTAACAAAATTGCTACATTTGGCAGCCGCCTTGGCAATACCGCTGCTGGTGCTATCCGTGGGGCAGAAGGCACCAAAGATTTACAAAGAAGAATGAATGCTACAGAAGCTGCTCGCCGAGCCAGAAGATATGCCACTAACAAAGATTTTCGTGGCAGATTAGGTACCTGGATGAACAATCGCGGTCTTAATGGAGATGGGTTACTAAACTCTGGCGGTCGAGCACGTGCACAATCCCGAGCAATTAGCTTGGCAAATAGTGAATTTATAGAGACAGGAAGGGCGAGGGCTAATGCCGAACGTGGTCTAACTCAAGACGATAAAAATAGAAGGGACAATTTGCGCGAGAATTTGCGTCTGCAGCAGGAGGAAGAAGAAATTAAGACTTATGCTGATCGTTATAAAGTTAGTGGTATGGCGACTAACGATCCTGTGATGGAGCAAGAATACGAGAATGCTCTAACTAGATTAATGGAGAATTCCGAGGACCGAGATGCCATGGCGCAGCTGGTAGCGGCGCAACGTATTCTGGCTAAATCTGACTCCGGCCGTAAGGCTATGCAGAACCAACTTTATCGAGCCTCTAATCGTGTCGGTACAGGTAATCGCAATATTGGTCTACAAAATGCTGCTGACCGCTTACTAGGTGAATCTGGCGGAGATATTAAAGCTCGCAACCGTGGCTTCTTTAGGTATCTTACCGATACTGCACATGGTGAAGTAGTTCAAGGAACCTTTAGCGAGAGTACGCATAACAATGATCATTCTATGCGTTCTAGCCAATACGATTTACTTGGCGCCGATAAATATAGTGCCAGTGCTCTCATTGGTGCTGATGAAACCGCTCTGATTCGTCTAAATGAGCAAGTCCAAGCTGGAAATATTGCGGGAAGTGACCTAGCTGATTTAAGTAGTACTGCAATGGAGGCTCTGAATAATCCTAATATTACTGACCTGAAACCCGAAGTACGCAGAGAGCTTGAAAATATGGCGGACAGCTATTATCTAGCAACCGACCAAACTCGCAATGCCACTAATGCGGCTGGAGTAAACATAGCAGATGCTCGTCGCATGGCGGCTACCACCTCAACAGACCTGGACCGTGTTGTCAATAGTGCCCGACGTGGTCAGTACGACCAGACCATGCTGAATCGTATGGCTAATGTAGCAGAACGGACACTGTTAGAGTCGAACCAAGGCAACTTAAGCATTGCTGCGGGTAATCGTGATAGGCTACGGGATATCATGCAGGCAGCCGGCAGGTCTACGGCGGCCGTAGACCAAGGCTCAAGTATCAATGTTCCACATGGTGGCAATGGCAACCAGCAGCAGATCATCTTGCCTGGCCAGCCTGGGTACAATGCACAGACACGGTTAGGTAATCAAGGTGGACAAGGACCACATATTGTTACCTAGGATTAAGCTTACTTACAAAATAGATTGCCCCGTTCTGTTATAGAACGGGGCAAAAGATGCCTTTTGAATAGGCGAAGCAGCTGCACTTCGACTCTATTCGGTTTTTGAGGATAAAGGCAGCGGGAGGGGACTTTGCTTACGAAAACGTTTAGCAATATTTAGGACATGAGATTCTTCATTGTGCGCTCCGCATCGTTGAGTGCCAGCTCTGCATTCTGTCGTTCCTTACTCAGTCTACTATTCAGCCTTTTATGCTCGGTTTGCCGAGCAATTTCCTCATTGATCACTTGCTGCATACGTCGATGCGCTTCCTCTTTATCAATTTTCCCCTCATTAAGTTGCGCTGCTATGACCATCTGGTTCCCCCATAAGTTAAAGGTATATTCCTCAATACCATCAGGCAGTGTGTAATTACCGCTACTCAGTAACCTTTTAAAACGATGTTGGCAATCTGGACATGGCATCTTCCGATCAAGAGTAGATTCAGCTTTATTTTGTCTGCCGCATACCCAGCAACCACTAAGGTCCTTTGAATCACGATATATTGCTCTGATTTGTTCAGAAGTGAGTCCAGGCGGAATTACGACATGTACTGAAAAACTGTCTTTTGCCGTTTTCGATGAGGAATTGCTGGATTTGGGTGCTTTGCCATTATTCCCAAAAATAGCCCAAAGAACAAAGCATATAAATATTATCCAAAAACTGTAGCCTATAGCTTTCGCAAGAAATAACCACATATTTTCACCTTCCTTTTTTGTATTTGTGTGAGTTGTTGGTGTGGGGGGAAGTCAAGTACATTAAGAAAAACAAAATACTGCCTTTATCTTCATTATTAATGTACTAGACTTCCCCCGCACAGTTACTAGCAATCATTGTACTATATATAGCTATCAGATGCAATCATAAGCGAAGTAACCGATTAACTATTATAGAGTCCTCGAACCGTAGGCTCGAGGACTCTAGCCGCGTTAGTTCGGAAAAGAATGTATAACATTCTTTTCTCTCACGTAACTAGCTATACTCTACTTCGTAGAGTTGTATACTTGTGTAGTCTCGGAAGAGAAAAACATTAATGTTTTTCTCTTCACTCGCCTACTTAGTATACCAAACAGCGGACGGGGGAACCAGCCCAACGAATATTGCCAAGGACGCGAGAAGGATACATGGTGCTGTCATCAAATTTGAGATAGTACGCACCCGCTCGAATCTCTGACGAATAAGTTGTAGCCGTACGTGACCAACCACTACCAGCATATCCAACGGTATTCAAAAGACCCTTATAAAGTTCGATGCCACCGCTACGGACGAAGTAGGAGGCAGAGTCATTATAATCCAGATGCCAAAAATCCCCTCCGGTTAAAGAGGGGATTTTTCACTTTCTGCGAGAGCAGTCAAACCTTCCGAACTAGGAGGTCTGCTGAGGTTAATCAGCAGACCAAAGTCGCAAGAAGCTTTAGCGCTTGAGCTGACGGCGGCTAACAATGTAGTAGCCAGCAGCTGTTGCGATGGAACCAGTAGCCACGAGGCCGCCAACCATCATGCTTGGACCAGTAGTCGGCAAATTCGGAGTTGGCTCTTCAGGTGTAGGTGGGGTTGGAGGGGTTGGAGGAGTTGGATCATCTTCACAAACTTTGTTTGTGACAACACGAGCATCATCCTTCAAGACTTTCTCCCCACCGACCGAAGCACGGCCCCAGTTAATCAAAGTATTTTGGCCACAAGCCAGGCTATCGTCAACCACTTCAGCGGTGAAGATCACGTAGACATTTGCGTCTGGACCGTAATCACCAACTTGGATACCATCGGTGGTAATGATGTCTTCATTTACGACTGCACCGTTTGGATGGCTTGAGTTCTTAATCTTAGTAGAACCTGGGACATAGCGTAGGTTTGGTGGAAGAATGTCGTTGATTACCACACCATTCTGCCATTTATCACTAGTATTCCAGTATTCAATTTGGAATTCTACCTTATCACCAACATTAGCAGTGACAGTTTCATTCCAGGTCTTCTCACCAGCAAGACGAACTTGTTTGCTAACCTTAAAGTCGTCAAAGACGGCTTTCACCTGAATGGTTACAAAACCATCATATTCGTAACAGCCTGGGATACGACCATCAAGTTTATCGTAGCCAATCAAAGTACCGCCAGCAGTTGCCTTAGTAACAATTTCATCGCTAAGAGTTAGCCCGCCTTTACCGATGCTATTGTTCTCGAGAAGAGCAGATCCGTAAACATACTCTAAGTGGAAAGCCCGATCACTCTTGAAAACTACGGAGTCCCAGTACTCGCTTGGAGTAGCATTAGATGAGCTGATATAGCCAGTTACCTTGGCTTCAGTTGTAGACTGAGACGGGACACTAAATGCAACTTTAGTATTCTCAGCTACTGCACTTTCACCGTTTGGATTGTTGTTGTGTACGTAGGCACGAATGATGTAAGTTTGTCCATCTTTTACCGTAATATCATCTGCATTCCAAACAGTAGTCTTAGAAGCGGCATTGCAACGGCCGTTGGCCTGAACGGTACATTCCCGAGTGCCAACGAAGTTCTTTTCGCTGCCAATCACACTGTCAGAAATACTGTTGAAGACGATTGTGCCGGGGAAATTTTTGTCTTTGATACATGTTGCATAATCCTTGCTTTTTGGATCACAATATTTACCAATCTTACCTTTGTTGATTTCATCTTTGGTATAGCTTGGACGGCCACCGCCATTATCGCCCCATGCAGAGACGTAGGCTGGAGCCATTGTACCTGCGATAGCTGCTACACTAGCAGCCAAAGCAAGCGAGGTTTTAATTACTCGTTTCATAGTAATCTCCTTTTATAAATTAATATTTTGACTTAATGAAAATTAAAGTTGATATTGATTAATTTATACTTTCCTGGTCCATCTTGTTAAACTTCTTCAGTCCACAATCGAATCATCTCAAACACAATTAGATAAATATCTTGGGTATATCCCGGCGAAATAAGTCTCGCCGGGAATATATGGTACCCCAACATTCTCCGAGTGAGAATGTGTCTGGGTTAAATAAGGTACTCCCAGAACATTAGAGTCATTTATAATTAAAATCCACCATCGGTATGACCAGTGCTCTTATCCTTGCTCGGATCAGAAGTCTTGCCATCGCCATCACCGCTGGGTTCTGTAACTGTTGTTTTACCACCTTCATTGGCAGCATCGTCTTTACCTTCGCCTTCGTGATTGGTATTATCACTACTTTCGGAGTCTCCGGATGAGCCTCCACTGCCTGACTGTTCGCCGCCAGATGGTTTAGTATCCTGTGCGGGCGGTTTTCCTTGTTCTGCATCGCCATCTCCCTGGTTGTCATTGTCGCCGCGACCCTGGTCATCGTCCGGTTGGTTCTCCGAGCTATCCTTGTCGTCCTTCGGCTTACTACCTTCGGGCTTTGGTTTAGGTTTACCAGGTTCGGGATCCGGCTTAGAGCCAGGATCTCCGCCGCCAGGATTATTGTTATCATTAGATGGCGCACCGTTCTTTTTATAATAAACATAGACGATGTGATCAGCTGCCGGCATGAAGCCCTTTGTTTCTGCTTCTGTTGACAGCAAGGTATATCCCGGAATCTCTTTTGTAAACGGGCCATAGGGATCTTTCTCCTTTAGCCGCGTCGGCCAAATGAAATCCGGCGAAATCTTGGCACCAGTTGCTTTTTCGATATAAACTACCGCCAAGCCATAATCTGGTGTCTTCTTAGTTGTCGTTGTAGTTGTAGTTTTCTTCTTCGGCACCGATATGTCGAACTCTGCGAGTCCGTTATCACTGCAGTGCATTCCGAAATACACTACAACTTTTCCGTCTACCTTCACGGAGTACGCATCAAAGTACCCAGAAGTCTGGTCTTCCTTCTTGTCCAGAAGGAGCGGCTTTGTCAGATCAGGATAATCGTCATCAATATCGATGCCCCATCTGATTTTTGAGTTAAGCTGCTTGAATCCCGTCCTCTCCGTAAGCTCGAACATACGAGCTCCGTAGCACATGTACTCCCACATCTCGTCGTTCGAGATGATGTGAGTATAATCGCACTCTTCCTCATCTTCCTTATGCTCTTCGCTAAAAGTGAGGAAGGTTGCAGTGCCAACTGTTTCGGCTACCTTGGGATCAAGCTTGTAGGCCTTATGCATGGCCTCCAAATTTTCCTTAATCCAAGGGTTGTTCTGCGTGAACACAGAGTGCCGAGCCATCAACTCATACCACGCAACCGTTGCCAGAGGATTATGCAACAACTCTTCTTTGAAGTTGCTTCTGGCATACTTCTCGTAGTCATTATTTTCCGGCTTGAGCTCTTCGAACTCTTTTCGCCATTCGGCATATTTGTCTTTCATCTCGGCTCTCGCCTTGACAAAAACTTTGCTGTCCGGGTCGATGTCGTCGGAATCAACTGCGTAGAAGTACTCAAGGTCGTCTACATGATCCTCGAAGTACCATCTATCCGCAAAATTTACCAAGATCGAATTGCTAAAAGCATACTCATCCTCGGCATGGGCAATCCGGTAGATCATCATATCATTTGTTGATGATATAGATGCGGTCCTTCCGTACTCTTCGTCAAAACGGTGCATATCCCGCTCGGTCATTTCCAGAGCGCGGATTGCTCCGTTGTCCATGGTTGCTTTGTCGGATAAATAATCCGCATCCATGGATGCCCAATCGGGCTCCTCTGTTTCGGGTTCCGGCTCTTCCGTTTCCTTGGTTTCGTCGCCAGCATCTTCACTGGCAGGCTCGGTTGCGGTTTGACTTTCCATAGCTTCGGCCTCTGCTGCGGCTTTATCCAGTTCTTCCTGATGTTTTAATGCCTCAACTCTGGCATTACTCGCGGCTGCTGTGCGCCAAATTGACAAACCACAAATCGCCACAAGTACCAGTGTGATACCTATGCAGATCACTCTACGGCCGAAAGTTACAACGTTTTTCCGCACTAAAGTCTTGCCAGAAAATGCCGTCGCTCCGAAAAGCATTCCGGCAAAGAACGTTAAGATGGCAATGATGCCCCAAATAGCTATTTTCATAAGCTACCTCCTTTATTTGTTTTTGAGACTAGGTTTCTGGGTTACTACTCAGTCTTGCATAAACGGGAGGTACCAACCCCCGTAACACTTACTGAGGTTGGGGAGCGCCGAAATTACCTGCGCTCATCTATATGAAAAATGACTCTATATATTAACAGATACGTATGCTTACAAGCATGAGCATTGTATCTGAGATGATTCGATTGTAAATGGACCTCGCGCAAACCGGTTTTGCCCGATTCGTACCGACTAAGTCCATTGTAGCACACATGCTTAAAAAAGTCAAGTATTTTATCATAAATAAACTCTAGCACAATGAAAAATATTCTTCCCTGTTAAATTTGCTTATTTTGCGATAATATGAGCATATTATTTGGACTTTTGCCGCTTATGCTAGAGGTAGTAAAGTAATTGACATTTTTAACTATTTCAAGCATAAGAGTAAAAGATAAGCCCCATCGCGATTGCAACGGGGCTTAGGGAGGAATTTTTAGATATGATAAAAGATATGTTTCCGGGAATTTGTACGGCGGGCGCATAGGCACCACCTACTTCTTTCCCTTTGGTTTCGACGCGAGGAACTGAACCGGCTTCCCCTGCTGTCCACCGCTGATATAACGTGTGTTTGCCTCTTTGAGAGCGGCATTCACCTGTAATCGGGTTACCGACAGGCCGTCTCTTGCCCAAGCGCTGAGCTTCTTCGGAATGTCTTTATTGCTAACATCGTCTCGCTCAGTCAGTAAATCGACATATTTCTGAGCTGGCCTTAAAACCGTATCCTCAGGGTCCGCTTTGGGCTTCGGAAGGAAAATATCATCTTCTTCCTCGTCCTTTTTCGGCTCCTGATCCGGCTTGTCCTCTTTAAGAGGCTGACCAATCTGTTCTAAGACTGCTTTGATCTGCTCTTCGGTGTAGCCGCACTTCATCATTGTAGCGATCATTTCCTCCTGAGAGGTGTTACCGTCCTGGCCACCGTCAAGATCGCTTGACATGTTAATCACGCGTTTGACGTAATCGTTGATGCTATTAGAGAATCTGGTAAGGTTTCCGATGTATTCATTGCGCCCTTCTTTGCCAAGGTAGCCGAGATACTCCAGCAGACTAACCAGCCCCTGCTCCAATCTCTCTTCCACCGAAAGGCCCTTTGCGTTTTCCGGAATCTTAACCTTGAGAGGCACAACGATCGCCTCCAGCATGTCGTCGAGGGTCATTCCCCCCATTTCCGCTTCAGTCTGCACCTCGGTAGGTGCTTCCTGCTCTGGTGCCTGCGCCTTTGTCTTCTTACGCGGCGGAGTAACCACCTGCTCCCATTCTGACAGTTCATCATCGTCAAAACCGAAGTCTACGGGTTTATAGCCTAAATCGATCAAGAGCTTTTTGAAGAGCATCAGACATGGCTCCTCGACATCTTCTGTACTGACCGGTCTTCCTTTAGAAACCATGTTACCACCTTTGCGAACTCCAAGGTCGCCCTCAATGGTTTCCTCCATACAGTCCGTCAGATAGCGGAAGTTTTTACCTTCACTGACAATGAAGACAATTTGGGCATCTGCCCACTGTTGCGCGTTCATAGTCACAGTAACGGTCTTTCGAGCCAGCAGCTTCTGATAATTCTTGGCGAAGCTATCTGTCTCACCCGACAGTTGCAAAAACATATATGATACAACTTCTTCAGCACACTGGATAAAATCACTCCAGCTTTTGTTCGGGTCGCCGCCTAAATACAGATCCACGTTAGTGGTTTTGGGTTTTTTGGTACCAATAAATGGGAACACTGATCTTCTTTTCATAGAAAATCCTCCTTTTCAATGTGCTTAATTTTGGGCGATTAGATTATAAATCGCCCTAACTACGTGTGCTTTCATGATAGCACACTTGCGTAAAAAAGTCAAGTATTTTAGCATGATAATTATACAAATCTGCCTTTATTAGATAAAGCTTAAAAGTTTTCAAGTCTGATGACACTTTTCGAATATAAAATAATGAGTGATTTGCCGGTGATAGAGGGGGTTGGGAAGGAATTTGTTATGAAAGGCCCTCATATGCGCGATTTGCTCGCGGCTTAGCGAGGAAGGTCTTCCCTTTGCACCAGAATATGCTATAATGGTGGCGGGATGGTGGGATTAGCTCAGATGGTTAGAGCGTCTGATTGTGGTCCAGAAGGTCGTCGGTTCGATCCCGATATCCCACCCCATATCGTTCAAATTAGCGCCAGAAGGTGCTTTTTTGGTGTCTATAACAGAGAAGAGAGGGCTGATTTCGCTGGTTCCATATTTCACAATTAATTTTGCTCTAAACAGCCACAATGAAAAACTGAAATCGAAGATGTATTAAGCGATATGATGGACGAGATGGGCAAACAAGAGCGCTTCTTCTGGAGATGGCTTCGTCCGTAGCGGGTGGATTAACCTTAGTAATAGCGCTTTGAGGTACTCCGGCGCCTATGGCCTCGGTTGGTCGAGTATTGCCACTACTTACTCGTCTCCTACCTCGGCTACTGCTTACTACCTCAGCTTCGATCCTTCAGATGTTCGCCCGTCAGGTAATAACAATCGTTGGCTCAGTTTCCCCGTCCGCTGTTTGGTATACTAGTTCGATATATGAGTAATGTCACGAAAAAACCCGACCGGAGTCAGGCAATTTCGTGGCGGAACCGACGAGACTCGAACCCGCGACCTCCGCCGTGACAGGGCGGCGCTC
>CAZTQW010000013.1:0-11657 GCA_964616255.1 uncultured Candidatus Saccharibacteria bacterium
GTTAGCACCAAGCCAAACACCAGAATGCCTCTCAGACGCATTTAGAGGCGTTTCTGGGGCATTTTCTGTGCCAAGACGAGTGTTTGACCGTTTCTCGCTTCTCACTTGATTTTGGGTGCGTTTTGTTCGCCTGGTGTAGCGTCGGTACTCGCTAGTGCGAGCAAGCCCTAGGCTGCTCCAACATTGAGCCTCAGTTGCTTCTTGCACTAGCTTAGCAAACTCAGGCTTCTCCCTCCGCCAACGGCAAAACGTGTCTTCTGATATCCCAACGCCAAAACAACAATCACGCACGGTCAGCCCGTCAGCGAGATACTGACGAACGCGTCTCACGAGTTCTTCGGTGTATTTGCTGGGTCGTGCCATATATGGTTTAATCTTAGCACCAAAGAGCAAAAGCGTTTTTATCAGACCTGAACTCACCAAACGCTAGTCCAATCAAATCTTTTCCTAGCTCCGTTATTTCTTATACTTATGCTGCAAATCGGCAAAGAGAGTTTTCCATAGCAAAACCTTGATTGTTTAAGAAAATGTGGGAAAACTCGCCAAAACACAACGACATCAAAAAGCCTCCGTATTGCTCGGAGGCTTTAAATCATTGGTACTTTTCTTGGTTGTTGTGGCTTGCCATCATTTAATGCGTTCTTATCGATGGCTCGCTAAGCTAAAGCCTGTAGCTCTTTAGCCTAACTCGTCTTTTACGGTCGCTACTACCTAAAAGCGAGTCGAGAGCTTGGTTGTTGGGTTAGCTACTCCCTTCTTTACCAAACTGCCTTCCATTGTAACACAAGTCACCAAAATGATTTCTTTGGTGAGCAAACAAAAAACTTCACTCACCAAAAACAGACTTAGCAAAAGCTAAATCCTCTGATAGAGCGTGTTAGTGAGGACTTAGGGTGGTCATCGAATATAGGGGTAGGGGGTATTAGTTTTTGGCTGCACCCTCTTCTTTCCACTTTCTCTGTCCTCTCTGTCCCTGTTTTTCTAATAGCTGGAGAGTATAGGTGGTTTAATAAAAAACAAGTAGATAATCGAGCGTGCACTTTTTGGCTTCACAAAGGGAATAAATGTGCTATAATGGAGGTGTTGGGAATCACATAATATAATCAATCGTGGCTTCCAAGGAGAGAACTTTTGTTCTTGAAATATAAGGGATTTTGTAGCTAACAACAGAGGCTCTTTCATAAAGAGCCTTAGCAACTACTTTAGGTGGTTTAAGTGTTGTTGCTTCATCCCCACCAGTCGGTTCGTTATAATGGGTCACTTTGGTTTTTCGGGATTTCACTCGTCTAGTAGACGCGTCTCAATCCCTCAAATTCCAAATTGCCTTCATTCTAACTTCGCCTTGAAGCTTATAATATGGGGTAATAGCTCAGCTGATTAGAGCGCCGCCTTTGCAAGGCGGAGGTCCAGGGTTTGAATCCCTGTTACTCCACCAAAGTAAAAACCTGTGCGTTTTGCACAGGTTTTTACTTTGTGAGTTAGAAAGGTATTGAATCAGACCGGGTTTGTTATTCGCCCGGTTCCGTAGGAACGACGGCGCGAATTTTTATCCCTGTTACTTAGAAATTAAAAATAGATAGTGATGCCATTATGGGTGGTCCCTTTGTGGGCATTTTTAGGGTTTTGGTTGTACTGGTCAGTCTTCTGCAGCTCTTCTGCTAATTCTATCAGAGCTAGGCCTATTTTGTAATCTTGATTTGTTTGATCTATATTCATAAACTGTTATACCATAAACTAGTATTACCAAACAGCGGACGGGGAAACCATTGCGACGATAGTTTGGGCCACTACTTGGGCCGCTGTTAGTTTTGCCAAAACCAAGATGAAAGGCACTAAACCAACTAGGTGCACTATATCCTCCAGCTGTCTGTGACCACATATAGCCGTCTGTTCCAATGTGCATTAAAGCACTTTCATCAATAAAAATGATTCCGCTACGGACGTTAATTGAAATAAAAATTCTCATATTTTACCTCCGTTAATTATAAGTTGAACTTATAACGGCTTTACAAGTTGCTCCCGTCTTTTCGTCCGTAGCGGGTGGATTAATTTTAATAATAGCGCTTTGAGGCTCTTCGGCCTCGGTGGCTACGGTTGGTCGAGTATTGCTAGTACTTACTCGTCTCCTACCTCGGCTACTGCTTACGACCTCATCTTCGATGCCGGTACTGTCTACCCGTCGAATAACAGCAATCGTTGGAACGGTTTACCCGTCCGCTGTTTGGTATACTAATTGACATTTTCGTCAAAAAATAGGGCTAATCTATCTAGATTGTCCTATTAGTTTTGAGTAACCTCGCAGTTCTTACTCAAAGTATTATCATTGTATATCACCAAACGAATAAAGTCAATAGCGGTTTTCCACATTCTGGGTAAAACTTTGTCTTAGCTTGTTCGGGTAGAAAAGAGTCTTAAAACAGCTTTTTCCGGAAAAACAAGCAGGGAATTATTACCAAAATAACAGAGGTAGGCATAGAATTATGACATATTTTTAGCAAAAACCTATTGACAAAACGGAAGCGGTATGATACAATGGTCGCAACATCCAATAGTCGTGGTGTGGAAACATGGAGTTTTCGCCCGTGATCATAAAAGGGTGGTGTTTATAAGTGTAATTTGGTGGGCAAAAAGGAGATTAATATTATGTCAGGTACAAAAGCTGGCGGCCTCAAAGCTGCCCAAACTAACCGACAAAAATACGGTAAAGAGTTTTATTCTCAGATCGGTCGCAAAGGTGGTCAGAATGGTCACACTGGCGGATTTGCAGCTAATCCAGCTCTAGCACGCATTGCGGGTGCCAAGGGCGGACGTATCTCTCGCCGTGGTCCAGCTAAAAAAGCTGTTTAATTTATACAATCGACTGCAACTGACTCGTCAAATAATTGGCGGGTCAGTTTTGCTTATGCTCGCTAGTTGGTGTGGTCTACGATATAATGGTGCTATGTTGGAGGTGAGTGAGGATTTGCACAAATTAATTGTGCAGCTAGCGGCGGATTATCCAAAAATCCGGTTTCGGCCGGGTAAAAAATTTACTTTTCGGCCACCGCGAACAATTATTTTTGCCGAAGGTTCTAAATTGGAGCTCCTACACGAGCTGGGTCATGCGCGGCTTGAACACGATTTTTACACAACGGACGTTGAGCGGTTAAAAATGGAGCGGGCGGCTTGGGAAGAGGCACACAAGCTTTGTCGGCAATATGGAGTGGAGTATGATGAAGAATTTGTCGAGGAAGCTTTGGATTCTTATCGCGATTGGCTGCATCGAAAGTCACAGTGCCCGAAGTGTGGTTTGACTCGGTACCAGACTAGAGACGCAAAGTACCATTGTCCGGGCTGTGATCTCTAGACAGATAAGGGAGAGTTTGATATAATGAGGATAGATTTTGGGTTCGTTCAGAAGGTTGGCGCTGCTGAGGCTGGTTTTCTGAACGAACCTGAAGAAAGGATTATATATAATATTATGGCAAAAGCCAATTTAACAATGGACGAGTTGCTGGCAGAAGCGGACGGAGTGAAGCGCGCAGCGACTGGTGAAACCGTGACTGGTAATGTCTTATCAATTCGCAAGCACGAGATCTTGATTGATTTGGGTGCTCGTGGTGTGGGGGTCGTGCCGAGGCGCGAGGTTGCTTTCGCACGCAACTTAAATGTGGGCGACGAAGTGACTGCTTCAGTAATTGAATCAGAGATGGGCGATGGTAGCATCTTGCTTTCTCTGCGCAAGGCTGCGAAGGAGAAAGGTTGGGACGAGATTCAAGGTCGTCTGGATGGTGCAGAAGTCATCGAGGTTACTCCATTTGATGCTAACCGCGGTGGCCTATTAGCTGAGTACGAGGGGATTCGGGGCTTCTTGCCGGTGTCTCAGCTTTCCGCAGAGCATTATCCACGCGTTGGTTCTTCGGACAAAGACGAGATTTTGCAAAGGTTGAATTCCCTAGTTGGTCAACCAATGAAGGTACGCATTCTTGATGCTAATCGTAAGGATAATAAGCTGATCTTTTCTGAGAAAGAAGCCGTTAAGGATGGCTTGGCCGAGAGGTTTGCAGAGCTGCACGTTGGCGATGTGGTCAAGGGTGTGGTGACTGGTGTAGTGGATTTCGGTGCCTTCGTCAATGTAGACGGAGTGGAAGGTTTGATTCATATCTCTGAGATTTCTTGGGAGCGGGTCAATAACCCATCGGATTACGTCAAGGTGGGCGACACCGTAGAAGCGAAGATTATTGCGATTGATAAGGAGCGCTTGTCGCTGTCGATGAAACAGCTATCAGAGGATCCATGGTTGTCTGAAGTCGAGAACTGGAAGCGCGGTGACGAAGTAGAGGGCACAATTACACGGATTACTCCGTTTGGTGCCTTCGTGCAGATTTCTAGTGCGGTGGAGGCCTTGGTGCATGTGTCAGAGCTGGGCAATGGCAACGATGCCGATCCAGAGAAGGTCTTTACCCTGAACGAACGCAAGAAGTTTCGGATTCTGGATATTGATCGCGAAGGTCGCAAGATTAGCTTGACTGTTGCTTAAGAGTAGCGGGCTGCGTTAGAGAAAAAGAAAACTCCCTGAAAGGGGAGTTTTCTGGTGGTGAGCCTTTTCGTGTCAGAGTTTTTATTGAATAAATTATTTATTGTTTTTTCTGCGTCCGCGAGTGCCGGGCGGCAGGATACTGGTTTCATAAATCACTCGAGAAAATTCTTCGATGATGGTTTGACGGTCGAGCTTGTCGGGTTTGGTGATGCGGACGAAGGGGAGATGGGCACTACGGAAAAATTTTTCCATTTCACGAGGGTTGCTGCCGATGCTATTGTCGGTAGGCTTGCGGCCGTCGTCGAGTTTGATAGCACAGATGGGGCGTAGAGTGCGTTTGTTGCAGAAGACGAAATCGACGGTCTTGTTTTCGATATAGCTGTAAGCTTCGTTGCGATCTTGGTGGCCGACTTTGTGACTGAGTAAGGCATCTAGCGAGACTTGAGGTATGATATAAAATTTTTGTCCAAAAATATCGTTTAGCAGCTGGAAACAGTGCTTTTCTGGGCCAGTCATGAGTTGTTTGCGCGGACGATAGCGAAAACGATCGGCAGCATCAAGGCGACGGTTGTGGGCAGAAAAAACTACAATGGCCGATATAATGAAGAAGGCCAATGTTGCTCCGATTGCAACTGTGATGAAAATTTTATCCATACAAAAATAAACCTTGATCCACAAGTAATATTGTCATTGTAGCACATGATATGTGTTTTGTCAATATAGTGTGTAATGAGGGGCATGAAGATTCTAGAGGTAGTGAATAGATGGATTCAGTAAAAACAGGTATCTTTTGAACGGGCATTGGAACTGTTTGATTTATCAATTCAATGTATGCCAAGGTCTGAAAAAGGGAAATTGCGGGAATTATGTCGGGCAAGGGAGGAATTTTGTGATTATTTTGTTGGCGGCAATAGCTGGAAGACTGATCCGGTGAAGATGATGCGGTACTATGATCAGTTTATCGGACTCGCGAGGAAGCTGTAAGATATTGACAAATTTGATAATCTGTGATAGAATAGGAAGATAGGTGCCTGGTATTCTATCAGAATATAGGCAAGTATGCCTGAGCGAGGGCTTGGGTAGTCGGGATTATGCTAGATGTAACCGATTGCAATTTTAAAAATGAGGTTCATATGAAATGCGTAAAAGGAGGGGTAATATGGAAACTACAAAGATTTTTTTGAGTGGAATAACTGGGCATGCGGGTTTAGAAGCTATTAAAACAGTTCGAGATGTGGTTGACATCAACATAGTAACACAGATGTCCTGTGCCAATGTCGTTATTGACTCTTCAGGTCCAGAAGCATTTGATGAGGTTTTGAGAGCTGCTGTTCGTACTGCTAAGCCGTTCGTTAGCCTTGCGCCTAGCTTGTCAAGCCGACAGATGGCAACTCTCTATGATGCGACAAATCGTATCCCCATCTTTCGTAGTGTTATTGTTTCGCGCCAGGCCAAGCAGATTTTAGATGATTATGAAGCATCGCTGATGAATTTTGAGCATGAGAGACCATTGCACGATGGAACAGACTTCGCGGAAGTTAACTTTAGCGCGGCGACGGAATATCCACATATAGCACAATATGTTGATGCGACTTTGCACGGTGAAGAAATTCTTCAAGATATTGCCAATGTGTTTGACTGTAAAATGAGTGTAGCTAAGTTGTATGAACGTTGGCGAGTTGCTGATGTTAACCGTATTATGCAGGGAAGGAGGATAGATGATATTGAATGCAGAAAGAATTTTGCGCAGGATGTGCTGCAAATTGCTAAGGTGATGGCGAAGAAACCCGTCAAGAAAGGGGGATTCTATTACCTCGACAAACTTTGGAATGACCTCGCCTCGTGAACACTCTGATGTTCAAATGCAAAACCTCGCTGGGAAACTGGCGAGGTGTTTTGTTGGCACATTCAAAATAGCTAGGATGAGGATTTTCTTGACGATACTAGAAATAACGAATGGCTAACTTTTTTGAGTCTAGTTGAATCTGAGACTGGTGTAACTTATGTTCAAGAGTAGAACAAGGTGTATGGTATAATGTCCGGTATGGAAGAAGATTTTGTTAAAGATTTTGATGGCTGGATTGAACTGAAGAAGGATATGGACGAACTCGGTAAACTCCCGACGATTAACGAGGGTGAAGTTTGGTGGTGTGGAGTTGGTACGAATGTTGGAGTGGAAATCAGTGGCAAAGGTAAGCGATATTCTCGTCCTGTTTTAGTTCTCAAAAAGTTAAGTAAGTTTGGTTTTATGGCTGTTCCACTTACATCTAAACCAAAGGAAGGCTCGTGGTATGTCAGTTTTGAGTTTCTTGGTGTAATCGAGACAGCCGTAGTTGGTCAGGCACGAGTAATGAGTGTATCCCGACTGTATAGTAAGATGGGTCAAGTGCCAAAATCTGACCTTGAGAAGGTAAAAGTAGGTTTTCTTAATCTCTATCAATAATTCTGAACAAAAGTGTTCCCCTAGCCTTGCGACTAGGGGTATTGTGGGTATTCCCAAATATGTTTTTATTATAGCACGCATTATGTATAATATCAATAGTTTTTTAGAAATATTTTATGTACTGTTGGTTGGTCGGGGCCAGTCAACGCGATTTCTTACGAAATCGCTATCCTCAGGGTGTCGGTTCGGAAAACAATGAGTAAGCTCAAGTTTTCGCTCACCTCCTACTGAGGACGAACCTTTCGGTTCTTGCCTGTCCCCTAAAAAGAGAAATTCCTCAAACAAAAGTTCGAGGAATTTCTCTGGCTCCCGGGGCCGGGCAGAAATCCGCGCCGTCGTGCTACGCACCGGGCGGATAACGAACCAGCAGGAGTTGATCTCCGACTACGAAGCAAGAAAAAATTCCGGCTGAAGCCAGAACTTTTTCTTGGCTCCCGGGGCCGGGCTCGAACCGGCAACCTCGAAGTTAACAGCTTCTTGCTCCACCATTGAGCTACCCGGGATTACTGTGTGTATTATAACATAGATTTTAAAAAAGGGGGAAGATTTTTGTAAAATTTGGCTAAAAAAGATGAATTGTGGTAAAATAGAGGGAATTGTATTAAATATTAAGTTTTTGCTGTAAGGGTTGAACAAAAAAATTGAACAAAACTAGGCGCAGCAAAACATAATCTAACGCATAGTAAGAGCGAGAAAGGAGCTGGCATGGAAGGCGATGGAGCAGAAAAGGTGATTCGGATTGCCGGTTCAATTACGGTGGACGAGCTAGCGCAAGCTTTGGGCCTAGCGGTGACGACTTTGATTGGTGAATTGTTTAAAAATGGTATCGTGGCGACTATTAATCAACGTCTAGATTTTGAGACGGCAGAGATTATGATTCAAGAGCTAGGCATGGCTAATGTGCGTCTGGAGCGCAAGAATACTACTTCTAAGATTACTGATCGTGCGACTCGTGAACTGTCAAAAGATGCTGTGCCTCGTCCACCGATTGTGGCGGTGATGGGCCATGTGGATCACGGTAAGACGACTTTGCTTGATACTTTGTTACACAAGAAGACCGTCGAGAGCGAGGCGGGCGGTATTACTCAGCATATCTCGGCATATCAGCTGGAATATGACGGACGCAAGATTACCTTTTTGGATACTCCGGGCCATGAGGCTTTTGCGGCGATTCGTCAGCACGGCGCGATGTTGACTGATATTGTGGTGATTGTGGTGGCGGCCGATGACGGGGTGAAACCGCAGACCGTAGAGGCGATTAAATTTGCTCAAGGCGCAAATGCGAAAATCATTGTAGCGATTAACAAGATTGATCGCGAAGGTGCGGACGTGCCGCGCACGATGGCGGATCTGTCAGCACATGGTTTGCAGCCAGAAGAGTGGGGTGGCGATGTAATGATGCTACCAGTGAGTGCGAAGACAGGTGAAGGTTTGGAGAAATTGCTCGAAGCGATTCTTTTGGTGGCAGATGTGGAAGAGCTGAAGGCGGACGTTGACATTCCAGCTGAGGGTTTGGTGATTGAGAGTCATATGGAGACAGGGAAGGGTTCGGTGGTGAATTTGCTGGTGACGGGGGGAGAGTTGAAAGTTGGAGAGTTCGTGACTGCTGGTGGCAGCTATGGCAAGGTACGTACGATGTTGGATTTCAAGGGCAAGCCTAAGGGTAAGGCTGGTCCTTCGACTCCGGTGACTATCACGGGTTTCAAGGAACTCCCGAATTTTGGCGATCGATTCTTAGAACAGAAGGACGAGAAAACTGCGCGCAAGGAGGCCCTGCTCTATGCTCAAGGAGCTGCGGACGAGGCAGCGAGTGCTAATGTCACGAGCACGGATTTGTTGAGAATGATGAATGTGGAAGATAATTCTAAAATCTTTAACGTCATTATTAAGGGTGATGTACTCGGTTCGGTCACTAGTGTGGTGGATTCCTTGAAGATGATTGATACGAAGGGCGAGGTAACTCTGAATATTGTGGCGACTGGAGTGGGTGATGTCACAGAAAATGATGTTTATATGGCGGCTGGCGACGGAAATACCGTGGTTTACGGCTTTAATGTCAGTGTGCCGACTAATATTGCTAAGTTAGCCGCTAGAGATGGGGTGGCGATTCGGAATTATCGAGTGATTTACGAGCTCTTAGATGATGCTCGCGACAGTATGGAAAAGTTGCTGGGTGAAGAAGTTGTCGAGACGGAAGTAGGCACGATGAAGGTAATGGGTGTTTTCCGGGTGACGAAGACCGAGCTGATCGCTGGAGGACAAATGCTGAAAGGTAAGTTAGTCCCAGGTGTACTAGTGCGTGTGAAACATGGTGACGAAGTGTTGGGCGAAGCCGAGGTTGAAAGTGTGCAGAAGGAGCGCATTGAGGCTAAGGAACTTATTGAGAAAGAGATTGGTGGTCTGGCGATGAAGACCGAGAAAAAGATTAGTCTGGCAATTGGCGATCGTCTGGAGTTCTTTACGCGAGAAAGGCGCCAAAAGAAGCTGGGAGAATAGGGGTAGAGTTACGGTTGACCGTGGGGGTGTACTTTGTCACAGGGGTGTGATAGAGTGGGTAAATGAGAAAAGGGAAAATTATCTCGAATGGGGTATTGTTGCAGAGGCATGAGTACGAGACAGTGCTGTTGTTGACGAGTTTGGGTTATAACGTTGAGCTAGTTCCAAAAAATAATAAGCAGGGTGAGCATACTCCTGATCTTAAGATAGATGGCCTCTATTGGGAAATGAAGGCTCCGAGAGGTGAGGGAAAATGGCTGATGAGTAACACAATTCAACGTGCTGCTAGACAGTCTTCGAGTATTATTGTTGATTTGCGTCGCACAAAACGACATCAAACGAAATGCATTAAAGAATTGAAAAAAGAATTTCAGAGCTCTCGTAGTGCAAAACGATTGAAAATTATTACGAAGTCTAAAAAAATTCTTGACTACGAAAAATAAATAAGTTAAAATATTGGTATTGGAGCAAGACCGAGGCCGTGAGGCAACGAACACCGCTCAGTAAGGTTATATTGAGGTCGCAAGATTGACATATTCCTTAGAGTAAGACCGAGACCGTGAGGTAGCGAACACCACTCGACAAGGCAAGGACCAGCATTGGATATATGCAGGACACCGCCTTGCAGGGGCAAGGACCAGCATTGGATATATGCAGGACACCGCCCCTATTTTTGTTGCGTGATCTTAGTAATGCCCAGCTTAAATTTCGGCGATTTTGCGAAAAAATAACCATAAACCCTATTGACATACTGCACATGCTTTGCGATAATAAGTAGTATAAGGTCAAAAAGGAACCAAACCAATGAAGTTAAACAAAACTAAGAAACTGAAACGCAGCTACTTTGGGCTAGTTGCGTGTATCGGTGTTTTCTTGTTGCTAGCAGTAGCGACAGTTTGCCCAATTCAGAGCAGTGGTGTAAATGCTGCCGAAGAGACTGGCACGATTACTGGTCAGGCTAGTGTCTATAATCACCCAGTGATTTCGGTAGGTATTGATGCGGCTGCCGAAGTCGATATTACTCCTAAGTCGACCGGTTCGTTCGCGAGCTCTACCCCTGTGGGAGTGCATGTCAATACTAATAATTCTAGTGGTTATGCCATGTTTATTAAATCTGGTACGGCTACGGCGGATTTGGTTGGAAAGTCGCCAACTAATAATGGTCGGATTACTCCAGTAAGTACGAATCCTAGTACGACAGTAGCTGAAGGTAACTTTGGTGATAATACATGGGGTTTTAATGTTGTAAAGGCGGGTCAGTCGGTAACGACTTATCGTGGTATGCCGACCACTGCGTATCAGATTCAGACTGGTGGAGAGAATGGTAAAGATGATTATGATTTGGTGATTGGTGCTAAGATTAATACGGATTTGCAGGCTGATGAGTATGCTAATTCGATTATGATTTCTGTTGTGGCTAATCCGTTAGAGCTAACTAACATGAAGCAGGTAAGTTTCATGCAAGATTTGACTAAAGAGTTGTGTGACGCATCTACGGTGAATGATACTACTCAGATGACCGATGTGCGTGATGGCAACGTTTATTGGGTTACTAAGCTCGCTGATGGTAACTGTTGGATGACGCAGAACTTAGCTCTTGATATTGATGCAACGGCGGGTCTCGACGCAAGTAATACTGCGATTCCTGAGAACTGGAATGCTAGCTCGGCTCGTTGCCAAGGTTTACCAGAGGGAACTTACTGTAAGCCAAAGACTACTGAGACTGAAGTTCCAACTAAGCCAGATGGCAGTATTCCTCAGACTGATACAAGGTCTTGGAATCTCGGCAAGTACATCTTAGTCGATCCGACGAATGGTGATGTTTGCACTGCTGAGGGCGGTGCTGACCAGTATGACTCGGTGCTGGCTGGTGGTAGTTTGAGCGAATGTGCGAAGGTCGGTTTCATTGATGTTTCTGGTCCGGATTGGAAGCCAACTTATACAGCTAAACAAGGTACTTGGGCCTTCAACGGTAATAATGCTGATACTAATGTCGCAAATGGTACTCAGAACGGTGTTCAGGCTACGGCTGATTCTAGTCACGGTCTTGCTGGTACAAGCACTTTGATTGCAGCTGATACCTATACACGAGAATATGATCCACATTATCTGATTGGTAATTATTATCAGTTTAATACTGCTACTGCTGGTTATGGTGGTGTAGAGAAGAATGATGCTGGTGAATGGGTAGGGGTACAA
>CAZTQW010000014.1:0-10155 GCA_964616255.1 uncultured Candidatus Saccharibacteria bacterium
AAGGTCGGAGCCCATGGGTTCCGACCTTACTAGGTAAGGTTCTACGGTTTAGTGGATTAGAAGTAAACTAACTATTCTTGATTTTGGTTAAGCTAGTACATACTACTGTAACCTCTGCTTTTTCTTCCCTTGTTTTGGTATGCTCCTCATAGTATTTGATGATTTTACTGATGATAGTGTATTCCCCTGCAATATAAGCGGCATATATAGAGTAAACCCAGAAGAGAATAAGTAATGCAGGCATATGCAATTTAGCTGGTATTGTTACTTTGGCTTCGCTGATATTCTTTTCCGTACCCATTTTACCAATCGCTATGACGAGAGCTATTGATAACGAGAATGCGAAGAATAATATGCACAAAACCACAATAAGACCACAAGGGACCAAGTTTTCACTGTCTGGCATAGTATTTAACACATTGATTAGCCCAGTGATTGCAATCGTCATGGTAATCAAGTGTATTGCGGCAGACTTCTTTTTAATACCTAAGCTAGTACCTAAAATATAGACTATGATAACCGCCATAGTTCCTATATACAGGTTACTGAGAATTTTCGCAAGTTTACTGGTTATGATCCAACCTGTGTTAAACAGGACCACTACCAAAAACCGGAAGTAATGCTACTTCTGTTCCTATTGTATCACAGATTCATGATTTTGTCAATATGAGATCATCAAAAAGTAGCCCCTCACGGAGCTACTTAGTAATTTCGTAGGTTTAGTTATATAGATTCTCTACTGCGATACTCGGTCCCATAGTTGTAGTGATATAGACTGATTTGACATAGGAGCCCTTGATAGAGGCTGGTTTGTGGCTCTTGAGGCTGTCGAAGAAAGTCTCAGCATTCTCGAGCAAGTCAGCTTGGCTAAAATCAGTCTTTCCTAGGCCAATATGAATGATAGCTTGCTTGTCGACACGATATTCAACCTTACCAGCCTTGGCTTCTTGGACGGCCTTTTCAATGTCGGTGGTGACAGTGCCGGCCTTGGGGTTTGGCATCAAGCCTTTTGGCCCAAGCAAACGAGCAAACTTACCGAGCTTAGGCATGTAAGCTGGAGTAGAAATCAAAACATCGAAATCGATTTGACCTTTTTCGAGTCGCTTCAAAAACTCTTCATCTTCGGCAATGTCAGCGCCAGCATTTGCGGCTTTCTTAGCTTCATCAAGCGGTGCAAAGACAGCGACACGGACTGTCTTACCATTGCCGTGAGGCAAAACTACGGTAGCACGAATGTTCTGGTCGGCTTGACGTGGGTCTACTCCTAGACGAACGTGAGCTTCGACGGTGGCAGCAAATTTAGCTGGGTTGGTAGCTACGGCCATTTCTAGGGCATCTTTGAGACTGTAAAATTTGCCAGATTCGATCTTTTTAGCTGCTTCTTGATATTTCTTGCCGCGGCGCTCAATCTTTGGACGAGTAACCGGTGTGGCTCCTTTTGGTTTTTCTCCGGCCTCTTCGAGGGCCTTGGTCTCGGCTTTGCGAGCCTGGCGCTCAGCTTCAGCTTTTACCTCTTCGAGGTGTTTCTTGGACTTTTTGCCAGACTTAGCAAATTTTTCTTCGATTTCGGCACCTAGTTCCGCACCGGTAATCTCCTCGGCAACGGTTTCGGCTGGGGGAAGTTGGTTTTCTGCATTGTCTTTAATTTCTTCTGCAGTCATAAAATCCTTTCTGTGGTGAATAATGGGAACAATTAATTCCCTCCCAACATGGTTAATATTAGGTACATTATAGCAAAAGAGTTGGGATTTGGCAAGATTTGAAATGAATTGGCCCGGAGCATAATGCTCCGGGCCGTACCATTATCACCTCCTTGGTTATTTTTCTAACAATTCTTCCAATTTCTGATTGACCGCTTCAGCAAATGGTCCGCTATAATCCAGATCGGGACCATGAACTTTTCCTACCATATGTCCTTCGAGGCAGAATACTGTTCTACCTTGAAAGAATGTGATGTCGTGTTCGCGGTAAGCTATATTGTCGGGTGTGTCGGGTATTCCGCTTAGTACATATTCGTATTTACCAATATCTCCATCGCCATTGAAGATCCGACCGAGAGCCCATTTGTTTGTGGGGCTGGATAGATCTGTCTTGAACAGAGTATAACACGCATCGCACCAGACTTCGTTGTCGCGCAGACTTTCTATGGCTACTGAACGCATTTTGGCTACATAGGTATTATAAATGCTGCGGTCGCAGGATACGATGTACTCGGTTAATGCATCGTAGTCCAAGCTTACATCAACCTCTTTCTCTGGCGGTGTGATGGTTTGCTCCGTGGTCTCAACTTCTTTCTGTGCTTCTCCCGGCTTGTGGGGCTTGGGGATCCTCTTCATGGTTTCGTCTATAATGCTGTTTCGTTTGCGCATTTGCTGGATAAACCACTTAGAGTAGGTTTCTTCAAGCTCTGACCGGATCTCGTTTTGGCTGAGTTCAGCCAATTGAGCAGTTAATGCTAACTGCTCAAGCATTTCACGATAGTTTTCGTGCTGCTTAAGGAAGTCTTCGGCTACCTTTTGGTCCATCTCGTTCCCGAATTGATCTAACCAACCATTCTCTGTCTTAAGGAGCGGAATTAATTCAGCTTCGTCTCCAGACCATTCCAAATAAGCTTTGACGGTACTAAGCTGGAAATTCGGCAAGACTTTCATGATCACGATTCCGTTGTCCGTCAATTCCTGAGCCGCCTCATCAACAAAATGATAATCATATTTGTTGTAAGATACAAAATCAGCTTGTTTTTGAAGGTTTTCGAGGTTGCTGGACCGTCCACTGTTTGGTATCCAGAAGAGTCTAATATTTATCTTGTATACCTTGGCGGCATAGACGGGGTGCTTGGTTAGATATTTTTCGCCCTCATACCATGAGATGTCGTGGCCGTGCTGGTCTACCCAATTGCCACTCCATGTGCAATAGATTGGTACATGTTCATCTTCCTCTGCTAAGTCTTTTTTGACTGACAAGTCAGTGCGGATTGGGTCAATAGACTGATCAGCGGCCTCTGTAATCATGGGTCTTGATGCGATCATTAAAGTTGCGATTAATACTGCTAATACTACTTTCTTCATATAATTCCCTCCTAAAATATGATTTTGCACGCAGTTAATAACCTTAGATAGTGATTTAAGGTTCTTAACAGGTAGTTACTATTTTCATTGTACCATACATTTTGAAAAAAGTCAATACTAATTATGTCTATATTGACTATTTGGCTGATTCTAAGCATAATTTCTGGTCTTGGTATTACTGATTGAGGAGGATTTCGGGATTATATCATAGGGTTGTTTTAACATCTGAAGGAACAGCGGCGACTAAGTGAGATTCTTTATCACTAAAATAAATATCCGCTAGCTTGGCTAACGGATATTCTAGGTATCTTTTATGATTTAATCTTCGACAACTACACCCATAGACCTTGCAGTGCCGGCGATTACCTTGACTGCTCCGTCTAGATCGACGGCATTGAGCTGATCCATCTTGATTTTGGCGATTTCTTCAAGATCAGCGCGAGAAATTTTGCCGACCTTTTCGAGGTTTGGCTTGCCGCTACCCTTGTCGATTTTGATCTTTTCGCGAATCAAATCGTCAACTGGCTGCCCCAGACAAACCCAATCAAAGGTACGATCTTCGTAAACTTTGATATGGACGATGACATTCTTGCCGTTAAATTCTTTGGTTTTTTCGTTGAATGGGTTAATGAAATCCATCATGTTTAGGCCCCATTGACCCAGAGTAGAACCAACCGGAGGACCTGCGGTGGCCTTACCACCAGGTATGCGCAACTTCAAGTTGCCGATAACTTGCTTTTCTGCCATAATGTATTATTTCCTTTTCTTCTGGGTGAAGCTCCCAGAAACGATAATTAAATCGTGCGTAACATTGTTATTGTAACTTTTGATTTGATTTTTGTCAATCTATTCGGGGACTTATTGGACCTGTTTGACTTGCAGAGCATCTAACTCGACGGGTGTTTCCCGACCAAACATCGATACCATGACCTTGAGTTTGCCTTTTTGAGTGTCGATTTCGGAAATTGTGCCTTCAAAACCTTTGAATGGGCCATCAATAATCGAGACGACTTCGCCGATTTCGTACTGGACGGAATACTTGGGATCTTCTACTCCCATGCGTTTCTTGATCTTGGCGATTTCTTTCTCGGATACTGGTGTAGGCTGAGTGCCGTTGCCGATGAATCCGGTGACACCTGGGGTATTACGGACGATATACCAAGTCTCGTCGGACAAACGCATTTCTACGAGTACGTAGCCTTGGAAAATCTTGCGATCTACGACTTTGCGCTTGCCATTTTTGATTTCGATTTGCTTTTCTTTGGGCACGATAGCATCAAAGATTTTACCTTCGAGCTCAGGGCTACCCAAGCGCTGCCGAATACTTTCGGCGACCTTATCTTCGTATCCGCTGTAAGTACTAATAGTGTACCATGCGCGGGTGTCATCATAGCGATTAACTGCCATATTGTTTTACTCTCCTTTGTATTAGATTTAGATTATTTATTAATACCTAGCAGTAAATTGAAAATGAAGGTGAAGAAGGTATCCAGCAAGAGAATGAAGGCGAAAAAGATTGCACAGTAGATCAAGACTGCGAAGGTCATTTTCCAGGTGGCTTTGCGGTTGGGCCAGCGGACTTGGCGAATTTCGCGCCAAGAATCGCGGAGGTAGCGGCCGAGGGCTACAAATGGTCGTACCAGGATAAAAACTTCGCGTAGAGGTTTATCGCTAGGGGAAGTTTTTGAGGTTTTGACTTTGTTTTTAGCCTTGACTGGTGCCGTAGTGACTTTGTTGTCTTTCTGATTTTTATTCTCCTGAGGGGCAACTGCAGGTGACGACCCGGTGGTCTTAGCGGGCTCGGAGTGAGCGGAAATTTTGGTGATGTTCTGTTTGTTTTTGCGCGCTTTGTTCGACATGTGACTCCTTTCCGATCTGGTGGACTGTTAGGCTATGGTATGTGATGTGCCTAACAAAAAAAGTCTGATACCAGACTGTCAATAGTATTGTAGCATAGGTAGGAATACTTGTAAATAATTTCAGAAAAAATGGCGCCGATGAGAGCTGGCGCCAAGATAGGAGATGCTTGATCTTCTGGTGATTAGCAGATATGAGGAGCAAGCTGGGAGTAAGCCTGAGGAGCAACTAAATAAGTTAAGTCACTGGTACAAAATACTCCAGAATGCTGCAAATCAAAGGTTTCGGTTTCGGTCTGTAACTCGAATTCGATCTGAGCATTGGGGTAATATACGAATTCGGAAGGCGGCTGGGTCTGAGATGGCTGGGGGTTCTCTTCGTCATCAGCATGATCCGTGATATAGCCAGATAGTGCCGCCTGAAAGAGTGACCAACGATTGCAGGAAAAGAAGTCGATCTCGTCTTCGTAGAGGCTGGGTGAAATAAATTCCCGAGGCGATTCTTTGAGATCGATTTCGGAGACTGTGATTTCCCTTTCGTCGATGATGCGCTGCAGACTGACACGACCAACCCGGTCTACCATGGCCATGTTGATCATTCCCTGAATATCGCTGCCGCCATCGGTTACCAAAAGTCGCACCGGCAGATTCTTTTTGTAGAAAACCACAGCGATCTGTTTGGGACGCAGTCGCACCTGGATAGAGTGGTGATTGCAGGACTTGGGCAGAAAATTGCAATTTTTTACGATCTTGTACCGATCGTATGCACATTCCCCAAGAATGTGCATGTCATCTGTAAAGGCTCCTCTGACGGCTCTAAGGTCGTTGTGACCTACGGCAATCCAGAGATCAATAGACTGAATCAATCTTCCCTTTGTTTCCATGTAAAATCCTCCTTAAAGAACGAAAGCTAGGTCTTTAATAATTAGACCGAGCAATAATAGTTTCTAGGTTTCGTCAAGATTGACAGATTTGATAAAAGTGTCATCTTGAGATGGCCCTATGTCTTCATTGTATCATACTTTTTGATAAAAGTCAATAGAGAATTTGTGTTACAACGGTGCTTATGCTTAAATAGACTTATGATTATAAAGCTTGATGAAAATAACTATAAGATTCGTGGGACCAAAGTGGTGATGCCGTATGTGCCGGAGCTGACCCCTGGAGAATGTCGGCTGGTGTTTGGCTTGCAAAAGATTTTTGATCCGCGATATATTATGGTAGACGTATATTTGCCGAAGCCAGATTCGAAAAAGTTACAGCTTCGGTCAGAGGCGCATTTGTTAGCGGAGGCAGATTTGGTGCAGATTGATTGCGTGGCGATGGATCAACGCGGGATTTTTGTACTAGAATCGAAGGATTACGTGGGTTGGATTTATGGTCATGGTGATCGGGTGCATTGGACGCAGGTTTCGGCTTATGGCAAGAATAAACATCAATTCTACAATCCGGTGAGGCAGAATCAGACTCATGTTGAGGCGGTGAAAGGGATTTTTGGCGGTCTAGTACCGGTGTATTCGGTGATTGTGTTTGGTAATGAAGCTAGCCTCAAGGTGGTGACGGATTTGCCTGAGGATTGCTATGTTGGTAGGCAGGCGGATTTGGGGCGAATGTTGGAGAAAATTGGAGGGGAGCGGTTTTCTGAGGCGCAGATGCGAGATATTTGGGGAAAATTGGAAGCAAGCAGAGTGAATCCGGATACAATCGTACGAGATGGACATGTGGAGGAAGTGAAGGGCTGTTTTTGATTCTTACATTACTTTTGCAGCCCGCTGTTTCCTCCACTAGCTACAACAATTATTAGACTCTAACATTTTTCGTAATTAGTATACCAAACAGCGGACGGGGAAACCACACCAACGATGATATGGGCCGCGCGACGGGTAGACAATGCTGGCATTAAATTCAAGAAGGTAAGCATTAGCGGAGGTAGGTGTCGAGTAAGTAACACCCGAGTGAGACCAATTGCCGCCATTGATGCCAGAGTTCTTTAAAGAATTGTAATGTAAGTCGATGTATCCGCTACGGACGAAGTAAACTTGTATACTAAACAGCGGACGGGGAGACCAAGCCAACGTGAAAATGGTCCGCGTGAAGGATAGCTTTCTCCAGAATAAAGTCCTAGATAGAATGCCGTAGCTGACCATGTATCATTGTTGGACCAAAGCACAGCTGAGCGCGACCAATTGAAACTTGTACTACCAACATCGCGCATGGCATTATTATTCATTAATATATTTCCGCTACGGACGAAGTTTGTTTGAAACAAGATCTCGTTCCACTAACATAGTTTAATATAGTTTTTCTGTCGATGAAGAAGCCTTGGGGTGTATTTTGCCATTGAAGTGTGTTGGAGTGGGGAGATGAGAAAATCTAAGAAGCTATGTGTGGGCAGGCTGACAACTAACAATGTAATTTTAGAAATGCACGAGTATGCCACAATAAATGTTTTGCTAGCCGACGGTAACGATGTAGAACTGATTGAGAAATCTCATACTCCACATACTAAATCTCCAGATATCTCGATGATAGGAATGCTGTGGGAAATGAAATCACCAAATGGGAAAACTACACGTTGTATAGAACATGCTATGCGACGGGCGACGCGTCAGGCTTCAAACATTATCATTGACATAATGCGCATGAAAATGTCCGACAATACATTAATTACTTTGCTTGAGCGATTGTTTCGGGAGCTAAGATTCGCGCGGAATCTTTGGATTGTCACAAAAATGTTGGTATTTTGAAGTTCAAAAAGTAAGCCTAGACGAAATAACACTTGCGTGATAAACTCATAAGTAATGAGAGCATCTTCGTGTGTATTTCACGGGGCTTAGCTCTTTTTTGTTTAAGGTGTGTTACAATGAGATTCTGGATTTTGTATACCTGTGCGGCCTCTTTACTCGCCAACTAGCTATACCAAACAGCGGACGGGGAAACCGTTCCAGCGAATAAGGTTGTCAGACGGGCGAACACTCGGGAGATCGAAGTAGAGATAGTAAGCTTTAGCAGCCCAGAGATCAGTACCGTAAGCGGTAACAATACTAGACCAACTATGTCCGTAATAACCGAAGTGTCGTAATGCGCTATTATTGAGATTAACATTACCGCTACGGACGAAGAATGTGGTATGGTATAATATGCTAAAAGGATATTGTAGAATGTCAAGTAGTGATAAATACAGGCCGGGTAACCCCGAATATGATTATTGGAATGATAAAAGTCTTTATCCGAGTTTGCGCAATGAGCTTGATAATGGTAATGTTGGTTCTAGAGATTCGACTGGCTTAGATGACGGCAAAGTTGGTTTTGGCTCGGTATTTGCGGTAGTTTTTGTTTGGCTGTTGATTTTTGCGCCCTTTGCAATATTTTTTAGTTGGCAAGATTGGTTTGTTCAGGTAGTGTTTTGGGGTGGTATTGTGATTGTTGTCTTAGTTTTGGCGGTAGCTTTGTACGATGCGGCTCAAAATCAAAAGTCGTAGGCTCAACTATTGATTCTCTATCCTAAAAAACCGCTTGATGTGGGTAGTAACACACCAAACGGTTTTGTGGCTGGATCGGAGTGAAGAAAAATTTCGCTCTGCTCGATATCGAACCTCTTTTGTTCGATTCGCCTTGCGCATTTTTAAACCACGAGTAGGAACTCGTGCCCTAAAAATGTGTCTAGACGTCACTGATGATACATAGAAAAAAGCTTGCACCACATTTATACACGGCAATACACAAATTAAAGTTTATTTTTCAGGAGCATAAAATTCTTATTGGTAACTACTATACCAAACAGCGGACGGGGAAACCGTACCAACGTAAGTCACTATATGATGAGCTAATAGTCGAAGCATTAAAGTACTTTCCGTAAGCTTTGCCAATCCAAGTACCCATGCCGTAGGTTGCAGCAATTGAACTCCAGCTAAAACCATCCACTCCAAAATGCCCCAATGCCTTACTGTTCAGATTTACGCGCCCGCTACGGACGAAGTAGCCAGTTGGATATTAGGTGTTCCGTTTTGTTGTTTATTATGCAAAAGCCCACGGATTTCTCCGTGGGCTACTATAAGGTGCTTATACTATTCTAGGGTACTTGGTTTATTTCGTGTTAGTTGGTATCTGAGACGTTTCCGTTTTTTCTTCCGGTAGTTTTACATCTATAACTGCTCCATCATAAAACCTAAAGCTCAAAGTTTTATCCTGTGAGACTGTAACATTCTCCATCATAGAGCTCCAAAAATCAGTATCAAATTCTTTTATGGGATTGCAGCATTCCGTCAGTATACGAAGAAAGCGCGCCGCCTGTTCTTTCCTGGTATGCTGGTCAATGAGCTGCTTCCTGATACTGGCTATTTTCTCCTCCTGTTCCTGACAGGCTACATCCATTTCGTTAAACTTACGGTTGTATTCAGTCTGGTTGATCTCCTGAAACTAAAATGGACGGATGTGTATGATGAAGAACATCAGAGCTTCTATACTCATGTTACCTTGACTGAACAAAAGACCGGCAAAACCAAGCTGATTGCCTTAAATAAACAGGTGATTGGAGCTCTTAGTCAATGCTATTTACACAGAAAAGGTGAGTTTATCTTTGCAAACAATCGGAAGGAGCCTCAAGCTATCAGCCGGGTGCAGGCATGGAGAATTATCCATGCCGCGGTGGAGGCAATTGGGCTAATGGGCAAAATATCCTGTCATAGCCTCAGAAAAACCTTTGGTTACCATGCCTGGACGAGTGGTGAAGTCTCGCCAGTAGTCATTATGGATATTTATAATCATAGTAATTACGAAACCACAAGAAGATACTTAGGTGTGGCACAGGATGATCTAGACGCAGCATATCTCAAACTAGAGTTGATCTCTTAACATAAGACCTTGCATGCAGGAATAATGATATTTTTGTAAGCGACTAATATAGCCGCTTTATTGGTATGGAATGAGGTTTTTCTTAACAGAATGTAAAGAAAAACAGATTTACAGTATGTGAGATAAGAAACATAAAACAAAGCTTCGTCCGTAGCGGGTGGCTGCGCCTAGATCATGATTCATTGAGACATGCTGGAATGTATAATAACACTTGGTCAAGTGTAGCAGCAGGGTATTCTTTGCCTACTCGATCACATGCTTATGATTTGCACTTTGATAGTACTTTCAGCCAACCCTCAAGTGGACCTGATAATCGCTACTACGGTTTCCCCGTCCGCTGTTTGGTATACTAAGTAGGCGAGTGAAGAGAAAAAACA
>CAZTQW010000015.1:0-7982 GCA_964616255.1 uncultured Candidatus Saccharibacteria bacterium
GGGATTCGAACCCCCGAATGGTGGGACCAGAACCCACTGCCTTACCACTTGGCGACACTCCATTAGGTTAAATCTACCTTATTATAACACAAAAGTGTGCAAGCGGGAGAATTTCGGGATAAATTATGGATTTTCGACACTGGCTTGACAAAGCATAGGCGGATCGGTATGATAAGGACAAGTAACTTGATGCAGCGAGGCTTCGAGATGCGAAAGGAAAAGAGTGTGAAGAAAATAAACTTGTGTTTTTTGGCGGTGATTACTGCTATAAGTGTAGGCAGTGGAATTTGGGAGGTGCATAATGTCTATGCTGAAGGTTTTTCGCTCGTGCCGACTGGAGAAGCTTTTGAAGTTTCGGCTGGCCAGGCGCAAAGTTTTATGACAAATGTAGATGTGACTGGTGTGACTCAAGCTTTGAACGATCTGGATGGTCAGGCAGATTGCCAAGAGAAGGTGTGTGTTTGTAAGTATCGTGTGAGAGTGACGACTTTAAAGTTGCGTGCTGATGAAGTAATAGAACAGATTGGTGTGACGGATTCGACGAGCTATGATTGTCGTGACATTAAGGGCGGAGTGGGCCCGGCGCAAGTAGCTTATGGAGTGTCAATTGCTGAGCCAGGGATGAATTATTATTTGAATATTGCCCAGATAGTAAGTGCCGAAGGGGCTAGCTTTGGTGCGGAAGGCGATACGCGAGTTTTGGGTAATCTTGAGGTTCATCAAGTTAATGTGACGGGTGGTGATCTTGGTCCTAGTGGAGAGGACGACCAAGGCAAACAAGAAACAGATACTGTGGAAGTGGCAGAAGAAGAGACGGAGCCTCGCGAGGCCGAAGATGATGAGGTAATTGATCCTATTGATGATGCAGAAGAGGAGGATTTGGTAGAGAGTGGTGCAGAATTTACTCTGACAGGTGATGTATTGTCAATCGGTGAGCTCATGAGTGCGCTGGAAGTAGAGTCAGGTAGCACTTTCATCATTAAAGTGGAAGAAGGTGCGGTGCTAAATACCGCCGTACTAGATGCGGTGAAAGCTAGTGGCAAAAATTTGTCAATTCGTAAGTACCGGGGCGATCAGTTGATTTATGAGTGGAAGATACGTAGTGATGCGATTGATGTTACGAAGGATTTTGATCCAACGGTGAACTTTGGGACAGCTGAGCAGGCGAAAATTGATCAGGCGGTGAGCCAGCTGGAGACAAAGGGCGATTTGAGCAAAATATATTTTGGAACGATGCAGGTTGGGGCTTTGCCGGCTGGAGTGAAGTTGCGCATCTTGGTAGATACGAGCTTGGTTGGTGTTGCTGAGAGATTGAACTTGTATAATTATGATGCCGATCTAGACGAGGTCGAGGTGGCCTACGAGAGTATGAAGATTAATAATGGTTTTGTGGAGTTTGCGGTGGCGCGGGGCTCTCAGGGTTATTTCTTGACTCCAGCTCAGATTGTGACCGTGAAGAATGAAGAAGAAAAGGTGGCGGGGGTAACAGAAGAAGAATCGAGCACGAATTGGTTGGTGTTAGGGCTGCTGGGCGCATTTGGTGCCGGCGGGATTGGTTTTGGCGGTTTTTGGATTTGGCGGAAGCGGCAGAAACAGAGTAATAATGTGACGGGTGAAGATGTGGTTGTAGCAATGGCAGAGACCGAGGAGATGGAGCCGGAAGACGATGTGTCGGTTGCAAGTGTGACTCCCATGTCAGTAGAGCTAACTTCCCTGCCTCAGCCAGTAGCGCATACTAGTGGTAAGGTAATGGACATGGTGAGGCGACCACAAAATTGTCGTAGTGTAGCAGATAATGCGGTGGCTATGAAGGGCTCCTCAAGACGTCTGGTAATTTCTTAAAGTTGTGATATAATTGGTGTTAAGCTGATGAAAGTGGGTGGATAGCTGGCACCTTATTGGTAATGTTTAGCTGATTGAATAGTTGAGTCTGGTACGGGCTGTCTGCTCATAGGGGCTTAGTTTAGGCAAGGAGGGATGCTGATGAAGGATGAGTATAATAAGTATACTTATGACAATGTCAAGAAGTTTGTAAATGTGGTAGAGCATGCAAGTTTGGTGGATAAGTTGACCAGATTGCGTGATCGCACCACCGAGAGTCCGGAAGTTAGGAAGCTGGTTAATGAGATCAGTTTGTTTGTGGCCTATGAGGCAACAAACAATTTACCTCTCAGAGAGGTAAAAATTTGGACACCAATGTGCGAAGCGCCGGCCCAGAAGTTGAAATATGATGTAGTTTTAGCACCAGTGATGCGGGCGGGCTTAGCTATGGAAGAGAGTATTCATACTCTATTCCCAAGAGCACCGACGGCACACTTTGGCTGTTTTCGAGACGAAGAAACTTTTGAACCACAAAAATATTTCTGTAAGTCTCCAGAGGCTCAGTCTCAGATCTTGCTGATTCTTGATCCGATGTTGGCTACTGGAGGCAGCATGTTGGCGGCAATCGAAGAATTTAAGCAGCGCGGTTATCGCGATATCAGGGCTTTGTCGATTATTTCGGTACCTTATGGTATCATGCGCATACATCAGAAACACCCTGATGTAAAGATTTATACTTGTGCAGTGGATAAGGGCTTGGATGAGAATGCCTATATCGTTCCGGGTGCAGGTGATTTGGGTGATCGCATTTATGGTGCAGCATAGCTAAACATTATCAGAGGAGAAAGGTGGGGAAACCCGTTGGCAAAAGGGCTGACGGGTTTTGTCATGCGCTATTAATATTAAGAATAAACGTGATACAATATGGTTGTGGACGTATGATCCATGGGAGCAGAAAGCGGAATTGAGGTCAAGCTCCACCGCCTGGAAGCTCCCTTTTTGACGGCTATTTATTAAAAACTTTACATTTTGTTAAGAAAAAAGCTTTTTCGAAAAACCGTTGGGCCGAGGTTGGTTTATACTGAGGACGGAGGAGAAGGAGAGATGAAAGATTGTGTTGAAATTGCTAGTTTTTGATGATGGTTGGGGTGGTGAGCTAGTAGCGAATTTTTTGATGGGAGAATTGGAAATCGTTGAAATTATTAGGGTGATTGATTGGGCGGAAGCTCCGTATAGCCATAAGACGAAGGCGGAAATTTGCGAAATAACGGCTAAGCGACTAAGTACCTATGTGGGCACAGTAGATGCGATTATCCTGGCGGGATATACGGTATCTTTGGCGCTTCCAAGTCTGCGGAGGAAATTCCCGCGGCAAGTTTTTATTGGAATGAGCATTAACTATGATAAGATTTTACGTACTCGCAATTCGTTAGAGAACGTAGTGGTCTTGGCGGAACAAATTGTGGCAAGATCGGCTCTGCAAGATGAATTAAGGCTGAATTTGCCCTATTCGACGATTATTCTACCCGATTGTGAGGGGTGGCAGGAGAAGATTGATAATGGGGCGATGACTCGCGATCTCTTAGCGATGGATTTGGGGGTGGATTTTAAGCTAGAGAGATCTTTGCCGTCACGTTCTCATGATACTAAGGCAAATTGTAAAACATCTGGTCCTGATTTAAGGACATGGGTAAAGCAGCAGGCTGGTTTGACAGAACAGGAATTAGCAATTCGTACGGCAATTAATAAGTTGAAGCTGGCTTCGGAGCAAGCAAAAACGGAAGAAAAGACGGCTTGGGCAGAAAGGTTGCAGAGCTATAATGGCGCCGATGAAAATGATTTTAATGCCAAAATTAAACCAAATGTAGTGTTACTTTTGAATACGCATTTCTGGGATTTAAAGGAAGATTTGGAAGCGATTCTCGGGTGGAATGTGCGAATCATAGATTTTCGGGAGAAACTCTTGAGAGATCTATGTCGCTCGTTACATTTGCGTGGGGTTGACGGTAAGCGATCAAAATAGTTAGAGCTTAGTGTTTAAAGCTTGGTGCGGTTCTCTAAGGCAGCAGACAAAGTGATTTGGTCTGCGTAGGATAAATCTACTCCCAGGGGCAAGCCGCGGGCTAAACGCGTAATTTTAACTTCTGGATATTGATCATGTAACATTTTTTGTAGTAGCAGAGCGGTTGATTCCCCCTCGACGGACGGGTTAGTGGCAATGATAATTTCTGTCACTTGGTCTGGTACAATGCGGGCAAGTAGTTCTTTGATATGTAGCTGATCTGGAGTGATACCGTCAATAGGCGAAATAGCTCCGCCAAGGACATGATAAGTTCCTTGAAATTGTTTAGTCTGTTCTATGGCATAAATATCTAGTGGTTCTTCTACCACCAAAATAGTATGACGATCGCGTTTGGGGTCACGATAGAATTCAGAAACTTCTTCATCAGCATTAATTAAGGCAAAAGTGACTGGACATGATTTTACTCCGTCATGGAGGTTTGATAATGCTAGGGCAATATCGTCACTGATACGGGGACTACTGCGGAAAAGATAATAAGCATAGCGTTCAGCCGTGCGGGCACCTACACCAGGTAAATGCCCTAAGGCATCAATAGCATTGTTGAGAGCTTGTGGTAGCATATGAATGTTATAAGTTTTTAGCTCTCACAAATAATTCTAAAAGCTAAAAACTTCCCAAATAAATCCTAATATAATAATATATGTACTGTGTCTGGGGGATTTCCCCAGACACAGTACTAGTTGCCTTAACGTTTGGAGAATTGCTCTTTTTTGCGAGCAGAACGTAGGCCGTATTTTTTGCGTTCTTTTTCGCGTGGGTCGCGCTTGAGGAACCCAGCTTTTTTGAGAACTGGCCTGAGGTCGGCCATCTCGGTGGTCAAAGCCTTACTTAATGCGAGCTTAATAGCATCAACTTGACCCGCAAGTCCGCCACCAGCGACACGGATTGAAACATTATAGTCGTTTTGTTTCTCAGCGAGTGCTAAGGGGTCGGTAATCTCAGCGAGGTAAGATTTGTTGCCGGATAAATACTCTAAGGCAGGCTTATCATTAATGGTGATTTCGCCGTTTCCTTTATAAAGACGTACTCGGGCAGTAGCGGCTTTACGACGACCAAGACCATAGATATAAGAATCTTTAGTAGCCATTATTTAATCTCCTTTGGATTTTGTGCAGTGTGAGCATGTTCTGCTCCATCAAATACACGAAGTCGACCTAAGCGATCTGCTGCCAGTTTATTCTTAGGCAACATACCTTTTACTGCGTGCTCGATGACGATTTTAGGATCTTTTGCAATCACTTCTTCTAGTTTAAGTTCAGTTAAACCACCAGGAAATCCACTATGGCTGTAATACATTTTGTCAACCATTTTGTTGCCAGTGACTTGTACGTTCTTAGCATTAATGACTACGACGTAATCTCCGTTATCGACATGTGGTGTGTAAGTTGTCTTACTTTTACCCATTAATTTGTCAGCGATTACAACTGCTAGTTTACCCAGGGGCATCTTGCTAGCATCAATGATCCACCATTCGCGATTGACTTCGGATCCTTTTTGGCTATAAGTTTTCATTTATTTTCCCTCCTTTTTGGATAAGTCAATATCATCTACGAAGGAGATGGTGCCCATTTCGGTATTATCACCCTTACGGAATCCAGCACGTTCGATACGTAGATATCCGGAATCGCGTTTGATTTGGGGCGCAATCGCGTCCATTAACAAATCTGCTGACTTGATGTCATCAAGTTTCGAGATGAGTAATCTGCGATTTGCTAAACCACCTTTTTTGGCGATAGTAATAAGTTTTTCGGTTTCGCGACGAATTTCTTTAGCGCGAGCTAAAGTGGTCGTAATGCCGGTATCGGCATGCTCGATTAGCGCCTTTATAAGCCCACGTGTTAGCGCTCGTCGCTGGTCGGTTTCACGGCCGAATTTGCGGCCTTTATATCCATGACGATGCATTATAATAACTCCGTTAATTTTTCTTTAACTTCGTCCAAAGCCTTGCTGCCGAAGCCCTTCAGATCTTTGAGGTCTACTTCAGACAATGCGACTAAGTCGCGGACGGTCTTGATATCGTTGTTTACTAGTGCGTTAGCTGTGCGAGCCGACAAGCCTAATTCTTCAATCGGTAGGGCCAAGCCAGAATCATCGGTTTCTTGCTCAACACCAGGTGCTGGAGCGCTTTCAACCACGGTTCCGTTTGCTAGTGCAGTATATTGGTTGACCAAAATCGCATTAGCTTCTTCGAAAGCTTCTTGTGGAGTGATAGTACCATCGGTGTCGATAGTGATACTGAGCTGTTGCAAATTAGTATCTTGCCCCACGCGGGTATTTTCTACCTTGAAACGTACTCGTAATACCGGGCTAAATACTGCGTCTAGAGCAATCATGTCGCTATGAATGCGCTCTTCAGAAGCTTTGTCGATTGATAAATATCCGCGACCGGTCTCAATGACGAAATTCATCTTGAGGGTAAAGTTAGGGTCATCAATATGACAGATAATTTGATTCGGATTACCGATTTCAAGTTCACCTGGAAGCTTGATGTCGCCCGCTAGAACTTTTCCATCTTCACTAGTATCTTTGCCCTTGATTTCAAAAGCAACTTCTACTGGTTCGTCCGTATGCGATTTAAAACGAATGTTTTTAAGATTGAGCATGATATCAACCACATCCTCGCGGATACCGGGGATAGAGGTATATTCATGATTTGTGCCTTCAATACTGAAAGCGGTAATTGCCGCACCCTTAATACTGGAGAGTAAGACTCGGCGGATTGAGTTGCCCAAGGTATTTCCATAGCCATAGAACAGTGGGCGAATCACAAATTCAGCACTGTTGTCACCCAACTGGTTGACTTCGGCTAAATTGGCCTCGTGAATAACTTTTGTAGTCATTTTCCTCCTTAACGTGAGTAATACTCAACGATTAGTTGTTCGTTAATTCCAGCTTCTGCCTCTTCACGTTTTGGCAAGCCAGTAATCTCAATTTTCATTTTCTTTGGATCTGATTTGAGCCAACTAAGTGGGGTATTTGCTGTGCTACTAACGATATTGTCGAGATTCTTAAAATACTCAGATTTTTGTGATTTTGGTCGCACCTCAAGGACGTCACCAGGTTTGAGACGAATAGATGGAATGTCGATCCTGCGTCCGTTTAGTAGGAAGTGCCCGTGAGAAACCAACTGGCGAGCTTGTCGTCTAGTTGCAGCAAAACCCGCACGATATACAGCATTATCTGCTCGTCGTTCAAGATATTGTAGAAGGTTCTCACCTGCTAGACCGTCGGCTTTAGCTGCCTCGGACATGAGCTTAGCAAATTGCTTCTCTAGCAAGCCGTAAAGTCGACGAACTTTTTGCTTTTCACGGAGCTGAGTGAGGTACAAGCTGCCACCGCGAACCCGCATATCAGAATGTTCACCTGGAATACCAGATTTCTTGGCCATTACTTTGTGGGCTTTTGGTGCTAAAGCATAACCTTCACGTCGGCTTTGTTTTACAATTGGAGAAATATCACGTGCCATTACGGTTTCCTTTCTCCCTTAGGACGCACACCACCGTGTGCGATTGGGGTGACATCAGTAATACTATCAATTTTTAGTCCAGTGCTAGATACGGCACGGATTGCACTATCGCGTCCGAGGCCGATACCGCTAACATAGACATCAACACTATTTAGACCATGTTCGCGTTTTGCGGTCTCAAGAGCCTTTTCCGCTGCGATTTGTGCAGCATAAGCAGTGCCCTTTTTGCTACCCCGAAAACCATTAGCACCAGCTGAGCTAGCAGCAAGCGCGCCGCCGTTCTTGTCGGTGACTGTAATAATAGTGTTGTTAAAGGTGGCTTGAATATGTAATTGACCAGCAGTCACTACACGTTTGTTTTTCTTGCCTTTAGCCTTGATTTTTGTAACTTGCTCCTCTTGAACAGGAGCATCTAGATTTTTTTCAATCTCTTCTGACATAATTATACTCCTATATCCTAAGTCTTACTTGCTGCTTTTGGTTGTGCACCACCGACAGCGATAGCTTTACCCTTACGCGTACGTGCGTTCGTGCGGGTGCGTTGACCGTTGACTGGGAGACCAGCTTTGTGGCGGACACCTTTGTAGGAGTTAATGTCTTTAAGACGTTTGA
>CAZTQW010000016.1:0-3186 GCA_964616255.1 uncultured Candidatus Saccharibacteria bacterium
TCGGTACGAGAACGTGTCGATGGATTACCTCCTTTCTAGGGAGTTTGATGCGCAAGTTATAGTGATATAGCTTGTAGCTAGGTTGATTGAGATAGTGTTCGGAAGCTTGGGATACTATGACTGGAATATTCCAGACTCAAGAAAGCTTTTATGATTGTCGATGAATTGCACAACTAAGTTGTTAAGGGAAACCGCCTGAGAAGGTGGTTTTTTGATGCATGGTGGAGCGATATAATTGGTAGCATGTAGATTGCTGGTCAGATAACGAAACATTAGATTTTGATGTATTAGTATACCAAACAGCGGACGGGGTGACTGAACCAACGATAGTTGTAGCCGTACGACGGGACAACATCAGAGGCAGTGAAGTAGAGGTCGTAAGCATAAGCGGAGGTAGGAGAAGAATAAGCTATCGCGCTACTCGACCAACCGATGCCACGGTTGCCGAAGCGACTCAAAGCGCTATTACCAAGGTTAATCCACCCGCTACGGACGAGAGTTTAGGATTGAGTTTTGGCAGAGAATTAATTATACTTAGTCTGGTAGCTCTTTAATTATACTGAGAAATGGGGGTGCTAATATGGCGAAAAAGACACAACAAAATTGGCTGCATACAGAAGATGAATTATAGACCATACTGCTGGATTATTGTCAGGAATTGGGCCGAGTTCCCAGTCGACGCAATTTACAGAAGTATAATCTGGTTAAGGCTGATGAATTATTGGCGGTTTTGGGTAAACAACAGGGTTGGATAAGGATAAGGATTGAGACGGAGCTAAAACGTCGATTTGAAGCTATCTTGGGCGAAATCATATTTGTGAGAGAGTGTGAAATCTCGACGAGCCCAACGGAAATTCCTAAGATTGAGCCTGAGCCCCAGGAGGCTTCTAGTTCTGGAACAGGCAAACGGGGTCGGAGGCCCAAATATAACGATGAGGAGCTTCTGAAGTTGCTTACATTGGTTGCGGCATCTTGTGGGGTAGGATTGCCACAGCGAGCGCAGCTCTGCCGCTTGCATCAGGATTTTATTAAATATCTTGGCCCGACTGATACTTGGGAAGCTAAGATGGGATCGGTATAACATAGTATTCTATATCCCCGACATAGTGCGGGGATATGTGCTATAATTAGGTTGATGAATCCAAACACAGATACACGAAATCTACAAGATGAATATAAAGGTTTGACCAATGAGGAGGTTTTTTGTGCTCTAGACGAGCATCGCAACCTTCTGGAGGTTGCGATTGAAAATGTGGAACATGACTTTAACGCGGGGACGATTGTACGAAGTGCGAATAATTTTAATGTCAAACGTCTACACATAATTGGTCGGCACAAATACAATCGACGAGGAGCAATGTGTACAGATAAATATTTAGAAGTGATATATTGGCCGGATTTACAGAGTTTTGTGGAGGATCAGCACTCTCGTAATCAAGAGCTGGTCGCGATCGAAAATCACACCGAGCGGGCAAAACCTTTGGGAGAGAAGGTTTTCCGTGCGAATACGACTTTGTTGTTTGGTAGTGAAGGGAATGGTTTGACTAGCGAAGCTCTAGAATGTGCGAATGATGTACGAGAAATTGAGAGTTTTGGCTCTACTAGATCGGTGAATGTGGGGGTCGCGGCTGGTATTGCGATGTACGAATGGGCCAGGCAATGTGTTTTAGGGAAAGGGGAAAAATAACATGTCAAAAAAGTCAAAAAAATCAAGGCGAAGGGCTCAACGGTCTAAACAGTTTAAGAAGTCGGCTCAACTCAGTAAGGGTTTGCAGACTCCTACTAAGGATGCCGTTAAGGCCAAAAGTCCCGTTAAGCCAAAGACTGACCCCTGGGAAAAGGATTTTCTAAAAGAAGTAGAGCAGGCAGAGCAGGCTGCTGAAGTGGTAGAGTTTGACGAGGAAGATCTAGCTGAGGCGGCTTCAGAGCCCCATAAGCCAGAGGTAGTTTCAGAGACGGAACAGGGTGGAGTTATCGTTGAGCTAGGTAATAAGAATTTTGTTCCTGAAGAAAAGTCCCAAGACGTGGAACAATCTGGTGATGCTCTTGACGGTGTTCCTGATGATACTCCTGATGAGGAGGGAGAGCCGGAGTCTACTGAGCCGGAATCGGTTGAATACGATGCAGCGGCAGATTTGGCTTCAGATGCCGATCTGAAACTGTTGGCGGAGACTGGAGTAGCGCAGAAAAGATCATCGTTATTACATAAGATAAATATCAAGCTACCATGGTTAAAAGTGATTCTACTAGTTGCCTTGATTGCAGCGATGGCAGTGATAGTGGGGAGGTTTGTGGAGAGCCAGATTGTGGGTACGGGGGCTTCAAGCGGGGATACTCCGGAGGCGGTTTTGGGCGATCAGGACACTAAGAGTGAGGAATTACAGCCTTCAGAAGAGGTGGGGGCGACGGTGGAGGCTGAGCCGGCAGAGAAGGCTATTCCTGAGGCAACGATCCCAGAGGGAGGGACGAAGTTGGTAGCTTTGACCTTTGACGATGGACCTTCGGGGGCGACGACTTGGCGGCTGCTAGATATTTTAGCGGAAAAGCAGGTTCGGGTGACTTTTTTTGTTTTGGGCAATATGGTGCTAAAATCCCCGGATCTTTTAAGGGCTGAGCTGGCAGCGGGTCACGAGGTGGGTAGTCATACTGTGACTCATGCGAATTTGGTTCAAACGGCCGCTTCTAGTATCCAATGGGAAGTGCAGCGAATGAATGAGATTTTTCAGGAGGTAACAGGGGGAACGGGTCCGATTTTGCTCCGGCCACCGTATGGGGCGGTGAATGACGCAGTGCGGGCGCAAGTGGGCCAGCCGATGATTCTCTGGACGGTGGATACCGAGGATTGGCGCTATCGTAATGCGCCGGAGGTAAGACGGCGAGCATTGGCCGGGGTGTTTGACGGGGCGATAATCTTGATGCATGATATTCATGCGACCACGGTGGATGCGGTGGCGGGTATTATTGATGATTTGAGGGCGGCAGGGTATACAATTGTGACAGTATCGCAGCTGGCACAGGCAAGGGGAGTAAAATTGCAGAAGGGGTGGACTTACGGTAGCTTTCGTCCCTAGGCGGGAGGGAGTTCGTGCGAAAAGATGCTTGATTTTTGGTTAAATATAGAGTAAAATGGAGGTGTTGGGGATATAGCTCAGCTGGTTAGAGCGCTAAACTGATAATTTAGAGGTC
>CAZTQW010000017.1:0-2696 GCA_964616255.1 uncultured Candidatus Saccharibacteria bacterium
TAGGCACGCCGCCAGCATTCATCCTGAGCCAGGATCAAACTCTCCATTAAAGTTTTGAACCAAAGTTCATATAAAAGACTGACGATGATAAGTCTGCAAAATGCCAAAGTATAAACTCCGACATAAAATACAAACCATAATTGCACAACTAAATTGTTAATCAACTTCACTAAGAAAACTCAACTTATCCCCCGTTTCGTAGCCCCCGCAGTTCTTAGGCTATCCCTATCTTATCTCACCTTATTAGATATGTCAAGAGTTTTTCTGCACTTTTTTTGACTTTTTTCGTAGATTTTCTCGTCTTCTCTGTTAGTTTTCAAAATAGCCCAAAAATCCTTTCACCAAGCCATGCCCGCGGTCAACCAAAATACCAACAGACCCACTCCAATACCAATCAAAGCCCCAACCACCACCTGTATCAAAGTATGACCATATTCCACCGGCAATTCCTTCATTTTGGCTTGTTTAAGTAGCTTATTCAAAGCCTCACCCTGTTCACCCACAGCATGACGCACATGAATCGCATCATAAACCACAATCAGCCATATACAGAGAGCTAGAGCAAACAGACCCGATCCAAATCCGTTAGTCATGCCTAAATATACAGCAGCTGCCGTGAGACTAGCTGTGTGCCCAGATGGCATACCTCCCGACCGGGAAAAATAGCCCACCGCCGTCCTAAAATCTAGAACTTTATTTTCTTCCTTTCCCGTCACCAAGCCTGATACTAACTTCCAAACCTGAGCAATGATAAAACCAAGACTAAACGCAATCAAAGTGTACAAGCATTCCATACCCCTGATTATAGCATAAAAACTATCAATTATACTATTTAATGCTTTTTAAAAAACATCTGTCTTATAGCTATACCTAGCATTAAGATACCCATGAGCGGCAAAATTAACCACCACAACCAAGATTTTGTCTCTACTGCTCCCAAGTTCGGCACGTCAACTACCTCTGGGACCACATCGGGCATCTCATCATCAGAAATCACTTCCTCCGATATCTCAGTTTTAGGTTCATTTTTTTCTGTTTCTCGCACCACCCCCTTATTCGGTGTTAGATTTGCTATATCCGAAGAACGACGAGCCTCAGCCAAACTTTGTTTCTCTGATTCTAAAACTTTCACTTTTTCTGCAATCTCATTTTGTAATCTACTCATTTCCTCCTGATGAACCGCTTCGCTCTGTTTAAGTTCCCCTCTCAAGGTCTGATTTTGCTGCCTTAGACTTTCATTCTCGCCCAAAAGGTCCTCCTGGCCAGTTTGATCAAATTCAGCAATTTGCTTACGTAAATTGCTATTTTCCTGCCTTAATAGTGTATTTTGACCTACCATATCCGCGAGTTCCCTCTTACTTTCATCTAAATTCGCCTCTAAAGCCTGCTTTTCTTGATTAGTTTTGGCAAAATTAGCCTCTAGAGTTTCAATTTTCTTCTTTAATTCGATATTTTCAGATTGTAAAGCCTCCATTTCATCACTATCAGAGCCTGAACTAGCTAACTGTTCGTAAAAATCTTTCACTTCTTCAATCTGTTTTTCAGCCCGCGTTAATTCATAAAGTCGATCGGCATTCGAATTAGATTTTGACATAATCGTCCTGATTTTTTCGATCTCCACCTTATAGCTTTCGATTAATTTCATTCCGGTCAAGACATCTCTGTGTAAAATTTTTACATCATCAGTTACCTGTTTATGTCGTTTCAATATGATTTCCTGCCATTCCTCGTCCCAAGTCGGAATTTTTTCAACCGGCATCAGGACTAAGGTGTTATTCCTCGACAAAACAAATTTATAAGGCTCACCATTTATTTTTTGATCGGCTACGCAAGTCATTACCGAAGAAGTCAAGACTGATGAACGTACGCAATTGCGCAAATCTATCTTTCCTCTTATCCAATAAGAATTATCCCAGACATTTTCCCCATTCTCACCTGTACTACGATGCCAAAATTGCACGGCATAGTAAAAGAAATTTGGGCGTCCAGACTGCAAAGTGTTAGAGACATATCTTTCTAACCTAAGATCGTGACTACTAGGACGAAACGGGTACCGCCCAGTCAAATTATTATCCCAGTCATCTACCTTAGTCGCCCAGTCGATATAATCGTCTATGCCCAGAGTTTTCATGCGCTCATCAGCTTCACTCTCTAAGACTCCCTCTTCGTAATTGTGTTGCACTAAAACTATTCTACGCACCCAGTCGTCGCCTAGTTGGTCAAAATTAAATGTCATTTCATTTTTTAATGGATTGACATAAACTTCTACCCTGTTATCGTAGATATTTCTCTCTGTATAGATGGTATCCTCTGCAGTTTGCGGAGCTTCAAATGCTGTATCGCGTAACGAAATACCCGTACCTTCTGCTACACCATTAGCTAAAGCGGTCATAGATCTTGTCAGCAGAGCCGCGCTAGTTGTCAGAGTTAATGTTGATAATAAAATTGGAATTTTCTTCATTAGATTCCTCGCAATTAATTTAATATGACTGCCAGTGTAACAAAAAATTTGAAAATTTAACAAGCATAAGAGTGATTCTTTTATAAAATTAAAATATTAACAGAGGTAAAAAATTTTAGTGAATAAAAATTTTATACAAAATTATCGTTACTTTTGTTGAACACTAAATTTATAAACCTCAGAATCCAGGCAGTCCAGGCTGGAGTCAGGGTCTCTTGTCTTGTGTCTCCCTCTT